>DAIDGU010000055.1 GCA_027459785.1 Ktedonobacteria bacterium | reverse complement strand
AACCGGACCAAGCAGAAGCGCAAGGTCGCACGTATCCATGCGACCATTGCGGATCGGCGGAACGACTTCCTGCATAAACTGACGACGCGACTGATCAACGAGAACCAAGTGATCTGTGTCGAGTCGTTGGCCGTGAAGAATATGCTCCGTAACCACAGTCTCGCCAAGGCGATTGCCGATGTGGGCTGGGGGGAACTGATCCGGCAACTGGCATACAAGGCCGCCTGGTATGGGCGGACCGTCGTTGCGATTGATCGGTTCTACCCTAGTTCCAAGGGGTGCCATGTGTGCGGGCATATCTTGGACTCCCTTGCTCTTGATGTGCGGGAGTGGGCGTGTCCCACGTGCCACAGCGTGCATGACCGCGATGTCAACGCGGCACTGAATATTTTAGCGGCTGGGCTAGCCGTGCTTGCCTGTGGAGAGAGTGTAAGACCTGGACGGGCCAAGCCCGCTCAGGCAACTCCCAGTGAAGCAGGAAGATCCAGGGAGCAATCCCCGGAATCCCCCGCTTTCTAAGCGGGGGAGGATGTCAATTTACGCACTTGTCAGGGATACGGCCTCTGGCTAAAGCCGACGCACGCCCTTGCATCCGCACGCCCTCAAGGGACGGCGGCTTTACGGGCTATTCTGTAATGCCCGATCTGTTGTGGCAAGGGATAAGCGTTGATAATCGCCGCATGCACGAGATCGTCGATGGGAATGTTTCCCTGCTGGGCCGCTGCCGCGCAGTGCCGCCAACTCTGCGTCGGTCAGGGTGATTTGATATGCCATACTGCGCCTCCTGGTACCGCTGTTTAATACTGATTGCGGGGAAAGACGGTGGTCAGTGGGGCCGGACAGACAGGAATGTCTGTCCTCCGGTATTATGGAGAATGGCGGTCCTCCGGTATTATGGAGAATGGCGGTCCTCCGGGGTTATGGAGAATGGCGGTCCTCCGGTATTACGGAGAATGGCTGTCCTCCGAGGTTATGGAGAATGGCTGTCCTCCCCATCGTGGGGCGGACATTCCTGTCCGCCAGCGTGACCGACAGGAATGTCTGTCTTCCGGTGTTCTGGGGAATGGCGGTCCTCCGGGGAATAAGGGCAGTGTCTCCGCTGTGGCGAGCAGCACGCTGCAACGGTGTATGGCACCAGGTGGCTGTGGGATGCGAAGCAGCACCAGGGAGTGGCACAGGGCCAAGCGGCGAAGCTCGTCCTGTGCCTGCATGGGGGTAGCTAGCCCGCGACGATGCTATGGCCGGCATCGACATAGATCGTCTGACCGGTAATATTTTGCGCGGCGTCACTCGCCAGGAAGAGGCCCAGGTTGCCGACATCTTCGGTGGTGATGTTGTGGCGCAGCGGCGCATGCTCTTCCACTTGATCGAAGATGGCGCGCACGCCCTGCACGCCCATCGCAGAGAGCGAGCGGAAGGGGCCGGCGGAGATGGCGTTGACGCGGATGCCACTGGGGCCAAGGTCATATGCCAGGTAGCGCACGCTGGCTTCCAGCGCCGCTTTGGCAATCGCCATCAGGTTGTAATTCGGCACGACTCGCTGGCTGGCCTGATAGGTCATCGTCATAATTGACCCGCCGCCCCGCGCCTGCATCAGCGGTTCAGCACGCCGCGCCATCGCCACCAGCGAATAGGCGCTGATATCCAGCGCCGTCTTGAAGTCCTCGCGGTCCGTGTCGGCGAAGCGCACGCCCTGCTTAGCGAAAGCGATGGAATGCACCAGCACATCCAGCCCGCCCCAGGCGGCCTGCACGCCGGCGAAGGTGGCGTCGAGTTGCGTGTCGGATTGTGCGTCGCAGACGAAATAGAGCGCGTCGGGAAAATCCGCCGTCAATTTGCGTACGTTTTTCTCGAAGCGTTCCATATAGGCGAAGGCCAGCCGCGCGCCGGCGTGGTGTAGCGCCTCCGTGATGGCCCACGCCGCGCTATGATGATCCGCGACACCGAATACCAGCGCCGTCTTGCCGTCAAGCGATCCCATGAGCATGCTCCTCCTGCTGGATGATTTTCACAAGTTGGAGGCATTCTAGCACGTGCGGCGGGCGCACGGCAAGCGCGACGCCTGGTGCGCCATTGCCACCACGTACCATTGATTAGCCAGCCAAGCAAGCTATGGCCGGCTAATCTGATTCACCAAACAGTGCGGATAGGCATGACCGCCCCCGTGGGCAGCGATGGTGAATAGGTAACGCTGCCCACTGCAAGTGAAGGCATTCCCTGAAATGAGCTACTTGGTCGCTGGCGCGTCGCCTTTCGCCGTCCGCGCGCGTGGTGTCGCGCGCTTGGGGGCGCGGGCGATGGCGAGCGTGGCGGGGTGGCCGCCCAGCTTGCCCGGCGCGATCTCCTCCGTGATCGCACCTGCTGGCAACTCCGGCGGCGTGCCGTCGTCGCTTGGCAGCACGGTGAGGGTTGTCGCCAGCGTCTCCTCGCGCACTTCGGCGGCGAAGCGCGTGATGATCTCGGCCAGCGCGGCATCCGTCACCACCGTCGCCGTGATATGCTCCTCGATGGCGAAGTCGGCGCGCTTGCGCAGCGCGTTGAGCAGGTGCGTCAGGTCGCGTACCAGCCCCTCGGCAGCCAGCTCCGGCGTCACGTGGGCATCCAGCACGACCACCAGGCCGCGATCTTCCGCCGCGACATAGCCCTCCTGCGCGCCCGCCTGCACCTCCACCTCGGCGGGCGTCAGCATCACCGTCGCGCCGTCCGCCAACTGAAGCGGCAACTGGCCGGATGCGGCAAAGGCCAACGCCTGATCGCTCTCGACCGTTTTCAGTGCCGCGAGGATCTTCGGCATCTGCGTGCGATATTTTTGGCCGAGCGCGGCCATCTTGGGCTTGACGCTGGCCGTCAGCATCTCACTGTGGGGCGGCAACAACTTCAGCGCCTTGATATTCAGCTCGTCCAGGGCCTGCGCAGTCAGGCGCACCAGGCGATCCTGATCCGCCACTGCTGGCACGCGCACATGCAGGGCCGCGAGCGGCTGGCGCACGCGCAACTGCGCCTTCTCGCGCGCCGCGCGGCCCAGGTTCACCACGCGCTGCACAATGCGCGTCTCCGCCCGCAGTTCGGGATTCACCAGCGCCGGATCGACCGCTGGCCAATCGGTCAGATGCACGGAAGGCGACAACGGCCCCACCCCTAGCCCCTCCCCATTGCGATGGAGAGGGGAACCCATCTCGCTCCCCCTCTCCATCGCCGATGGGGAGGGGGTTGGGGGGTGGGGCCGCGCCAGGTTGGTGTAGATCGCTTCCGCCAGGAATGGCGTGAAGGGCGCGAGCAGCTTGGCGAGCGTCACCAGCGCCTCATAGAGCGTCAGATACGCTGCCGCCTTGTCGTCGTCCATCGCGCTCTTCCAGAAGCGGCGGCGCACGCGGCGGATATACCAGTTCGACACCTGATCGACGCATTCGCTGATGGCGTTCGCCGCCTTCACGCTATCGAAGTCATCCAGTCCCTCCGTCACCAGGCGAATCGTCTCCTGCAATTCGGAAAGCAACCAGCGATCGGCATCGGCGCGCTGGGCCGGCGGGACGGTGTGCTGCGCTGGATCGAAGCCGTCGATGTTGGCATAGGTCACGAAGAAGTAGTAGACGTTCCACAGCTTATCCAGCGTGCTGCGGATCTGCAACCAACTGTCGTTGAGGCGCACGGGGACGCCCTTGGCCTGCGCTGCCGCCATCTCGTCGTCGGTCGGCACCTGGGGAAACCACACGTCCTGCTCCGGCGGCTGTGCGGCATAGAGCCAGCGCATCGTGTCCGCGCCGAGCTTTTCCACCGCCTCGGCGAACCAGAGAGCCGTGCCTTTGCTCTTGCTCATCAGCGAGCCGTCGAAGGCCAGCACGGAAGCAAAGCCTAGCACCGTCTGGAAGGGCGGGCGGTTTTCCAGCACGGTAGACATCACCAGCATCGAATAGAACCAGTTGCGGAACTGGCCAGGGAAGCTCTCCGTGATGAAATCCGCCGGGAACCACGCGCGCCAATACTCGCGGTCGTCCAGGTAGTTCAGCGTGGAATATGGCACGATGCCGGCATCCAGCCAGGGATTACCCACGTCCGCGACGCGGCTCACCACTGCGCCACACTGGGAGCAACGGATCTGGACGGCATCCACATATGGGCGGTGCGGCGTGTGGCCGTCGAACTCCTCCCAGCCGGCCACGGCACGGTCGTGCAACTCTTGCTTGCTGCCGATGACCTCGAAATGGCCGCACTGCGCGCAATCGAAGATCGGCAGCGCCAGCCCCCAATAGCGCTTCTTGGAGATCATCCAGTCTTCCATGTTGCGCAGCCAGTCCAGTTCACGTTCCAGACCGAAGCCCGGCAGCCAGCGAATCTGCTCGACGACGGCCATGATCTCGTAGCGCAAACCCTGGTGGTTGGGATCGTCTTTCGGTCCCATGTTGATGAACCACTCTTCCACGTTGCGGAAGATCAGTTCCGTGCCGCAGCGCCAGCAGTGCGGGTAAACGTGCTGGATCGATTCCGTCTGGTAGAGCAGCTCCTTTGCCTTCAGGTTGTCCATGATCGCCCGCGCGAGCGTGTTGACACCATGCCCTTTATCGTCGGTGTGGCCCTCGTTGACCGCACGCCCCGTCAGCCAATCGTAGCCGGCGATGTATGCACCGTTCTCGTCGATGGGCGCGATGACGCGCAAGCCCTCGTCTTTGCCCAGGAAGAAGTCTTCGCGGCCACAGCCGGGGGCGATATGCACGATGCCCGTGCCTTCGGTCGCCGCCACGTCCTTCCACGGCACCACGCGATGCACCAGCGGATCGCGCAGCGGCACAGGGCGCGTCCCCTTCAGGTCCACATCGCGGCTGGGATCTTGCCAGGCGGGCAGTTCATCGAAGGGGCCGGTGTATTGCCAGCCGACGAGATCCGCGCCGGGCAGTTCGCCGACGACTTGGAAGTCGCCATGCTGCTTGCCGCGCAGTTTCGCCAGCTTCGGCACCAGATCCTTGCTGAGATAATAGAACTCGCCGTCCTGCGCCACTTTGGCATAGGTGAGGTCGGGATTCACGGCGGCGGCGACATTGGCGGGCAGCGTCCAGGGGGTCGTCGTCCACACCAGCAAGTATTCGCCCGCGCGATCTTGCAGCGGGAAGCGCACATAGACGGAGGTGTGCTGCACCTCTTTGCGCCCCTCGTTGATCTCCATGTCGCTGATGCCGGTGGCGCAGCGCGGACACCACGGCATGGCGTCGCGGCCTTTGTAAATCAACCCCCGCTCGTGGCATGTTTTCAGGAAGTGCCAGATGGTGTAGTTGTTCTCGTCCGACATCGTGTAATACGAGTTGTCCCAGTTCATCCAATAGCCGAGGCGCTTGGATTGCTCCGTGATAAGACCGGCGAAGCGCAACACGCGCTCTTTGCAGCGTTCCACGAAGGGCGCGATGCCATATTCCTCGATGTCGTGCTTGTTCTTGAACTTGAATTCTTTCTCGACCTCGACTTCGACCCACAGCCCCTGGCAGTCGAAGCCGTTCTGGTAACGCTGGCGCTGGCCGCGCATGGTGTGGTACCGCTGATAGTAATCTTTCAGCGCGCGATTCCAGGCGTGATGCACGCCCATCTGGTTATTGGCCGTGATGGGGCCGTCGATGAAGCGGAACCGCTCTTCTGCGTGGTCGTTGCGGTGCAGGTAGCGTTCCATCGTGCCGTCCTGCTGCCAGCGGGCCAGCCACTCGCGCTCCAACGCGGGCAGGTCCAGCCGGTGCAGCGGCGGCACGGCGGCGAACGGCGTGGTAGACTTGCCTTTCGCCGGCTTTTTCGGTTTGGTTGATGACGCGGTCACACAGAGACTCCTTGTGGGGATGGTGGTATTTGCAATAATCAGGCGGCACGCGAGCGGCGCGGGCGGTTGCAACCGCGCAGTGGACGCGGGCGGTTACAAGACCATAAGACCAGCGGGCGGTTAAAACCGCGCCTAGGGGCTGCGCCACGAAACCCGCCTGCACGGGTTAGCAGATGCGAGAGCGGCCCTCATGGCCGCGCGCTAATCAGGGGGCCAGCGGTATGCAGGGGGCATATGGTATGCGCAGGAGAAGCGTTTGATGATGTAGAGGATCGCCGTGAATGGTACATCAGGAACCCACCTCTCTTGTCTGATATGTTTAACAGAATGTTTCAGTCGGCGGACAGGAATGTCCGCCCTACGTGAGGATGGTGATATCTGCATCACGAATTCACCATCCCGCGAGATGCCACGTCTTGCCGCGTTCCGTCTGCGTCCCTTTCGTGTTCTTCGTGACAATTTCGTGGCTTTCGTGTTCGGTCGTCTTCGGTCGTCTTATACCGGCAGCCCAGGTGCATCGAAGGGCGAGGTATAGATCGCGTTGGATTGTGCCGGCTTGCCGACGTGTTTGCCCAGCAGTTTCAGCTCGAAATCGACGTAATTGCCGTCGTGGGCCACCGCGCGTTGCACCTGCAAGCCGCCGATCTCGCGCGTGGAGCGGACGTGAGTGCCGGTGTCGATATCCAGCGTGACGCCCTCGATCTCGACGACGCGAATGGCGTTGACGTGGGAGGGCAACAGGCTGATCTTGAGCGCGTTAAGCAGGGGGGTCGTAGCCGCCTCTTCGCGGCTCAGCAGGTAGGTGTACACCGGCACATCGGCGGCGATAATCTCATTCGCGCGGCGCTCCAGGTCGCGCACGAGGGCGCGCGAGGCGCAGTCGGACTTGATGGTGAAGCGAAAGCCGCCGGAAAGCACATGGGAGTGGATGGTGTGTGCGCCACAGAGGTAGAAGGCGAGGGCGCTGACGAGGTGATATGCGGTATGGGTGCGCATCATGCGGTGCCGATAGGTCCAGTCGAGTTCGCCGGTGATGGCCGCGCCGAGGGGGGGTAGGTCGCCATCCAGGTGGTGCCAGAAAAGGCCGTCGTCGGGTCGCACTGCCGAGACATTCGCGCGGTCGCCGCCCCAGCGGAGCCAGCCGCGATCGGGCATCTGCCCTAGT
This sequence comes from Ktedonobacteria bacterium, assembly GCA_027459785.1. Classification (GTDB taxonomy): domain Bacteria; phylum Chloroflexota; class Ktedonobacteria; order Ktedonobacterales; family JACDGC01; genus JAJPKG01. The sequence goes on along the minus strand of DAIDGU010000055.1, from coordinate 76,588 downwards.
TCGCCGGGACAAAACACCGTGCGGTCCAATGCCACCCGGTGGCCATCGACATCGAGCACGCGCGCCTCAAACGAGCGCGCATACGGATCATCAAGATAGAGTCCAGCATGATTCGCCATAGCCAACTTCTCCTCCAGGAACAGCGCACGCGCCGCATCACCAACGGGAGTGACTAAAAAAAAAGACTCCACATCCCCAACCTGGGGACGGGAGACTTCCCGCGGTACCACCCCGTTTAGCCCCAGCTTCATTGCCGGCGCTCACTCGTGTGCGGCGAACGATTTTCGTCTGTCGCCTTCCCGCATGGTAACGGACGGGATGCCGGTCGCCGTGCTGGCGACAGCTCAGGAGTGATCTTCCGTGCGCTCGCATGCCTGGTCGCACCACCCCAGGCTCTCTGGTTTGCCGAGCCGCGCGTACTTGCTCCGTCTGTGCTCTGTTACACCAGCAGTATATGACATAATGCGCCATATTGCAAGGAATAGAGCGGCGTTATGATCGCTGGGCCTCCCGGTGCGTTTCACACAGCCGCGCCGCCAGCGCGTCATCCGCCGCCGCGCGCACTGCAACGGATTCGGTATCATGGCACAGGGCTGCCAGGCGACGGAGGAGCGTCGCCGGCAGTGGACCGGGCAGGGTGGTGGCGGCGCGTGCGGCTTGCAGGCGCACCTCGAAGTACGGCCATGCCAGCAGTTCTTCCAGCAGCGCCAGGCAATCCGGCGCGTTGAGTTGGGCCAGCGCGAGGAGGTCCGCGAGGTGGCAGCTTCCGAGGCTGGTGAAAACACCAGTGGGCGTGCCGCCGAGGGTTGCCCGCGCGTCGGGGGCCAGCGCCGCCAGCGCGGCGGGCGCACGGTCGCGCAGCACGGCCAGCGCCGCCTGGCGCACATCAGCCCAACTGTCGCCCAGCGCCCAGGTCAACCGTGTCACCGGCAAGTTCGCCGGTTGCTGCCCCAGCGCGCGCAGCGCCGCCGCCCGCGCGAACGGGTCCGTCACGCCCAGCTCAACGATCAGCGTTTCCGGCGCGACGGGGGCAATGGGAGCCAGTCCCGCGTCGTCTTCAAACACTTCCAGCAAATGAGTAAACCCATCTAAGGGGTCCATCGCGGTCTTTTTTGGCACCGTCACGTCCGTCGCGCCCAAACGCAAGAGCGCGCAGGCAGCGGTATAGCCCACCACCGGATCGGCCACCAGTTCCCGTAGCGGGGCGCTGACACTGACATCGCCGCAATAGCCTAGCAGCCAGGCGGCGGTCGCGCGCACCTCGTCATCCAGGTCGGCCAGGGCGGCAACGATGGGGTCGAGAGCCACCCGCCCGCGCCAGTTCCGCAAAACGAGCGCCGCGCATGCGCGCACCCACTCCTGGCTGCTGCTCAGCGTTTTCGTGATGATGCGCGGGATCTCCTGCTCCGTTGGCAAACGCCGCTGCGCTGGGTCATCGAGACGATTGCCCCGCGCGAATGCGGTCAGCAGCGCCATCCCCGCCAGCGGCGGCAACTGCACAACGGCGCGCATGAGTTCGACATAACCATCATAGTCGCTGTCACCATTGACCTCTTGATTGGCCTCTTCGATGGCCGCCGCCAGGACACAGCCGACATCCGTCAACAGCACGGGATCGGCAGCGTCGCTCAATTCACCGAGCCGCAGCAATGCGCACGCCGCCTCCGGGGCGGTGTTGTACTCGTAGTTACGTATATCGTCAAGCGCCGCAATCAGGATGGCGCGTGGGGCGAGATCGCCCAGGTGGCCCAGCGCCGTCAAGTAGGAATCGCCGGTGCGCTGGCGCAACGCCAGCACAGCATCGCGCGCGGCGGCGGCATCCACGGCCACCAGCAGATCCAGCACATCCAGGTCGATCTGGCCGCGCGTGTCGGTCAAGCGGCCCAGCAGCAGATCGACAGGCGCGGCGGAGCCGAGCGCGCGGAGCGCGGCGAGCCACACGTCCCGCTGCGGTGCCAGCACCTGGGCGACAAGGTCGGCGACAGGCAGCGCGGCGGCGTGATCGTGCCGCGTGGCCATATGAGTGACAGCGGCGGCACGCACGCGGGTATCCTCGTCGTCCGCCAGGCGACGCAGATCAGCGAGGGCGAGATGATCGCCCAACGCTTCCAGGGCCGCCAGCCGCACACCGGCATCCGCGTCCTTAGTGGCCGCCACCAACGTCGCACGGGAAGCAGCATCTGCCATTGCCCCTAGGACGCTGGCGGCGCAGGCGCGCATCTCCGGCTCGTCGGTGGCGGCGTCCAGCAGCAGCACGGCGGTGATGCGCGGTGCCAGCGCGCGGAGCGCCGCCGCGAAATCCCGGTCGGCATCCTGCGAATTGCCCCCGCGCATCCCGCGCATGGGGTGGCGCTGCCAGCGCCACAGTAACGGCACGAGCGCCGCGATGGGCGCCGCATCATACGCCGCAAGCGCCTGGGCTGTGATCAGATGCACATCCGTGGTGCGCTCGTCGAGGTGCGCCAGCCAGACGGCTAGTGGCACGCGCGGTCCCAGTGCCAGCAACGCCCGCGCCGCCGCCGCGCGAACCTGCTGGCTCCGCTGGGGAGGATGGGTGACGGTGGGAGCATCCAAAGCAGCGATGAGCGGTGCCAACGGCGCACGGTCGCCCAGCAGCCCCAGCGCCTCAGCGGCTACCGCGCTCGACCAATCCTGCTCGTCCGCCAGCAAACGCTCCAGGAACGCAACCGACACTGGATCGCCGATCAGCCCCAGCAAGCGCATCCCCTCGGCGCGATCCTGCTCCGTGTGCTTGGGCGCGAGCGCGGCCCGCACCAATGCCGCATCGACCGGCTCACCCAGCGCGAAAAGGATGCGCATCGCGTAGAGACGATCCGGCGACGCCTGCTTCTCGCGTAACCACTTCAGCCAATTGCCAGGAATCTCCGTGCGGCGTGCCACCAGCGTTGGCAGCAGCAGATGCAGCGCGTAGTCGCCGTGAAAGAGCGCCAGCAACAGATCCGTGATGGGGATGCGGTCGGCCCAGACGAGCAGCGCATTCGGATCGTCCCGCATGGCTGGCAGCATCGCGTCCACCGGCACACGGTCGCCCAGCACGCCCGCCAGTGCCAGCCCATGCTTGCAAGCTTCCGTGTCCTGCTGCGCCACCAGCGCCCTCACCCGGTCGGCATCCAGGTGGGCCGGCAAAGCTTGCAGAGCGCGCACGGCCACGATTTGTGTGCTGGCCTCACCCGCCGCCAGTGCCGCCCATAGCGTCGCAAGCACCGGTTGCAGCACGTCCGCTGGCAAGGCATCGAACACTGCTCCCAGCGTCAGCAGGTGATGCATGCGCGCCGCGATCACCTCTTCGCGCCAGTATTCAAAGGGCGCGGTCGCCAACGCCAGCAAGGCGGCCCACCAGGCGGCGGCGAGATCGCCGGCCACATCGGCCAGCGCCGGATCAGCCAGCGCGGCGGGGTAGCGCGCGGCCAGCGTCAGCGCCAGCACCAGCGCGACATCGCCGGGATCATCCCCCGTGGCACGCCCCGCAACGAGATCGCGTAGCGCCTGCTGCACCGGGCGGAACGTCTCCCCAGCGGCGGCTGGTCCCCCTGCCAACAAATCACAATAGTCGGCGAGATTCGGTGGCAGCACAGCACGCGCCACGTGCGCCAAAGGCACCTCGGATGAAGTAAGGTCGGTCGTATTTTCCGACATTGTACCTGGCTCCTTTACAACCGAACGAGGAAGAAACACGACATGGCGCGGGAGTTAGCACGGAATGCACGCGGCCTATCTTACCGGGAAATACCCAAGAACATTCCCACACGGTGGTGTTTGGCTGCCCGTCTATATTATGCTTTCTGCAAAGCGCGCTAGAAAGCGGCACCATATTATGCTTCGGGTACGCCGTCTGCCTGTGCCAGGCGGCGCGAGGCACGCCGGTCGCGCGAGGCCAGCCGGTCGAATGCGCGGTCGATGCCGCTTTGCCCGCGCATGATCGTCGTGAAGTCGGTCAGGTGTTCCGCGGTCACGTCCGCCGTCAGCGCGTCCAGTTCGGCGGTGATGGCGTCGCCTAGCCAGGCGGTGGTAGCGCGGGGATGGGCGTCCGCCGTCACCTCGTGGGCCGGGCCAATGCTGATGAAGGCTTCGGGGCGCTGCTCTTGCAGGAACGTATAGCGGAAGGCGACCGGCACGATGCGCACACGCCCTACGCGCTGCGCCAGCCGCGCCGCGCCGGAGTAGAGCCGCAGCGGGCGGCGCTCGTTCGGGACCATCGTCCCCTGGGGGAACAGATACAGCCCGCGCGCAGGGTGGCCGCGCAGCAGATCGGCGGCGTAGTCCAGCGACGCGACCGCCGCGCGGGCATCGTCCCGATCCACCCCGAAGACGCCCGCCCAGGTGAAGAAGCGGTAGCGCGCCAGGTTGCGCTCCTCCATCATCAGGTATGGCTCGTGGTGGAAGACCGTGCGCGCCAGCACCATGCAGAGGTAGCCATCCCACCAATTGCTATGGTTCGGGCAATAGATCGTGGGCAAGGCTGGGGCGGCGTTCCGTTCCCCCTCGTCCCGCCAGCGCGCATGCACCGCGCTGAAGTGCGTGGTGACGGCGTGGCGGATGAGCTGCCAGACCAGCGTTTCGCCGAGGGGGTTTTTCGCGGCACGGATCATAGCAGCCGGCTAAAACTCTTCGTTTTGCTGGGCGCGGACGACGAGCATCTCATAGAGCATGTTCAACTCGTCTTCGTTGCTGAAGGTGATCGTCAGCGTACCGGCCCCCTTATTGTTGCGCTTGAGCGCGACGCGCAGCGCGATGGCGCGCAGGAACTCTTCTTCCAGGGCGCGCGTGTCGGGTGACTCGTCGTGCTTGCTGCCACGCCGGTCGCTCACCAGGCGCAGCGCGGCGTCTTTCAGCGTGCGGGCGTGTTCTTCGGCCTGGCGCACGCTCAGTTCCTGGCTGATGATCAGGTTCATCAGGTGGATCTGATCGTCGGGGTTGGGGATGCCGATGAGCGCCTTGGCGTGGCCCGCCGTGAAAGTCGGCAGCCCTTGCAGCAGCTTATCCTGCACCTCTTGCGGCAGGCGCAGCAGGGCGACGGTGTTCGAGATCGTCGTGCGATCCTTGCCCACGCGCCGCGCGATCTCTTCCTGCGTCAGGTTATATTCCTCGATGAGCATCTGGAAGGCGCGGGCGAGTTCGATGGGATTGAGATCTTCGCGCTGGATGTTCTCGATCAGCGCCATCTCGATCATCTGCTGGGGCGTGGCGGTCTTGACGACGACGGGGATGGAGCGCAGGCCGGCCATCTTCGCCGCTTCCCAGCGCCGTTCGCCGGCGATGATCTGGTAGCGCGGGCCGGTCTCGGCATTGCCAGGGCGCAGCACGACGATCAGCGGCTGGATGATGCCATGCTCGCGGATCGATTCCGCCAGCGAGGCCAACGAGGCTTCGTCCACCATCTGGCGCGGCTGGCGCGGGTTAGGATCGATGACATCGACCGGCACGGTGAGGGTGTGGCTGGGCGCGACGGCATCGGCCAGTGAGGCTCCATTCGCCTGGGGTGGCTTCGCGGGCGCGGCAGCCGCGTCGCCAAAGAATGCGCCCAGCCCTTTGCCAAGACGGGAATTATCAGCCACGGCTGATCACCTCTTCTGCCAATGCTCGGTACGCCAATGCGCCCGGCGAGTTCGGGTCATATTCCAGGATGGTCTTGCCGTGGCTCGGCGCTTCCGACAGCCGCACGTTGCGCCCCACCACCGTCTGGAAGACTTCCTTCGGGAAGTGGGTGCGAATCTCGCGCACCACCTCGGTCGCCAGCCGCGTGCGCGGATCGAACATCGTCAGGATCACGCCGCCGATCTCCAAGGTGGGATTGAAGCGCCCGCGCACCAGTTTGACGCTGTTGAGCAACTGGCTCAGCCCTTCCAGCGGCAGATATTCGCACTGCATCGGGATCAGCACGCCGTCCGAGGCGGTGAGCGCGTTCAGCGTCAGCAGCCCCAGCGAGGGCGGGCAGTCGATGAGGATGTAGTCATAATTGCGGCGAATGGGATCGATGGCGCGGCGCAGGCGATATTCGCGCTCCGGCATCTCCACCAGCTCGATCTCCGCGCCGGCGAGATCCACCGCGCTCGGCACGATGGTCAGGTTCGGGCGCGTGTTGGTGACGGCCACGTCGTTCAGCGTCACCCCCTGCTTGACCAGCACATCATAGATCGACAAGCGCACCGGCTGCGCCACGCCCAACCCCGTCGAGGAGTTCGCCTGGGGGTCGAGGTCGATGAGCAGCACGCGCCGGCCCGCGGCGGCGAGATAGGCCGACAGGTTGATCGAAGTGGTCGTTTTGCCGACGCCGCCCTTCTGGTTCGTTATGGCATAGACCTTGGACATCGTTTGTTCATCCTCAGCGGTCGGCGCGTGCTGGACCGTCCCATCTGGCCCATGCCCCCGCGCCACGCCCGCGTTTCTTTGCTCATTCTAACAGAAGCACAAAAACCGAGCAATGCGAAACCTGGGGAGTCCTATAGGACTTTCTTCCTGTGCAAATTGGGGGAATGCATCACCAGTGTTGCGCTTGAATGGCTGCTTTAACTGCTTGCTCTAGTGTTTGAAACGCTTTCAAAGCACGAAGAGGGGCAAAGTCAGTGATGTTGTCAGCAACATCCTGTGCCGCTTGATCGGAACGAAATGCATGCTGCGGTTTGCCATGATGGATGCTGGCTTTTTCGAGAAGATTATAGAGATGCTCTTTTGGATCTCGCATCTTTTCGATAGCTTTCATGCGTGGTAGATTCAGTGGAACTCTGCCCTTTGGATGACCAGCAGCTTGCCGAATTGCCGCTTCGTTGAATAAAAGCCAGGATTCGGTTTCTTGCACTGGAACGACAGCGATACATGTTGGAATAGACGCTTGCACCTTTTGATAAGCACGCTCGATCTCGTCATGTCGTGGTTTTGGGTCGTCAGCATCTGCATCGCGGTGAACAAACAAGATCTCGTAAGAATACGCATCATACGCGCGGCGCATGCGCGCTGCAAGATTCCCTTTAGGAATGCCAGCAAGATCGTCTGCACTAACCAAGATAGTGTTATCAGCATCCCAATACTGCACATATTGCATTAACAACCATGTAAGGATGCGGCAAAGTGCCACATCCGTATTGCCTTCGGCGAGCAAGACGGATCGTAACAGTGCTGGCACGATTAAGCATCCTTTTCATCGGGTTGATACGGCATAAGCAACTCCCACATATCCGGTCGATCAATGACACGGCGCTCTGGCGTTGCTTCTGGCTGTGGCGCTTCTGGCAATATCACTGGATTCAGGTATTTCAGAATATCTCCACGGGCGACGATGTGATCCTTATCAGCGTCTTTGCGCGCTCGCCACGTTTCTGACGGCCATTGAAAGAGTGCGATGGAGCCGCGCGGAAATCCGCGCCCACGTGACACACTGCGCACGTACACGAGCGCATCATCCGGCACGTAGCTGACCACCAGCGGCGAATGCGTGGAGATGATGACCTGGCGCAAGGGGTTGTCGTTGCCCAGCGGCAATTGCGCGTCCATCGCGATATCCTGCAACAAGCGCAAGAGCGCCGGAATGCGTTGCGGATGCAGTCCGTTTTCCGGCTCCTCGATGCACAGCACGCCAGGGTGATAATCTTCCAGCATGATGGCATACGCCAGGAAGCGCAGCGTACCATCCGAGATTGCGCGCGGCGATTGCTTCACACCCTGACGATTCGTGATCACCAGGCTCAGTTGCTGCGCCTCATCATTCACCTTGACTTCGACCTTACGCACATCATCAATCAGTTCATGCAGCCGATTCGCTAACCGTGCATAGAGCGCCGCCTGATCCGGCGTATCTTCCCATCCTTCTGCGCCATAATGGATAGCGATATCATAAAGCGTCGCAGGAAGGTGGCGGCCATCGTCGCCGATATGATTCTGCTGAGCTTCTTTAAATGAATCAGGCATGCGCAGTACCGATGGCTCCAAGAGGATATATTGCCATGAGCGCATCTCTTGTTGCACTAAAAAAGCAGTTGGATGCAGAACAGAATGTGCGCTCGATAGAATTGTTTTTAGTAGCCGTGCTGCATCGTTTTCTATGGGAGGGGCATCTATCGTTTCCATCTCTATAGTAATGATGCCATCAGCAGTCGTAATAAATGTATTAGGAATGATAGGAGATCCATCATTGTAAACGTCGTATACCTGCGATTGCGATTGGATTGACTCATACCATTGCTGAGAGTATGGAAATAGAATTGATTTAAATGCTTCTTTTGGATCTAAAGAAACTAATCGCTCGCCTTTAATTACGAGAGGGTGCAAAGGCTGTTGAGCATCCCATGCAAGCGAAAAAGAATAGCGCACAAACGTTGTGCGAGCTTTCCGCACCCTGCCAGAATCATCTTCACCCTCGGATGGAATGATGATATCGGCTTCAAAATGCATCTCATGCAGTGTCTCTTTGCCATCCAAAAAAAACAATTCACGCAAGTCAAATGGCATATTTGCTGAGCCACGAATAATTTCTGCCGCATCTAAAAGCGGATGATCCGCCAGCAACGATAGGAAGCGGATGGCGTCGAAAAGATTGGATTTACCCGCCGCGTTCGCGCCCGCGATGCAGGTGAAGGGGCCGAAGCGGACGTCCACATCCACCAAATTTTTAAAGCCGGTAACGCGCAACCGTGTCAACATAGTGCCACTTCCCAAAGATGCTGCCGATGGGCATGAAACGATGATGGCAAACGCCGATCATGCCTCTCAGTGTACCATATCTCGCGCAAGGGCAGGTGACATAGACCACGCCCATGCGAGGGATGATACAATGAGCGCGGTTCAGCCGTTGGACAACGCCCGTTTTATGGAAAGTGAGTGCTGCCGATGCCGACGATCTTCGATAATATCGACGCGCGGCTCCTGCCGGAATTGCAGAGTTCGCTGAAGGAAGCGTATCGGGCGGACTTCTGCGTGGGGTATTTCAATCTGCGCGGGTGGGATCACCTCGCCGAGATCGTCGATCAGTGGCCGGGGGGCGGGGATGCCTGTTGCCGCATCCTCATCGGCATGCAGGCGCTGCCACAGGACGAGTTGCGTGCCGCACTCAGCCTGACCGGGCCGGACGGTATGATGGATAATAAGCGCGCCACTGCGCTCCGCAAACGCATGGCGGCGGAGTTCCGTGAGCAACTGACCATCGGCGCGCCGACGAACGCGGCGGAAGCGGCATTGCGCCACCTCAGCCGGCAACTGCGCGCCGGGCAGGTGGTGGTGCGCCTCCATGCGGATTATCCCCTGCATGCCAAGCTGTACCTGCTCTATCGCCACGACCGCAAAACGCCCGTTATCGGCTATCTGGGCAGCAGCAATCTGACCTTCGCCGGCTTGCAGCACCAGGGCGAACTGAACGTGGATGTGCTGGAACAGGATGCCGCCGCGAAATTGCAGCAATGGTTCACGGATCGCTGGGATGACCTGCGCAGCATGGACATTTCAACCGAATTGGCGGATATCATCGACGCGAGTTGGGCGAGCGAAACGATCCTGCCGCCATACTATATCTATCTGAAGATGGCATATCATCTGTCGCAGGAGGCGCGGGCGGGCCTGTCGGAGTTCCAGATCCCGCGCGATTTCGGCAAGCAGTTGTTCCCGTTCCAGGAAGCCGCCGTGCAGATCGCGGCGCATCACGTGCAGAAGCGGGACGGCGTGCTGATCGGCGATGTCGTCGGGCTGGGCAAGACGTTGATGGCGACGGCGCTGGCACGCATCTTTCAGGATGATTTCAGTTGGGATACCTTGATCATTTGCCCCAAGAACCTGACGCAGATGTGGGAAGACTATAAATGGCGCTACCATCTGACGGCGCAGGTGTTGCCGATCAGTCAGGTGGACGAGCAGCAGATGAAGGAATTGCGCCGCTTTCGCCTGGTGCTGATCGACGAAAGCCACAACCTGCGCAACCGCGAGGGCAAACGTTATCGCGCGATCCAGGACTACATCACGCACAACGAGAGCAAATGCATTTTGCTGACGGCGACACCCTATAACAAGACGTATCTCGATCTCTCCGCGCAGTTGCGCCTCTTCATCCCCGAAGACCGCGACCTGGGGATTCGCCCCGAACGGCTGCTGAACGACATGAGCGAAACAGAATTTTTGCAGAAACATCAGTGCGGCGTGCGCACGCTGGCGGCTTTCGAGCAAAGCGACTATCCCGACGACTGGCGCGAGCTGATGCGCCTTTTCATGGTGCGCCGCACGCGCAGTTTCATTCAGGACAATTATACCCATGACGATCCGGAGCGGGGACAAAAATATATCACGTTCGCCGATGGCACGCGATCCTACTTCCCGCAGCGCGTGCCGCGCACGGTCGGCTTCGCTGTCACGGACGGCGACGCGGCGGACCCGTATGCGCGGCTGTATGGCGCGGACGTGGTGGCGGCGATCAACGATCTCGCCTTGCCGCGCTATGGGCTGGGGCATTACATCGCGGCCAAGGCGAAGACGACGCAGACAGAAGACGGCATCATCAAGGGGTTGTCGCGCGCCCGCGACCGGCTGCGCGGCTTTTGCCGCACCAACCTTTTCAAGCGTCTGGAAAGCGGCGGGCCGGCTTTTTTGCAATCCATCGAGCGGCATATCTTGCGCAATTTCGTCTTTCTGCACGCGCTGGAAAACGGGCTGGATATCCCCCTGGGCAGCCAGGAGTCCGAACTGCTGGACCCGCGCCTGACGGACCGCGATGCCGATGCGCCGGTGCCGCTATTCGGACCGGAAGATGAGAACGGCAATGAAGCAGGAGGTGATGCGCCGCTCGCGTTACCCGATGAAGTCGCCTTTCGCCAGCGCGCCGCCACGATTTACCAGATGTATGCGGGGCAGTATCGGTCGCGGTTCAAGTGGCTGCGGGCGGCGCTTTTCACGAAGGAGTTGCGGGCGCACCTGCTGCACGACGCGCGCGAATTGCTGGCGGTGCTGGGGCGCTGCGGCGCGTGGGAGGCCGACCGCGATGCCAAGCTGGCTGCGCTGGTGCGCTTGCTGACCGAGCAGCATCCGCAGGAGAAAGTGTTGATCTTCACGCAGTTCGCCGATACGGTGACGTACCTGACGGCGCAGTTGCGCGCGCGCGGTGTCACGCACCTGGCGGGCATCACCGGCGAGGCGGCGGAGCCGACGCGGATGGCCTGGCGCTTCAGCCCCGTCAGCAACCGCAAGGACATCGCGCCGGAAGATGCCGTGCGCGTGCTGGTGACTACGGACGTGCTGAGCGAGGGCCAGAACTTGCAGGATTGTCATATCGTCGTCAATTATGATCTGCCCTGGGCGATCATTCGCCTGATCCAGCGGGCGGGGCGCGTGGACCGCATCGGGCAGCAGGCCGACGCGATCACGTGCTATACCTTTCTGCCGGCGGAGGGGGTGGAGCAGATCATTCGCTTGCGGGCGCGGGTGCGCCAGCGGCTGCACCAAAATGCCGAGGTCGTCGGCACGGATGAGGCGTTTTTCGAGGATGACATGAGCGATCAGGCGATCCTGAATATCTATAACGAGAAGGCGCACATCCTGGATGGCACGGATGATAACGATATCGACCTGACCTCGCTGGCCTATCAGATCTGGAAGAACGCGACGGCGGCGAATCCGAAGCTGGCGACGATCATTCCGGCGCTGCCGGCGGTGGCCTTTGCCACGCGCGCCCACGATCCCACGGCGCTCAGCCCGGAAGGCGTGCTGCTCTATCTGCGCACGGCGGACGGCAACGACACGCTGGCGCGCATCGACACCGGCGGGCAGATCGTCACGCAATCGCTGACGGCCATCCTGGATGCCGCTGCGTGCAACATCGACACGCCGGGGCTGCCGCGCGACCCGCGCCACCACGAACTGGTGCGGGAGGGGGTGGCGCAGCTCGTGCGCGATGACCGGCCCGTCGGCGGGCAGCTAGGGCGACCGGGCGGCGCGCGCTTCCGCGTGCATACGCGCCTGAGCGAATATGCCCGCTCGCTGCGTGGCACGCTCTGGGAGTCGCCCGAACTGGAACGCGCGCTGGATGTGATCTGGCGCTTTCCCCTGCGCGCGACCGCCGTCGATACACTGACGCGCCAGTTGCGCAGCGGCATCCCCAACGACCGGCTGGCCGAACTCGTCCTCGCCTTGCAAGATGAAGATCGGTTGTGTATGATAGCGACAGAGACCGAACAGCATGAGCCGCAGATCATCTGCTCGCTGGGGTTGTTCGCCCACCACCAGGAAGGATCGTAACCCGCCATGACGCTCGCCACCACCAAGATCCAGGATGCCATCATCGCCTTTGATTTCGTCAGCCTGTTCAATGGGTTGGGGTGGGATCGCTATAGCGATGTTGTGAGCGTAGAAGCGGGGGGCGGGCGCTATACCCTGCGCGGCGTGGCGCAGAAGATCGGGCGCTGCATCTTCGTCTGCGAAGCGGCGACTATGCCGGACCACGCGATGCGTCTTAAAATCAAGCGCGCGTTGAGCAAGGTCCAGGCGGGGCAAGTGATCATCTTCACTGATGCCGGCCACACGCAGCAGATCTGGCAATACGCGCCGCGCGTGGTCGGCGAGCAGTTTACTGTGCGCTATCGCGATGTGGAACTCTTCTTTTATCGCGGGCAGAGCGGGGCCAAGCTGGCCGGCTTCGCATCCCAGTTGGCGTTCCGGCTGGATGAAGAAGACGACCTGACCGGCGTGGTGGTGGATGCGCGGCTGGAAGCGCTGCGCGTGGAGAAAGCGACCAAGCGCTTCTATGATAAGTTCGCGGCACGGCACCAGATCTTTACGGGGCAGATCGCCGGGTTGGACGGGCTGAACGACGACGGCGAAACGCGCAAGTGGTACGCCTCGCTGATGCTCAATCGGCTGATGTTCGCCTATTTCATCCAGCGCAAACGGCTGCTGAATAATGATGCCGGCTATCTGCGGCACAAGCTGGATGAATGCTTGCGCAACGGCACGGGCAACGGTTTTTTCACGTATTATCGCTCGTTCTTGCTGCCGTTCTTTCATGAGGGGCTGGGGCGCAAAGCCGACGAGCGCACGGCGGAGATGCGCCGGCTGCTGGGCGACGTGCCGTACCTGAACGGCGGCCTCTTCGAGAAGCACGTGATCGAGCGCGACCACGAGGCCACGCTGGATATCCCCGATGAAGCCTTCGCTGGCGTCTTCGATCTGTTCGATGCGTATGATTGGGTGTTGGATAGCCGGCCAGGGCGCGGCGACACCGAGATCAATCCCGACATTCTGGGCTATATCTTCGAGAAGTTCATCAACCAGAAGCAGATGGGGGCGTATTACACCAAAGAGGACATCACGGAGTATATCAGCAAGAACACGATCATCCCCTTTCTTTTCGATGCCGCGCAGCCGGAATGCAAGGTCGCCTTCGCGCCCGACGGGCCGATCTGGCGGCTGCTGCGCGCCGAGCCGGATCGCTACATCTTCGCGGCGGGGCGGCGGGGCGTGGATGTGCCGCTGCCGGCGGCGATCGCGGCGGGCATCGCGGACGTGCAGCAGCGCGGCGGGTGGAACCGCCCCGCGCCGGAAACGCTGGAGGACCAGCCCTTCGCGCTGCCCACGGAGACGTGGCGCGAACATGTGGCCCGCCGCCAACGCTGCCAGGAGGTGCGCGCCAAGCTGGCCGCCGGCGAGGTGACGCAGATCAATGACCTGATCACGCTGAACCTGGATAGCATCACCTTCGCCCGCGACGTGATCCAGCAGTGCGAGGGATCGGATCTGTTGCTGGCGCTGTATCACGCGCTGACGCGGGTGAGCGTGCTGGACCCTACGTGCGGTTCCGGCGCGTTCCTCTTTGCCGCGCTCAACATCCTGGCACCCCTCTACGAGGCGGCGCTGGACCGCATGGAATCGTTCGTGGCCGAGGACGACGCGCGGTTGGAGCGCGAGGGCGGGCGCGAGCGCCATCCGGAGTTCCGCACCATTTTGGGCGAGGTGGCCCAGCATGCCAACCGCGCCTATTTCATCCTGAAATCGATCATCGTGCGCAACCTCTATGGCGTGGACATCATGCAGGAGGCGGTGGAGATCGCGCGCTTGCGCCTCTTTTTGAAGCTGGTGGCCCAGGTGAACGATGCGCAGAAGATCGAGCCGCTGCCGGATATTGACTTCAACATCCGCGCCGGCAACACGCTGGTGGGCTATGCCACGTGGGAGGAGATCGAGCGCGCCGTGACGACGCGGCTGGGCAACGGCAACGAGGAAGGCGCGGTGCTGGGTAAGATCAAGGAGGATGCCACAAACCTGGCGGCGGCGCTCAAGAGCTTTCGCGCGCAACAGACGGCGCTGGGCGGGCGCGTCAGCCCCGACGATAAGCGCGCCCTGCGCGCCCGCATGGCCGCCCTCACCCACACGCTGGATCGCTACCTGGCCTGGGAATATGCCGTGGAGGCCGACGATCCCGCGCAGTTCGCCCCCTGGCGTGCCAGCCACCAGCCCTTCCACTGGTACGCCGAGTTCCACGAGATCATGGCGCGCGGCGGCTTCGATGTGATCATCGGGAACCCGCCGTATGTGGAGTATAGCAAGATAAAGAGACAATATCTAGTCCTTAACTTAAAAACTCTTTCGACAGCTAACTTATATTCGATGTGTACAGAACGTGCATTTGCCTTGCTATCTCGTCGAGGTTATGTTTCGTTGATAGTGCCACTTTCTATGTTCTGTACACCTAATATGATTCCTGCTGAAATGATAATAAAATCGATGAGCCAATCAGTATGGATATCGTATTTTTCTAATCGACCCGATCAGTTATTTGAAGGATCGCAAAATTTTCTTACCATTTTTATTGCTATAAACGACACAAGCTCCTATAACTCTATTATGATGTATACTACATGCTTATTAAGATGGGCAGCAGATTCAAGAAATACCCTCTTTCAAACAATTAACTATGCTTACGTTACTTCACCTGAAAATCACCCGATCTATGCATATCCTAAATTTAGTTATAATTTTGAAAACAGTATTGCAAATAAAATATTTTCGAAAAAACAAAGACTTTCTCAATGGTGTGTACCTTGTGAAAAGATGGTACCTAGATCGATAATATATTGCTATGGAGGAATATATTGGACAAAGGCACGTGATTTTGATTCACCAATAGTGAAAGATGGGGTCGAATCAATTTCAACTGCTGATCGCCCTGTTTTGGTAAAAGACGAGCGAATCAATCCAGTAATAATAAGTTTGATACTAAACAGTAGTTTGCATTATTGGTTTTGGTTGAATTATTCAGATTGTCGAAATAAAACATATAATGTCATGTTGGATATTCCTATATCTTTAGAAGATCTATTGGAAAACAAAGAGTTTGTCAACTTCGGAGATCTTCTTATGAGTGATTATAAAAGACATAAACAAAGAAAAATACGTAAAGGCAGAAAAGGAATTACTGAATACGATGAGTTCTATCCTCGTCTCTCCAAGCCAATCATTGACGAGATCGACCGGGTGCTGGCGCGGCATTACGGGTTCACGGAGGAGGAATTGGATTTCATCATCAACTACGACATCAAGTATCGGATGGGCAAAGAGGCGGACGAGGGCGACGCGGAGGGGTGAGGGCGGGGGTGAGGGCGGGGGTATGGGATGAGCTAGCAGTAGCGACGGAATCACGTCATCTGGTATAGTGAAAGCGAGGGCCGGCGTGAAGGTGCGTGATCTCATTGCCATCATCGAGGCCGATGGCTGGTATCTCGTTGCGACCGAAGGCTCTCACCGCCAATACAAACATCCCACGAAAAAGGGGCGGGTGACGGTGCCGGGCAAACTGGGCAGCGACGTGGCACCGGCTACGCTGGCGAGCATCTATCGGCAGGCCCACATCCCCAGGAGGAAGCAGTGATGCGCTACATCATCATCATCGAAAAGGCGGGCAACAATTACAGCGCATATTGTCCCGACTTGCCAGGCTGCATCGCCGTGGGGGATACCATCGAAGAGACGAAACGGAGCATGCGCGAGGCCATCGCCTTCCATATTCGTGGCATGCTCGCCGACGGCGATCCTATCCCGCCGCCCTCGGAGGCCGCATGGATCGACGTTCCCGTTGCCTCTTGAACGCGCATGAACGTCCTGCATGAACTGACGCCCGCGCATCCCGCGTGGCCCGCCGGGCTGGCGGCGCTGGGCGCGGGGATGCCAGCGCGCGTCGCGGTGCGGGGCGATCTGGCGGCGCTGGCGCGGCCCGCGCTCGCGTTTTTCTGTTCCGTCGCGTGTCCGGGGGATGTCATCCTGGGGATCTTCGATCTGGCGGTGGCGCTGCGCGACGCGGGAGTGGTGGTGGCGGGCGGCTTTCACGCGCCGCTGGAGCGCGAGTGCCTGACGGTGCTGTTGCGCGGGCGGCAGCCGGTGATCGTGTGTCCGGCGCGGGGGATCGGCGGGATGCGCGTGGCGGCGGAGTTGCGTGGGCCGCTGGCGGAAGGGCGGCTGCTGCTCCTGGCACCTTTCAGCGATGACGAGCGGCGCGTGACGGCGGACCTGGCGCGGGTGCGCAACCGCTGCGTGGCGGCGCTGGCCGGGGCCGTGTGCATCGCGCATGCCGCGCCGGGGGGCGATCTGCTGGCGCTGGCGGCGGAGGTCGCCGGCTGGGGCAAGCCGCTGCTGACGCTGCCCAGCCGCGAGAACGCGCCGCTGCTGGCGCTGGGCGCGCGGGCGCTGCCGCCGGGCGAGCTGGCCGCATGGGCAGCGAGGACAATGTAAGCCACACTCATGCGAGGGATGATATAATGAGCGCGTGCCGGGCAGCGTGGGTTATGCCGCACTGCCGGTGATTTCGTGCTGTGTGGGTGTTATGCCAGAATTCGCGCTCAAAGTGATGGTGACCTTCCTGACGGTGGTGGACCCCGTGGGGCTGGTGCCGCTGGTGTTGGGGCTGACGGGCCAGGCCACACCGCGCGAGCGGCGGCACATCATCACGCGCGCCTCGGTCATCGCCGCGCTGGTGATCGCGTTCTTCGGCATCTTCGGACGGCTGCTGTTTCAGAGCCTGGGCATCGGGCTGGACGCCTTCGACATCGCCGGCGGGGGCTTGCTCTTCCTGGTGGCCATCGACATGCTCTTTGGTCGCCCATCCGGTGCGCGCGAAACGCCGCGCGAAGAAGCCGAGGCGCGCACCCGCGAGGATGTCAGCGTCTTCCCTCTCGCCATCCCGCTGATCGCCGGGCCGGGGACCATCGCCAGCGTCATCCTGCTCGTCTCGCTGGCCGGCAACGATCCGGTGCGGCTGGGCGCGGTGGCCGTGGCGGGGGCCGTCACGCTGCTGCTGGCCTGGGGCGCGATGATGCTGAGCCAAATGATCGCGCGCCGGGTTGGCACCACGGGCATCCTGGTCCTCTCGCGCATCCTGGGCATGTTGCTGGCCGCGCTGGCCGTGCAATTCATCCTCAACGGCATCGCCCAATACATCACGTCGCTGCGCGCGGCCCAGTGAGGCGCGCCGGTATCGTTCTTGCGGCCTTTCTGAACGTGGCATCTTTTTAACACGATGCACAGCAGGAAAGGATGGCGATGATGCAGGGGACCATGCCGGCGACGCCGGCCAGCGCGCGACCCCCGACCTGGGACGAACTGCGCGATATGACGCTCGCGGAGGCGCTGCGCGACCGCCTGGCGCACGACGACCGCACCGCCCGCCTGGAACTGGCGATCACGGTGGACGGCGGGGTGGCGCATGTGCGCGGCCAGACGGCGACGGAAGACGAGCGCCAGTTTGTGCGCGGGCTGCTGCGCCAACAGGCGGGCCTTTATGCCGTGTGGGATCTGCTGGCGCTGCCGGGGCAAGGGCTGGCCGTCGCCGACATGCAGCCGCGCAAAGACGGCACAGCACCGCCCCGCGCCGCCATCGCGCGCTGGTTCTATTGAGGCTCCCGGTGCCACGCGGTAGGGCCGTCAGCGCAACCAGCCATCGTCAGCAGGACGCTCGGCGGCGGCCACAGCGTTGCCCCAGGCTTCGGCGGCGGCGCGCAGCAAGCCTTCGACAGCGCGGCGCTGGTCCGGCGCGAGGCCGCGCAAGAGCTTCTCGAAGGGTTCGCCGGCGCTGTAGGCTTCCAGCACGCGCTGCGCGGTGTGCAGGCGCAGGTGACGGCGAACGACGGTGGAAACGGCAGTATCGTGCATCCTTGGCCCCCGATCCCTCACGGCGACGGGCGTCGCCGGGGTGAGCCAGCAGCCGCATCTTCTGCCACGCCCCGCCATCCCTGACGAGAGCGCCGGCCATGCGCCACCGGCAATCCTTCTGCGCGTGGGTGTGCCAGGCATCCTGCCTCTGGGGGAACCACCGCTCACACCTTATTCGAGTGATCCGTAAGGGTATCGGAGGACAGACATTCGTGTCGGTCGCCTGGCGGACAGGCATGTCCGCCCCACGGTCAACACGGTGGACAGGCATGTCCGCCCCACGGTCAACACGGCGGACTGCCATTCTCGATAACCACGGAGGACAGACATTCCTGTCTGTCCGGCCCCGCTTGTACCCAAATACGGTATCAGTGCTTGTGATTCTCCTGCTCAACAGTATACCAGGATGCGGAGGGTGTTGTCGAGGGGCGGAAGAGTGTTCATCCGCAATCGGCATCAGACCTCAGCGGGGGGCTGCCACTGATGCAACCGCAACCGCAGGCGCATCAGTTCCTGGAACGCTTTGAGGATCACGCGCGGGTTCGCGCCCGTCGCCGTGCCGTGCGTGCGCACGAAGTGGCGCACCGGCACCTGAACGATCGGCACGTGCATGCGCTGAAACTTAACCAGGAATTCGGTGTTGACCATCGCGCCTTCGGCTTCCACATGGGCCGCGCGAATCAGGCGCATGGGGAAAAGCTTGAAGGCGCAGTCAATATCGCGGATGCCGCGCAAGCCCAGCGTCAGCCGCACCAGGCGCTTCCAGCCGGCGGCGTTCAGCCGCCGGAACAAGGGATCGCGCCGGTGGGCGCGATAGCCCAGCACCACCGTCCCCGGCTGCGCCACCTCACAGCGAAGCAGATCGGCGATCTGCTGGATGTCGAACTGGCCATCGCTATCCATGAAAAAGAGCAATTCGCCGCGCGCCGCCGCGAAGCCGGCCAGCAGCGCACCGCCGTAGCCGCGATTCGGGCGATTATGCACCGCGACCACCCGCGCATCCCGTGAGGCCAATTCATCGATGATCGCGCCGGTACGATCTTTGCTACCATCATCCACCACAATGATCTCCGCATTGGGACAAAAATGATGGACAGCGCGCAAGCAATCCTGCACGCTCTGCGCGATGACCTGCTCCTCGTTATACGCTGGCAGCACGATGGCAAGCGTCTGCCAGGTGATGACGGTGGCGAAGTCATCGGGTACACTGGTAGGACCAGCGGCTAGCTGCGCCGCAATTTCAGCTTCTCGCTGGGGCATGGGTGCCAGAGGTAAGCGCACCTGAGCGCGCAACAGGCGGTAGTCCGCCACCAACCGATCATAGGCTTGCCAGAGCGCCGCCGGCACCTGCTCACGTGGTTGCCAGCGGCCCATCACGCGCTGCCAGTGGATCTGGGTTGCTGACGCCGATGGTTGAATATGTTGTGCTTGTTCCACCAACGGGACGAGGATCGTCGTCGCCAGTTCGTGCAGGCGCTGGCTGGCTAACCACAGGCAGCGGGCATTGAGGGCGGTTAACCCTCCCTGCACGCCGAGCCAAAACTGACTATCCTGATCGGTCGGCAAGGGGGCTAGGTCGTTGACTTGCACACGTCGCAGCCGTTCCGTACGCTGGATGTCCGGCGACACATCGTAAGCGGGATCGGTCGCGGGGACGGGAACCGCCAGCGCCGGTGTCGGCAGGGGCGCACGCAACGCCGCCAGGATCGCCAACGCTGCCAGCAGAAGGGTCAATGTGGCACTGCTGTAAAACCCATAATTCGTGAAATAGTGCTGGTAGCGTTGGGGGATGACCTGAAACATGATCGAGGCTTGAAAAATACATTCGGCCAAAAGAACCACCACCCACAGCCACGTCACCGAAATGCGCAAGCGCCGCGCGATCTCATTCAAGCCAGTGGCGGCAGCCAAGATGATGAAAGGCCAGCCAAGAATACTCAACCTTTGCAGATCTGCCGAAAGCAAAAATGAGTACAGAATCACCACCAGACCGATTGTATACGATAATGCGAAAAACTGAGTACGCCGCCATGCCCCCAGCAGCAATCCCCATGTCGCCGCGAAGAAGAGCACGCCATAGGTGTATGTGGTTGCTCCATTAAGATCATAGTTTAACGATGTAAAGTTATAGCCGTACCTGAAGTGGGTCTTTGAATATTCATTGATCTCAACCAGTAACTGCGTGTTGTAGTAGGGGTGTTGCACATGATGAACGACTTGAAAGGCGAGCACGGGCAAGATGATCAGGCCCGCGAGTTGCAACCACGCTCGTACCGGTATGCGGCGTATGCGCGCAAGGAGGGTACGCCCGTATGCCGCTGTTCTGAGATACGGCCAGATGAGTTGTACACATCCGACAGCGATGCCGAAAAAAGTGCGTTCGTTGCAGACTATGCCGATGGTCGCCAGGACGATGACGAGCGTAAACTGCTTGCGCTGTACGGCCAGCAGAATGAGGACGACAAACATCTGAGCGGCGGCATCGATCAAGAAATAATCGTTGAACACAAGGGCTACCGCCCAACGTAACAGAATATAGGCAATGGCCGCGCAGGAAGCTTCGAAGCGCGAGAGCTGACAGCCCCGTACCAGGTAGTATATCGCGATGGTCGAGATGCTCACCGATAGGGTAGTGATCGTAAAAAAGCCCGTGCGAAAAGGTACGCCCAACAGGTACAAACCGTGAACGATAAGCGGCACCAAGATTCGATACAGATACGGTGGCTCATGTGCCAATTTATAATCACCATTCGGCAGCGCCATGTTGACATAGCGATATAAATCGCCATCACCAAAGGCAGGGTTTGTGGGATCATTGATATAATCGAGTGTGCCAGTTGCTAGAATACGCGCGGCTTGGAGGACCATCAGCAGGAGTGGCGGCAGCAGCGCGAGGACATCCCATGCGAGCTGGGGCGCTTGACGTGGCGGGGATGATGATTGCGCCACTTTGCGCAATGTCTGCGTTTCCAATTGGTCAATCGCTTCAGTAGAGACAACCTGCCTCATAAGTATGTGTCCCTTTCCTGTGTTGCTATGGCGCACTGTTAACTGAAAAATTGTCTAATACGCACGCGCACACGCCTGTGGCAGATGCAGCTTGAATAGTACAGTATCGCTTCTTTTCCTGTCAACAAGACAGGATTTTTGTTTGACCGGGCGATCCTGCTGGTGGGTCACGCTCCCACCAGTAAGTGGGCTTTGAAAATGGTGTGTCACCGCGTTTCTCTGCTACGATATGGTATTCTGCGGTGAAGGCTGTTCTGCAAGTTAGGAGGTAGGCCGATGGCTGCACGGCAGGCTCACCAAGAGACCACCGATGTGTGAAACATGTCCCCTGCGCGTCATCTTCGCGGATGAACACATCCTGGCGGTGGAAAAGCCGGCGGGGATGGTGACGCATCCGGTGTATAAGCATCCCGACGGCACGCTGGTGGACTACGTCGCGGCGTGGTATGCCGCGCGGGGGCTGGCGCGCCCGTGGCTGCTGCACCGGCTGGATAAAGATACCTCCGGCGTGGTGCTGCTGGCCGTTTCGCCGCACACGTTGCGCGTGGCCGCGCGCCAGTTCAGCGACCACACCGTCGGCAAGCGCTACCTGGCCCTGGTGTGGGGTGGCGATTTCGCCGATGCGGGTACTATTGTCGCGCCATTGGGGCGCGACCCGGACGACCGGCGGCGCGTCATCGTGCGCGCAGACGGCCAGGCGGCGGAGACGCGCTACGAGGTCATCCAGCGCGGGGCGATGCATGCGCTGGTGCGGCTGCGACCCGTCACCGGCAGGATGCACCAGTTGCGCGCCCACCTGGCCTCCATCGGCCATCCCATCGCCGGCGACCCGGTCTATGCGCCGGCATATCCCACCTTCCCACGCCTGCTGCTGCATGCCGAGGCGATCACCCTGCGCGTGCCGGCCCTGGGGGGCGCGCGGCCACGCACGTTCCTCGCACCGATTCCGCTTGACTTTGCATCCGCACTGGAAACCGTTGCATAATGGAGTATGACATGCGTCATACGCCCACTTCGCCCAGGGAGGAACCATGCCGTGATCCTGCAATCCATCGACCAGATCGACCGGCATCACCGGCAGATCTATTTATCACCGCACTATGACGATGTTGTCTTTTCGTGCGGCGGCACGCTGGGCCTGCAACGCCTGGCCAGCAGCCACACGCTCGTCATCACCGTCTTCGGCGGCGCGGGCAGCGGCGCGCTCACGCCGTTCGCCGCGCAAGTGCAGCGCGAAACGGGTTTCGGCGCGTCGGCGCAAGAGGCCGTCACGCGCCGCAAGGAAGAAGACGCTGCCGCCTGCGAGACGGTGGGAGCCGACGCCTTGTGGCTCGACTTCCCCGACGCGCTCTATCGCGGCTATGACAGCCGCGAGGCACTTTTCGGCACCGTGCGCCCCGCCGACCTCAACATCGAAGAGCAACTGGCGGCGATCCTGCTGGAGATTCGCAGCCGTTCGCCGCTGGCCGTGCTGTATGCGCCGCTGGGCGTTGGCCACCATGTCGATCACCAATTGGTCTGTTCCGCCGCCGACCGGCTGAATCAACAAGGGGTCAACATCAAGTTCTACGAAGATTTCCCCTATGTCGCTTCCCCCGGCGCGCTGCAAGACCGCCAGAGCGAACTGGGCCTGAAGATGGAACAGGAACTCACCGAAGTCTCCACCCAACTGCCTGACCGCTTGACGGCGATGGCGCTCTATCGCAGCCAGGTGCCGCAGCTCTTTGGCTCCGAGGAAAAGATGCGCCAGATGGTGGAAAGCTACACCGGCTCCATCCGCACGCACTTTCCCGGCATCAAGATCGAACGCTTCTGGCGCTGGTAGCCGGCCCCACCCCCCGGCCCCCTCCCCATCGGCAATGGAGAGGGGGAGAGCGATCTCAGTCCGCGACGGCGGACTTCGTGGCCCACGGCCCTTAGGCGCGGTTTCAACCGCCCGCCGTCCTTGGCGCGGCTTTGTACGGGTACGACTTATCGCGCCCGCCGCCCACCTGCACGACGCCCAATCATGCGCTTTCACAGAGGAAGAGGAAACCCATCATGGCACAACGTCCTATCACCGCCGAGGATCTCTATCGTTGGCAATGGGTCGGCGACCCCCAGGTGTCGCCCGACGGCCAGCGCATCGCGTTCGTCCTGAAGACCATCGACCGCGAGACCAATGAGTATCGCAACGCCATCTGGCTCACGCCCACGGGCGGCGGTCTGGGCGCGGCGACGCAGTTCACCAGCGACGGCACCACCCCCCGCTGGTCACCCGACGGCAGCCAACTGGCCTTCGTTTCCGCGCGCCAGGGGCCGCTGCCCGCGCCGCCAGAGGGCGAGGACGCTGGCAAGCGCGACAAGCGGCTGGGTAAGGGCAAGCCGCAGGTGTGGGTCATCCCCGCGCACGGCGGCGAGGCGCGGCAGGTGACGTTTGCCAAGTATGGCGCGGGCGATCCCACCTGGGCGCCGGATGGCAGCAAGCTGCTCTTCACGGCGCGCACCGGCGATCCACCGGAGATTCCGGAACACAACGGCAAGCGTGAGCCGCGCTCGCACCGCATCACGCGCATCATGTATCGCTTCAACAACGCCGGCTACATCTATGAGCAGCGCACGCATCTCTTCGTGGTGCCGGCGGCAGGCGGCGAAGTGACCCAACTCACCGACGGCGATTGGGATAACGGCAGCGCGACCTGGTCGCCGGACGGCAAACAGATCGCCTTCGAGTCCGATCGCCATGAGGACCGCTGGTACGTGCCGCGCGGCGAGATCTGGGCGATGAATGCCGACGGCTCGAACCAGCACGCGATCTTGGCGAGCGATGAACTGGAAGCCGCGCATCCCGCGTGGTCGCCCGACAGCCAGCAGATCGCCTTTTTGGGCGGGCCGATGTGGCATGGCGGCGGCCACAGCGACGTGTACGTCATGCGGCCCGGCGAGCAACCACGTTGCCTGACGGAAGCCCATTACGAGACCTTCAGCGATGCCATCGGCAGCGACATGCGCACCGACCATCCAGACGTGACGCCGGTGTGGCGCAACGACGGCCAGGCGCTCTTCGTGCTGGCGAACGCGCGCGGCGCGGGCAATATCTATGAACTGAGCGTCGCGGATGGCGCGCTCACTCCTGTCACCACCGGCGACCACCATGTGCTGGGCTTTTCGTTCGACGACGCGCAGACCACCCTGGCGCTGGCGCTGGCCGACGTGCATCAGCCCGGCGATATCTTCGTCTTCCGGCGCGATGGGGGCCAGACGACGCGCCTGACCGACGTGAACAAAGATCTGCTGAGCGAGGTCTACATCGGCACGCCAGAAACGTTCCAGTTCAAGGGCGCGAACGATTGGGACATCGAGGGCTGGCTCATCAAGCCGCCGAACTTCGATCCCAGCAAGCAATATCCGATGATCCTGGAGATCCACGGCGGCCCGAACACCAGCTATGGCTACAGCTTCAACCAGGAGTTCCAGATCCTCGCGGGCAAAGGCTTCGTGGTGGCGTATACCAACCCGCGCGGCAGCACCAGCTATGGCCGCGACTTCAGCAAAGCTGTCAGCGGGCGCTGGGGCCAGGAAGACTACGAAGACCTGATGGCGGGTGTGGATGCCGTCCTCGGCATGGGTTTCATCGATCCGAACCGGCTGGCGGTGACGGGCGGCAGCTATGGCGGCATCATGACGAACTGGATCGTCGGCCACACTGACCGCTTCAAGGCCGCCGTGACGCAGCGCAGCATCAGCAACCTAGCCTCAAAGTTCGGCACCAGCGACATCGGTCCCTGGATGGCGAAGGAGAACTGGGAGGGTGCGCCGTGGGAGAATCCCGAACGCTATGCCTGGCACTCGCCGATCACCTACGTCGATCAGATCACGACGCCGCTGCTGATCATCCATAGCGATGAAGACTGGCGCTGCCCCGTCGAGCAGGCGGAACAGTTGTTCATGGCGCTCAAGTGGCTGCGGCGCGAGGTCGAGTTCCTGCGCTTCGAGGGATCGAACCACGAGCTGTCGCGCAGCGGGCATCCACGCCTGCGCGTGGAACGCCTGAACGCCATCGCGGATTGGTTCACCGATCACATCCCGACGGAGCCGACGCCGCGCCCCGCCCAGGCGCAGCAAAACGGCCACGCCGAGAAGGTGGGCGAACTGCAACACGTGCGCACCTCCGACGAGTAGCGACCCCACCACATCCAGCGTGGGGCGGGCCTTGCTGTCCGCCCCATGAACTGTTTGGTGCCTGTATAGCGCAATGAACGGTGCGGGCGGTTGATGTCACGGCGGAGACGCGGGCGGTTGAAACCGCGCCTAGGGGCGTTCCGCCACGAAGTCCACCTACGTGGACTGGAGTTAGTCCGCGACGGCGGACTTCGTCGCCGCTAGGCGCTTAGGCGCGGTTTCAACCGCCCGCCCATCCCCCGTCACCCGCCCATCCCCCGTTGCCCGCCCGTCCCACTACCGGCGCATACTGAAATTTGGGCGGATCGTCCTTGACAAGCGCGGTCCGTCTGCGTATGATAAACTGTTATAGCCCCCTATTCCTGCGAAGGACGTAGCCCATGTACCAATGCCTGGCGGCCATCGATATTGGCAGCAACACCGTCCACCTGATCGTCGCGGCGACCGATGGCGCGCACCTGACCGTGCTCGCCGACGAATCGATCTTCGTGCGCCTGGCGGACGGCGTGTGGAGCATGGGCTACATCACGGAGACACGGATTCGCGCGACGGTGGACGCCATCAACCACCTGGCGGGGGTGGCGCACGGCTTCGGCGCGGAGCGCATCATCATCGTCACCACGGAGGTCGCCCGCCAGGCGCGCAACACCAGTGAACTCATCAGCACGGTGCGCGTGATGTGCGGCATCGAACCCCTGGTGCTTTCCGGTCTGGACGAAGCGACGTTGACCTTTCACGGCGTCACTCACGGGCGACACCTGCCTTCCAGCGTGGCCGTGGCGGATCTCGGCGGGGGTAGCCTGGAAGTGATCATCGCGGAACTGAGCTACGGCACCTGGCGCACGTCGTTGCCGCTCGGCTCAGCCTTCATGCACGAACGCTTCGCCCTGGGCGATCCGCCGCTACCGGAGGCGGTCGCGCTACTGCGCGCCTATCTGACGGAGACGTTGGCGGCCATTGCCCAGCTCAGCCGAGTGGAAGAACTGCTGGTGAGCGGCGGCACGGTCAATGCGCTGATGCGCCTGGTGCAGCAGATCCAGGGCCGTGCGGCGGGCGACCGCGTCTTGCGGCGCGGCGACCTGGATGCCGCGCTGGCAGTGATGTTGGCGCAGCCCGCCGAACTGGTGGCGGCGCAGTATCGGCTGCGCCTGGAACGCGCCCGCCTGCTGCCGGCGGGGACCATCGTCCTGGCGGCGCTGGTGGATCGCTTGCAGTTGCCCGGCATCCTCGTCAGTCCGGCGGGCATCCGCGAAGGCATCGTGCTGGCGGCGGCGGAGTATGGCGATGACTGGCTGGCCGGCGCGCGGCGTGGCATCGATCATGGCACCTTCGCCGACGCCCAGGCGGCGGAGCCGACCGATGACGGCGGCGACGGCCACCGTCGCCATCATCACCACGACCATCCTCCTGCCGCGCATCTCGCCATGCAGCCCACCGCCGATGTGGCCTGGCACCTGATCCATGAGCAGGCCCAGGCGATGCTGCATCTGCGCAAGGACGCCCTGGCCGGTGATGGGGAGGCGGTGCATGACATGCGCGTCGCCGCGCGCAAGCTGCGTACCCTGCTGGAGATCTTCCAGCCGTGCTTTCCGGCACCTGCCGCGCGGCGGTTGGGCCGTGCCGCGCGCAAGCTGGCGGAGGCGCTGGGGGCGGTGCGCGATGCGGACGTGGCGCTGGAGGGTCTGGCGACGCGTCTGCGCGAGGCCGACCCGGAACTGGCTCCTGGCTTGCGCTACCTCATTAAACTGCGGCAAGCCGAACGCGCCTCGGCGCGGCGCACCCTGCGCCGTGCGCTGCGCGGCGAACGTATCGACCAGTTCCACGCACTCGTCGCACAGCTCCGCCTGGCGGATGCTCAGCGCGTCCATCTGGACGCGGCACGGCTCAGCCGCCCTAGCGAAACGCCGCCCACCGCCGAGGAGGCACAGCATGCCTGAGATCATTCCGTCGCGGGCGCTGCGCCCCGACATGCCCTTCGCGCTGGCGGCGCACGAGGCGCTGGCCAGCCACCTGGCGGCGGTCTACGTCTGGGCCGTGTTCCTGCCTCAGCCGGACCGCGCCCATGAGCATCACCAGATGCGCATCGCCGCCAAGCGCCTCCGCTATGCACTGGATGCCTTCGCGGCCATTTTGCCAGCGGAGATCGCGCCCTGCCTGGACGATTTGAAGGCGCTGCAAGCCGCGCTAGGCACCTTGCACGATCTGGATGCCTTGTTCGTTTCGATAGAAGATGCCATGATCCAGGGCAAGCCGGAGCCAGGTAATCGGCGCAACGAGGCCGACCGCGCGCGTAAAGCGCGCCGCCGCCATAGCCTGGATACGCTGCTGGGCGCGATTGCCGCCGAGCGCGACGCCCAGCAGCGCCGCAGCCTGGCGCTGTGGCAAGACATCGCCGCGCGCGACGCCTTCGCGCCGCTGCGCCACGCGCTCCATACCCTCACGGCGCTGCCCCGCGACGGGGCCGCCGATCCCACACCGCCAACGGCGGAGGATTTGTCCTATGAAAAGTGATAGTAGTGATCGCCACCTTCTGGAAGAGCAGCAATTAGCGTATTATATGGGCGGCATTCCGGTGGACGATCTGCCCCACGCGCGGCATGTCGCGCAGTTGGCCCAGGAATTGTTTTACGTCACCTGGCCGATGCATGGCTTTGGCCCGCGCGAACTCGATCTGCTGGAACGCGCCGCGCTGCTGCACGACGCCGGCATCCTGGTGGCATATCGCGGCCACCACAAGGCCAGTCTACGGTTGATTCGCGCGGCCACCTTGCCCGGCCTGAACGAAGACGAACACGACGAGGTCGCCTGCATCGCGCGCTATCATCGCAAGGCGCTACCCCAGAAAAGCCATGCCGTCTATCGAACGCTAACCCGTGCCGCCCGCCAGCGCGTGGCGGAACTCGGCGGCATCCTGCGCCTGGCCGACGCCTTCGATTACGCGCACGACGGCGGCGTGACGCATCTGTTCGGGCATGTGCTGTCGGCTGCTGGCAAGCCGGCCCACGTGCTGATCCGTGCCAGCCACCACATCGGCGACCATGCCACGCTGCGCGAGGTGATGCAGCGCGCCCACGAGAAGCGCGATCTTTTCGAGCGCGCCTTTCACTGCCGCGTCAGCATTTCGCCGGAATTAGAAGCGCCGCCAGCCTCGGCGAACGGCCACGCTTCGACGCTCTACGCGCGGTTCAACGGTATGAGCCACGACTGATGGTTGCCGGGGACGGCGGGCGAGGGGGGACGGCGGGCGAGGGGGGACGGCGGGCGGTTGAAACCGCGCCTAAGGGCGTGCCGCCACGAAGTCCACCTGCGTGGACTGGAGTAATACCTTTTGCGGATAATCAATATGGTACCGGAGGACAGACATTCCTGTCTGTCACGTTCCCCCGGAGGACAGACATTCCTGTCTGTCACGTTCCCCGGAGGATAGACATTCCTGTCTGTCATTACGTTCCCCCGGAGGATAGACATTCCTGTCTGTCCGGCCTCGATGGCCTCCGTCTTTATCCGAAATGGGTATAGGAAGTAGAGGAAGATTGTATGCAAGGATGCAGAACTTTGACGCGCTCCTGGTGGGGTATCCTGCCGGTGGTGGCGCTGCTCGCCGGCTGCGCGCACCTGCCAGGGCAGGCGACGAGCGCGCGCGTGCAGATCGCGCCGACCCAGGTGGCGGCGCTGACGATTCAGCTAGGTGACGTGCCACAGGACGACTTGCTGGCCGTGGACCAGGCACCCACGAACGCGCAACTCGCGCAAATCCTGGGCCAGCCGGCGCTGGCCGCGTCGCTAGGGCAGTGGGGGCGCGAGGGGGGGACGTATCGCGTCTTCACCTTCACGTCGCCGGAGCCGGGTGTGTATAACGCGACGGTGCGCGCCGTCATCGAGGTCGATCTGTTTCCCAGCGCCGCGGACGCCGCTGGCTGGCACGCCGCGCGCCTGGCCGCGCTGCCCGCGCCCGGCACGGAACTGGCCGTCGCCGCGCCCGGCCAGCACCATCAGGTCTACGTGCAGAGCTATCACGCCGGCGATACTGTCGCCACTACCACCACGCTCGCTTTCACTGATGGCAATGTCGCTATCGCCATCACCACCAACTTCGTCGGCCCCAACGTCTCCATCGCGGATGCCGAACGCTTCGCCGCGCTCATCGACGGGCGCATCCTCCACGGCGGCTAGGCCCGGCCCCACTACGGCAACGTGATCAGCCCCATGCGCGCCTTCAGGCGGATGATGCGGCGCAGCGATTGGCGCAGGCGGTCCGGCGAGATCTGCCCCGACTGCACAGCGGCTTTCACGGCGGCGACGACCGCTGCCAGGCGATCCGGCTCGATGGGGCATTCGATGATGTCGTTGCCGGCCAGGATCGCTTGCACGCTGGCGGCAGCGGTGGCCTGGGCCGGATCGCTGATGCCCTGCTGTTGCATGAAGGTGAGCAAACCGCCCATATCCATCGAATCGGTGATGACGACGCCCTGGTAGCCCAGTTGGCCGCGCAGCACGCCGTCGATCAGGGTCGGCGAGAGCGAGGCGGGGTAGGTCTGGTCATAGGCGGGGACCATTACATGCGTCACCATCACCATGCCCGGATTGTCGGCCAGCAGCGCGCGGAAGGAGGCGAAATCCGTGGCGTTCAGTTGCGCCTGGCTATGCGCGATGGTGGGCAGCGTCACTTCGGGATTGGCGCTCTCGCTGCCGATGCCGGGCCAGTGCTTCAGCGTGCCGACAACGCCGTTCTGTTGCAAGCCATTGAGGAACGCGCCGGCATACTGCGTTACCTGCGCTGGGGTGGTGCCGAAGGTACGCGTCTGGTCTTCCACGCCGCCCTGAAAGATGTCGGCCAGCGGCGCGAAGTCGGCATTGATGCCCAGGCCGCGCAGCCGGCTGGCGTCCAGTTGCGCCTGGGCATAGGCCCGTTGCGGATCGCCCGTGGCGGCCAGCGCCCACGGTGACGGCGACGCGCCGTAATACGGCCCCAGCCGATCAACGCCGCCGCCCTCTTCGTCGATGGAGATCAGCAGCGGCTGATCGGCGTGGCTGTGCAAATCGCCGACCAACTGGCGCAACCCGGCCAGCGTCGGCGGCATCAGCGGCCCGCCATTATATTGCGTATACACCAGCGCGTTGGCGATGTGCCACTGGCGCAATGCCTGATCGAGCTGGCTGTTATAGCTGTCGGCATAGACCATCACCATCAGCAGTTGGCCGATCTGCTGGTCAGGCGTCAGCGTGTTGATATATGTATCAAGCTGTTGATTGGTCGGTGTCGTGGGCGCGGCGGTTGGGGCGGGCGTGCTGGTGGGTGCGGCGGTCGGGCTGGGTGCTGGCGTCGCCGTCGGCGGCAACGCGGTGGCCGTCGCGGTCGCTAAGACGATGGTCGTCGTCGTCACCACCAGCGCGCGGCGCAGCACGACGCCTAGCACGCCCAGCACGATCCCCAGCGCGACACTGCCCGCGAGCAACGGCCCCCAGCGCACCGTGGCATGCGGGCGCGGCGGCATCTGCGGCAGATTGCTCCGGCGCGGGGGCGACAGCGGCAAGGTGGCCGGCGGCATGGCTTGTGGCGGCAGATCGCTTTCACCAATTAGTGGTTGGGGCGGTGTAACTGGCGGCAATGGCTGGGTTTCGTCGAAAGGTGGCGTGGTATCGTTCATGCAGAATGTTCTCAAATCATAGTTGATATGCGAGCGAACATAGGGATTGGAAGACCCCTTTTGTATCTCTCCTATCCCTTACACCCATTATATGGTCTCAGCGTAACAGCGGAGATGGTGATGCGTAACACTTTTTTGCAACAGCGAGCAGGCCGGCTCAACGTATAACTGGCACAGGCTTTGCTTCCCTATCTCTGTGGTTATGCACAGCTCTGTGCATGAAAGGAGAAACAGGATGACAACCGTAGTTGGCATGTTCGAGTCCACGCGCGACGCCGACCGAGCCGTGGACGACCTGATGGGTATGGGCTTCACCAAGAACGACATCGGCGTGATGGCGCGTAAAGACGTGTTGCAGCAGGGCAAAAAGCAGGGCCAGGATCTGGGAACGGATGCCGGCGTAGGGGCCGTTAGTGGCACGGTGCTGGGCGGCGTGGCCGGCTTGCTCGTGGGCATCGGCGCGCTCGCCATCCCCGGCATCGGCCCCGTGATCGCTGCTGGCACGATCGGCACAGTCATCGGCACCACGGCGCTGGGCGCGGGCATCGGCGCGGCGGGCGGCGGCATCGTCGGCGCGCTCACCGGCATGGGCCTCTCGAAAGACGAGTCCCACTTCTACGCCGAAGGCGTCAAGCGCGGCAACATCCTGGTAACGGCGAACGTCCAGCAGGATCGCGTGCAGGAAGTGACCGATCTCTTGCGCCGCGACAACGCTGCCGACGTGAACACGCGCCGCCAGCAGTGGCAACAGCAGGGCTGGCAGGGCTTCGATGAGACAGCTAACCCTCCCGATATGACGGCGCAAAATCAAAATCCGCCGCTCACCCAGCCGTAATATTGCTGCTGAGAGTGAAGGGCCATCTGCGCCTGGGAAGCACTGCTTCCCAGGCGCTCTTTTTGGGCTAGCGGGTTGAGCGCATGCAATCTCTTGCCCCATGCGCTATGATATCTCTGGCTAACACGTTCTGTCGAGCTGGATGAGCGGTGGCAGAGTCATTCCTAAACTTGAGGCACTGCTGGGCGCGACCGCCGTGCGCTGCATGCTCGTCGCAGCGGGTTCTGCCAGTGTCACACTGAGCAGCACTCCGGTTGGTCATGTCGGCACGCCGCTCGCGGCATACAGGTAAAACCTATAGAGAGTGGTGTCCGCTCCCCTGCTGGCTAAGGCACCACAGCCCGTCGCCACCATCCCCACTCATGCGTCAGTAGCGATGCTGTAGGCGTAGTCCAGGCCGTCTTGAATATAGAGCGAGTAAGCTTGGCGGTTCAAGCGATCCCACACAATTCCTATGCTGCTCAGGAGCGCAACCAACTGTGCTAGAGCTGCCGCCAGCGAAACGTCGCCGACCTGATATTGCCAGAGTGGCACCAGCCCATTGCCTGGGGCCATCAGGTGATCAAATTCGCCTAGGTTGGTGTCCTGCGCAGCCTCATCAGCATAGCTAGCGAAAAGCGTATCGCTGCCAACAGCGATGGCAAATCTCGCTTGCTGGATTGGTGTGATAGATTGCAGCGATGGCGCGAGCTGGAACAGCGCCACATTCGTTAAGGGTTAGTGATCGTAAGCATGGCCGGCGAGGGCTTGGGTGCTGAGATTCCGCACCGTATAGACTAATAGGGGCCAGGTGAAGGCTAGCACTCTCAGCACGCTGATAGCGGGTGCAACCGTCCCCTTGAGCGGCGTGAGAGTGATCATCAGCAGATTTGCCCTTCCAGTCCATTTGTAGAATCGTTAGCGATGACTACACTCTTGTCGGCGGAGGTGGTCAAGGGTATGCCAGGGAAGACGACGCGCGCCGCGTTTGTTGCCGGATCGTTGGACCACACTTTCGTGGGAAGTTTGTACCGGTGGGCTGCATCCACCACGCTGGCGCACACAAACTGATCGACGACATCTTCGGCCCAGGCAGGTAGGATGGTATACGAATAGTTTTAGGCATTGCTCCCACCAGGCAGAGTGATGGGCGAGAAATGATCGCCAGGAATGCTGAGCCAGCCCACGGAGATAGTCCAATTCTGTGTTCCAGGTAGAGCTAAGGGATCGGGAACGATGTTCTCCTGGACCACTAACACACGTTTACCGTCCAGGTGACGGCATCCAGGTAATAGATGGCCTGTGGGAAACCTGGTGAACCGCCAGGGCCGTTCCGGCCGCCGAGCGAAAAATGAGCGAGCAGAGCCACGGGATACGATGATGTAGGCCCAATCGACAGCGATGGTGTGGGTAGTTGCTGCTGCCCTTATTATTGGTGTAGGCGTCATCGTCGTTGTCGTAGTGAGCGTCCCCGTGGTACCGCTCGTGTGGCCAACTGAGGTAGACGCGCCGCAGCCAGCAACGACGACGAGCAGTGCCGATAGAGCAAGCGTCAACAATAATGATCTGCCATATGAAGATGCATGGTTTCCTCCTGCGACAAGTTAGTGAACATGCTTTACAATAATCGGTCTCCTATCAGGTAAGACCGGGTATATGGCCACCTAAGACAGTTATAATCTCACAACTGCCATTCCTTCCACCAGCGCACCGCGCTAGCGGCCTGCGATCGGTCCCGGTTAATCATGCCAACACCCGATTGAGGAGTACAGATTTAACTCCGAGATGGGGATCTGCGTCACCGGCGTCGCATGGCGTGCGACACGCATTCACCATAGCGAGGTGCTACGGTGCGCATAGCGACAAACAAGCGGAGAATGATCCCCTCTCCCCGCTAGTATGAGAATCTCGTCTCGCCCGCTGTGGTTCGACTGCACCCCAGTTAAAGGAGGTCTTTACGCCGCCGCATGACGACTATGCCAGCAAAGCCGCTCAACACGATGGCCGCACTCCCGCCCCCGATCAACACCGGCATTGCCGATAGAAACGGGGATTGGGTGGTGTCCTTCGCAACAGTAGGAGTTGCAGTTGCAACGGCGCTGGGTGTGACGGATGCACTGACAGTCGGTGTCGCTGTTGCATGAATGGTAGGGGTTGGCGTGTTTGCATTACCATTGCCCGACCCAGATCCGCCGCTTGATGAGGGAATGGGCGGATTGGTCAATGGGAAGTTGAGGTACTCAGAGGTATAGACCCCATCGCCGAAATAAAGAATAGAGACGTTGCCATAGACGCTAGGCGGTGCGATCCCGCGCACAAGCGTTGTCCCAGCTGCATCCAATGGGATAGGACGTGAGCTGGCGTTTGCGATGCTGATATCAATGGAACCAGTTGGCGTTGGCAGGCCATTCCCCGCTGGTATGACTACATAAAACGTGACGGTCTGGTTTGCTTGCACGGTTGTCGGGTTGGAATATAACTGAATCTGGCCAGTTTTGTGTTGTTGGCTGATGATGGTGGCGATCGAGAAACCAGCACCTGGTCCGCCGCTATAGTTTGGCGATCCATCAAACTGGCAGATGACTTGGAAAGAACCCGTTATTTGCGGCGCTTGCACCGTCACCTGTTCCTGATCATTGGCCTTCAAATTGGCCTCAGTCACTGTCACAGAACCCTTGAATATGACGGTGAAAGTGCCATTGCGCCAATCAACTGTGCCGTTGCCAGAAGTTGCATTGACGGCCATCGTGATCAGCAGCGTTTGGTCAGGCGCATAGGTGTAGGCGGGATTAGTAAAGCCGCATGATAGTTGGGTCGTGCCTTTACCCATCGTGACCGTCAGAACGTTGCTGAGAATCCAGGTTGAGGTGGTCGTAAGATAATATTTTGCCTGAAATTGGTGCGTTCCCACGGAAAGGCCGCTCACGCCAGAGAAGTAGATACTGTCTTCTGTATTGCTGACGTAACGATCATCTCCCGCGTAAGCAGTCCCAATCGCATTATCGACATAGAGATCTACGGTTTCTCCGTTCGAGGGCTTGGTCGTGGGATGGGTGAAATCTGCGGTGAAAGCACCGATGGATTCGCCAAACGGGATGGTGCCGGCACCTGAATAGGTGAGTTTGATGCTATACCCCGTATCCTGCGCTTGAGCATGAACAGGTGTGCTGAGGCCATACATCATGGCAAGCACAAAAAGAAGAAGGCTTACGCTGAACGTGAATTTAACCTGCATGGGATGTAAACTCCTTTGCAATATGATTACATGCTTGCGTCTCAACAAATAGAACGGTATAAGTTTGCCAAAGTCACTCAACCAGAGGGACAAGAGGCGAAAAATGCTCAGCCTTAATCCGGTGGTCTCCAATACCACAGAAAATTTATCAATCAGAGATACAAGTGAACGATGCCGAAGCCATTATGGCGTATTGATGAAGTGATGGAAGTCCATGCGCGAGTGTCCTATGACGCAGTTGCCGGTGTGTGGAGGGCGATACCAGATTGGACGACTAAACATGAAATAACCGAGCAACACGCTTGAACTGATATGCTTGGATATGCTCACCAAGGGGTTTGATCCAGACTTTTCAATGCATGATGCGTTTACCCCCCCTTGCCGCATGCGCTATGATATCACTGGCTAACACATTCTGTCGAGCAGGGCGGGCGCGCTGTGGCGTCCGCGCGTTGGGGGCGATGCTGCCTCGTGCGACATTGTATAATGTAGGCGCAACGGCGCTCATCCCTTCAATCATCCTGGCGACGGCGTGCCGTCGCATCAACACAAGGAGTATCGCACGGTGGCAACCACAGCAACCGAACTAGAGAAGGCGGTCAAAGCCTCGCCGCGCAAATGGGTCTATCTGTTCACTGAGGGCAACGCGAAGATGCGCGATCTGCTCGGCGGCAAGGGCGCGGGCGTGGCGGAGATGACCAACGCCGGCCTGCCCGTCCCGCCTGGCTTCACCATCACCACGGAAGCCTGCAATGCGTATTACGACGCCGGCAAGCAGTTCCCCGCCGGCATGTGGGATCAGGCGCTGGCGGCGCTGCACGCCGTCGAGGCGCAGATGGGCAAGAAGCTGGGCGATCCTGCAAATCCGCTGCTCGTCTCGGTGCGTTCCGGCGCGAAGTTTTCGATGCCGGGCATGATGGATACCGTCCTGAACCTGGGGCTGAACGACGAGACGGTCAAGGGCGTCATCGCGCAATCCGGCGACGAACACTTCGCCTATGATGCCTATCGCCGCTTCATCCAGATGTTTTCCAAGATCGTGCTGGAAGCCGAGCCTAAGCTCTTCGAGGCCAAGCTGGAGGCCGCGCGCCACGCTGCCGGCGTGAAGACCGACGCGGAGATCCCCACCGAGGCGCTACAACAGATCGTGGTGGACTTTAAGCAGATCGCGGAGCAAGCCTCCGGCCAGCCGTTCCCGACCGATCCCTATGAGCAGTTGCGTAAGGCCATCGAAGCGGTCTTCTCGTCGTGGAATAACGACCGCGCCATCGCCTATCGCAACGCCCAGAAGATCCCGCACGACCTGGGGACGGCGGTGAACGTGCAGACGATGGTCTTTGGCAACATGGGCTGGGATTCCGGCACGGGCGTGGCCTTCACGCGCGACCCCAACACCGGCGAGAAGCAGCTTTACGCCGAATACCTGCCCAACGCGCAGGGCGAAGATGTGGTGGCCGGCATCCGCACGCCACTGAAGATCGCGCAGCTCGAAAAGGACATGCCGGAGGTTTACGCCGAATTCGCCGCCATCGCGCAGAAGCTGGAACAGCACTACCGCGACATGCAGGATCTCGAATTCACCGTCGAGAAGGGCCGGCTCTTCATGCTGCAAACGCGGTCGGCCAAGCGCACCGCCGCCGCCGCCGTGAAGATCGCCGTGGATATGCAGGCCGATGGTTTGATCTCGAAGGAAGAGGCCGTGCAGCGCGTGGAGCCGGGCCAGGTGGTGCAACTGCTGCTGCCGCGCTTCGATCCGGCGGCGAAAGAAGATGCCGTCAAGGCCGGCAAGTTCCTGGCGAAGGGGCTGAACGCCTCGCCGGGCGCGGCCTATGGCAAGGCCGTCTTCGATGCCGACACCGCCGAGAAGCTGGGCAAAGCTGGCGAGCGCGTGGTGCTGGTGCGCCCCGAAACCTCGCCGGACGACGTGCATGGCATGTTGCAGGCCAAGGGC
This sequence comes from Ktedonobacteria bacterium, assembly GCA_027459785.1. Taxonomy (GTDB): domain Bacteria; phylum Chloroflexota; class Ktedonobacteria; order Ktedonobacterales; family JACDGC01; genus JAJPKG01. Next base: position 39,647 of record DAIDGU010000055.1, on the reverse strand, counting down.
ATCTTGACGGCGCGCGGTGGCGCGACGAGCCACGCCGCCGTGGTGGCACGCGGCCTGGGCCTGCCCTGCGTCGCCGGCTGCGAAGACATCCGCGTGGATGAAGAGGGCCAGTTGCTGACCGTCATCAAGACGGGCCAGACGCTCAAAGAGGGCGACGACATCTCCATCGACGGCTCAACGGGCGAGGTCTTCGCCGGCATCATCCCCGTGGTCGAGCCGAACTACGAGGAGGAGACCGATCTGCGCACGATCCTGGGCTGGGCGGACGAGATCCGCCGGCTGGGCGTGTGGGCCAATGCCGACTACCCGCGCGACGCCGAACGCGCCGTGAAGTTTGGTGCCGAGGGCATCGGCCTCTGCCGCACCGAGCATATGTTCTTCGAGACGACGCGCCTGCCCGTCGTGCGCCGCATGATCCTCGCGCACACCCAGGCCGAGCGCCAGGCCGCGCTGGATGAACTGCTGCCGGTGCAGCGCCAGGACTTCGTGGGCATCTTCAGGGCGATGCGCGACCCCAAAACCGGCACGGCGTATCCCGTCGTCATCCGCCTGATCGACCCGCCGCTGCATGAGTTCCTGCCGTCCTACGAAGAACTGCTGGTGGAGGTGACGCGCCTGGAAGACGCGGGCGACCAGCCGGAGGAACTGGCCGAAAAACGCTCGTTGCTGCAAGCCGTGGCGGCGATGCGCGAAGCGAACCCGATGCTGGGCCTGCGCGGTTGCCGGCTGGGACTGCTCTTCCCCGAAATCAACGTGATGCAGACGCGCGCCATCCTGGAAGCGGCGATTGAACTGGCGCAGGAGGGCATCCAGGCCAAGCCCAAGATCATGATCCCGCTGGTGGGACATGTGAACGAGCTGGCCGAGGTGCGTCGCCAGTTGGAAGCCGCCGCCGAAGAGGTGGTCAAGACCAAGGGCGTCACCATCGACTATAAGTTCGGCACGATGATCGAGCTGCCGCGCGCGGCGCTCACCGCCGGATCGATTGCCAAGATCTCGCAGTTCTTCAGCTTCGGCACCAACGACCTGACGCAGACAACCTTCGGCTTCAGCCGCGACGACGCCGAGGGCAAGTTCCTGCTGAAGTACGTGGATGGTCTGCCCAAGCTGGACGTGCATGGCAACGCCATCAAGGATGCCGACGGCAAAGCCGAACTGGTGAAGATTCTCAAGGTCAACCCGTTCCAGACGATTGACCGCGAGGGCGTGGGCCGGCTGGTGGAGATCGCCGTGCGCGAGGGCCGCGCCGTCAATCCCGACCTGGAGATCGGCGTCTGTGGCGAGCATGGTGGCGATCCCGATTCAGTCGCGTTCTTCGAGAGCGTGGGGCTGGACTACGTCTCGTGTTCGCCTTTCCGCGTCCCCGTCGCCCGCCTGGCGGCGGCGCAAGCCAAGCTCGCCGGCGAGACGCGCGACAAATAGTGGCCCCATCCCAGGGCGACCACAAGTAAGGGCAGGGCGACCACAAGCGTACGCCCCTACAGGTGGCCCCACCCTCGGCCCCTCCCCATCTGCGGATGGAGCGGGGGCGATCGTGGGGCGGACATGCCTGTCCGACTGCATTGCCCATGCACCACCCCGCCCGATGATGCTATGATCTCCTCTGTGTGTGTTTCCCATCATCAGACAGAGGAGCAAGCAAACATGGCAACCCCCATCATCGGCTACGCGGCGATGTTCGAGCAATTCAGCCCCAACGACCTGTTGCGCTATAGTCGCCTGGCGGAAGAGCATGGCTTCCGCGCGCTCATGGCGTCGGACCACTTTCAACCGTGGACGCCGCAGCAGGGGCAGGCGGCTTTCGTGTGGGCGTGGTTGGGCGCGGTCGGCCAGGTGACGAGCCTCAAGTTCGGCACGGGGGTGACGGCACCGGGCTATCGCTACCATCCGGCAATTCTGGCACAGGCGGCGGCGACCTTGGAGGCGATGTATCCGGGGCGGTTCTACCTGGGCATCGGCGCGGGCGAGGCACTCAACGAGCATATCGTTGGCGGCTACTGGCCGGAGGCCGGCGCACGCTCCGAAAAGCTCTTCGACGCCATCGCACTGATCCGCAAGCTCTTTTCTGGCAAGGTCGTCAAGCACAAGAGCGACCATTTCACACTGGAAAGTGCGCGGCTGTATACCCTGCCAGCGAATCCGCCGCCGATCTACGTCGCCTCGTCGGGGCCGATCAACAGCGAACGCACGGGCAAGCTCGCCGATGGTATAATCACCGTGGGCGCATCCGATGAGAAGATCGCCACGCTGATGCAGCGTTTCGAGAAAGGCGCACGCGAAGCGGGCAAAGATCCGGCGACGATGCCGCGCATCATCCAGTTGCACGTGTCGTATGCGCCCACCCGCGAAGAAGCCGTGGCCCAGGCCGTCAAGGAATGGCCCAACGGCGGCATGCCCTATCCCAAGGGCGACATTCGCAACCCTGAAGATTTCGCGGAGATGGCGAAGTTCGTCCGCCCCGAAAACTTCACCAATCGCGTGCTGATGTCGGCGGATCTCGCCGAGCACGCGGCGCAGATCCAGCACTACCTGGACCTGGGCTTTACGGAGGTCTACGTCCATAACGTTGGACGCAACCAGGAAGCCTTCATCGCGGCCTATGGCCGGGAAGTGATCCCTGCGCTGAAGTTACCCGCGCGCGCATGACGAGTCGTGGAGCGTCGTCGCGGTTCAGCCCCCTCTTGTTAGGTAGGAGGGGCAACGGAATCGAACACGAAGACCACGAAATTTCACGAAGGACACGAAAATATATCGAAAATTTCGTGTGTTTCGTGGCTTTTGTGTTCACGACAGACACACCATGAAAGGTCTTGCATGAACGCGCGACAACGCTCTTTGTCGAATCTGGGCTTGCTGCTGGTGGCGCTGGGCGCGGCCACCTGGAGTACGGACACGTTTCTGCGCGCCAAGTTGACCGAACCCTTTGTCTTCAGCCCCGTGACGCTGGTGCTGGGGGAACATCTGGTGCTGGCGGTCTTCGCCGTGCCGGTGGTGATACGCGGCTGGCAAGAGATTCGCTCGCTGAATCTGGGGCAGTGGGGCGCGCTGGCCTTCATCGGCTGGGGCGGCTCCGCCACGGCGACGGTGCTGTTTTCGCAGGGATTTTTGCTTTCCGGCCAGTTGTTTGCCCACGGGCAATATGGGGCGGGGGCCAGCGCCATCAACGCGCTGGTGTTGCTGCAACAGACGCAGCCGCTCTTCGCCGTGCTGGCGGCGGTGATCTTCCTGCGCGAGCGCCTGACCTGGCTTTACGCGCCGATCTTCGTTATCTCGGCGGTCGGTGCGTACCTGATCGCCTTCGCGCAGCCTGGGCAAAGCCTGCTGACGCCCTTCACGCTGATCGGCGGGGCGCAGCTTCAGTTCGCGCTGATCGCGCTGGGCGCGGCGTTCTTCTGGGGAGCATCGACGGCGATGGGGCGGCTGCTGAGCGACAAACTGGCGTTCGTCACGCTGACCGCCGGGCGCTTTGCGATGGCGCTGCCCTTCTTGCTGGTGTGGGCGCTGCTGACGGTGCCGAACCTGCCGCACACCTTCGCGCAGGGGCTGAGCCAGCCGAACGCCGCGCTCTATCTGGTGCTGCTGGCGCTGGTGCCGGGCCTGCTGGGACTGCTGCTCTATTATCGGGGGCTGCGCCACACGCGCGCCAGCTATGCCACGCTGGCGGAACTGGCCTTCCCAGCGACCACGTTGCTGATCACGGCTTTCGTCTTGAAAGCGCCGGCCACGCCGGTGCAAATCGCGGGCGTCGCGCTCGTCGCCGGCTCGGTGGTGGCGATGAACGTGCTGAAAACCGGCGTGCGCGTGGCCGCGCCCAGCGGCGCACCCGTTCCCGTCGAGCCGATGACCGGCGCGAGCGCCTGATCACCCCTCGCGGGAAATGCCGTTGTCTTTCGTGGGGCGGACCTTCACGTCCGCCCTGTTATATCCTATTCGGAAAAAGACAGTGGTCAGAGGGGCCGGAAAGCCATTCCTGTCTGTCCGGCCCCAATGCTCACCGTCTGTACCCGCAAGGGGTATAAAACAGTGCTGCTGCCATTTTTGCATTCTGCCATGTTGTAAGTATGGCATAAAAGTTGCTGGAACAGGTGGTTATTAAAACGAAGAGCGAGGAACGGCACCTTATGCACTCCGATCAGAAAGCGTCCATCAATGTCTCGATCCCCGCTGAGCAGCGCACCGCTTTTTACGAGGCGCTGGCGGTACTCAAACAGGAAGATGGCGGCCTTTTCACCAGCGCCAGTTCATTGATCGTGCGCGCCGTCCTCGATGCGGCACAACACATGCGCGAACGCGACGCGCTGGCTGGCACCGTACCCCATGCCACGCCATCGTCACCGAGCCTGCCGCATGCCAACCACTGACCACCGCGCAAAGAAATACCCTCCAGTCCACGCAGGTGGACTTCGTCGCCGCTAGGCGCTTAGGCGCGGTTTCAACCGCCCGCCGTCCCCGTCGCATTGCCCGCCACCCGCCGTCCCCAGTGCATCGCTCGCCGTCACAGCCCGCTTTTTTTAGTTAGTTACGTCGGAGTCGCTAACCAGCCGGGTCGCACCCGTCGCGCCGCCGCCCAGCTCGCAGCAGTGCAGCAGGCCAAGCGTTGCGCAGACCCAGCTTTTTTGCTGATCACATGTAGGTTCCAAGGCACCGCCGCTGTGGCCACGTCTTACCGCGCATGAGAGAGAGTTTGTTATATGGCGCGTCCCACCCCTTCGCCCCGTCGAGGGCGCAAGCCATCGCACCCACCACAGGAAGTGGCCACCGTGGGACCGTTATTTTGGGAAGCCTTGCCCAGCGGGCGCTTGATGCAGGATGTCCCGACCTGGCGGGCCTACACAGGCCAGCCGGAACCGCTGCCCACCGCTGGTTGGCTGGATAGTGTCATCCACCCGGATGATCGTGAAACGACGATGCTCGCCTGGGTACACGCCCTGCAAAGCGGCCAGCCGCTCTCCGTGACCCAGCGCCTGCGCGGGGCGGATGGTGTGTATCGCCGCTTTTTAATGCAGGCAACGCCGGTGCTGGATGCCCAAGGAGCGATCACCCACTGGCGCGGCGTGAGTTGCCCGCTCGCCGAAGTCGAGCAGGAGCGTGACCGCACGCAGCAGCGGGCGCAGGTTTTCGATGCCACCACCGACGCCGTCATCGTAACCGACCGCGCAGAGCGCATCACGGACTGGAACGCGGCAGCCGAGATGCTTTTCGGCTTCACGCGCCAGGAAATGCTAGGACAATCCCCCGCAGTCTTACGGCTTCCCTCGGCCCCCACCACCCAATCAGCCGCCGTGCTGGAAACCGTGCTGGCGCAGGGCGAGTGGCGCGGCGAGCTGGCATATCGGCGCAAGGATGGCACGCCTAGCATCAGCATGGCCACCGTGCGGGCGCTGGTGGACGACCAGGGCGCGGTGGTTGGCACCATCGGGATTCACCGCGACATCACCACGCGCACAGCCAGCGAAGCGCGCCTGGAAGCCGTACTCGCCCAGGAGCGCGCCACACGCCGCGATCTCGAAACGGTGCTTGCCGCCGCGCGGGAAGCCGAAGCCAAGTTCCGCACGGTCGTTGATCGCAATATCATCGGGATCTTCGTGGCGGATGCCGACGCCGTGCTCGAAGCCAACGCTGCTTTCTTGCAGATGCTGGATTATGCCGCTGAAGATGTCGCCGCCCGCCGTATTCGCTGGCAAGACCTCACGCCGCCGGGCTGGGAAGCTGCCGATGACAGCGCCTCGCAAGAACTGCTGGCGCGTGGTGCCTGCGCGCCGTTCGAGAAAGTTTATCTGCGACGCGATGGCACGCCGGTCCCTATTATCCTGGCCGGCGTGTTGTTGTCCCTACAACCGTTGCGCATCATGGCCTTCGCCCTCGATATCACCGACCGCAAGCGCCTGGAAGCCGCCGTCGCCGCCCGCGCCGCCGAACTCGAAGCCGTCTTCGCGGCGATCACGGACGGCATTTACGTTTATAACGCTGCCGGCGAGTTAGTGCAAAGCAATCCCGCCGCGCGCTTGATCAATCCCAACCTCGTTGATGAAACGTACCTGGCGACGCCGTTTGGCGAGCGCATTTCGGCTTTCGGGGTGCGCGACGCGCAGGGGCAGCCCCTCCCGGCGGACCAGACGCCGGTCGCGCGCATTCTGCGCGGAGAACAACTGGTGGGCGTGGACACCCAGATGCGCCAGCCACATGGACGCGATCTGCAACTCAGCACCAGCGGTGGGCCGGTGCGCGCCACCGATGGGCAGATAAACGGGGCCGTCATCGTCACCCGCGATGTCACCGCGCGTTATGCGCTGGAACGGCGCACGCAGGAGGCGTTGGCCGTGCTGTTGCGCGTCGCGCAGATCGTGACGGAACCGGCAACGCAGGCGGATGTACGCATGCTCCTGGCCCGGCTCACCGAGGCGCTCAGTCAACTCGACGGCGTGGATATCGCCCATGCGCTGTTGGTGGATGAGACGGAGCCGGCGTTGCGCCTTGAACCGGTTGCGATGTATCATCTGCCGCCCGCTGAACTCGCCGCATGGCGCGCTTCGGTGTCGGCCTTCAAGCCTGCCAATGATGCGCGCGTCGTCCAGATGGCAGCTTATCTGCGGGCGGGCAATGTGTTGGTGCAACGTTTTCCAGCGGAAACGCCCATCGTCTCGCCTTTCGCTGTGGATCGCTTTCACCTGGGGACGGGCATCACGGCCCCGGTCGTCGTAGCCGGCCAGCTCGTCGGCCTGCTGACCATCGGGCGTGCGCGCACGGCAGCGCAGGGTCAGGTGGATGAGTTCGCGCCGTGGGACCACGATCTCTTGGCGGGCATCGGGCGGCTGGCGGCGGAGGCGCTGGAACGGGGCCGGCTGAGCGCGCAACTGACGGCGGCAGAAGCGGCGCGGCTGGCGGCGGAGGCCGCCACGCGGCAGCGCGACGAATTTTTGGGCATCGCCAGCCATGAATTGCGTACCCCCCTCACCAGCATCAAAGCCAATCTCCAGATCGCCGTCCGCGCCATTGACCAGTTCGTGGCGACGAACGCGGTGGATGCGCGGCTGGCCCGCGCGCACGACCTCTTGCAACGCTCAGATCGGCACATTGCCCGCCTGGACCGCATCGTGCAGGATATGATCGATATGGTCCGTAATCAAGCCGGACTGTTGCAGTTCCAGATCGTGCGCGGCGATCTGAGTGTGGTGGTGCGCGAGGCCGTCGAGGAACAGCGCCTGCTGTGGCCGTCGCGTGCTATCGAGCTAGCACTGCCCCCCGCGCCCGTGGTGGTGGCCATGGATGCCGGGCGCATCGGCCAGGTGGTGACGAACTATCTGGTGAACGCGCTCAAATATGCGCCGATGGATACGCCCATCGCGGTCGAACTTGCTCTGGCAGAAGGTACCGCGCGCGTAGCGGTGCGCGACCAAGGGCCGGGGATCGCGGTGGCTGAACAAGCTCTCGTTTGGGACCGCTTTTACCGCGCGCCGGAAGCCGTTGTGGAAAACGGCTCGAATGTCGGGCTGGGCCTGGGCCTCTATCTCTGCAAAACGGTGATCGAGCGCCACGGTGGCCAGGTGGGCCTGTCGAGCAGCCCCGGCCACGGCGCGACCTTCTGGTTCACGCTACCCCTGGCAACTGAGCCGGCGTGATACGTCTTTTCGTGGCGTCGCCCTTAGCCGCAGTTTTCCCCCCTGCATGGTCGATGTCGGTGGATGTTGCTCTAAAGGTCTTTCAGGATTGACACAGGATATTGCAAGCGTATACGATGGAGAGGGGAATAGCCGGTCTCTGTTGCAAAAGAAGGTGGGTACCTCTGTTGCACGATAACACCTGCTATGCTGCAACCCTTTTTTACAACTGCAAGGATCGTGCGCGGTATGAAGTAGCGAGCAAAGCAACACATAGGGTGAAGTTGCCATGAATAGCACGGCTGGAGCAGTTATGAAAGAGTAGGAATGAGGCTCTTCACATGCGGGATAAGACGTCGCACTTGGGTGTGTTAGTGAAACGCTATCGACAACAAGCCGGCCTGACACAGGAAGCGTTGGCAGAACGGTCCGGTGTCAGTGTTCGGACCATCATCAACATCGAAAACCACAATGAGCGCCCTCCTCGTTCAAGTACCCTTGCTTTACTAGCAGATTCCTTGGCGCTCTCGCCTGAGCAACGCATCACGTTCTTCGCATCCCAACGTGCTACATCCTCGCCACAAGAACATTCTCAGCACATATCCCTTTCTCAACCACCTATTACTTTGATAGGGCGGGATGCGGAGATGCAGAGTCTCTGTCAGATGCTCAGATGCCCGGCATACCGTATCATCACTATCACAGGGACTGCTGGAGTGGGTAAAACCAGTCTCGCCTGGACCGCAACCTGTCAAATGCAACACCACTTCGTCGATGGCAGTGCGGTCCTCTGGTTGGCCCCTTTGACCAGCATTGATGCCGTTCTCGGCACCATCCTGGATACTTTAGGCGAACACGAACAAGCTGCGCGTCCACTCAAAGAACACGTGATTACCATGCTGACTAATCGGCATATGATTCTTTTTTTCGATAATGCTGAACATTTGTCGACGCTGCCGCAACTTGTTGCCGATCTGGTTGCACACTGCCCCTACCTCATAATTGTGCTCACCAGCCGGCGACCGCTTCGCATTAGGGGAGAGCATGAACTCGAACTCCATCCCTTTCCGCTTTTGCAGCTATCAGAGCCTTTTATAGAGGCTGAGAATGGACGTGTGGGCGCAGGAATCCCGTCTTCGTCAACTCTCATCCCCTTGCAGGCTGCCTCATTAGCTGCGCTGCAAATGAACCCGGCGGTCGCACTCTTTGTTGAGCGCGTTCAAATGATCCAACCAACATTCAGCCTATCTCAGATAAATGCGCAAACCATCCTGGCCATCTGTCACCATCTCGATGGGCTGCCACTAGCAATCGAGTTGGCTGCTAGTTGTGTCCGCTTACTCCCGGTTGAGGACATCCTCAGTCAACTGCATCAGCACCAGCAGATCCTGATGCATGGGCCACAGGACGCGCCCAAACACCATCTCACCTTGCATGATGCCTGGGACTGGAGTTACCAATTACTTACTTCTGTTGAATCGCGTTGTTTACGCCTCCTCGCGCGTTTTGTCGGCGGCTGTCCATATGAGCATCTTGAGCATTTGCTCACGCAATTGAATGACCTGCTTGCGCTGCAACCGCCTTCTTCTCCAAATGCAACTACGCCAGATGCTTCAATCAATGCCTTTGAGGTAGCATTGTCCCTCTGCGAACATCATCTCATTCAACGTATTGAAGAGCCACAAAAAGCGCTTCGTTTTACCATGCTTACCACCCTGCGCGAGTTTGCCTGGCAACAGGCCGAAGCACTTGGAGAAGCAGACCTGATCGCCCGTGTCCATGCCCTCTATGTGAGTGATCGAATCGATGCGGCCAGTCCCCATCTGTGGGGACCGGACCAACACCAATGGGTTGCTCGGCTGGATCAAGAACATATCAATATTCGCCTGGCACTGGAATGGGCTATTCCGCATGCACCGTCTCTCGGATTGCGTATGGTGAGCAAGCTCTTCCGATATTGGCGCATTCGTGACCTCATAAGCGAAGGCCGGCAGTATCTCGAATGGGCCTTGGCAACCATTCCCTCTGACGACACAGAATTGTATGCCAAAGCGATGAATGGGGCTGGGCTGCTTGCCTATCAACAAGGAGATTTCATTCAGGGAACCACATGGCTAAATACATGTTTGGAACAGCAACGGCAACGCGGTGACGTGCGAGGCATGGGAGACGCCCTTACCAACCTTGCCCTCGTACTCAAGGCACAGTGCAAATATCAAGAAGCACAAAGCTATCAGGAAGAAGCCCTGGCACTTTACCGAACCATAGGGAGCCAATGTGACATCGCTATTGGCCTGGACAATCTAGGCAATATCTTGCGTATGCAGGGCGACTATGATCGCGCAACACAGTGCCAAGAAGAAGCATTGGCGATCCAATACCAACGCGGTGACACCTTCCGGGTTGCGCTGGTATTGGGAAACCTCGGTGTCCTGGCGCATACGCGGGGCGATTATGCACGTGCTACGGCTTACTTCAAAGAAGTTTTAGCGCTCCATTATTCGCTGGGCAACCGCTTTGAAGCGGCGATTACCCTGATGAATCTGGGAGAAAACGCGCAATTGCAGGGGCAATATGCGCAAGCAGAAGATTGGTGCCAGCAGAGTATCGCCTATTTCCGTGCGAGTAAGGCGCTGTCTTCACTTGCCGTCGCTTTAACCCTGCTCGGTAATTGTCGCACTGCGCAGGGCGATTTAGTCGGAGCACAAGATGTCTATGATGAAGCACTAGCAAACTTTGCCGAGGCTGATTTTCCTCCTTACACTTATAAATGCCTGTTGGGCTACGTCCGCTTGCTATACCATAAAGGTGACGTGGAATGCGCAGTGCTTTGGCTTGGAATGTTGAACAAGTGGTGCGAACAGCGCCACTTAAAGCTCGATCCGTTAGAACAGCGCCTCTTACTCCAGATCGTCCTGACCTCACAGACCGCTCTTGAGCCGAACCGTTGGCAGGATCTGTGGGAGCAAGGTTTTTCGTCATCGTTCGAAGCGTTGCAGCAGTTACAGATAATTTCTTGAGGCGCATCTGTTTCCCATTCGCAGCATCGCTCCTTTACCACGAAGTTGCAGGCAAACTGCAGATTTTGCATGGAATTGTGCAAGCATATCAGGCATACTTGTCTACAACAGAGATATCTCTGTTGATGCGTTTCAGCCTCGGCAAAGGCGACGCATGATTTTGAGATGAAAGGAGCCAGTAAAGATGAAAAAGCTGAAGATCCGCACCTTGACCAAGGCCGAGCTACCCGCTTATACGATGCCATTCTGTTGGCCTTATTGCTAAGGTCGTTCGTGCGGTATCGAACTCCTGCTCGATACCGCTTCTTTCATACTATGGAGGGTGCCATGCACTTCATTAAGCCTTGTTTGAAACGCCATTTGCATGCAGTTGCCGATTCCACGGCACATCAAATGAACATCGGCTTTCATTACGGTCGGGAGCGAGGTGCGTTGATTGAGGATATTGATGAAACACAACTGCTATTGCTCTCGCTACTGGATGGCCAACATCCCTTCGCGGAGATCGTCCAACAATTGCAAGCACGGTTTCCCTCGGTGACAGCGGATGATGTTGCTGAGACGCTTGAAGATCTTGCCGCATTAAGCTTGATTGAAGATGCCGCGGCTGTGCCTCCGACTGAACTAAGCGCGACCGATAGCGACCGCTATGCGAATCAAATCCGGTTTTTTTCCATTCTCGATACCACTGGTCAACAGCGCTATGCTTTGCAAGCACGACTGAAACAGGCGCGTGTCGCTGTCATTGGCTTAGGCGGATTAGGCAGCAATCTTGCCATCGGGCTAGCCGCTGCCGGCGTGGGCTATCTGCGCATCATTGATGGTGACACCGTCGAATTGCGCAACTTGAATCGTCAGGTATTGTACACCACTGACGATATCGGACACGCCAAAGCGACCCTTGCTGCCGAACATTTACACCGCTTCAATCCTGATATTCATTTTGATGCCATCCCACATTTCATTCAGGACGCTGACGATCTCACGGCACGGTTGCAAGGTATCGATGTTGTTGCCTTATGTGCTGATGGAGATCATATCAATGACTGGATGAATCAGGTTGCGCTGGCAACCGGCGTACCGTTTATCAATGGTGGCTATCGTGGCACATTGGCCGAAGTGGGGCCATTTGTTGTGCCGGGGGTGACAGGTTGCCTGATGTGCTATCCCCACGAACGGCAGGGGCAATCGCTGCCTGAACAACTGGCATGGATCAATGAAGCGTCGCGCTTACGCCACCCCACCACATACTTTGTCTCCGCCGCTGCTGCCAGCATCACCTGTGGTGAGATCATCAAACATATAACCGGCATGATACAACCTATGACCTATGATCATATGTTTCAACTCGACCTCATGCAATTTGCCCTTGAAGATTTTCCCTGGCCACGTCAAGCGACATGTGCCGCATGTGGCACGCTGGTGCAAGGAGAACAGCAATGACATGCGATGTGCGTGACGATTCTAAGGTGCGGTTTCGCGCGATCTTCATGCGCCCCTCAGAGACGGATGCGGAAGAGTGGATCGTCGGCTGTGCGCCAACTAACACGGCAATCGCCCTGCCAGCAATCGGCATCCGAGCGATTGAACAGTTGCAAAGCGGTGCAAGCATCAGCACCGTTCATACATACCTTTTAGAACACTTCCAGGAGGATATTGATGTAGCCGATCTCGTCTCAGCACTCGCTGACGCTGGATTGGTTCAAGCAATTGATCAGCAAGAGATTGTTGGTGAACGAGCGATTGGCCAAAACTGGTTGGGACACATATCGCCGGCAGCGGTAGCATGGTTCTATTCACCACTCATGTTGGCACTTTCATTGATCCTGATCGTACTCGGACCCGTATTCTGGGGGATTGATGTTGTTTTTCATCACCAAACCCTTGATATCCTCTGGAATAATTCGTATGCCGTTGATACGATTTCATTGTTTTTTATCGGTATGCTTATCCTCTTCATACACGAGTGCGGCCATTTGTTTGCGGCACGCGCATTCGGCATTACCGCTGAGTTAACCTTTGGCCACCGTCTTTTCTTCCTCGTTGCTGTCAGCCGGATCGGTGGTATCTGGCAGTTGCCCCGCCGGCAACGTCTGATCATTTATGCTGGCGGCATGCGCAATGATCTTGTATTGGCAGCGATAGGGGCAATCAGCCTATTTTTAGCAGATCATCACATCTTGCTCATGCCTGTATCGCTCTATCGTCTTATTGGCATTTTGCTCATCTCGCTCTATCTGGGTATTGCCTGGGAACTGCAAATTTTCCTTAAAACCGATATGTATCATCTGCTTGCCGATCTCACCAACCGTCACGATCTGCCCGAACGCACACAGGTAGTGTTGCTCAAACTTTGGCATGATTTCCTTGCGCGTCTACACGATGCTGGTAAAAGTCATTCAACCTGGCAACAGGACGAGGAGATGCCGCAAGCAATGGATCGATTTGTGCTGGCATATACCATAATCACAGTTGTTGGTGTTGCCTTGGCGAGTGCTTTGCTCATCTGGTTCATTTTGCCGGCGCTAATAATGGCAACGTACCAGGAATGGCAAACATGGATAACGAGCGTCGCTACCCGTCATGTCGTTTCCGCCTTTGATAGTGGTTTGGCCCTTGCAATCACAGGCTTGAGTGTCGGTTTATTGTTGTGGTCATGGAACAAAACTTTATGGGTGCAACGTCTTTTCACGCGCTTCTCAGCCAAATTTCGCCAGTAACACCGCCTTTTCCCAAAACTGGCAGTAGCCCTTGCATGAAGTACACTTTGTTGCCATATTCCCCCAAACTCTGCTGCACGTACTCCTTTTGCGAATTCTATGGCAGGTTGCAGTCGCTCCCGTCATAGCCCCTTCTGGCCATCCCCGCCCCCATTCGCCCCCAATCACCTAAGATGTAGATAGAATGACAGAAGACACTACACAAGGCTGACGAGCGCATGACGCATAGTCCGTAGGGGTTCCTGTTCCGAGCCGGGACGATGGTTACTTTCAATCGATGCTCCCGGTGGTCTGCCCAGCGATCTTTTCGCGCACGGCGGTTGGCACATATCAGTATTACAGCGGGGATGAGGAGGGATGGCAGCGATGACTGAGATCATCATTGGCGGCGCGGTCGAAAGCCTCATCCTGGCGCAGATGGAGCGGCGGGCGGTGGAACTGCCGGAGGTGGCGCTGGTGCTGGTGACGGCGGAACGCGACGCGGACAGCGGCGTGCTGGTGCAGTGGCGGGGCCTCTGCGGTGTGGGCGTGCCGGGCGAAGGCGTGCGCGCCCTGGTGGTGCGCGCGAGCGATGCGCGCCATCCCGTCGTGCAGACGGCCCAGGCCGGGCGCATCTGTTGCGGCAGCACCGAATCACTCATCGCTGGCCACATGCATTGGTGCGGCGTGCCGGTGCGCGTGGCACCGGCAGCGGCTCCGCTGGCCGTGCTGCTGGCGCTGGCTGCGCAGCCGATCCCGCCGCAGCAGCAGGCGCGGCTGCTGGGGCTGGGCGAGACCATCGGCACGATCTTCATGGGCGCGGACGCCGCGTTGCGCGAGCGCCGCGAAACGGATCAGTTAGCCTTGCTGATGCGCTACGCGGCCAACCCGATCGTACTCAGCGCGGGGACCGCGCTCATCAGCATGAACGAGCCGGCGGCACGGCTTTTCGACGTGGCCCTCGCGCCGGATGCCGAGGAACAGAGCGACCAGATCAATATCATCGCGCGCAACCTGACGCGCCTGCGCGCTTTCCTGGCGCAGGATGTCAGCGATGAAGTCCACCAGGGCGAATTGCAGTTGACCGATCCGCGCACACAGGAAGCGGTCGTCATGGCGATCTCGGCCAGCCAGGTGCCGGATGCGCTGGCTGGCCAGCAGGGCATCGTCTCCGTGCTGCACGATATGACGCGCGCCCGCGAATTGGAGGAGCATCGCATTCGCCAGCAGATCTTTGAATCGGAGAAGCTGGCGGCGACGGGGCGGCTGGCGGCGAGCATCGCCCACGAGATCAATAATCCGCTGGAAGCGATCAAGAACGCGCTCTATTTGCTCGTCCAGCGCAGCGATCCGGCTGACCCCGACTATCAATTTCTGGAACTGGCGCAGCGCGAGACCGAGCGCGTTTCGCGCATCATTCGCCAGATGCTCGGCCTGTCGCGCCCCTCGGTGGCTTTCGCGCCGACGGACGTGAATCAGGTCTTGCAGGAAGCCTTGCAATTGTTGGGGCCGCAACTGCGCCAGGGCCACCTCACGCTGACGGTGCATCTGGACGAGCATGTGCCGCTGGTCATGGCCTCAGCGGATCAGCTCAAACAGGTCTTTTTGAATCTGTTGCTGAACGCGCGCGAGGCGATGCCGCAGGGGGGCGGGCTGCTGGTGCAGACGCGCCTGGCCCACGAGGGCGACGCCGAACTGCTGGCAGGTCGCCACGTGGTCGTGCGCATCCGCGACGACGGCGGGGGCATTCCGCCGGAGATTGTGCCGCGCGTCTTCGAGCCGTTCTTCTCAACGAAAACCGAACGGCAAGGCACGGGCCTGGGCCTGTGGGTATGCCAGGATATCATTCAGCATCACGGGGGGCAGATTATCGTGCGCAGCATGGTTGGCAAAGGCACCACTTTCCTGGTGGCGCTCCCTTTCATCCGTTCCCCCGACCAATCCGGCGAACACGATCTCAACCAGCCCGCGTAGGCGGGCTTCGTGGCGGAACGCCCCTAAGGCGCGCACATTGGTTTCAATCAATACCGCCGGCAGTCTTGCACTAAGGAGCCAGCATAATCATGAATAGCGAAGATCCGACCTGGCGCACGCGCACCCGCCCGCGCCGCATGCCCATCCCTGGCTCCGCGCGCGGGCGCATCCTGGTGGTGGATGACGAGCAGGGCGTGATGGTGACGATCCAGGCGATCCTGGAGCAAGAGGGCTATACGGTCGATAGCGCCAGCAGTGGCAGCATGGCCATCGACCGCCTGCGCGCCCAACAATATGATCTGGTGCTGACGGATCTGCGCCTGGGCGACATCGACGGGCTGGATGTGCTGGCCGAGGCGCGGCGGACCGCGCCGCGAACCGTTGCCATCGTCCTCACCGGCTATGCCTCGCTGGAATCGGCGATTCAGGCGATGCGCGAGGGCGCGTATGATTATCTCGTCAAGCCGACCGACGTGGAGGAATTGAAGCTGCGCGTGCGCCATGTCTTCGAGCGGCTGCAATTGACCGACGAGCTGGCCCGCCGCGTGCAGCAATTGGAAGTGGCGAACGCGACGATTGACAGCATGAACGCGAATCTGCGCACGGAGATCGAGGAGGCGACGGCGCAACTGCGCGAACGGCTGGCCGAACTGGATGCGACCAAAACGGCGCTGGAAGCCGAGAAGGCGAAACGCGAGCGCTTCATCGCGATGGTTGCTCACGACATGCGTGCGCCGCTGGGGCCAATCAAGTTCGGTGCGCAACTCATCGCGAAAGATGCCGAGCATGGCCCACATTTCACGGCCTTCACCCAAGCCATCGACGAGCAGGTGGAACGCCTGAACCGCCTGATCACCGATCTGCTGGATATGACGCGCATCGACGCAGGCCAATTCCAGATTCGCCCCGCCTCATGCGACCTGGCGAGCATGGTGCGCAAGCAAGTGGAGTTCTACCAACAGGCGCATGCTGATCGCCACTTCGTGTTGGTCGCGCCAGCGACGCTATCCGGCACATATGATGAAGGCCGCCTGGTGCAAGCGTTGAATAATCTGCTGGAAAACGCGGTCAAGTTCTCGTATCCCGACACGGCCATCACCGTCACCCTGGCCCAGACCAGCCCGGCGTGGGTGGCGCTCAGCGTTGCCGACGAGGGCAAGGGCATTCCCCCCGACAAGGTCAACGAGATCTTCGATCCTTTCAAGCGCCTGGCGAACGCCGAGGGCATCACGGGCTTCGGCCTGGGCCTGTATATCAGCAAGGGCATCGCCGAGGCCCACGGCGGCGCGCTCACCGTCGCCAGCGGCACGGACCGCGCCCACGGCGCGATCTTCACGCTGACGCTGCCGGCAATCACCGCCGCGACGACCGCCTGATCGTAAATGCCAATCTGCGGCGAAGTCATGACAAACCGTATAAAAAGCGCTTGACATGCCACCGCCCATGCTGTTACAGTTGGGCTGCCCCACGAACGGGCGTGGGGCGCTGTAGACAGAAAGGAAGTTTGATGCCCATCTCATCACGTCAAGCGCTTGTGTCCAGCATTTTGTCACTGTGCGCGGTGTTGCTCGCCGTGGCGCAGCCTACTGCCGCGCTCGCCGCGCGGGGGGGGGGGGCCGGTAGGTGAGGCTCCTGGTGCTGCTGGCGGCATTGTGCGTCCCTTCACCGCTGCCGAGGTGCAAGATCAACGAGCCAAGGCTCTGCGTGCCGCACACTGGTTTGCGAGTAAGCATCCCACAAAAGGCACGGTTGTGTCCCCCACAATCATTTGCGAGATCAACGGTCCTATCTCCAACGCCATTCATCCGATGTGCGGTAGCTATGGTGGCCTTAACTACGTTCAAGAGCCATCTGATCAGCCTAACTGGTGTGGGCCAGGCTCAGCGACCGCCGTCATTTTGGATTGGTCTTCTAGCGATGTCCTCGGCTTTGGCTCGATGACCGTTAAGAAAGATCCAGATTTCGGCTCCGGCACAGTGACCTATTCCGGAGGCGAAGGCTTCATGGCCTGGATGGCGCAAGGTGAGTGGTTGCCGCAAGATGGCCGCTACGGCATCAGTGAATTCCCCTACGAATATGGCACACCCGCGCAGTGGGAAGCCGATGGCATGAACGACTACCTCCAGCAACACGGCTTGTACAGCTACACCTACTATTACGTGACGCTCACCACCTCCCAATCCTCAATGCAGGGCGACGCCGAGTTCGATATCGGCAACGATGGGCATCCGATGGTCTTCCGCGCCAACGCTGATAAGTTACCGTGGTGGAATGGCTACACTGGCGGGAAAGTTATCAACCACGTCATTAAAGGCTACGGCTACGATTCGTCAAATGCCTATGTAGCTGATAGCGCCTCTTCCTCGGATGGTGCAACGATAGCCGGCGATCATAGCCTTGCCTGGGGAACGATGTGGCAAGCTGAGGATACCACCACGGGAGGCGCGACGGGCCTCATCATCTACTAACATCTATCGTTCGTTTAGCATGGGTGGTGTGGATAAGTAGCTACAGCACCCACTTTTAAAAATGGAAGGAAACACCGCATGCGTTTGCGAGTGATAAAGATCACAGCGATCGTGGTGGTGGCGATCACTCTAGCTGCCTGCGCTGCCAGCACGCATACTTCAGCGCCGGCAACACCAAGCACAAGCACAAGTGTGACTTCGCCTACTGCTACGGCGACCGCTATCCCACCCGTTATTCCGCCGATCCATACGATTGCCCTGGGCAATTATCAATTCGTTGATGTTATACCCAGTAGCTCAGGTCTGGGACTGCTTTCCTCAGCGCAAGGCGTTTCTATCGATCATTCTAAACTGTACTATTATAGTTTTGCAACGCAAACCATCCGTTTGCTGGCAACCCCAACGCCAGCACCTGGGGGAGCGTTACGCGGTATGAATGGAGCTTTTGCCGCCGGTGATTGGATCGTGTATGAGGAAAATGACGACAGCGGCGCGCACTGGTCCATTCGCGCGGTCAACGTGGTGAGCGGCGAAGATCGTCTGATCGATTCGTATGTGCAGGAGAACGATCAATTCCACCTGACGTATGATAATGCATTCGCCGCCGATGGCGATAGCATCGTTTGGGCGACGACCGAGCGTGTAGCGAACCCGTATCGCGGGGTGCTGCACGCATATAACCTGGCAACAGGCGCAACACAGATTCTGCAAACCGCGCCAGGGGACCATCGCTATGAGGGCTTATTGCTGCATGGTATGACCCTCTTTTACACGCTGGTCGATGTTTCTGGTACATCCAATGGCACCAGCGTCCCTTACCTGTGGGATCTCAGCCAATCTTCACCACAACAAGTGTCAGCTTTCAATTGGGCGGTAGATGATTTCAACGCGCATTATTTTATTTGGGGCGATAGCCAAGCGATGACACTGAATATCTATGACCGCGATGCTAACCAGGAACATGCTGCGATCACTGAGAATTGTATACGACCAGCCATCAGCCAGGATCGCCCCTATGTGGTGTGCCTGGATTTCAATAACCAGCAATTTCAATTAGTCCACCTGCCATCAGGTGCGGTAACGCCTTTCGCCATCGGTCAAGGAGATAGCGGTCAATTTGGTGAAATCTTCAATGATCGCGTCTTCTGGCTGATTTTCCAGAAAGGCGTGTTTACCAGCAATGAAGTTGGCTATTTCGATCTGCCGCAAAGTTGAGGGCGAGTGCCTGGCAGGAGGCGGCGGACAGGAATGTCCGCCCCACGATGATCGATGTCTGCCCCCCGATCCGGTTGCCATTGCGTCTGTAGGGGCGCACCCTTGTGGTCGCCCGGTGGCTCCTTGCTACCGGCCTGCCATTGTCTATCGCATCTCCTAGACATCTTGGCACAGTAGCATCACTCTGGCATAATGGAGATGCGGGACGAGACGGAGGGCGACAGGCGTGAGCATAAAACGGCTGGCAGCGGCGGCGGGGATCATCGTGGCGATGGCGCTGCTCGTCGTTGTGCTTGTCAGCCGGGGAACGGCGGCGCAGACAAACGAGGGAACCGTGTCGCGCCTGGCGGCGTATCCTTTGCCCGTGTCGCTGGCGGCGTATCAGGTCGCTGTGACCGATCTGCAATCCGGCAACGTGGCGCTGCTGGGCCAGACGACGCTGGGGGTGGGTGGCGGGCCGCATGGGCTGGCGCTGCAACCGGGCGGGCGCTATCTGTGGGTGACGAACAGCGGCGGCTACACCGTCTGGGTGATCGATCTGGTGACGCGCACGGTGGTGGCGACCATCCGCGTCGGCGCGGCCCCCGTGCATATCGCTTTCACACCTGACGGTGCGACAGCCTTCATCACCGATTTTGGCGGCACGGAGGTGACGGTGGTGGATGTCGCCACGCGCCGCGCAACCGGCACCATCCCCACGCCTGCCGGCCCGCATGGCATCGCGATGGCTCCCGACGGTAGCCGCCTTTATGTCGCTTGCCCGCGTGGCGGCGCGTTCGTTGTCATCGATCCACAGGCGCGGCGTGTGGTGGCGCGGGTGGCGCTGCCTGCCGGCGCGTCGCCCTTCGGCGTGGCGCTCAGCGCCGACGGCAGCCGGGCTTACGTGAGCGACCTGACCTTCGGCAAGCTATGGATCATCGACACAACTCATAACGCCCTGCTCGGCGGGGTGAACGTGGGCCGGCGACCGGCGCTGGTCACGACGATCCCCCAGAGCGACCGCGTGGTGGTGGCGAACAATGCCGATGGCACCGTCAGCATCGTAGACATCCCGCGCCAGACCGTCGTCGCCACCGTGCCGACCGGCGCGGGACCGCACGGCGTCGCCGCCAGCCCCGACGGGCGCTACATCTTCGCCGCGAACACCGAGGCGAACACGATCAGCGTCATCGACGCCGCCCGCGCCACCGTCGTCGCACAGGTGCCGGTAGGCAGCTATCCCACGGATGTTCTGGTCACATTTGCGCGCGGTTGATGCGACGGGGCCGGTGGGCGAGGGGCCGGCGGGCGGTTGAAACCGCGCCTAGGGGCGTTCCGCCACGAAACCCGCCGTCGCGGGTTGGGATGCGAGTCCGCGACGGTGGACTTCGTCGCCGTTAGGCGCTTAGGCGCGGTTTCAACCGCCCGCTCGTTCCCACGCTGGGCATCAACCGCCCGCTCGTTCCCACTGTGCGCCAACCGCCCGCCCGTGTCTCGCCGCCCGTCTTGGCATGGGGACACCGCCCGCGCACCTGTGCGGCGGACAGCACGCCAGACCATAGGCACGAAATCTGCGTTAAGCGGAGCATTCCCCTCTTTTGATTTTGAAGGATCTGATTAGGCATTCGGGAAAGGAGTCCCGCCTATGTTTTCATCCGTAGCCCCGCCTGCCGCCGATGGGACGCAGCAGAGCGCGTGGCAGGGCGCGCTGATCGTATTGCACGCCGCGCAAGTGGTGGCCGAGGAGCCGGACATGGGCCGGCGCATGCGCCTGTTAGCGCGGGCCGCCGCCGTCGTCGGCCAGGGGTACGGCGCGCTGCTGGCCTTCGAGCCGGTGACAGAGGCATTGGTGCCACTGGCTGTCGTCAACGGGCTGAATCCCACGGCGCTGCCGTTTTCGGGCGCGCATTCGGGGCTGACGCCGCTGGCGCACCTGACGGCGCTGGGGCTGCACGAGGGCATGGCCGGTTATGCCGCGCGTACCGGCGAGGTGGCGCTAGCGCACGATCTGCATGCGGCGGGCCGCTTCACGTCCGCCTTCGCCGCGCCGGATGCTGCCTTGCTGGGCGGCACACCACGCGCCATCATCGCGTTGCCCCTGCGCGCGGACGATGCTTTATTGGGCGTGCTGGAAGTGGCGCGGGCAGAGAGCGGTTTCGCCGAGCCGGTGCTAGAGGCGCTGCGCGCTGTCGCCGCGCAGGCCGTGCTGGCGCTGACCATCGCCCGCCGCGACGAAGATCTGCGCCTGGAACGCCAGCGCGCGGCAGATGCCGCCGAAGACGAGCGCCGCCGTCTGGCACGCGACCTCCACGACGGTCCCGTCCAGGCGATCAGCAATGCCGCGATGACCCTCGAATACGCGGATCACCTGCTGGATCAGCGCCCGCAAGAGGCGCGGCTGGAACTGCGGCGCATCTATACCGCCCTGACGCGGACGGCCAAGGATCTGCGGGGGGTACTCTTCGATCTGCGTCCGCCGACGCTTGAAAGCGCGGGCCTGGCCGCCGCGCTGCCCCACCTGATCGAGCGCATGCAGCGCGACGCAGGTCCGCACCTGACCCTGCACCTGGACCTGGCCGAGCGGCTGCCCGCGCACAGCGAGCGCGCCATCTACCTCATCATCCGCGAGGCGCTGACGAATGTTCACAAGCATGCCCGCGCCACGGCGTGCGCCGTCGAGGTGCGCCTGGTGCCGGCGACAGACGCGGACGGACGCCTGGTGCAGGTGATCGTGCGCGACAACGGCGCGGGCTTTGATCCGGATGCCGTGCTGGCCCACTATCCCCACGGTCAGTCGTGGGGGCTGCTCAGCATGTATGAGCGCGCCCGCGCCGTCACCGACCGCTTCGCCATCTGCTCGCGTCCTGGTCAGGGGACGACGGTGGAAATGCAGATCGCGCTATGACGGAGTTAATACCAATTTGGGGGAAAGACAGTGGCCATCGGGGCCGGACAGACAGGAATGTCTGTCCTCCGGTGTTAGGGAGAATGGCGGTCCTCCGGGGAGCGTGACCGACAGGAATGTCTGTCCTCCGTGATTAGGGAGAATGGCGGTCCTCCGGTACCCATAGTGATCATCCGAAAAGCGTATAAAACGCCCGCACAGGTCGGTGACGCACAGCGAGCGCACGCGAAGAAAGCGGGCGTATCGGCGCTTGGCACATCGTCTCGGCATGAGATTCGCGCATAGATTAGGGGATATTATGTGTCAGGGGCGTTAGCATGGCGTTGCATCCAAACGAGCGGTTGCCGAATATGCGGCCCGCTGTGACCGATCTCTATGACGAGAAACAGCATACCTTCCTCGTGCAATATCCGCCGGGACTGGTGGTGGCGCTGGGGCTGAGCGGCGTGCTGGCCTTCGTGCTGGCCGGTTTCCAGGGCTATGCGTCGCTGAAGCCAACGGTGAACGGCAGCGCGGGCTACCCTAATTTCTTAGAATGGCTGTTCCACGAACCGTGGCTGCTCTTCTTCTGGCTCTGCGCGCTTTTGCTCGTCTTCCAGGCGGCGATTTTCCGCGATGCTACGATGCGGCGGCAGCGCCGGCAGATGCTGGCGATGACGGGAATTGCGATGGTGTTGGTTATCGTCGGCTATTATCTGCGCAATCAATTCGAGGGCATCAGCTCGAACGGGATCACCATCTTCCAGGCGCTCAACATCCATATCGCCTTCCCCCAAAATACCGTCCTCGCCGTGATCAACTACGGCATCCTGGGCATCTTTTGGGCGGACAGCCTCCGGCGCTGGGTACGTTGCGCCCGTGGCGGCGCGTGTACGCCGCAGGTGATGATCCGGCGGGGCAGCCAGCGATCCGTGCCAGTGGTGACGCCGAGCCTCGCCGAAGTGATGGCCGGCGATCTCATCGCCGGTGGCGCGCTGGCGGCGATCTTGTGGGGCGTCTTTCAGCCGCAGGTGATGGGGCGCATCATCAGCTTCATCAACACGCGCGACCTCGCCGCGCCGCCCGCCATCAGCGCGGCGACCTGCGCCACGAATTGTCCCCTGGTGGACCGCAATCAGATGTTTTTGTACCTCTCGCTGGGCTTGTTGGTGCTGGCGCTAACGGCGCTGACGCACGGCCTGGCCGCGCTCAACGCGGTCGATCGTCCCGTGTTGCCGCACCCCATTGAGGAGGTCGGTGACGAGACCGGCACCGAAAAAGGCACCGAGGGTGTGGTGGAAACCGTGATCGATACGCTGCTGACTGCCGTCAGCCGGCAGGGCGCGCAGACGGCGACGGGAGCCTGGCTGGCGCTACGGACGCTGCTGTGGCCGTTCCTGGTGCTGGCGGCGGTCGTCGGGCTGGCAGTGTCGGCGCACTTCACGCAACTGTACCTGCATGGCCTTAGCTGCCTGCATGGCACTAATCCAGCCCTGGCCTGCGACCCGTACAGTTTGGTGCATCACGACTGGGTGAGCCTGACGGCGGATGTGCTGTTCGCGCTGGTGGGGCTGTTGGTGGCGGGCCTGGGCGCGGCGTTGGCGGCGGGCCTGCTGGTCTTCCAGCGGCATGTCACGGAAAACACCCTGCGCTTCATGGAACTGATCGGCTTGGTCGGGCTGCTGACACTGTGGATCTTCGCATTGGCGCTGGCCGGTTTCAACGTATTGCTGGCGCAGGTGACGGGCGTGACGGCGCGCTGGCCCTTCGCCCAGCCGGAACCGCTGACGATCATCTCCTTCGTGGCGCTGGTGGTCTATGCGACGCTGCTCGCCGGCCATCGCGTTCGCCGGGGCGACGCGCCCTTCCCGCTGCCGATCATCCGCGTGGCACCGCCGCCGGCGTTGCCCCCGCCCGCCGCCGGGGCGGAGCCGGCACCGGCGCGTCCGCTGGGCTATGAGCGCGTCACGCTGCCCGAAGCTTCATAGGATTGAGGATTGGCGGACAGGCATGGCCGCCCCACGTCCCCCCGGAGGACAGCCATTCCTGTCTGTCTCGCTCCCCCCCTGGAGGACAGCCATTCCTGTCTGTCTCGCTCCCCCCCCTGGAGGACAGCCATTCCTGTCTGTCACCCGGCGAACAGGCATGGCCGCCTTCTAGCAGATATTCAAGGAAAATCCATCCTCTGGGAGTATTCAGGAATGTGTCACCGACACGTTGAGCGGCACGGCCAGCCCCGCTGTCGCGGTGAACTGGATCGTGAAGGTGCCGACCGTGCTGGTACAAAACGTGGGAGCCGGCATGACGGCGATGGCGACCGACGCGCCGGGGGCCAGGACGCCAGCGGAGGGCGTGAGGACGGCCCAGGCTTGCTGCGTGGTGCCGGCGCTCGACGATATATACGTCACCGCCTGCCAGTCTACGCGCGCATTGCCCGCGTTCGTCAAGGTCAGCGTACTCGCGGTGGGCGTGGCAGTGGGCGCGGGCGTGGCAGTAGGCGCGAGGGTGCCGGTGGCGCTCGGCGCGGGCGTTGGGCTGGCGGCTGGCGCGGGACACGTGATATTCAAGGGATGCGGCGTGACGGCGAATTGGCCGAAGGCTTCGGGCGTGGTCGTCGGAGCCGGCTTGTGCGTGGGTTGGGGGCGCGGCGTGGAGGTCGGCACCAGCGGCGTAACCTGCACGTTCGTTGTCGCCGTGGCCGTACGTTGCAGCGCGGTGGTCGTGGTCGAACGCGGCGTCGCCGCATTGGTCAACAGGAACGCGGCCAGCGTCGAGATGATCGCAAAGACGGCCAGCGCGCCGGCCAACATCCCCAGCAGCGATGAGCGTGCTTCCACCGCGCGCACCGTCGGCTGATACGCCGTGCCGAGGCGTGTCTGCGCGCCGGTCGGCGCGGTGACGGCGGACGCCGCAAAGGCGACGGGCGCGAGCGGCACTTCGGCGACAGGGCGCGTCAGCGCCTCCAAATCCACTTCGATGGCGGCTTGCGCCACGCGCCCCAGCGCGTTGATCAGCGCGGCGCGCAGGGTTACGTGGTCGGCAGTGCTGGCGACGCCAGCAAAATCGTGCGGCAGCGTATCCGCAGGATCATCCTCAGTCGCGTGCAAGATAACTGCCAGCGCGGGCGCATGCTGCGCCAGGGCCGCGCCGGTGGTGGCGTTCCACCAGGCATAATCACAGGGGGGCGTGGCATTGCGCAGATTGGTGGCGTTCACTTGCACCAGCGTCGCCGGCCCTGCGTCCAACGGCTCCGGCGCCCCCGCGATGCGCAGATCGAACTCCGGCAGGTCGTCTTGCAGCGCGCCAACGGCGGGCAATGGGATCGTGCCGAGCAGCGCGAGATAGCCATCGGTCACTCGCACCTGAGCGGCGGTGAAGACGAAATCGGCCAGCGCGCTGCCTTCCGGGGCCGACCAACGCCAGGAGAAGCCGGCCTGCGCCGGACTGAACGCCGGCGCGAGTGCAGCGCGCAAGGCTTGCTCGGTGAGGTCCGCCAGCCGGTCGCAGAAGATGTCCGCGGCCAGCGCCTTGCCCAATGCCTGCGCGGCGGCCTCGCCGCCGGGGGGGCTTTCGAGCACCACGCGCTCGACTTCCAGGCGCAGATGATCGTCTTCCCATTGCACCAGCGCCTCGATGGTCGCGTCGATCCGCGTGTCGTCCTGCTCGGCATTGCCCTGCTCGGCGTCATCCTGACCGGCGTCACGCCAGCGTGCCTGCGCGGCGAACCATAGGCGATCTTGCGCACACGTGCCGTTAAGCGCAGTCAGCCCCAGTTCCGGCGCGATCAGGTGCGGGATCGCTTCCGCCACGACCTGGGCGAACGCGGCGGTGAAGGCGTCGCCATTGATCAGGAGTGCCGCCGTCTGGGGTGAGCGTGTAACCATGGGCCAATCGGCGGTGGCGGCATCATCTGGCGTGGCCACCAAGGCCAGGGCCGCGCCGCGCTCTTCGGGCAGGATGTGCGCCTGCATCGTCAGGTCGGGGGCGGCGAAGGGCGGCGCGAGCGGCAGCGCCGGAAGTTCCGCGCAGAGCGCGCGAATCTCGTCGGCCAGCGCCGCGCGCAGGGGCGCGAGGTCAGCCTCGGCAGGCAGATCCTGAAAGGCGCGTTGGTCATCCGGTGGCAGATCGCGCCCCGCATAGCTCAGCCGCACCTCACCCAGTTCCAGCGTGGTCAAGGGCAAGCGGGGCTGCCAGCCGGCGGCTGTGCGGTCCAGTTCCACCGGCGCGGTCGCCGTCACGAAGGCATCCAGCGAGAGGATGCGCCCCGTCGGTAACAGCACGCCGCCCTCGATGGCCAGGCCCAGGCGGGCGCGATCCGGCGCGGGGAAAGTGAGGGTGGGTCGTGCGGCGCGCAGATGAAACTGGGCATCACCAATTGTGCCGCGACGCTCGCGCGGCTCCCGCGCGGCGTCGTGGCGCACAGGTTCCAGCGCCAGCGCGGCCACCACTGGCTGCGCCAATTCCAACACGACCACCGGCTTGCCCTGCGCCGTCATGCCCGCCCTCCCTTCGCGCACCCCTGTCCGTTCGTTTCACGTTCGGCCTGCATTGTACCCGACATGCATCAGTTTGACAAGTCACCTGGGAAGATCGTAGCCCAGCTATCCCGCCTGGCCCATACCGCGCAGGATCGCCAGGTTTTAGCACGCCGCGCTGGGCTAACTTGACAAGATAGAGGGCTGCCCCATATAGTTTATCTCAGCGTAGCCAACGGAAATTGCGAGAAAGAGTTGACCATACCTCAGTTAAAACTGTTGAAGCTTTGAAAGATGCTAGTGAGGATGTACGAGCGACGTGCAACCCTCAACCACACGCTTCCTGTGAGGTTCGGTCGGTCGCCGCGTGGCAACAGGGGGAGAGCCAGCATGGCAGATACCAAGATCTTTGTGAGTCACCGGCATACGGATAATGCGTTTTGCCAGGAGTTAGTCGCGGCTCTCACCCAGGCCGGGGCGGATGTCTGGTATGATGAGCAGGATCTCGGCGCGGCGGAGTTGACGCAGACGATTGAGACGGAGTTACGACGTCGCCTCATCTTCATCGTGGTTCTCTCGCCGGCGGCGCTACAATCCCGCTGGGTCAAAGATGAATGTACCTGGGCGTATAATCTGTATCGGCGTGACACCGAGCGATCGCGCATCATCCTGCCAGTGCTGGCGCACGATACGCCCGAAGAGGACATTTGGCTGTTCCTGGCCGATTTCAAGCGCATCGAAAATGGCGGCTGCACGGCCCTGCCATCGGCGGAAGCGATCAAGCATACGCTGGCGCTACTGGCGCTTGCCGCGCCGGGGGATATGTCGCCTCCACCGCCGGGCGCGTTCACCATCGACCATCTTCTGGAACGTGGCACCGCGTTACTGGCGCAAAAACGTAACCAGGAGGCGCTGGCGGTCTTCGAGACGGCGGTGATGATCGCGCCGCTCAACTCGTTCGCGTGGAGCAACAAAGCGCGTGCTTTGATCTATCTGAACAAGGTGCCGGAGGCGCTCAGCGCCAGCGAGGAAGCCATTCGCCTCAATCCGCGCAATGCGATTGGCTGGAATTACAAAGGGAGCGCGCTGCGGGTTAGTAAGCGGGTGGATGAAGCGCTCACGTGCTATGACCGCGCGATTGAGATCGACCCCCAGTATACGTTTCCCTGGATCAACAAGGGTCTCGCACTCATGGGTATGAAGCGGTATGATGACGCGCTCAGTTGCTATGATCGGGCAATCGCCCTAGATGGCCACGACGCCTCCACCTGGGCCAACAAAGGCTTCACCTTGCGTCTGTTGCAACGGTTTGATGAAGCGTTCGTCTGCTATGCCACCGCCATCGAACTCGAACCGCAAGAAGCGTATGTAAGGATCGGCAAAGCGCAATTGCTCAGCAGCTTGAAGCGTTATGCGGAGGCGATCACCTGCTATGATCAAGCTATCGCGCTCGATCCGCAGAATGGGGATGCCTGGGCCGATAAAGGTTTGGCATTTAGCAACCTGCAAAAGCCCTATGCGGAGGTCATGGCCTGCTTCGAGCAGGCGCTGGTGGTCGATCCGCGCAACGCCGGCTCCTATCGCTGCAAATGCGCGTACCTGCTCGACAACGGCCATTTTCAGGATGCCCTGACCGCCATCAACAAGGCGCTGGACATTGACGCGCAGGATGCCGGATCGTGGGAGATGCAGGGCTACGCGCTCTTCGGTCTGGACCGCTGTGAGGAGGCGCTGGTCGCGTATGATCGCGCGCTGGCCCTCGATGCCCAGGACGTAGCCACATTGGTCAATAAAGCGGAGGCACTGACCAAACTCAAACGCTATGCGGAGGCGATTGCCTGTTATGATGCCGCCCTGGCGCTTGATCCGCGCGACACCAGCGCCTGGAATGGGAAAGGCTTCACGCTGAACAGCCAGCAACACTATGATGCGGCCATCGAATGCTTCGAGCAGGCGCTCACCCTGGATCCGCAATTGGCGAAAGCCTGGACGAACAAAGCCTTCGCCTACAATAACCTGCAACGCCCCGCCGATGCCCTCGCCTGCTGCGACCACGCCATCGCCATCAACCCGCGCGACCTCTTCGCCTGGCGTAGCAAAGGCATCGCGTTGGAGGATCTCAAACGCTATGATGAAGCCCTGGCCGCCTATGACCACGCCCTCAGCATTAATCCGCAGGATGTCTTTTCCTATACCTTAAAAGGCTGGCTCTACCTCGTCAATCTGCACCAGAACGCCGAGGCGCTCATTGCCTTCGACCACGCCGTGCAGATCAAGCCGCAAGAAGCGAAAAACTGGACGAACAAAGGTCGTGTCCTGAATACCTTGCAACGCTATGATGAAGCCATTGCCTGCTTCGACCGCGCCATTGCTCTGGATGCCTCGAATGGGGAAGCCTGGTCGTTGAAAGGCCAAGCCCTGCAAGCCTCGGCGGGTTGGCTGAATCCAACGCGGCGTATCGAAGGCCAATTGGCCATACAGAAAGCCAAAGAGTTAGGCTACAACTGATATCTGCTACCCTTTTCTGGTAAACCTTGAGCAGAGCAGACCTGGACAGACAGGAATGTCTGTCCTCCGACTGATAGCGTAATGTCTTCCGACTGATAGCGTAACGGGTCCGACTTCCAGCGCTGTCCCGTGATTGTCGGCGTGCTGGGCATCGTGTTGCGGCCTGCCCTTTTGTCGTGCTATAACGAAGCGGTACACAGTCATTCATGCACGCAGAAAGGTTGGCACGATGGACGCGACATCGGATCGGCCCGCCACGCAGGCGGCCCACCGGGAGTTATTGGCGCAGCGGGTGCAGCGGGTGAAGCCGTCGGGCATCCGCCGCTTCTTTGATATCGCCGCGACGATGCCGGATGTGATCTCTCTGGGGGTTGGCGAGCCGGACTTCGTGACGCCGCGCCACATCTGTGAGGCGGCCATCGCGTCGATTAACGCCGGCGACACGCACTATACCTCAAATTACGGCACGCTGGCGTTGCGCCAGGCCATCGCCCAGGAGCTTCAGACGCGCAACGGCTTGACGTATGATCCCAAGACGGAGATCATGGCGACGGTCGGCGTCAGCGAGGCGCTGGATGACGCGCTGCGGGCGCTGGTCGATCCGGGCGACGAGGTGCTGGTGGCCGATCCGGGCTATGTGGCGTATGAGGCGGGCATCATCTTCGCGGGCGGCGTACCGGTGCCGGTGCCGACCCACGCGGCGAACGACTTCGAGCCGTTGGCGGCGGACTACGCCGCCCTGGTGACGCCGCGCACCAAGGCGATCTTACTCGGATCGCCGAATAACCCGACCGGCGCGGTGATCTCGCGCCCTCAGCTTGAAGGCATCGCCGCGTTGGCGCACGAGCACGATCTGGTGGTGCTGAGCGACGAGATCTATAGCCGGCTGGTGTATGGCACGGAGCATATCAGCATCGCATCGCTGCCCGGCATGTGGGCGCGCACGGTGACGCTGAACGGCTTCTCGAAAGCCTACGCGATGACCGGCTGGCGCATCGGTTACGCCGCCGCCCCCGCGCACATCCTGGAAGCGATGCTCAAGGTCCACCAATACGCCATCATGTGCGCGCCGACCGACGCCCAGGCGGCGGCGCTGGAAGCGTTGCAGCATGGCGAGGACGACGTGCAGGCGATGGTCGCGGAATACACCCGTCGCCGCACGCTGATGGTGGACGGCTTCAACCGCATGGGGCTGACGTGCCACGCGCCGCGCGGCGCGTTCTATGCCTTCCCCGACATCACCTCCACTGGCCTGACCGCCGACGAGTTCACCGAGCAACTGATCCAGGCCGAACACGTGGCCGTGGTGCCGGGCGACGCTTTCGGCGCGGCGGGCGCGGGCCACATCCGCTGTGCCTATTGCACCTCCTATGAGCAGATCGAGGAGGCGCTGACGCGCATCGAACGCTTCGTCAAGCAGCGGCGCGGCTAATGGACGAAGACGCGAAGGCCGCAAAGATGACACAGGCGACCAAAGACAAAACATATTGGCCCACAACGTGGTACGATGCGCGCGTTGCGATCCGCCCCTCACACATTCAGGGGGGCGGCATGTTCGCGCGGGCGGCATTTCAACCGGGCGAGATCGTCAGCATCATGGGCGGCACGCTCTTCACGGAAGCGGAGTTCCAGGCATATGTCGTGTCGGTAGAACGTTTCAATGCGACGCAGATCGGCGAAGGGTTGCATCTGGTCGATCTGGTCCAAGCGCCCGATCAGATCGCAGGATCAATCAACCACGCGTGTGACGCGAATCTGTGGCTGGCCGATGAAGTGACGATTATCGCCCGTCGCGCCATCGCCGCAGGCGAGGAACTGACGCTGGACTATGCCCTGACGACTATCGAACCGGGTTGGGTGCTGGATCAGCCGTGCCAATGCGGCGCGGCGGTCTGTCGCCACACCATCACCGGCAACGACTGGCGCTTGCCCGACGTGCAGCAACGCTACCGCGACCACTTCGCGCCCTTCATCAACGCGCGCATCCGCCAGGCGCAAACCGACATTATGGGATAAAGCGGCGTGTTACCATCGCTCCCCGTGGCGCATATATGTAGTAGCGTCGCTGGAAAGACGCCCCGCGTGGGAA
This sequence comes from Ktedonobacteria bacterium, assembly GCA_027459785.1. GTDB lineage: Bacteria > Chloroflexota > Ktedonobacteria > Ktedonobacterales > JACDGC01 > JAJPKG01. The sequence continues at coordinate 8,738 of DAIDGU010000055.1, read as the reverse complement.
CGGGAGAGTGAGATGGTCAAAGCAGATACGCCCGTGACGACATGCGCCGCCGATGAGGCGGAATTGGTGCGCCAGGCGCAGGCAGATCGCGCCGCCTTCGGCGCGCTGTATGATCGCGCTATCGAGGCGGTCTATCGCTGCGCGCTCCGCCAGACGGGCGACCATGCCGCAGCACAGGATGTGACGGCGGAGGCCTTTCGTCGCGCGCTGGAGGCGCTGCCGCGCTATCGCTGGCAGGGGACGCCTTTCGCCGCGTGGGTGGTGCGCATCGCGGTGAACGTGGTGCGCGAGCGCCGCCGCCAGCACGATGCACAGGATCTCGCCGCGCTGCCGGAGGGACGCGAGCCAGCGGATGACGCGCCCGCCGCGCTGGATGGCCTGATCGCACAAGAAGAACGCGCCGCGCTATGGCAGATCGTGGCGACGCTGCCGCTGGACTATCAGCGCGTGCTGGTGCTGCGCTACGCGCGGGACTGCGATTACGCCGCCATCGCCCAGCAGATGGGCAAGACCCCCGCCGCCGCCAAACAGATCGCCTATCGCGCGCTGAAGGCGCTGCGCGCCGCCGCGACGGCCAGCGGCGAGTGGCGCGAGAGGGAGCCACAAGCATGAAGAAACTGAAAAACCTGGGGGACAGACATTCTTGTCTGTCATTCGGCGGACAGGAATGTCTGCCCCACGATGATCTGCCGCACGATGATCCGACCCACGATGATCCGACCCACGATGATCCGCCCCGCGTCGCGGGCGATCCCGCGCTGGTTGCCCTCGCCGCCGCGCTGCGCGCGGACGCGCCCGCCGGCATCATCGATCCTGCCTTTCGCGCGGCCTTGCGCGCGGAACTGGTCGGCAGCGTGCCGGACCTACGGTATGCGCCGCTGGCGACGCCGGTGGGCCAGGTGTGGGTCGCTTTCGCGGGCGACAAGCTACGGCTCATCTCCGGCAAGACGGAGGCGGAGTTCGTGGCCGGCGCACGCCAGGTGGTGGGGGCGGCACCGGCACGGGCGGCGGAAGTGCCGGCGCGGCTGGCGCGGCGCATCCTCACGGCCATCGCGGGGCAGCGCCAAGTGGTGGCTGCGGACGAACTGGCGGGCCTGACGCCTTTCCAGCGCGCCGTGCTGGCCCAGGCCCAGCGCATCCCACGCGGCGAGGTGCGCTCGTATGCCTGGATCGCCCGCGCCGTAGGGCAGCCGAAGGCCGTGCGCGCCGTCGGCACCGCGCTCGCCCGCAACCCCCTGCCACTGGTCATCCCCTGCCATCGCGTCATCCGCACCGACGGCGCGCTGGGCCATTATTCCGGCGGTGGCCAGTTGCGCAAACCGGACATCCTGGCCTACGAGGGCGTGAACCTGGACCAGCTTCAGGCGCTCACGCGGGCGGGGTTGCGCTTCCGGGGCAGCCGCAACACAAAGATCTTCTGCCTGCCGACGTGCTATTCCATGAAGCATGCGCAGGAGCGGCACACGGTCTATTTCCATTCCGCTGACGAGGCGGTGCAGCAGGGGTATCGGCCATGCAAGCTGTGCCGACCGGCGTAGCGAGAGATGAGATCGAGATCGAACACAAAGGCCACGAAAGGTTCACGAAGACCACGAAAGGGCCACGAAAGGTTCACGAAGGCTATGAAGAAAAGGGCAAGATGATGCTGGTAATCGATGATGCGGCGCGGGGTAAGCTGGGGCGGGACGATGCCGCGCTGGCGGTGGGGACGGTGACGACGTGGGCGGGGACGACGCGCGTGGCGGCGACGGCGCAGGGGGTGCGCCAGGTGTGGCTGCCAGACTGGCATGGTGCGCCGCCAGTGGTGGCGTCGAGCGCCCAGCCGCTGATCGCCGTCGTGCAGCCAGGGACGGGCGCGGCGGAACATCATGTCCGCCAGGCACTGGCCGAACTGGCGGCGTATTTCGCGGGCGAGTTGCGGCAGTTCACGGTGGTGCTGGATGTCCAGGGGACAGCGTTTTTCCGGGCGGTGTGGGCGGCGGTGGCAGCAGTACCATACGGCGCGACGTGTTCGTATGGTGACATCGCGCGGGAATTGGCAGCGCCCATGGCCACGCGGGCGGTCGGCGCGGCGAACGGGGCGAATCCCTATGCGCCATTCGTGCCGTGCCATCGGATTATCGCCGCCGACGGGCGACTGCGCGACTACGGTCCGGGGCTGCCGCTGAAGCACCGCTTGCTGGCACTGGAAGGCGCGCTGCCAGCGGACGCGGCGGACTACCCCACGTGGGCCGCGCGGGTCGGCGGCGGAGCGCCGGTGTGGCTGGGCGTGCGGGCGGCGGCTGTCGTCTGCCGGCCCGCTTGTGCGCGACCGCGCCAGGCATGGGATCGCGCCCATGTCGTCTTCCGTTCGCTCGCGGCGGCACAGGCTGCTGGCTTCCGCCCCTGCCCGCGCTGCGCGCCGGACCGCCCGACGCTGCTGGACACAGAGCGACCAGCATGATCGCGCCGATGGACATGCACCAGATCGAGATCGTCCCCGCCGCGCCATATGCCTTCGCGCGGGCGCTGGACTACCTGCGGGCATCGCATACGGCGCTCCTGGAACGCATCGATGCGACGACCTATCGGCGGGCGCTGCGGCTGGCGGGGCAGGATGTGCTGCTGACCGTATGGGCGACGGGGACGACCGCCGCGCCACGGTTGCGGCTGGCAGTGACCGGCGCGGTGGTGGATGCTGCCGTGCTGGCTGCCGCTGAGGCGCAGGTGCGCCGCACCTTCACGCTGGGGGTTGATCCCGCGCCGTTCGGGCAGATCGTCGCGGGCGATCCGATCTTCGCGGCGGTCGTCGCGCCCTATCCGGGCCTGCGGCCCGTCTTGCTGGCATCGCCCTTCGAGGCGCTCATCGGCGCGATCATTGGCCAGCAGATCACCACCGTTTTCGCAGCCAAAGTCAAACGCGCGCTGTATGATCTGGCGGGCCGGCACCTCACCGTCGCGGGCGCACGCTATCCCCTGCTGCCGGAGCCGGCGGCCATCGCCGCGCTGGACGAGGGCGACTTGCTGGCACGGCAATTCAGCCGGCAGAAGGCGGCGGCGGTGCTGGGCGTGGCCCGCGCCGTGGCTGATGGGCGCATCGATTTCGCCGCGCTGGCCGTGTTGCCGCCGGCTGAGGTGATCACGCACCTGACGCAGCACAAGGGCGTGGGCCGCTGGACGGCGGAATGCGTGCTGATGCGCGGGCTGGGCGCGCAAGACGCCATCCCCGCCGGCGACATCGGCCTACGCGCAGCCATCGGGCGGGCCTATGGGCTGGGCCGCCATGCCACGGAGGCCGAGGTGCGCGAGCGGGCGGCGGCATGGGCCGGCTGGCGCGGCTGGGCGACTTTTTTCTGGTGGCACCACGTGCAAATGGAACGAGTGGCACGCGGGCGGTGAAATGCGCTATGCTAGAGATGTCGCGTTGCCCAATGCCGGCCTGGTTTCAGGTTCAGGTGCCGTCCGCTGGCATGGCCTGAGACTTGCGCGCATCATCCCCAGCGGCCAGCTAGGCCGCGCATATTCACGTCACCGAGGAGGTTCGCGCTATGTCGCTCGAAGAGGTGTATAATCAGTTGCCGCAGGAACAGCGCACCGCGCTGGCTCAGCAGTTCATGCAACAGTTTCAACAAGCCGGCACGGCCCAGCAATTCGCCAATGTCAATCTCAGCACCGTGACGGCGAAACAGCTTGTGGAGATGCACGACCACGCCGGGCAAAACCACCCTGGTTTCCTCCAGGGCATCGCCAAGCATCCCTTGCTGATCGGCGTGCTGGGTGGCCTGACCGCCTATGAGGTGGACAAACACTTCAACAAGTAGCCGATCATCTGACGGAGAACGACGATTGATGAATTGATCGGGGGAGCCGCAAACGGGGCGGGCGGTGGCCGATGCGTTAGGGATGGCGGGCGGTGGCCGATGCGACGGGACGGCGGGCGGTTGAAACCGCGCCTAAGCGCCTTCGGCGACGAAGTCCGCCGTCGCGGACTGGGGTACGGCTTACCCGATCGATTCATCAGCGAGCAACGTGGGTTGCACTCCCCCTCTAAACAAGTAGCATGGGGGAGATTTTGTGTTCATGAAAAGTAGGGTGTATGTCGCCGGAAGTGTCATCAGGGGTTGAGGTCGGGGCGGTTGCTGCGCAGGTGCAGCGTGTGCGCGGGGCGATTGCGGCGGCGGCTGAACGGGCGGGGCGCGATCCGGCGACGATCACGCTCATCGCCGTCACGAAAACCGTGCCGCCGAAACTGATCCAGCAGGCGTATGATGCGGGCGTGCGGCATTTCGGTGAGAATCGTGTGCAGGAGGCCGTCAGCAAGATCGCGGCGCTGGAACTGCCCGATGCGCGGTGGGAGATGATCGGCACGCTACAACGCAACAAGGCGCGGGTGGCGGTGGACCATTTTGGGCGCATCCACAGCGTCACCAGTCAGGCGTTGGCGGAGGATCTCGCGCGCCAGGCGGCGCAACGCGGGATCGTGCTACCGGTGCTGATCCAGGTGAATGTAGCGGGCGAGGCGACCAAACAGGGCGTCGCGCCAGCAGAGGCGCTGCCCCTGGCGCACATCATCGCGGGGTTGCCACACCTGCGCGGCTCCGGGCTGATGACCGTCGCGCCCAATGTGGCCGATCCCGCCGCTGTGCGCCCTGTCTTCCGCCATCTGCGCGAACTGCGCGATACCATCCGCGCCGCGCTGGGCGACGACTGGCTTGACCTCTCGATGGGCATGACCAACGACTTTCCTGCGGCCATCGCCGAGGGCGCGACGCTGGTGCGCATCGGTCGCGCGCTCTTCGGCGCACGCACCTGATGTGCTTACACGCTCAGCGCGTTGGCCCTGGTGGGGCGCGACACGAGGGGGCGGCGCAGGGCGCGATCAATCGTGCGCATACAAGGGCGTAGGGCGGATATGGCTGGCCACCACAGACAGACAGGAATGTCTGTCCTCCGGGGTGAGGGGAAATGTCTGTCCTCTGGGGAAGCGTGACCGACAGGCATGGCGGTCCTCCGGGGGATCGGAATGACCGACAGGAATGTCTTTCCTCCGGGGGATCGTAGTGACCGACAGGAATGTCTGTCCTCCGGGGGATCGTAGTGACCGACAGGAATGTTTGTCCTCTGGGGAAGCGTGACCGACAGGAATGTTTGTCCTCTGGGGAAGCGTGACCGACAGGCATGGCGGTCCTCCTGCTAATCAGGAATGGCTGTCGTCCTGATTGTCGTGTGACCGGCATGGCTATCAGTGATCTTGCGTTACGTTTAGATTGGCATGAAGCAATTGAGGAGCACAACAATCAATGGAGATTCTGCCTGGGGTGCATCGTATCGGCAACGCAGTTTCCACCGTCTATCTTTTGGTCGATCGGGATGACGGCCTCACCGTCATCGACGCTGGCCCCGGCAGATTCAGCCGAACCGTCTTGCGCTATCTCACGCACATCGGTCGCCGGCCCGATGAGATCCGCCGCATCATCCTGACGCACCGGCACTTCGATCACATCGGTGGCGCAGCGGCACTGCGCGAGGTATCGCGTGCGCCCGTCTTCGCGCACCCGCTGGATGCCCCGCAGATCTCCGGCGCGGAGCCGAACCGCATGCCCAAGGGACCGACGGGTGTGGTGATGCGCGCGGTCGTGCCGGTCGCCTTCCCCTGGCAGCCTTGCCGGGTGGATGACGACCTGGCCGATGGTCAAACCTTCGCGCTGGGCGGCCTGGGCGAACTGCGCGTCATGCACACGCCGGGCCACACGCTGGGCCACTGCGCATTGTTGCTGCCTGCCCGCAGCCTCTTCATCGCCGGCGACGCGCTCAACAACTTCAGCGGCACACCGGCGACCTCCTTTGATGCCGTCAACGATGACACGCCGCTCGCCAACCGCACCACCGTCGCCCTGGCCGACCTCGCCGCCGACAACCTCGTCTTCGGCCACGGCAGCCCAATCCTGGGCAACGGACGCGCCGCCTTGCAGCAAGCCGCCGCGAAGGCCCGCGCCGCTCTCGGCGAAGCCTAACGCTGGCACAAAGACGAATCGACAAATCTGTCTCGTCCTAGCCCGCTAGGGGTTCCTTTTCCGAGCCGGGGGGTTCAACCCCCGGCGACCGCGCGGCGCATGGGACGCTGCCCCCGGCGACCGTGCGGCGCATGGGACGCTGCCCCCCGGTGTGCGCTGGCATGCACTGCCTCCCGTCCACCTATCGCCCCCCTCGCGGTGTGCTATGATGATACGGAATGTTCACCGTGTCATCCTCAGCAATACCATAACGAGGATCACGTCACCCGTGCGCGGGATAGAGAGAAGAGAGCGCCCGAAATGCCCAAGCCCCACGACCATCATCCCCATGAGCCGGCGAAGTCCGGCGGCACGCCGCCTCCCGCTGTCGATCAGGCCGTTATGGCACGGCTGATCGAGGAGATCCCCGTCATCGCCGCCGCCGTGCGCACGGCGCGCGACCGCGAGGGCATGCTCGTGGCGCTCACGCCGATCACACAGGTGGGCGCGGCGGAACAAGCCGCCTTTGCCACGACGCTAGGCAACCAGCGCGGCGACGACGCGCTGGCGGCGGCGGATATCGCCGAGGCGCTGGCCGAACTGGGAACCGATAAGACGGCTGCGAAAGAGGCGCGCCGCGCGGTCATCCGCCTGCGCACTGCTGGCGTGCGGCCCACCATCGCCGTGCCGCGCCCCACTCTGGCGCACGAAGCCCCCACCGTGGCCGCCGCGCCGGAGTTCCTGCAGGGCTGGGCCTCGCGCACGCGCGAGAAGAGCGAAGTGACGCTGACCCTCGCCTGGACGCGCCCGAACCAACCCCAGGAGATCGACGGCTTCGTGCTGGAACTGAATCTGTGGGAGGGCATCGTGGATGAGGCGCGGCGCGTGGAAGCCGCCTCGCAGCGCCGTTTCGAGCGCGAGGTGTTGCAGCCCTTGCGCGAGGAAGGCAAGTTCACGTGGGTTCACGTGTCGCTGCCCCAGGTGCGCGCCCTCATCGAAGCGACGCTGGACCAGGGCGAATGGCGCAAGGCGACGCAGCCGCCGACCTGGAACGACATCAGTCGCACTCTGTTGCGGCGCATCCAGCGCGACGACGTGGTGCCGGACGTGAGCGTGGAACGGCTGCTGATCGATCCGGAGGCCGAGGCCGAAGAGACGCTGGTCAACTTCTGGGGATCGTGGAGTTTCGGTGACTACGCCCTGGCTTATGATCTGCTGAGCGACCGCCATGCGTTGCGCGAGAGCGAGACGCGGACCGACTTCATCGCGCTGCGCCGCCACTGGCACGACGAAGCCTTGCCGGCGCGCATCCAGATCGGCGCGATCACGCCGCAGGCGCAGGAGCAAGGCGGCATCTGGCTGCCGGGAACGGCGAACGCCGCCGGGAATCGCCAGAATTACGCGCTGTATTGGTCGCTCGAATTTCAAGAATCGCCCCTGGCCGGGCAGATCCCGGAGATGCCGCTGGCGACCATGACCAATCCCGATACGCTGCGCCACTGGTTCTGGGTCGGCGTGACGATGGAGCGCGATGCCATCCGGGGCGGCTGGAAGCTGGGGCGCATCCGCGACGAGGCGCTGGCCGCGCAGACGCAACCGGTGGACGAACTGGTGCAGCGCGCCGATGCGCTCTGGGCCGAGGCCGACGCCGGCGCGCAGCGCATCCCCCAGACCGAAAATGCATCGCAAGATGACGCGCTCAAAGTGATCGCGCTGGCGCAAGAATCGCTCAGCCGAGGCGAGTGCGCTGCGATGCGCCTGCTGGCCGACCGCACGCTGCTGGAACACCTGCACGACCGCGCCGCCGAGATCGGCCTGTGGGACCGCGCCGCCGCCATCACCCAGCGCATGCTGGCGCACTTTCCCGACAAAGCCACCTTCACCCGCGACCTCGCCACGTTGGATTTCCGCAAGGCGCAGACCTTCGCGGAGGCCGGCGACGAGGTCAATTATCACCGCTGGCTGGACTTCGCCCTGGCCGCCGCGCGCCAACTGGTGACGCTGGACCGCAATGCCGAGTCGTTGACGCTGCTGGCCGAGATGTTGATGGCGCACAACGAGACGGAAGAAGCCGAACAATTGCTGCGCGAATCGTTGGATGTGCAAGAGACGGTCGGCGCGTGGGCAGACCTGGGCGACGTGCTGATGAGCCGGGAAGCGCATAACGAGGCGGTCAGCGCCTTCGAGAGCGCGCAACGCCTGGAACCGCAAGCGCCGCAGATCCGCTGGCGGCTGGGCCGCGCCCTAGAGATGGTCGATCGCCAGCCAGAGGCCCGCCTGGTGTATGAAGACGCGCTGGCCGCCGACGCGAACGACGCGATGGCCCACGCGCTGCTGGGCAACGTCCTTACCGTGCAAGAGGACTACGCGGGCGCACGCCAACACCTGGAACAAGCCCTCCGCCTGGGATTAGTCAGCTCCGAGATCATCATCCAACTCGCCTTCGTCTGCACGCGCCAGGGCAACTTCGCCGAGGCCCGCGCGCTGCTGGAACAGGCTAAACGCATCAACCCCTCCCTCACCCAGCAGATCGACCGGTTGCTGACCCAGGTGCGCACGGAAGAAGACATGGCCCGCCGCCCGAAACGCTAGCAAGCACGATTCAATCATGCGAGCCGCGAAACAGGGTGCCGATGAATTTTTGGGTGCGGAGACGGCGGGCGGTTGCATGGGTGCAGGGATGGCGGGCGGAGGAGAGACGCGCGGGCGGGGGTGCGCGCGGGCGGGGGTGCAAGCGGGCGGGGGTGCGAGCGGGCGGTTGAAACC
>DAIDGU010000054.1 GCA_027459785.1 Ktedonobacteria bacterium | reverse complement strand
GGAATGCAAGCGCGGTCGCCCCCAGCGACACGTATCCTGGTACTCGGTGACAGCGTGCCATCTTGTGTGGTACACTGGCTGTATGCGTGAGGATCGGAGCAATCACAACGTCACGTCTATCTGTCGCTACCACGTCGTTTTTTGCCCCAAGTATCGGCGCAAGGTACTGACGCCGCCGATAGATGAGCGACTGAAAACGATCCTGATGGAGCCGATCGAACGGTGGAGGCAAGACGTGATCGAGATGGAGGTCATGCCCGATCATGTGCATCTGCTCGTTGGCTGTGATCCGCAGTTTGGTATCCATCGGCTGAGCAAGTGGCTGAAAGGCTATGCCTCGCATCACTTGCGGCAAGAGTATCCTGCGTTAAAGCGTCGTCTGCCGTCATTGTGGACCAATAGCTACTTTTGTGCAACGGTTGGCGGCGTGACTTTGGCAACCGTGCAACGCTATGTTGCAACACAGAAGGATCGTTAAATGCCGACCGTCCACAAAGCCTTCAAGTACAAACTCGATCCGACACCGGAGCAGGAACGTCAGTTATTCTGGACGCTGACGCGGTGCCGCGAGTTGTACAATGCCGCGTTGCAGGAACGGCGGGATGCCTGGAAGATGCAGCGCGTCAGCCTCGGCTACTATGAACAGAAAGCGGAATTGCCAGGCGTCAAAGAGGTACGACCGGAGTACAAGGAGATCCAAGCCCAAGTCCTGCAAGATGTCATCTTGCGGTTGGATCGGGCGTTCAAAACGTTCTTCCACGGCGTCAAGAACGGCGAACGGGTCGGCTACCCCCGCTTCAAGAATGAGCGTCGCTAGCACTCGTTCACCTATCCCCAGTATGGCAACGGGGCATCCACGGATAACGGTTTCCTGGTGCTGAGCAAGATCGGGCGGGTGAAGGTCATCTGGTCGCGCCCCTTGGCAGGCACCCCCAAGACCGTCACCCTCCGGCATGAAGCCGATGGCTGGTATGTGTCCTTTGCCTGTGCCAACGTCCCCTGTGTGCATCTGGCTCCCACCGGCCAGGAAGTCGGCATTGACATGGGTTTGCAATCCTTCCTGACGACCAGCGAAGGCGAGCATATCGAAAACCCCCGCTGGTTCCGTGCATCGGAGAAGAGGGTACGTTGGCACAACAAGCAGGTATCGCGCCGCAAGCCAGGCAGTAAGCGACGCAAGAAGGCCGTGAAGGATCTCGCCACGGTCCATCAAACGGTCGCACGGCAGCGATTGGATTATCAGCACAAGGCAGCGAACAAACTGATAGCCAATAATGATGTTATCTACCATGAGGATTTACAGGTTCGCAATATGGTCAAGAACCACCACCTGGCCAAAAGTATCAGTGATGCCGGCTGGGGCCAATTTCTCACCATGCTTCACCACAAGGCTGCAAGTGCTGGTCGTGAAGTCTATGCGGTGCCTGCCCAGTATACCAGCCAAGATTGTAGCCGCTGTGGCACGCGGGTTCCCAAATCGCTCAGTGTCAGGACGCATGTTTGCCCTGAATGTGGGTTGGTGATGGATCGCGATGAGAACAGCGGGTGTGAAATCAAGCGGCGCGGGCAGCGCCTTCGGGGAGTCCCTGGGATGCCAGGGGCGGAATCTCCCGCAAGGGAACAGAACCGAGAATCCCCCGCCTTCTAGGCGTGGGGAGTGTCAAAACGTGGCACCTTGCAAATCAGCCTCCAACCGACCTCTTTCGAAGGGTTGGTGCAGCGGCTGGAACGCCTCGTGAATCGCCTGATCCTTGGCATTATCGTTGCTGCATTGGTCATTGGGTTGGCGTTGCTGATGGTTGGTTATCACTCGTCGTTCTGGGATCACTGGGAGGGCATCGTCTTTCTTTTTGGCTGTCTGGCCGTAGGTCTCCTCGGCATTTTCCTGGCGGCCAACATCAGCCGTTCTGGACGTAAAATGCCGTAAACGCCCCGTTCGTGCGTCTTCAACAGGATCGTGCGATCCTCACCACGCTAAGGAGTTTGCTTGCCATGTATGTGCGCCGCGATCACAGCCAGGATCAGATTCACGTTCGCCAGACGGCCAAACGTTTGATCGGGGGCAGCTTGGATTTGCTGGTCCATTTCGCCGCCCTCCCGTTTAGTCGCGCCCTACCAGTTGACATCTTCGAGACCCCTGATACCTATCGGATCGATGTCTCGCTTCCAGGGGTCGATCCGGATGATGTGGTGGTGACGGCGACGGAATCCGCGCTCACCATCCAAGCGCCGGCCCAGGCATCTCGCGCGGCACGGGGCGGCAGCTACGTGCGGCAGGAACGGCATGTTGGCCAGCGGACGCGGCGGCTTACCTTCCCGCAAGCGCTGGATGTCAGTCGCATCACCTGCACCTATCGCCAGGGCGTTTTGACTGTGCATGTGCCGAGAATGATGGGCAAGAGAATTCCGGTACAGGTTCCCGCCCCGCCACCGATCGCCGTCCCCAACGGACAGCCAACACCGCTTGCTAATGAACCGCTTACAGAAATGGGCCGTGAAAGCCCCCATCTTTCAAGCGGGGGATGCAACGGCTCGTCGCACGACGCGACCCTGTTCCCCGGCATGATTGCCGTTTTCTGCCTGGCGTTGTAGAATAGATGCGTGAGAGGGGGGACGGTATGATCCGTGTGCAAATCATCGCGTGTACCTTGGCCGCCGCTCAGACGCGCGCTCTGAACCGGGAGAGTGGGCGCATCTATTCCGCTACCCTGGTGCAGCACTACCGCCTCTTTCGGCAAGCAGGGCATGTCTGGCTCTCGCCCATGAAACATGATCGTGTCCTGAAAGCCTGCTGTGGTCCGTCTTTCCTGCATGCGCATAGCTATCAGGCCGCACAGCAAGATTTCTACGAAGCATGCAAGACGGCCAAAGCCTTGAAACCAACGAATCCCCTGGCCCGCTATCCCTACAAACGCAAATACTATCACACCACCACCTGGAAGAACACGGGCATCACGGTGGTGGACGGACGGATGCGCCTGGCCCTGGCACGCGGGCATGAACCCATCTGGGTCACGCTGCCTGAGCATCTGGCGACGTTGCCTGGCACGGCCTTCCGGCAAGTGCAATTGGTCTATTCCCATGCCACCAAACGTTCGTGTTGGCACATCACGATTGAGGACGGGATCGTCCCCCAGCCGACGCCACACACCGGCATCATGGCCGTGGATCTGGGCGAGATTCATCCGGCGGCGTGTACCAATGGCGCGCAGGCGACGATCATCAGTTGCCGGGCGTTGCGCGCGAATGCCCAGCATCGCAATAAGAAAACCGCCGATTTGCAAGAGCTGATCGCACGCTGTAAACCGGGGTCGCGCCGTTGGAAGAAACTGGTGGCGAGTCGGAAACGCTTGCAAGCGCAGACCGAAACGAAGCAGCGGGATATGCTGCATAAAATCAGTCATGCGGTGGTGCAGGAAGCGCAGGACATGCAGGCTGGTACCATCGTCATGGGGGATGTGCGGGATGTCGCGGATAACACCAAAACCAACAAGCGCCTGAACCGGGAGAATCGGCAGAAGATCAGCAATTGGCCACATGGGCAGTTGCGGCAGTATGTCACCTACAAAGCCGCCGCCGTGGGCATCCGCACGGCATTGATCAACGAAGCGTATACGAGCAAAACATGCCCCATCTGTGGTCAGCGCAACAAACCCAAGGGCAGGAACTATTCCTGTTCGGCGTGTGGGTATGTCGGCCACCGTGATAACGTGGGCAGCACCAATATCCTCAGCAAGCGTACCACGGGCAAACTGGCTCAACTGGTGCCGTGCGAGGCCATTAAGTATCGTCACCCGGTGCGCCGGGCAAGCGTAGTCCGTTCTGATAAACGGCATGTTGCTGGCGCAAGCCAGAATCCACATCTGGTACTCCTTTCGGTCAACGATGGGCGTGCTGGGTTGGAAGAATCCCCTCGGCTTTAGCCAGGGGAGTATCAACAGAGCAGCGAGAGGCAGGTGAGGCTACCGTCCATCTTGTGAAACTCGCTCATGTCCAATTCGATGACGGTGTCGTAATGTTCGCGGGCCAGCGTCGCCACCAACGGGTAGCCCTTGGCGATGAGTACGCCGTGGTTGACCGGCAGCACGTTCGCGGCGTAGCCCTGGGCGCGCGGCAGCGTGAAGGTGCGCGCGAAGGGGAAGCGTGCCGTCATCCGGCAGGCGGGATCGCGCAGCAGGAACGTGGGGCGCAACGCCGTCATGCCGGTCTTCAGGTGCAACACGCCGCTCAGGGGGATGCCGGTGGTGGTGAGGGCGGGATCAATCTCGCGCAGCCGCGCGCTCAGGCGCTTGAGGCCGATATGGTTGGTGCGCTGCGACTGGCCGACCAACGCGCGCCCCTCGCAGAACAGCACATCGCCGCCTTCCAGGCGCACATCCTCGCCGCCGCCCAGTTCAACCACCGGCAGCAGGTCGCTCAGCACCTCACGCATGCACGCCACTTCGCCGCGCCGTGGCCGCGCGCCGGGGCGCGTGATGATCGCCACGCCATTCCAGATGACCGCCGGATCTTCTACGAAACAGCTATCGGGATGCGCCTCGTCGGCATCCAGCACGGTGACGGCCAGGCCCAGCGTGCGCAGCGCGGCGACATACGCGGCGTGCTGTTCCCGCGCCAGATCGACATCCGGCGCGCCCAGGTCTTGCGTGGTGATCCCCCGCCCCAGCGCACGAGCGGGCGTGCGAACGATGGCATGTGTGTAGCGCATAGTGTCACTCCCTCCACCGCGCCGCCCAACACAGCTGCACAAACGACGGCGCGCACTATATCATTGATCGCAGTATAGCGAACGCACTGCCCCTAGAGCTATAGGCGATCTGCACAAAGCTGTTTTGCTAGTGGCCGCAGAGCTTCTTTCTCCTCTGCCGACTAATTGATGGTAAGTTATAGCAGATGTGCTAGAATATAATAAACACTCATCAGGATCCATTCATTGCTTTACAAAAGGAAACGATCTATGCTGACCCCCTATATCGAAGCGGCGCTACGGCATGCTCAGTACGAGCAACTGCCCGATGATGGCACCTATTACGGCAGCATCCCAGAGATTCAGGGACCGTGGGCGAATGCTGATTCATTGGAAGCATGCCAGACAGAACTGCGATCCGCCTTAGAGGACTGGATCCTCTTCAGCGTGGAGCATGGTGCAGCTTGAACTCTATGGCACCATGCTTCACATCGGCCTCGCCCGTTACAACTCCTGCATCACCTTGGCCAGCGCCTCGCGCGAGGGGCGCGTCTTTTCCGGCGGGAGGAAGGCCAGCGGCGTTGCCGGTAGGCGTTCGATCTCCGTCAGAGCCGGGCGCTCCTCGTTGATGTAGATCAGGCCCGTGATGAACTCCTGCTTGATGTGCGCTTCTTCCAGCACCCGCATGGCCGCATCGCGGTTGCGCGGATCGTGCTTCTCGTCCAGCTTGCGCAGGCGCACGTGCGAGCCGTCGTGCATCGTCACGTCCGCCGTCGTGCCGGGATCGTAGTCCACGGTGATCTCTTCCTGGGGCGCAACGAAGCCGAAATCTGAGATGATCTGCTCGTGGGCCTTGCCATAGGCGTAGCTCTTGGTCGAATCATCGTGGTCATTGAAAGTCACGCACGGGCTGATGATATCCAGGATCGCCGTGCCGCGATGGCTGAGCGCCGCCTTCAGCAACGCCTCCACCTGACGCGGATCGCCAGCGAAGGAGCGCCCGATGAAGCCGCAGTCGGCAACGAGCGCCTCGTGGCACACGTCGATCGGCGGCAGTTCGTTACGGCCCGCGTACTTCAGTTCCTGGTCCAGGTCGGCGGTGGCGGAAAACTGGCCCTTAGTCAGACCATACACACCGTTGTTTTCCACGATGAAGACCATCGGCACGTTGCGGCGCACCATATGGATGAACTGGCCCAGGCCGATGCTCATCGCATCGCCATCGCCGGATACCCCCAGCGCCGTCAGCGTGCGGTTCGCCAGCACCGCGCCGGTCGCCATCGAAGGCATGCGGCCATGGAGGCCGTTGAAGCCGTGCGACTGGTTGATGAAATACGCCGGCGTTTTGCTGGAACAACCGATGCCGCTGACCTTGATCAGATGCGTCGGGTCCAGGTTCAGGTCATAGGCGACGGAAATGATGCGCTGCGAGATCGAATCATGCCCGCAACCCTTGCAGAGCGTCGAGGCGCGGCCCTTGTAGTCATCGCGCGTCAGGCCCAGTCGGTTCACCTTGATCGGCGGTTCTTGTACTGCCATCTTACTTGCTCTCCTTCTTCAGGATGGATGTGGCGATCCATTCGCTGCTCAGCGGCAGTCCGTCGCACTTAGAGATCTGCACCAGGTCTTTGGCGCGCTCCGGCACCTCCATCTGGAGGATCTTGCGCATCTGGCCGTCGTAGTTGTTTTCCACCACATACAGGCGCGGGTAACGCTGGATGAAGTCGTGAATCTCCGCCGTGGTCGGCAGCGCGCGGATGCGCATATAGCTCGTCTTCACGCCGCGATCCGCCAGGAACTTGCGCGCCTCTGGCATGCTCTGGTCCGTCGAGCCGTAAGCGATGATGCCCACCGTCGCGCCCGCCACTTCGTCGATCACCGGCTTGGGAACGATAGTGCGCGCATACTCGTGTTTGCGGTGCAGGCGATCCAGGTTGGCTTCCCATTCGTCGGCGCGCTCGGTGTATTGGGCATACTTGTTGTGGCCGCTGCCGCGCGTGAAATATGCCGCGTATTTGCTCTCCGTGCCGGGGACGGTGCGATAGCCGATGCCGTCGCCATCCACGTCCTCATAGCGATTGAAGCCCTTGGCGGCATCCAGTTGTGCGGCGCTGAGTACCTTGCCGCGATCCATCGGCGTGTCAGGATACTCGAGCGGATCGCTCATCCACGTATTCATGCCCAGGTCCAGGTCGCTCAGGACGAAGACGGGCGTTTGCAGGCGCTCGGCCAGGTCGAAGGACTGCCAGCCGCACGCGAAGCATTCCTGCATGTTGCTCGGCAGCAGGACGATCTGCTTGGTGTCGCCGTGGCCCAGGAAGTAGACCATCAGCACGTCGCCCTGGCTCACGCGCGTCGGCAGGCCGGTGCTCGGCCCCATGCGCATGATGTCCCAGATGACGACGGGGATCTCGGTGAAATACGCCAGGCCGGCATATTCGGTCATCAGCGAGATGCCGGGGCCGCTGGTCGAGGTCATCGCCCGCGCGCCGGCCCAGCCCGCGCCGGTGATCATGCCGATGGCGGCGATCTCGTCTTCGGCCTGCACGATGGCATAAGTATGCGTGCCGTCTGGTTCTACGCGCAGTTCTTTGGCGTAATCGGTCAGGGCATCGACCAGGCTGGTGCTGGGCGTGATGGGATACCACGCGGCGAAGGTGAAGCCGCCGAAGCAGGTTCCCAGACCGCCGGCGGAGTTGCCGTCGATCAGCACCTTGCCCGCCGTCGCGTTCATGCGCTCCACCTTGAAGGGATCGCGCTTGGTGATGTTCTGCTGGCAATACTCAGCGGCGGCCTTGACGACGCCCATATTCAGATCGACCGCTTTGCGCTTGCCGCCGAAGTGGTGCATCAGCGCGGCATCGATCTCGTTGATGTCGATGCCCAGCAGCGTGACCAACGCGCCCACATAGGCCATGTTGGCGACATACGAAAGCATCTTGGCAGAAGCGCCGGACGCCTTGGCGAGTTGTTGCACCGGCAGGGCGTAATACGTCACGTCGTCGCGGCTCTCGCTGAGCTTCCACTCCGTCGGGTAGATCACCACGCCACCGGACGGCACCTTGCTGATGTCCTCGTCGGCGGTCGCGCGGTTCATGGCGATCAGCACTTCCGCGTTCTCGCGGCGACCGATGTAGCCTTCGCGGCTGATGCGGATGATGTACCACGTCGGCAAGCCCTGAATGTTCGAGGGGAACAGGTTCTTGCCGGTGGTCGGAATGCCCATCTTGAAGAGTGCGCGGGCAATGGCGTTATTCGCGGTCTGGCTGCCCGAACCATTGACGGTGGCCGCAATGATCGAGAAATTGTTCACGCCGACCGGGCTGCCGAAGGCGTCATGTGCTGTCGGGCGTGCTTGGGTAGAAGTACCCATCCTGTGCCGGTCTCCTTGTGCGATACTTGGTCGCCAGACACGTGCGCGGCCCCTAAGCAGAACAGGCGGCAGGCCAGGCGCGACATTGCCTGATGGTGGTGGCGCGTCACTCCCAACGTGAGCGCGTTACGTATACAAGTATGATAACACCTGGCCTGAATTATGCCCACTCGTAGCCCTGCGGCAAAATCCGACAATTTCGCGGGAATGATGTTATAATAAGAGGAAAACGTGGCCCCACCCCCCGGCCCCCTCCCCATCTCCGATGGAGAGGGGGAGATCGTTCGGATAGTGATCAGCCAAGATCAACGCGATCACCCTACAGTGTCTGATCGCCCCTCTCCATCCGCAGATGGGGAGCAGGGTTCCCGTGAAGCGACGGGAGGGTTGGGGGTGGGGCCACCCAAGCGTGAGGGGGTTCAGTATGGCCAGTCACCCGCCAGAGTCCGATTCCACCAGTGGTTCACGGCAGCGCCGCCCGCGTATCGAATGGTTCGAGGCTGTGCTGGCCTATCGTCGCTGGCATACCATCGCGGAGGCCAGTCGTCGCCTGGGGGTGAGTCAGGATCTGTTGAGCGAGCGCATTCGCCTCTTAGAAGAGTGGTTCAATCACGACCTCTTCGAGCGTTCGCAGCCACACCAGCGCCTGACGCCCCGCATGACGGCGCAGGGCGAACGCCATCTGCCCTATATGCAGCAGATCGTCGCCGCCTTCGATGATCTGCTGACGACGCTGGCCGTCCCCGCGCCACGCGGGCAGATCGTGGTGGCGCTGCCGGAAAGCCTGGCGACGGGTCTGCTGGCCGGCGTGCGCGCGGCGATGCACGAGCGCGGCATCCTGCCGCCGGGCGGCTGGCGTTTCTTCACGGCGCGCAGCGCGGTGGTGCGCAACGAGGTCATCCACAAGCGCGCCGCGCTGGGCTTGCTGATCGAGCGCGATCCCTACACGGACCGCGAGTTGGCCGTTGAACCCATCGCCCGTAGCCCCATGTGCCTCTTCACGAATCCCAACCACCGTTTCATTCAGCGCGGCACGCCCGTCGCCATTGATGAACTGCGCGACGAAGTGATCGTGTTGGATAAAGATCAGTCCACCTACCGCGCCATCTTCGAGGGGCTGCTGCGCCGCGCGAACGTCCCCATCCAGCGCCGCGATGCGTTTTCCAACATCGAGGCGGTGAAGTCGTCGGTGCAGGCGGGGCCGGGCGTGGCGATGCTGCCCTATTTCGCGCTGGCACAGGAGGTGCAGGCCGGCGAACTCGCCATCGTGCATCTGGCCGAAGAACCGATCTATGTGCAGATCTTGCTGGCGCACCACCCCGACAACCGGCTGGACCAGCCCGCTTTGCGCGAGATCTGCAACGAGTTCCGCCGTCGCGCCCTGCTGCTGCCCCAGCCCGTGGCCGAAGCCGCCCGCCGCTGACAACCGTGAACGCCCCCGTCTCGTCTCCCCTCTCCATCCGCAGATGGGGAGGGGCCGGGGGTGGGGCCACCGGGGCCGGGCTAGTAGCCGTTTTCCAGGTGGATATCGCTAAAGACGTTGACGGCGCTAGGCGGCGGCATGGGGAGCCGCGCGCTCATCAGGATGTGTTCGATCTGGTGCCAGATGCCCTGGCTTTGCCAGTGTAACAGCCGCCGCCAGCAGGTGACGTAGCTGCCATAGCGCTTGGGCATCTTATTCCAGGCACAATCGTGGCCCAGGACGTAGAGGATGCCGTTGAGGACGCGGCGCGGCTCAACCATCGGTCGGCCATAGCGTTTTTTGCCACGGATGAGTGGCAAAATCTTTTCCCATTGCTCATCGTTGACGTCGGTGTCGGCGTAGTCGTTTTTGTCGTTCGCGGCAACTTGGATGCGCCCTTCGGGTAGGCGGGCGCTTTGCTTCAGATCGTTCAACTTCTGAGAGTAAAATAAGTACTGTTGCGCGTGGTAATGGCTCTGCTGCTCGCAAAAGGCGATTTCATCCTCGAGCGTTTTCTCCTCAGCGTGCCTCATCGGACCCCCCAACACTACGAACCCTAACTGAAAAGACGCCGAAGCATCTTTGTTCGTGCGAACACACGCGGCTCGCACGCTTATCTCGTGCCAATGCTTGTAGGCGTTACAGGTTGCGCCAGGTATATGCGGAATATTCCCGATACCACGGCGCATCGATCACCGTCAGGCTATGCTCGGCCTGTGTGTGCCAACGAGAAGCGCCACTTTCAGGCACCAGAGCCGCTCATAGGCGTCCACCGGGAAGATCGGTCCCCGCGTATTTTGTTCCAATTCGTTCAGCCGGGCATAGTCCCCGTGGTTGCCGCGCGAAAACCAGTGCGCACGAGAGTCGCGCTAGCGCCAAGCGTACTGCGCTTTACCAAGCAACCTCACTCTCGCAACGACCATTTTTCATTATAACCACGTATGGTCTAAACACAAGCCCTTTTCATCGTTTTGGTGTGAGGTTTACAATCACGAATTTGAAACAGACCGAGACGGCTCACTCCTCGTCGTCCATCTCCGGTAGCGCCAGGTGTTCGGCGTGGCGTTGCGCCCGTTGCCGGGCGGCGTCGGTCCCCTGCGCCCGTGCCGCCGCCAGTGGATCGCCCTCCAGCGGCGTGGGCGGGGCGGTCGCCAGCAGCCAAAGGTACCATTCCACCAGGGCGCGGCCAGGGCTGCGCTCCGCCGCATCGGTCAATGCCTGCGCCGCCGCGTCGAACCACTCCGCCGCCGCGCCATGCTCGGTCATTTGCAGCGTGATAAGGCTGGGCGGTTGGGGGCCGCGCATGCGCCGGGGAGGCGCGGCATCTTGCTGGCGATATTGGTCGCGCTCGATGATGCCCAGTTCGCCGACGATATCGCGTTCACTGTCGCGCATGCGCTGCAACCAAGCCAGCGCGGCGCGCACCCGCGCGCTTTCCGGCGCTCCGGGCGGAAGCGGCGGCACGTCGCTCGCCCAGGTCGCTTCATCCAGGTCGTCCAGGTCGCGCCCCGTGTCATCATCCGCCGCGTCTTCGCCCGCCAGGTCGCGCGCCGGCACCCAGCGCAGTCGCCCGCCCTCCGAAAGCCACTTGCCCCCCGCGTTCGCGCCCTGTCCATTGGGGTAATGTTGTCCGTCACCATCGAATGACATGCCACACCTCCTCGTCCTGTAGGTAGCATAGCACAAGCGCGACCCCAGCCCCAGGCCAACATCCCCCTCTATCCCATCTGCGGCGGCCCGTCATTCCCTGTCATTAAAGCAAGTTGCATTGCCATTGAGCAAGCGGGCGGTTGAAACCGCGCCTAAGCGCCTAGCGGCGACGAAGTCCGCCTGTGCGGACTAAAACGCGGCAAGTTTGATCAATCGTTGTGCAACTTGCTCTAAAGGACCGACGATATTTTGACCTTTTGGGGTAATAACGGAGGACAGCCATTCCTGTCTGTCCGGGCTTGCGCCAGTGCCTGTTTGCACGCAAGCGGGATTGCACCTGCACCGGCGATTGCAGTTTTACTTGCAGGAGAATACAATTTTGCTATGGAACAACACTCGTCACAGGCGGAACTCGCCGCGTTGCAAGCGCAGATCGCGGCTTGCCGGGCATGTGTGGCCGCCGGCGACCTGACGGCGGCGAACGCCGTCGCCGGCGCGCGCGGCCCGGCGGACGCCTGGCTGATGCTGATCGGCCAAGCACCGGGACGACTCTCGGTGGAGCGCGGCATCCCCTTCGGCGGACCGGGCGGCGTGGTGCTGGATCGCTGGCTGACGCGCGCCGGCTTCCCCCCGAACTACCTGCGCACGGGCGTCTATCTGACGGCGCTCACGCGCTGCTTCCCTGGCAAAGCGACGGCGGGCAAAGGCGACCGCGCCCCCTCCCCGGCGGAGATCGCGCGCTGTCGCCCGTGGCTGGCGGCGGAGTTCGCCATCATCGATCCGCGCGTGGTACTGCTCGTCGGCGGCCTGGCGATTCGCGCCTTCCTGGGACCGCTGCCGCTGGACCAGTGCGTCGGTGAGGTCTTCGCCCGCGACGGGCGCATCTGGCTGCCCTTGCCGCATCCTTCCGGCGTCAGTCGCTGGCTCAACGCACCCCCACACCAGGCGCTGGTGGACCGCGCCCTGGCGGAACTGAGCGCCCTACGCGAAGCGCATCTGCACGGTAACGGCTCGGACCCCGCAATCGATAGCGGCTTGCCTGCCACCGCCTCGGCGGCTAGCGGCGATAGCTGAGCCACACATCGCCCTTGGGCCGGCTCAGCGGCAGATAGACCTCGCGCAGATCTTGCTGGGGGACCAATTCCAGCGTGGCGAAACGGCGCAGGAGCAACGTCAGCAGCGCCTTGATCTCGATGCGCGCGGTGTTTTCGCCGATGCAGGCGTGTGCGCCGCCGCCGAAGCCGATGAAGCTATACGGGTGGCGTTTGTGTTCCTCGCGGGGTGGCAAGAAGCGGTCGGGATCGAACGTCTGGGGATCAGTGAAGTAGTCGGGCAAGCGGTTCGTGAAGACTGGCAAGAGGATTGCGATCCACCCCGCCGGCAGGTCGTAGCCGCCGAAGTGATCGTCTTGCGCGATGCCGCGCGCGAACATCATCACCTGCGGATGCAAGCGCAACGTCTCGTTGATGACGGCATCAGTCAGGGGCCGCTGGGCCGTGAGATCGGCATAGGTCAGCGGCCCCTTGTCGGCGTCGCCGGCAACCTCCGCGCGCACGCGCGCCAGCAGGTCGGGGTGGCGCAGCAATTCGGCCAACAGCCAGGCGAGGGTGCCGGTCGTCGTGTCATAGGAGGCGAAAAGCAGGAAGCGCAACTGCGTCACGAGATCGGCTTCGGGCATCGCATTGCCGGCTTCGTCCCGCGCCTCGGTGAGCAGATGGACCAGGCTCTGCGTGGCGCTGGCCCGCTCTTGGGCGATAATCCCCCGCACCAGCGCGTCGATTTTCGCGCGAGCGATGAAAGAGCGGCCATACGTCGTGAATGGGCCTTTGACATGTAGCAGCGTGTTGACGCCGGCGGCATACTGCGTCCAAAGCTCCAATAAATGGTGCTTGTCGTCGCGCAGTTCCAATCCCAGGAAGAGCGCCGCGCCTAGCTCGAAGGTCATGGCGGCGGCAGCGGGATAAAACGCGACGGTCCCTTCCTTGCCCCACGCCGCCAGGTGTTCGTCGAAGATGCGCTCGATGGTCGCCAGATACGCCGGCATGTTGCGCCCATGAAACGCCGGGGTCATCCAACTGCGCTGTTGGCGATGGACGGTGCCATCCAGCAAGATCAGCGCGTCTTGCATCAGATCATGGATCGGGGCATAGCCGACGCCGGCAGTGAAGTTTTTTTGGTGGGTAAGCAGCACATGTTGCTGCGCCTCGGCGCTCAGCAGCACCACCGCCTTGTGGTAATTGGCATGCGTGCGAAAGATCGGGCCATAGCGTTGATATTTGCGCTGCGCGAAGCCATAGAAGTCGGAGTAGAGGGGAATCATCTCGCCCGCCAGGGGCAGCCCATAACGACCAGGGGGTATTGGCATGGCAGGACGCTTCCTCCACTCGATGCGTGAGAGCCGGGGAGCCGATTACGCCGTGAGCGCGCCCATCAGCACGATGGGGCCGGTGGGCGCGGGGCTGCCGCTGGCGGGTTCGGGGGTGACGGCGACGACCTCGAAGTCGCGCAGGCGCGTCGGCGCTTGCACGATCTGGTGGCCGCGCCCGCCACGTTCCACGCGGAAGAGCGCGTTCGGCTCCGGCTTGCCGTCGTGCAACAACCACACCTGATACGCCTGATCCGGCGCGAGGTTGCGCAGCCCGGCGGTGATGAGCACGCCCTCGCGGTCGTTCGGCACGCCCACGAAGCGAGCGGCGGCGTTTTTCGGCGCGTCCTTCGTCCCTGCAACGCTCCACACCTCGCAGGCCGGCTCGGCCAGCAATTTGAGCAGCAGCGCGGCGACGGGATCTTCCGTATTCAGCGGTTCGGCACCAAGCATCGTATCAAGCATGCGGCGGAGCATCGTGCGGCGGCGCGTCACCTCTGGCTTGTCGGGCGCGTTGGCGGCGACCGACGTGGGGGCGACGGCCTCGGCGACGGCGCGGTCCTGCGCGGCGGCGGCATGCACACGCGCCAGCACCTTCGCCTTCAGGCCGGCGGGCGGCGCGACGAGCGGCGCGCTCAATAGCAATTGCTGCGCGATCGCGCGGGCAACTTCCGCCTGGGCGCGGCATACCGGGCATAGTTCTAGATGCGCCTCGACCTGGGCGACCTCATACGCTTCCAAGGCACCCAGGGCATAGGCGTCCAGCAGATCGGTGACATGGTGTAACTCGTTCATCATCGAATTGCTATCTTTCGTTCTCATAAGTGCTTGCTTCTAGGGAATGTGCGTCGATCCCATCGGCGAGCAACAGATCCCGCAACCGTTGCATGCCCACACGGATACGGCTTTTTACCGTGCCGAGCGGCTCGCCCAAAGCCGCCGCGACTTCCGCTTGCGAAAGGCCGCCAAAAAACGCCAGCGCAATGGCCTTGCGTTGCGCTTCCGGCAATTGGGCCAGCGCGTGTTGGATGCTAGCTGCCCGTTCGCGCAGCCATGCCGCCAGGGCGGGATCACCATCCTGGCGGCTATCCACCAGCAGGGTGCCTTCCACGGTCCAGTCGAAATGGTCTGCCGCCACCGGGCGGCTCTGCCGCCGGCGAATCTCGTTCAGCGCCAGGTTGTGGGTGATGCGCAGGAGCCATGTCTGCACGCTGCCCCGTTCCGCCGCGAAACTCGCCGCCGAACGCCACAAGCGCACAAAGACCTCTTGCGTCACTTCCTCGGCGGTGGCGCTGTCATGCACGATGCGCAAAGCCAGCGAAAAGACCAGCTTGCCATAATGCTCATACAGCGGTTCCAGCGCCGTTTCATCTCCCCCGGCCAGGCGAGTGACCAGTTGGGCATCCTCATCACGTTGCACTGTCAGAACTCTCGCCTCTCTTCTTCTCTATACACGCGCTTGTTGCAATCGGGTGACTTTTGGGAACGTGCCGCGCGAGCCATATATCCATTCTACTATATGATAGCATGGCGGTGTCCAGATCGGATAGCGTTACTGGCCTTGCCAATGCCATCTCCTCACACCTCTGGCAGAACGGCAGTCGCTTCGATCTCGACACGGGCGCGGTCTTCCAACAAGGCGGCCACCTGCACGACAGACATCGCGGGGAAGTGGTGGCCCATCACCTCCCGATAGGCGCGACCCAGCGCAACCCCGCTCGCCAGATATTCCTGCTTATCGACAATGTACCACGTCAGGCGAACGACATGCTCCGCGCTCCCGCCCGCTTCCACCAGAATCGCCAGAATGTTGCTGAGCGCCTGGCGGGCCTGGCCGACGAAATCGTCGCTGGCGAAACGACCCTGCCCGTCCCACCCGATCTGCCCGCTGATGAAAACAAGCCGCCCCTGCGCGACAACGCCGTTGGCATAGCCGCGCGGCCTGGCCCAGTCTGGCGGCTGCAAGAATTGCATCAGAGCCTCCGCGTCTTTATTGCTTGACCTTCGTGTTCATTTTCGTGGCCTTCGTGTTCTGCCCCGTGTCACCCCTGCCGCAGCTTGAAGCGTTGCAGTTTGCCGGTGTCGGCGCGGGGCAGGGTGGCGCAGAACTCGACCTCGCGCGGATATTTATACGGCGCGATGGCATTTTTAACAAAGGCTTGCAGGGATTGTGCCAGCGCGGCATCGCCGGTGTAGCCCGGCTTGAGGACGATGAAGGCTTTCACGATGGTGCCGCGCTCCGCGTCGGGTGCGCCCACGACGGCGCATTCGGCCACGGCGGGATGTTCCAACAGGGCGTTTTCCACTTCCGGCCCGGCGACGTTATAGCCCGCCGTCAGGATGATATCGTCCGTGCGCGCCTGGAACCAGAAGTAGCCGTCGGCGTCCATCAGATAAGCGTCGCCAGTGAGGTTCCAGCCATTTTGCACATACACGCGCTGGCGCTCGTCGGCCAGGTAACGGCACCCCGTCGGCCCCTGCACCGCCAGGCGCCCCACCTCGCCCGCCGGCAGGGGATGACCGTCATCGTCCACGATGCGCGCCCGATAGCCAGGGATCGCCTTGCCCGTCGCGCCGGGGCGCACGTCCGCGCCAGCAGCGGATATGAAGATGTGCAGCATCTCCGTCGCGCCGATGCCGTCGATGAGCGTGATGCCCGTCGCATCTTGCCACAGCGCCCGCGTGGAAGGCGGCAGCGCCTCACCGGCGGAGACGCTGGCCCGCAACGTCGCCAGGTCATACGTCCCCACCAGGCCGGCCATCTGGCGGTAGAAGAGCGGGGTGGACCACGTGATCGTCGCTCGGTAATCGCTCATCGCTTGCAGCATCGTGGCGGGCGTCAGCTTTTCCAGCAACACCGTCGCCGCGCCGACGCGCAGCGGAAAGAGCAGCAGCCCCCCCAGCCCGAAGGTGAAGGACAGCGGCGGCGTGCCGATGCAGATGTCAGCCGCCCGGATGCCCAGCGTCGATTTGGGGAAGCAGTCGCAGATCGCCAGCACGTCGCGGTGCGCGTGCAGCGTCCCCTTGGGCTTGCCTGTCGAACCGGACGTGAAGGCGATCAACGCGATGTCGTCCGTGGCCGTCCCCACGCCGCCATACACCGGCGTCTTGCGTGCCATGCGCGCCGCCAGTCCCTCCGCTGATGGATCATTATAATAGACAATCCGTTGCAGGAAGGGGCAGGCTTGTTGCGCGGCCAGCAGTTCATCCGCCAGGCGCTTGTCGCACAGGGCGGCGCTGATCTGCGCCTTGTCGATCACATCCACCAGTTCTTTTTCCCGCAAGAGCGGCATCGTGGCGACGACGATCAGCCCGGCCTTGACGACGGCGAACCAGGCGACTGCCATCGTCGGATCGTTCGCGCCGCGCAGCAACACACGGTTGCCCGGCACCAGACCCAGATCCTCCGTCAGCACACGCGCCAGCCGGTTCACCTGATCCAGCATCTGCGCGTAGGTGAGCGTACCCTCCGCGCTCAAGATCGCGGGGCGGTCGCCCCAGCCGCGCGCCACGGCCCCATCCAGCAGCTCCATCGCGCAGTTCAGCCGGTCGGGATACTGCACCTCTGGGATGTCGTAGATCAGCGCCGGCCACTGGTCACGCGGCGGCAAATGATCCTGCGCGAAGGTATCGACATGGGCGGTGAGAGTCATGCGGTGGCCTCCTTTAGTAGCGCGCGTGCGATGATGAGTTGTTGCACCTCGGATGCGCCTTCGTAGATGCGTAGCGCGCGGATCTCGCGGTAAAGCCGCTCGGTGGTTGCGCCGTGGGTGATGCCTCGCGCGCCACAGATCTGCACGGCGGCGTCGATGATGCGCTGGGCCGCTTCCGTGGCGTACAGCTTGGCCATCGCCACCGCGCAGGTGGTGTTCGCCTGGGCCACATCGCGGAGCCAGGCGGCCTGCCAGGTGAGCAATTCAGCGGCCTCCAACTCCGTCGCCATATCCGCCAGTTTGGCTTGCGTCAGTTGCAGGTCGGCCAGGGTCTGGCCGAACAGCACGCGCCCCTTGGCATACTGGATCGCCTCGTCCAGCGCGCGGCGGGCGAAGCCAGTGGCGGCGGCGGCGACGGCGGCGCGCAAGATGTCCAGCGTGCGCATCGCCAGCTTGAAACCGGTCCCCGGCTCCCCCAGCAGGTGATCGGCGGGGATGCGGCAATCGGTGAAGCGCAGCGTCGCCAGCGGATGCGGCGCGACGACGGCGATCCGTTCGGCGATCACCAAGCCCGGCGCGGTCGCGGGGACGATGAAGGCGCTGATGCCCCGCGCGCCCGTTCCCGGCTCCGTGCGCGCGAAAACGGTGTACACATCCGCGATGCCGCCGTTGGAGATCCACGTTTTGGTGCCGTTGAGGATGAAGCTATCGCCCGCGCGCGTCGCGGTCGTCGTCATCGCGGCGACATCGGAGCCAGCCTCCGGCTCGGAGAGCGCGAAGGCGGCGATCCATTCGCCCGCCGCAATGCGCGGCAGCACGGTTGCTTTCTGCTGCGCTGATCCCGCCAGCGCCACGGCTCCGCCGCCCAGCCCCTGCATAGCGAAGGCGAAGTCCGCCAGCCCAGCGTGATAGGCCAGCGTCGCGCGGATAATACACAGCGCCCGCGAATCAATCGCCAGCAGCGCGCCACTATACGCGGCGGGAACGACGTAGCGCAGCCAGCCCGCCGCACCCAGCGCCGCGACCAGCGCGCGGCAGCGCGCATCCACGTCCGCCGGCTCGTCGTCGGCCAGGTGTTCCCGGCACCAGGCAGCCAGGTCGCGCGCCAGCCGCCGGTGTTCATCAGCGAAAAACGGGAGATCGAGATGCATAGGTCAATCTCCCTCGAAGCGCGGCGTCGTTTTGGCGACGAAGGCATCATACGCGCGGCGAAAGTCCTGCGTCTGCATGCAGATCGCTTGTGCCTCGGCCTCCGCCTCGATGGCCGCATCCAGCCCCATGTTCCATTCCTGGTGCAGCAGCTTCTTGGTCATGCCGTGGGCAAAGGTTGGGCCGTTCGCCAGTCGCTCGGCCATCGTCTCCGCCTGTGCCAGCACCGCATCCGCGCCCACCAGTGCATTGAAAAAGCCCCAGGCATAGCCCTCCTCCGCCGTCATCGTGCGTCCGGTAAAGAGCAACTCACTGGCGCGGCCCTGGCCGATGACGCGCGGCAACAGCGTGCATGCGCCCATATCGCAGCCCGCCAGGCCCACGCGCGTGAAGAGGAACGCCGTGCGTGTGTTGGGCGTGCCATAGCGCAGATCCGCCGCCAGCGCCAGCATGGCTCCCGCGCCGGCACAGACGCCGTCGATGGCGGCGACGATCTGCTGCGGGCAAGCGCGCATCGCCTGCACCAGATCGCCCGTCATGCGCGTGAAGGCCAGCAGTTCCGGCATCGTCATGCGCGTCAAGGGGCCGATAATCTCATGCACATCGCCGCCGGAACAGAAGTTGCCGCCCGCGCCCGTCAGCACGACCACCTTGATCTGCGGATCATACACTAGCGCGCGAAACAGGTCGCGCAACTCCGCGTATGACGCGAAGGTCAGCGGATTCTTCTTCTCAGGCCGGTTCAGCGTGATGGTGGCGACTTTGCCTGCCACTTGCCACAAGAAATGCTGGGCCGCATACGCGGCCAGGGGTTGCTCCATCGCGTACACATCCTCATCGATGCTTGTATCTCGCGCATCGCCTCACTTGTTTGCGAGCGCCACCTCAGCCAGGAAGTTGATGATATCTTCCCTGGTCGCCTTTGGCTTCGGCTTCTTTCCCGGAAACCGCTCCTTGATCACCGTCACCGATTTTTTCAAAAACGGCGTACTGTATTCATCCAAGGCTGCCATAAGTTGATCCGCCCCATAGAGATCGAGCAAGAAAAATGGGTCTGGCGGTGCGGCGAGATCAAAGTGATGGGTTTGCGCGAAGTGGATCGGTATCAGATTGGTATTATGCAGGCTCGCTTTCTTTGGCGGTGGGGTTTTACGTGGTTTGGATTGGCTCGCCTGCAAGCGATCACACACACTTTTGACGCGCTGCTCGAAATCCTGGTTCTGGTGCATCTCTTGCAATGCGGCTTCCAGCACGGCAGCGCTCACCAGCTTCACATTCTCGATACCCAATTGAGCGGCGATCTCTTCGGCGCTTTGTTGGCTGCGCTGTTGCACGGTCAACTTGGTGTTATCAACCGTTGTCGCTGACATGTTGCATCAACTCCTCTACAAAAGCGTAATATTCGCGGGCGGCAGCGTTTTGGCCTCTAACCTGGCGGCTGGGGAAAAGATTGGTCTGCTGCAAATGAGCAGTTTCGATCCCAGGGTGATGATGGATCACCGTTTGGAAAATGGGAACGTGAATGCTGTTGAAGTTATCTCGCATTGTCGTTGCCCGGTCGCCTTTTGGTTCTCCTCGACCGTGATAATCTGTGATCAGCGCGCCGCTGAGCGCTGGACCAGCACCCGTTAATGCGCGCATGGCTTGTACCGTTTGCTGCAATAAGTTAATGCCTGAGAAAGCGAATGTTTCAACCTGAGTAGGAATGATGACGTAGTGGGCGGCAGCACAGGCCAGACGAATGCGATGTTCGACAGCGGTTGGCGTGTCGAGGATGATCCAATCGAACTCGTCCAGGGTCTGATGCCTCAGTGGCGTGATCTCCGGCGCATGCAGCGCCTGCGCGAATTCGAGCGCACTGGTAGTATACCCGTTGGCACCCGGATCGATCAAACGGACATCCGCATGCGACGGGATAAGCCAAATATGCTGATAGCCCGTTTGTCTGATAGTTTCCTGCAACGGGCATTGGTGGCTCAGGTAGGTGCCAATGTGGCGCGGATTGAAAACAACATCTTTGCGCGGCGGCAGGAGATACGACAGGTTGCCTTGCGCGTCGAGATCGACGACCAACACCCGTTGGCCCAACGTATCAAGGACATGCGCCATGTTGATCGCGGTCGTGGTTTTACCGATGCCTCCCTTGTTGTTCGCAATCGCCACGATCTTCGTCTGCTGCGGTGAACGACGTTGGATCGCGTCCGCAGTGCGCATACATTCCGGGGCGATCATCACGTGAGCATCCCCCTCAGCTTTGCTGTCCCTGATGTAGTTGATATAGCGCAGCCAGTGCTGGCCGGCTATCAGGCAGATATCAGCGACAGGTTCAGCCTGGCGACGGGCATCGCGCGTAAAATCTGCCGTGGTGACGAGATAGCCCCGCACGCCTGGATAGTCCGTCAGTGTCCCCTTTAAGGATCGCACTTCGAGCGGCTCAACATCATGCTGATAGCGTTTCACCTGCACGATGGCTGCCAGGAATGGCAGGCCGTTCACCGCCGACCAGAGTTCGAGATCGATGCCGCGCCCATCGCGCTGATGGGCGACGAAATGCACATCGTAACCGGCACGTTGGAAGACGTATTCAACGAAATGCTCGAACTCCGAATCTGACAACGCTAACATGGCAGAAATCGTAGGCGCAGCAAACAGCGCGGCGAAATCGCGCGCGTCAGCCGACGACAATCGCATAGGGCTTCCTTTCTAGTCGAGCAATCCTCAGAGGCATGGTAGTGTGTGGCGGGGTACATCGTTGTCACCGGCAGGCGAAGGCCACAGCCAGGACAGTCCCGCTAGGGTTGTGTCTTCATCGCTCCATCTCCTGTTGGCGGGCCAGGTTGCGTTCCAGTTGCGCTTTGCCGTTGAGGTATTGCGGGGGCCAGGGCATGGCGGTGTAGCCCAGTTGCGCGGCGGCGTGCAGCGTCCAATACGGATCGGCCAGGTGCGGGCGCGCGATGGCGCACAGGTCCGCCCGCCCGGCGGCGATGATGCTGTTGACGTGGTCCGGCTCGAAGATCGCGCCCACTGCCATCGTCGCCAGGCCGATCTCGTTGCGGATGCGGTCGGCAAAAGGCGTCTGATACATGCGGCCATAGATCGGGCGTGCCTGGCGCGTCGTCTGGCCGGATGACACGTCGATCAGGTCCGCGCCGGCGTCTTTGAACATGCGCGCGATCGCCACCGCGTCATCCGCCGTGTTGCCGCCCTCGGCCCAGTCGTGCGCCGAGATGCGTACCGACATCGGCTTGCGCGCCGGCCACACTGCGCGTAACGCGCGGAAGACTTCCAGCGGGTAGCGGCAACGGTTCGCCAGGCTGCCACCATAGGTATCGGTTCGCCGGTTCGTGAGCGGGCTGATGAAGCTGGAGAGCAGGTAGCCATGCGCGCAGTGCAGTTCCAGGATGTCGAAGCCGCAGGCGTCGCCCATCCGTGCCGCCGCCACGAACTCGTCGCGCACGCGCTCCATGTCGGCGCGCGTCATCGCGCGCGGAGTCTGGTTGCGCGGACCATAGGCGACCGCAGAGGGCGCGATCAGCGGCCAGTTGCCTTCCAGCAACGGTTCATCGCTCGCCTCCCAGCCCAGTTGCGTCGATCCCTTGGGGCCGGCATGGCCCAGTTGCAGGCCGATCTTGGCCGGCGTGCGCGCATGCACGAAGTCCACGATGCGCCGCCAGGCGGCCTCATGCTCCGGTGAATACATGCCGGCGCAGCCGGGGGTGATGCGCGCATCGGGCGCGACACACGTCATCTCCGTGAAGACGAGGCCCACGCCGCCCTGCGCGCGGCTGCCCAAATGCACCAGATAGAAGTCGTCGGGCGTGCCATCCTGGCACGAATACATCGCCATCGGCGAGACGACCACGCGGTTCGCCAGCGTCAGGTCGCGCAACTGGAACGGCGTGAACATCGGCGGAATCGGCTCCGGCGGCAGATTGCTCCGTTCCGCGAGCCACGTCTCGATCCCCGCGACGTAGTTCTTGTCGCGCAAACGCAGGTTCTCGTGCGAGATGCGCTGGCTGCGCGTCAGCAGGCTATAGGCGAACTGCTCCGGCGGCAGGCCGGCGTAGCGCGCCACATGCTCGAACCAGTCGGTGCTGTTGCGCGCGGCGTTTTGCAGCTTCAGCACCTCGATCTTGCGCTCAGCCTCATACTCGTGCAGCGCGGCGCGCATAGCATCATGGGCCGCACCCGGATCGTGGGGCGGACATTCCCGTCCGCCAGCGTCTTCCAATGTGCTGAGGACGCGGGCGAGCGCGATGGCGTCTTCCATCGCCAGCTTCGTGCCGGAGCCGATGGAGAAGTGCGCGGTGTGCGCGGCATCGCCCAGCAGGACGATCTTGTCGTGCGTCCAGTGCGCGCAGGTGATGCGGTTGAAGGTGATCCAGGGCGAGGCCAGATGCTTCGCGTTGTTCAGCAAGGGCTGGCCGTCGAGATACGGCGCGAAAAGATTTTCGCAGAAGGCGACCGATTCGTCCGCCGTCATGGCCTCCAAGCCCGCGTCGCGCCAGGTGGCCTCCGGCATCTCCACGATGAAGGTGCAGGTGTCGTGGTCGAAGCGATAGGCGTGCGCCTGCATCCAGCCCCACTGCGTCTGCTCGAAGGCAAAGGTGAAAGCGTCGAACCGTTTGCGCGTGCCGAACCAGGCGAACTTGTTGGTGCGGCGGTCGATGGCCGGCTGAAAGAACTCCGCATATTTGCGCCGGATGGAGCTGTTGGCCCCATCACTGGCGATGATCAGGTCGGCATCCGCATAGGCGGCATCGTCCGTCACCTCCGTCTGAAAGACCAGTGCCACGCCCAGCGCCGCGCACCGCTCCTGCAAAATGTTCAGTAGCCGCATGCGTCCGATGCCGCAGAAGCCATGGCCGCCGGAGATGATCGTCCGCCCCTGAAAATGCACCGCGATGTCGTCCCAATGGTTGAAGCTGTCGCGGATCTGCGCGTGCGTCACGGGATCGGCGGCGGCGAGGTTGCCCAGCGTCTGATCCGAGAAGACGACGCCCCAGCCGAAGGTATCATCAGGCCGGTTGCGCTCGACGACGGTAATGTCGTCCTGGGGCCGGGCGCGCTTGAGCAGCAGCGCGCAATATAAGCCGGCGGGTCCGCCGCCGACGCACACGATCCGCATCACTGGGCCTCCTGCACTCGTATTTCGAGCATGGACAAACACACATCGTAGGGCGGACATTCCTGTCCGCCGTCCTGTTGCAAAAAGAACATGATCACTGGGCGGGGCCGCGAGGGGATAAATCCCCTCGCTCGATAAAGACGCCCTACCGGGCTACCGGCGAGCATCTTCGCGGACAAGAAAGAGTCGCTCAGGTTCACGCGGCAACTTGCCTGTGAGCAAAATATCTGTTTTTCTTCATGCGCTGTACCTGTCCGCTTGGCCCCTTGTAGGGCGGACATTCCTGTCTGCTCCTGTAAGGATACATCAAGATGCACCTCACTTGGCGAAAAACCGCTGGGTGAAGGTGGCGATGAACGTGATCTCGATCAACAAGCCAATGATTGCCTCAGCCGCCGCCGCAATAGTGAGCGGATTATGCAACGAAACGACCGCGCCGGGCGAGAAGCCACGCCCGTGAAATGAGGTGATACTGAAAATGACGGCATCTACCGGATTCAGCGCGGGTGTGGCATTAGTACCCAGCCCGAAATAGAGCAGCGCGAAGCCCAGAATGACGATGAGATAGGTGGCGAAGCTGCGCGCTGGCTTATATCCATAGCCGGAGATGAGATCAAGTAGCAGTGAGCCGAGATAGGGGAAATAGCGACGCTGCTGCCACAACGCGCGCCGTTGCCAGAATTGCGCCCGATAGGCGAAGCGGTCGGCATCCTCAGCGATGCCCTGCGCACGGAGTTGTGTGGCAAGCTGGCGATAGGCACGAGCGATGTCACGTGCAGATGTTTGTATATGTGGATCAAAATGGCGTTCATCGCCAAGACGAGGAAGAGTGGACCAATCAATATTGGTCAGATCAACATCATGCCAGCGTATATCGCCCAAAGCGATGCCACCGAGTTCTGACGAAAACAGTGTAATTTCATCAAGTTGAGTCGTATCACTGAGGGTAGCGCCGCTCAAATCTGCTCCGCTTAGATCTGCCGCCTTAAAGCTAGTACCATTCACTATTGCGGCTGAAAAATTTGCTTCTTTTAACGTCGCAGAAGCAAAGGAGGCATTAACCAACGTTGCGCCTCGCAGGCTCGCATTGCTGAGATCGGCTCTATCAAGCCGAGCATCGCTCAGATCTGCACCGGCGAGGTTGACATTAACAAGATTTGCATTGATAAGGAAGGCTCCTATCAAAATTGCACCGGTAAGATTCGCTCCAGTTAAATTAGTCCCGTTGAGTTCAATTTTTGTTAAGTCAACAGTAAAAAGGCTGATATTACGAAGATCTGGACGCTCCATTTTCCCCTGCACAGCAGAGGTTCCACTCCAAGAACGCTCAGCAAAAATCCAGTCCAATTCATCGCGATCTATTATCTCGATATCTTTATATGGCGGGTCGCCTGCCGCGACATTCGCTGCATACGCCGCCCGTAGTTCTGCTTGTCGCTCTGTTGAAGGCGGTGTGCGGTCAGGCGCGGTAATGGATTGAGATGCATCGGACATCGCAGGTGCTCCCTTCAGAATGATGTGACAAGACAGGGTGGTATCGTGAGTGTAGCACAGGAAGACACAAGGGGACCAGGCGCGATGGCAAGTAGGATCGTGGTCGAACTTAGGAACGCCTGCCGGTAGCCGGTAGGGCGTCTTTTGCGAGCGAGGTGGCTTCAGCCCCCGGCGGGCCGGTGGACGCGCTCATGCTGCCTTCGCGCGATCAGTCCTCCATATAGCGGCTTTTCCTGTCCCCCGCAACCATCGCGTATACTACAGGTATAGTATGCAACCATTCCAGTCAATCAAGCAACGAGGAGACGCTGATGGAGATGTTTTCGCTGGCGGGCAAGGTGGCGATTGTGACGGGGGCGTCGCGGGGCATCGGCGCGGCCATCGCCCAGACGTATGCCCAGGCGGGCGCGCAGGTGGTGCTGGCCAGCCGCAAGGCCGAGGCGCTGACGGAGGTGGCGGAGGCGATCCGCGCGGCGGGCGGCGCGGCGACGGTCATCGCGGCGCACATGGGCGAGCAGGCGGATATCACGAATCTGGTGCGACAGACGGTGGCGACTTATGGCGGCGTGGATATCATCGTGAACAACGCCGCGACGAACCCGCACTTCGGCCCGCTGCTGACCAGCGAGGAGAGCATGTGGGATAAGACGCTGGACGTGAACCTGCGCGGCTATTACCGGCTGATCCGCGAGGTCGTGCCACACCTGGCGGCGCGCGGCGGCGGCAAGATCATCAACATGGCTTCCGTCGCGGGGCTGGCCCCGCAGCCCGGCATGGCGCTGTATTGCATCTCGAAAGCGGCGGTGGTGATGCTGACGGAGACGCTGGCCGTGGAACTGGGGCCGCAGAACATCCAGGTGAACGCCATCGCGCCCGGCTTCATCAAAACGGCCTTCAGCCGCGCCATTTGGGGCAACGACGCCATCCGCGACGCCGTCATCGCGCAAACACCAGCAGGGCGCATCGGTTCCGTCGATGAACTGACCGGCATCGCCCTCTACCTCGCCAGCCCGGCCAGCAGCTTCACCACCGGCCAGGTCATCGTGGTGGATGGCGGCCAAACACTGGCATAAGGATACACATGCTGCTCCCTTTGCGGCAAAATCAGAAAGGGAGCAGCGCGCTGATAGGCGCTACCGTTATCCAGCCTGGCTGGGCCAGGTTGCCAGATCGTAGTTGCCAGATCGTAGGCGCGGGTTTACGCGCCCGCCGGTGCTGCCCCTGTGCCAACACCCTCAATGTGACCCCTCATCTCCCTTGCCGCGCCTCCCCGCGCGGTGGTATAGTTAATTCTGAGTGGATTACTCGGAATAGCGCCGAAAAAGCGGCGATCAAGGGAGGCTGTGGCGATGATGCATATCTCCACCCGTGGCGAATATGGCGTGCGGGTGATGATCAATCTGGCCCGCCACTATGGCCACGGGCTGCGCTCGCTGAACGAGATCGCCGAAGACGAAGGGCTGCCGATGCAATACTTGGAGCAATTCGTCAAAAAGCTGCGCGACAAAGATCTGGTAGTGAGTACGCGGGGCGCGCAGGGCGGCTACCAACTCACGCGCCCACCGGAGTTGATCCGCATGAGCGAGGTGATGGAGGCGCTGGAAGGCTCGCTGCAAGTCTATGCCTGCGTCACCGCCAACGAACCTCAGAAGCTCACCTGCGATTGGGGCCGTTCGCTGGGCAACTGCTCCACCCGTCTGCTGTGGGCGCGACTGCATGCCGCGATCATCCAGACGCTGGAAAGCATCACCCTGGCCGAACTCAGCGCCGGCGCTTTCGATGAACTGCTGGCGAGCGGGCAAATCGTGCCGGAGACAGCGGGCGGTTGAAACCGCGCTTACGGACAATAGTGCTACTTTTTTCCTGCCCCACCCTGGGGCAATCTTCGAGGAGGCATCCTGCTAGCTATGGCTACACCTGCTGAGAACGCTGATCTGATCATCCGTGACATCCATGCCACGGTTGCCGATAAAGAGATTTTGCGCGGCGTCAATCTGGAGATCCGCAAGGGCGAGACGCATGCGCTGATGGGGCCGAACGGCTCTGGCAAAAGCACGCTGGCGAACGTCATCATGGGCCACCCGTCGTATAAAGTGACGCAGGGTGAGATCATCTTCAAGGGCCACAACATCCTGGAACTCTCGCCCGACAAGCGCGCCCGCATGGGCCTCTTCCTGGCGTTCCAGTATCCCAGTTCCGTGCCAGGCGTGACGCTCTCGAACTTCCTGCGCTCCGCATATGCCGCCCGCAAGGAGGGGTATGATCCCGCTAAGCCGGAAACGGCGACGGGGGCCGCGCCCAAGAAGAAGAGCCTGAACCCGACGGAGTTTCGCAAGTTACTGCAATCTAAGATGGAGATCCTCAAGGTCGATAACACCTTTCTCAGCCGCTATCTGAATGAAGGCTTTTCTGGCGGCGAGAAGAAACGTGCCGAGATCTTGCAGATGGCGATCCTTCAGCCGGAGATCGCTGTGCTGGACGAGACGGACTCCGGCCTGGATATCGACGCGCTGCGCATCGTGGCCGAAGGCGTCAACGCCCTGCGCGGCCCCAACATGGGCAGCTTGATCATCACCCACTACCAACGCTTGCTGAATTACATCACGCCCGACATCGTCCACGTGATGTTCAAGGGCCAGATCATCCGCACCGGCGGGCGCGAGCTGGCGCTGGAACTCGAAGAGAAGGGCTACGCCTGGCTCACCGGCGAGAGCGAAGACGCCGCCTAAGACGTAGCGAACACGAAGACCACGAAAGCGAACACGAAGGTTAGAAATGCTACGAAAAACACGATAACTTTTTCTGAGAATTTCGTGTCCTTTCGTGCTTCTTCGTGGCTTTCGTGTTCGCTGCGTTTGTGTTCGATAAGAAGGAATAGTTGCTATGCTCGATCTTTCTGCCCAGCCGGCGCTGGATGCGCTGGCCCCACGTGCGGACTTCCCTATTCTCAGCCGCGCGGTGAATGGCAAGTCGCTGGTATACCTGGATAGCACGGCGTCGTCGCAGAAGCCGCTGGCGGTGTTAGAGGCGATGGATCAGTATTATCGCTCCAGCAACGCGAACGTGCATCGCGGCGCGTATGCGCTCAGCGAGGAAGCCAGCGCGGCGTATGAGGCGGCCCGCAAAGCGGTGGCGCGTTTCATCCACGCGCGGTCGGTCAAAGAGGTTGTCTTCACGCGCAACGCCACGGAAAGCCTCAATCTAGTGGCGCAGACCTGGGGGCTGGCGAACGTGCAGGCCGGCGATCTGATCGTGCTGACGGAGATGGAGCATCATAGCAATCTCGTTCCCTGGCAGATCCTCGCGGCGCGCACCGGCGCGGTGCTAGAATTCGTCCCTGTAACGGATGACGGCCTGCTGGATCTGGCGGCTTACACGCGCTTGCTGGAACGCCAGCCGAAGCTCGTCGCCTTCACGCTGATGTCGAACGTGCTGGGGACGATCCCGCCAGCCAAGGAGATGATCGCGCAGGCGCACGCCGCTGGCGCGGTGGTCGTCTGCGACGGTGCGCAGAGTGTGCCACACCTGCCGACCGACGTGCGCGATCTTGACTGCGACTTCCTGGCGTTTTCCGCGCATAAGCTGCTCGGCCCCACCGGCATCGGTGTGCTGTATGGCAAACGCGCCCTGCTGGACGCGATGCCGCCCTTTCTCGGCGGCGGCGATATGATCCGCGAGGTCCATCTGCGCAGTTTCACGACGAACGATCTGCCGTGGAAGTTCGAGGCCGGCACGCCGGCCATCGCGGAGGCCGTCGGCCTGGGCGCGGCGGTGGCATACCTGAGCGAGTTGGGCATGGACCGCGTGGCGGCGCACGAGGCCACATTGGCCGAGCGCATGCTGGCCGCGTTGGGTGCGATCCCTGGCCTGCACATCGTCGGACCCACGCAAGCGCCGCGCGGCGCGGTCGTCTCCTTCACCGTGGACGGCATGCACCCACACGATCTCGCTACCCTGCTGGACCAAGACGGCATCGCCATCCGTGCGGGCCACCACTGCGCCCAACCGCTGATGGAGCGCTTCGGCCTGCCTGCCACCGCCCGCGCCAGCGCCTATGTCTACACCACCTCCGGTGAGATCGATGCCCTGGCCGCCAGTATCAAGCGTGCCAAAGACCTATTCTTATGAGAAAGTAGTGGATCGAACACCAAGTCCACGCAAGCGAACACGAAGATCAGAAAGAATACGAAAAGAGTTTTGCAGAGTTTTCGTGGCCTTTCGTGGCTATTTCGTGGCTTTCGTGTTCGGTCTCTGGGAAGGGTGATTGATGATGGAAGACCTGTATCGCGCGTACATCCTGGAACACTACAAAGAGCCGCATAACAAGGGCGACATGGATCACCCTGACCGCTTCGCGGCGTATGCCAACCCGTTCTGTGGCGATCGGCTGCAAATGGGCGTGCGGCTGGCAGGCGACCGCGTGGTGGACGTGCGCTTCAACGGCGCGGGCTGCGCCATCAGCCAGGCATCCGCTTCGATGCTGACGGACGAGATTATGGGCAAGACACTGGACGAGCTCGCGGCCATCACCAAAGATGATATCTTCGCTATGCTCGGTATCCCCCTCAGCCCCGCGCGCCAGAAGTGCGCCTTGCTCGCCTGGGAGGTACTACGCAAGGGCATCCTGGGGCTAGACGCCACTGGCACGGCGGCGGAAGACGATGCCGACCTCGCCTGATCGGACTCTCTGTTTACCTGATCGGACTTTCTGTTTATAGGTAAAGCGCGTTTCTGTCCTCCGGTATCTTTCCTGGCGGTGCTGCGCTGCGCTGCTCCTGGCATTGCGCCGCGCGGCGGAAGCCAGTGCCGCGGCATGAGACGATTTGCTGCATGTTCGCATCCCCTTCCCCACCGGCGTGATATAATGAGAAAAGATCATTGATTCGCTCATACCGCCCGCGCGAGCGTCGCTCCTATTGCTTGCTGGTGCGCGGCGTTTTGTATCCCATCTGAGTAGGACCACCTGGAGGAAGACGACGTTGAACGTCACGGTTGAAACGACGCCGGCAAGCGACGCACAATTCACAGTGCATCTCGACTGGGCCGCCATCGATAAAGCTTCGGAAAAAGTCTATCGCCGCCTGGCCCAGAGCCAAAAGATCCCTGGCTTCCGCCCCGGCCACGCGCCGCGCGCCACCATCGAACGCCTCGTCGGGCGCGACGCGCTCTACGAAGAGGCCATCGAAGATCTGGTGCAGGATGCCGTCAGCGCCTCGGCGCGCGAGCACGATCTGACGCTGTTGGGTGCGCCCCACGCTCATGTGCATGAGGTGAACTATGGCCAGGAACATGATGTCACCGTCACCGTCCCGGTGCTGAGCAAGGGTGAACTGGCCGACTACCACGACATCCACGTGATGCAAGAGCCGGTTGAGGTGACGGACGAAGATATCGAGCGCGTCATCGACAACGCGCGTGAGCGCAGTGCCCTCTGGGTGCCAGTGGAACGCCCCGCGCAGATCGGCGACCGCGTGACCGTCGCGCTCAAGCTCGTCATCGGTGAGAAAACAATCAGCGACCTCAAGGACCACGAATTCGAGTTGACCGACGAGCGCACCGGCCTCTATACCGGCATGGATCAAGAGATCGTCGGCATGAGCGAGGGCGACACCAAGGAATTCAGCCTCACCGTGCCGGCAGATTATGCCAAAACGGATATCGCCGGCCAGCCCGCCAACTATACCCTCACGCTGGATCGGGTGGCGGTGAAAGAACTGCCCCCTGTCGATGACGAGTTCGCCCAGAAGATGGGCGATTACGCCGACGTGGCCACCCTGCGCGAGGCCATCCGCGCCGAATTGCACCAGAATCGCCTGGCGACCGCGCGCCGCGACCTGCGCGAGAAGGTCAATGACGCACTCATCGAACGGCTGACGCTGCCGGTTCCCCAGGTGCTGGTGGATGCTGAGGTCGAAGACATCATCAGCGACCTGGATCGCCTGCTCAGCCGCGATCAGATCGACTTCGCCCGCTACCTGCAACTGATGGGCAAGACGCTGGACAGCTACCGCGAGGAGATGCAGCCCGAAGCATTGCGGCGCGTCAAGCAGCGCCGTGCTTTAGAGTTGATCGCCGAACAGGAAGGGCTGACCGTCACCGTGCAAGACGTGCAGCGCGTGCTGGATGCCTATAACGCGACCTCTTCCGGCGCACGGCGCATGCGGCTGGGGCAACTCAAACCGGCGCAGCGCCAATCCATCGAACGCAGCCTCCTACGGGACCAGGCCCAGGACTGGGTCATGCAACATTTGACAGATAGTGAATCCTCCGCTACGATAGGAGATGATCCAGCGGCGATGCTCGCCACGCTCGCCGGCGAGGCCGCCGGTACCCCTGCTGAGCACGTGGTCGCCACCGCCCAAACGCCGGAAGCGGCTGCCCCGGTTGAGACGGAATCATCGGCTGCACCGGAAGCAGAATAGGTTAAAAGGAATAGTTGCTCAGATGATTCAATGGCGCTTGAGTCTGCCATCCGTGTCTCCTGCACACTGGGTCGGCGCTCAGATTATCGTCCGCGCTCCGGCGCAGG
This sequence comes from Ktedonobacteria bacterium, assembly GCA_027459785.1. GTDB lineage: Bacteria > Chloroflexota > Ktedonobacteria > Ktedonobacterales > JACDGC01 > JAJPKG01. Next base: position 52,712 of record DAIDGU010000054.1, on the reverse strand, counting down.
AGGAATGGTGAACGCATGGCGACGACGAAAGGAAAAGGTATGACGTACCGCTGTTCATTTTGCGGCAAAACGCAAGATCAGGTACAACGGCTGATCGCCGGCCCCGGCGGGGTGTATATCTGCGATGAGTGCGTGGACCTGTGCCGCGAGATCATTGAGGAAGATCACTCATCCTCGGCAACGCGCCATCCGCGCCCGACGGCAGGTAAGGTGCCGACGCCGAAAAAGATCTTCGAGCAATTGAACCAGTACGTCATCGGCCAGGAACGCGCCAAAAAGACATTGGCCGTCGCCGTCTATAACCATTACAAGCGTATCGGCGCGGGCATGCAGATCGACGACGTGGAACTGGGCAAAAGCAACATCATGCTCGTCGGCCCCACCGGCTGCGGCAAGACCTTGCTGGCGCAGACCTTGGCGAAAATCCTCGATGTGCCGTTCTGCATCGCCGATGCCACCGCGCTGACCGAAGCCGGCTATGTCGGCGAGGATGTCGAAAACATCCTGCTGCGGCTGATCCAGGTCGCGGATTTCGATATCGCCCGCGCCGAGCGCGGCATCGTCTATATCGACGAAATCGACAAGATCGCGCGCAAAGCCGATAACCCCTCGATCACCCGCGACGTGTCGGGCGAAGGCGTGCAACAGGCGCTGCTCAAGATCATCGAAGGCACCGTCGCCAATGTGCCGCCGCAGGGCGGGCGCAAGCACCCCCACCAGGACTTCATCCAAATCAACACGCAGAATATCCTGTTCATCTGCGGCGGCGCGTTCGAGGGGCTGGAAAAGATCGTGCAGGCCCGCCTGAACGCGAACCGTGGGATGGGCTTCAACGCCGCGCCGACGGAAGACCTGACCGCCGCTAACAACAATGCACTGGCCCAGGTGACGCAAGACGACATGCTGAAGTTCGGCCTCATCCCTGAATTCATCGGGCGCTTGCCGGTGACGGTCTCGCTCGACAACCTGGATAAAGGGGCGCTGGTGCGTATCCTTACCGAACCCAAGAACGCCATCGTGAAGCAGTACCAGAAGTTCTTGCAACTTGACCGCGTGGATCTCGCCTTCACCCCGGAAGCGCTGGAGGCCGCCGCCGATGAGGCGCTGCGCCACAAGACCGGCGCGCGTGGTCTGCGCACCATCGTGGAAGAAGTGCTGATGGATCTGATGTATGAGATCCCCTCCCGCACCGACATCCGCAAGGTGATCGTAGATGCCGATGTGATTCATCGCACCGGCGCGGCGCAGTTGATCCTGCGCGAAGGGCGTGGCTCCGGCCACGGCTCCCCCGACGGCCATCTGCCCGATCTGCGCGAGAACGCTTCCGCATGAGGCGCGCGTTCGTGCAGATTGGCATCAACCATGCGGAGAGGCAAAGGTCGCGTGCGGCGCTTTGCCTCCTTGTTTTCGGCAGGGAAGGCCGTTGCCCCCTTGCGCCGTAATGGAGCTACCACAGCGGTAAGGGTGGGATTTTCCTAGCAGGAGACTCAACATGCGCGAATACCCGCTTGTGCCGCTGAAAAATACTGTCGTCTTCCCACGCATGCGCGCGAACCTCACCATCGTGCGCCCGCGCTCCTTGCAGGCCGTCGCCGACGCCTGGGAACACACGCGCACCTTCGTCGTCGCCAAGCAGCAGGCGACGGAAGTCGATGATCCCAAACCCGCCGACATTCACACCGTCGCCACGGTGGTGCAGATGCTTTCCTTCGAGCGCGAGGGCGACACCGCCCAGGTGCAGGTGGAAGGCCAGCGCCGTGTCCGCATCGATGAGTGGGTCGCGCTAGATCCCGCCTTGCGCGTGCTGACGGCGCGCATCGCCGAGCCATCCGGCACGACGGCCACCGCCCAGGCGCTGGTGCGCCACGCCCACGAGATCTTTGACCGCTATATCCAGCTCAATCGGCGCTTTTCCGCGCAAGAGATCGAGTCGATCATGGTCATGCGCTCACCTTCGCGCCTCTCGGATGTGCTGGCCGCGCACCTCGTCTCCGATCCAGATAAACAGCAAGAGCTATTGGAAACGATTGATCCCGAACAGCGGCTGGAAAAGATTTGTGTTATCCTGGGCAATGCCATCGAAGTGCTGGATATGGAGCAGCGCATCCGCCAGCGCGTGCGCGAGCAAGTGGACCGCAACCAGCAGGAATACTATCTGAAAGAGCAACTCAAAGCGATTCAGCGCGAACTGGGGCAGGATACGCTGACGGAGGGCCAGGAACTGCGCGAGCGCGTGGCGCAGAAGGGCATGCCGGCGGAGGTCGAGACGAAAGTCCTCAAAGAGATCACCAAACTGGAGCGCACCCCGGCCAACTCCGCCGAAACCGGCGTCATCCGCAACTATATCGACTGGATCCTCGCGCTGCCCTGGCAGGACCGTAGCGCCGACCGGCTGGACATCCGCGAGGTGCAACGCGTGCTGGACGAGCAGCAGTTCGGCCTGGAGCGCGTCAAAGATCGCATCACGGACTTCCTGGCCGTGCGCCAACTGCGTATGGCGCGCACGAAGACGGAAACAGGTGCCATCGATTACCGCGCCGTCAATCGCGGCCCCATCATGTGCCTGATCGGCCCGCCCGGCGTCGGCAAAACCTCCCTGGGCGAATCCATCGCGAAGGCGATGGGCCGGCCCCTGGTGCGCATTTCGCTGGGCGGCGTCCACGACGAAGCTGAGATTCGCGGCCACCGCCGCACATATGTTGGCGCGCTCCCTGGGCGCATCATCAACGCGATGAAGACGGCGGGTGTCAAAAATCCTGTCTTCTTGCTGGATGAGATCGACAAGCTGGCATCGGACTACCGTGGCGACCCTGCCGCCGCGCTGCTGGAAGTGCTGGACCCCTCGCAAAACTCAACCTTCACGGATCATTACCTGGAAGTGCCATATGATCTCTCCGAAGTCTTCTTCATCTGCACCGGCAACAACCGCTACGGCATCCCGCGCCCGCTCGCGGACCGCATGGAGATCATCGATATCCCCGGCTATACCGAGGAGGAGAAGATCGCCATCGCGCGCGACTACCTCTGGCCGAAGGCGCTGCGCGATGCATCGCTGACAACCGACGAGGTGAAGCTGCCGGCACCGATGCTGCAATGGATCGTCGCGTCCTATACGCGCGAGGCGGGCGTACGCTCGCTGGGCCGACACCTGGGGACGATCTGCGATAAAGCCGCGCGGCGCGTGCTGATCGACCCCCAGGCGCGCATCCGCCTGACCAAAAAGACCATCGAAGAGTACCTGGGACCGCCACGCTTCAGCGGCGACGACGCGCCGGAAGGCGATCAGGTGGGCCTGGCGATGGGCCTTGCCTGGACCGAGTCTGGTGGCACGCTGCTGCCGGTGGAAGTCGCCTTCATGCCAGGGCGCGGCGATGTGCGGCTGACGGGCCAGCAGGGCGATGTGATGCGCGAATCGGCCCAAACCGCGCACTCCTACATCCGCACGCGCGTCGATGAATTGGGCATCTCGCCGACCTTCGCCGATCAGCTCGATCTCCACTTGCATCTGCCGGAAGGCGCGGTGCCGAAGGACGGTCCCTCGGCTGGCATCACCATCGCCACGGCAATGATCTCCGCGCTCACCAACCGCCCCGTGCGCGCCGACACGGCCATGACCGGCGAGATCACCCTGCGCGGGCGCGTGCTGCCCATCGGCGGCCTGCGCGACAAAGTGCTGGCAGCCTACCGCGTCGGCATCCGCCGCATCATCCTCCCTGCCGAGAACCAGAAGGACATTCAGGAGATCCCGGAGCGCATCCGCCACCAGATCACTTTCGTCCCTGTCGCCCGGATGGAGGAGGTGGAACGCGCCGCCCTGCTGCCACGCGACGAAACCGCCGACGCGACGGTCGGGCTGGTGGTCTCTGGCTCCGACGGCCCGCCGCCCGCTCCCCACGCCCCACGCGATACCCCCCCAGAGATTGCGCCGTCCGATACCACCGGCAACGAGCCAGCGACACAGATGGGCCGCTGTGCCAAAGACAAGGACGACGAGGGGGAGTGACATCATTGGGCGGCAGCCGCCGCCCACAATCGGCGATTTATGCGCCCACGTCCCCCACCGGCGCGGTCCATTGCAGCGCGATGGCGCCCCAGGTGAGGCCGGCCCCGAAGGCGACGCAGCCCACGCGGCTGCCCGGCATGATGCGCCCCTGGTCGATGGCCTCGCACATGGCGATGGGGACCGCCGCCGCCGAGGTGTTGCCATAGCGTTCGATATTGACGAAGACCTTTTCCGGCGGCAATTCCAGCCGGCGTGAGGCGGCCTCGATGATGCGCAGATTGGCCTGGTGGGGGATGAAGAGGTCGATGTCGTGCGCGGTCAGGTTGGCTTTCACCAGCGCCTCTTCCATCGCCGTTCCCATCGTGCGCGTGGCGAATTTGAAGACCTCGGACCCCATCATGCTGATGTAGGGATCGTGGCTGTCGATGTTCTCGCGCGTGATAGGATGCTTCGCGCCGCCCGCCTTGCGATAAAGCTGTTCGGGGCGCGCACCGTCCGCGCCGAGCGTCCAACCGAGTACACCACCCGGCGTGTCGCTGGCGGAAACGACCGTCGCGCCCGCGCCGTCGCCGAATAGCACGCACGTCCCCCGGTCACGCATATCGGTGATCTTGGAAAGCACCTCCACGCCGATGACCAACACGTTGCGCGCCGCGCCGGTGCTGACGAACTGGTGTGCCATCACCATACCATAAATCCAGCCAGTGCAGGCCGCCTGGATGTCGAAGGCCGCGCAACTCGCGCCCAAGCCATCTTGCACCAGGCAAGCCGTGGCGGGGAACGAGTAATCGCCCGTCACCGTCCCCAGGATGATCATGTCCAGGTCCGTCGGCGCGAGGTGCGCGCGCGCCAGCGCCTGCTGGCTGGCGCGGATCGCCAGCGTCGATGAGGTTTCGTCGGGCGTGGTGACGTGCCGCTCACGAATGCCCGTGCGCGAGACGATCCAGTCATCCGAAGTGTCTACCAGGCGTTCCAGATCCGCGTTGGTCAAAATGTTTTCAGGCACCGCCATGCCCCAGCCAGTGATTGCGCTATACATGCTCGAAGCTGCCCTCCCACAGGATGTCGCGCGGTGCGAGACGCCATTGGCCCAACGCGCCGATGTGTAGCTGGCTATAGCTGGCTACACGTGTGGCTCCATTGTACCATAACCGGTAGCGGATGGCGATAGTATACAGACGCAGGCGGGCAAGCCGGTAAGGACATAGGGAGGGAAATAGCGTTCCTCACGTCATATGGTGCCACTTGCATCTGCCTCTGGCTCAGCTATGCGATCATCTTGCATCTCTGAACCATCATCTCCTGCCCATTGCATTATCCACCACCGCCACTGATAGTATCCCACTTGTATGCACGCAATAGCGGTATCATGGAGCAAAATAGAAGGGACAGGCGATTTCGGCCCACCCCTCCTGTACGCTTACTGCTGGGGCTTGGGGCGCGGCGCGGCGTGCGAGTTGCGTGCGGGCGCGGCATCAGGCGTGGCGGGCGGCGTGTTGGGGGCAGGCGGCGCGGCATCGACGATGGTGCTGAGGGCCGTCACGCCCACCGGCACCGGCTCGGCGGGAACCGTCGCGGCCTCCGTCTCGTCGGGCGCGGGGGCCGTGCCGTTTGCTGGTTGCATGCCAGGGACGCGGCTCATCAGGTCGTCCAGCTTTATGCCGCCGCTGAGCATCTCGAAGATCGCTGGCACCTGGGCCAGCATGTTCACCAGATCGCCCGTCAGCCGGCTGGCGCCGACGCCACCGTTCTGTCCCTCGCCGGTGGAAACGATGGTGACGCGATCCACCTTGCTCAGCGGTTCGGCCAGGGCGCGCACCATCTCCGGCAGGCCCGTCAGCAGCTTATCCAGCACGGCGGCCTGGTTGTATTGGTGATACGCTTCGGCCTTCACGCGCATCGCCTCGGCCTCGGCTTCGCCCTTGGCGCGGATCGCGTCGGCTTCCGCCAGGCCGTGGGCCTTGACGACCTCGGCTTCCGCCAGGCCACGGATCTTGGCGATCTCCGCTTCGGCCTGGCCGCGCACGCGCGCGGCCTCGGCTTCGGCCACGCTCTGGGCGTGAAGCGCCTCGGCATGGCCCTGCGCTTCCAACGCCAGGCGGCGGCGTTCCGCTTCGGCCACCGTTTCCACGCGCTGGCGGTCGGCCTCCGCGCTCTTCAAGACGGTCGCTTCCAGTTCGAGTTGGCGGCGCTTGATCTCAGCTTCCTGCACCTTCACCTGCGCCGTGCGCTCGATCTCCTGCACGCGGGTGGCCTCTTCAATCACCTGCTGCTGCATCACGTTGGCCTGAATGTCATACGCTTTATCCGCCGAGGCTTGCTGTTTCTTGACCTCAGCATCATAGGCCGCTTTTTTCAGCGAAAGGTCGCGCTGGAATTCCGCCTGCTTTGTCTGCGAGGCCGACTCGGCTTCCACGCGCGATTGATCGGCCTGCGATTTGGCGACGGCGGATTCGCGTAGTGCGGAAGCCTGCTGGATCTGGGTATCGCGCGCGGCCAGCGCGGCGGCGATGTTCGCCTCTTTCTTGATGCGCTCGATCTCTGGCCGGCCCATGTTGGTGATGTAGTCGTTGTTGTCGCGCACTTCTTTGATGGTGAACGACACGACATCCAGCCCCATCTTGGTGAGATCCGATGAACTGATGGTGCGCATCTTCTCGCTGACCATCTCCGGCTCCTTCACCAACTGCTCGACAGTCAACTGGCCGACGATGCCGCGCAGATGGCCTTCCATCACCAGGCGGATCAACCCTTCGCGCTCGTCGTCGTCCTTGCTCAAAAATTGCTCGGCAGCAGTGAGGATGCTCTCGCGGTCCGACCGCACTTTAAGCTGCGTGACGGCCTCCACGTTGACGGCCACGCCCTGGTTCGTATAAAGATCTTGGCGCGGCGCTACGTCGAAGGACATCAGTTCCAGTGAAAAATACGTCGCTTCCTCGAAAAACGGCGTGATTAGCGTGCCGCCGTTGGTGATGACCCGCGATTGATGGCGGCCATACACGATGAGCGCCTGGTTGGGACCGACTTTGCGATAAAGACTCGCGCCCAGGCGCAGCAACAGCACGCACAGAATGGCGATCAGCGCCACGACGACGATGATGGTGAGCAGCGTTTGGCTCATGGTGTGTGACGACCCCTCTGTTATGGGGTCGCTCCTTTCGATTCAAGCAAACTTTTGCAATGCCGATTGGGTATACAATGCGTTTGGTTGGCTACGAGTGCCGATACGATTGGTGGGTGCTAGTGGAATTATGTGGGGGTGGCGGAACGGGCGGTTTCATCACCGATCAGGTGCGCCTGCGTGGCGGTGATGAAAGTCTCCCAGGCTTGCACTTCGGCGATGCCATTGGTGAAAGCGAGGATTACCACTTCGGCCTCGCGCGGGATGGCTGTGCCGTCCTGGCTGCGTGCGCCCAGGCTACGGCGCGTGCCGTTCTCGCCGATAAAAACGACCTCGCCCACGCCGCCCGCGCGAATGGGCAGCGAGACGGTGGCGATGCGGCCTTCCATCTGCGATGAATCGTTGCCCAGCCGGCCCGCTTCCACCCCGAACAGGCGCACGAAAAGCGCGTTCATCGCCGCGCCGCCGCCCAGGCCCGCCAGCACGGCGACGCTGATCGTCAGCACCGCGCCGGCATGTGCCAGGTTGTGCAGCACATAGCCGAACAAGCCGAAGCAGAATAGAAAGACCAGGACGGAATTGAGATTGACGCCGCCGAACACATGCAGCAACGCGGCGATGGGTGCTTTGCTACTGGCGCTTTGCTGGGCCGGCGCGTGGGCCTGCTGGTGGGCATGTGGCACGGCGACGCGCGTGGGATGCCCCGCCGCCGTGGTCGGCCCAGGCGCGGCGCCATGCGCGCTGCCCGTATGGCCGGCATGGCCCAGGTGCAGTTGCCCCCCCGCGTGTAGCTGCACCCCGCTGTGCGCGTGACCCATCCCCAGCGCCGTCGTCGCCACCAGAAAACTGCCGGCAAAGACGAAACACGCGATGAACACGAGCGACAGCGGATCAGTCTGGATCACGACGTGTGCCTCCTACTCGCCGACGGTCTCCGCCACCGTCACCTGTTTGTCTGCCGGCGTCTGCAACCATTCCTGCGCGCGATGCGTCAGCGCGGCGAAATTGATGCCCCAGCCGATGCCGATCGCCTTGGGACTCAGGATCTGGTCGCTGGCCGGATTCCAATATTCGCGGGACAAGTTGCCCCATTCCTGGATGCGGAAGTTGTACGGCACCATGCCGATGGTCCCCTGCCAGGTGCGCGCCTCCGGCGGCTTTTCCAGTTCCTTGCTGATGGCGGCATACGCCAGGCCCGCCACAACGCCGGTCATAAAGATGCGAAGTCCACGCATACTATCTGCTCGTTCTCCTTCAACGTCCGGCGCGCTTGCGCGCGCTCACGAAACCATGCACATCATCAAGATCAGTGGCCGGGAGGTCGATGAGATCATCGAGCAAACCCCACAGCCGATGGCGATGGGGGTGGACGGCCAGCCGCGCCAGCGTGTGGTGCGCCGGCTGATGCAGCGCGAAAGGCAGCACATGTCCCTGTGGCACAGCAGCGACGGCTAGCGGATCGCTCACCAGATAGCCGGGATGCACCCCGAAAAACTGCGCCAGGTGAGTGCGCGTCTTCTCTGTCAGGTGCGTGCGCTTGCCGTTTTCGATCTGCGACAGATACGCCTGGCTGATGGTGCCGCCCATCGCGCGAATGGAGCGCGCCAGTTCTGCCTGCGTCAGCGGGCGTGCTAATCCGCGCGCCACGCCCGCCTGGTGTCGCAGGTGTTTCATTTTCTCGGCCAGGTTCATCGGTCACATCCCTCCCATCCTCTAGTATTGCAAATTGCTATAGAAAAGTCAAGCGTGCGGGACCATCGACGGCCAAAGATGTGACGAACATCACCAATGCGGGGAATGCAGGGGGGGAAACCGAGACGAGGACGACGGGCGGGGGCGGGGATATATGCGCCAGGGACGGGGACGGGGGACGGCGGGCGGTTAAAACCGCGCCTAAGCGCCTAGCGGCGACGCAGTAGGGGCGTACCCTTGTAGTCGCCCTGCCGTCGCGGACTAACTCCAGTCCACGTAGGTGGACTTCGTGGCGGAACGCCCCTAGGCGCGGTTTTAACCGCCCGCCGTCCCCTGCCCGCCCGTCTCTCGCGTATCGCCAACCGCCCGCCCGTCTCTCGCGTATCACACCTTCTGGACACCTGATTATTTCGTCAATCTCCATTAGCCGCCCGCATCTGCTGGTAGATATACGCGCCGTAGGGCTGGCTGGGTGTGCCGGACCAATCTGCCAGCAAGCCGGGGCCGCTGCAATCCTCCACCGACCACGTCCAGGCCATCCACGACATTTGATGCGCGGTGAAGTAGGCGATGGCGGCGTGGGTGTAGCGGGTGCCGCAATCGTAGGAACCGAACTCGGTGGCGATGATCGGGAAGGTCTTCGTCATGTCACCAAAATCGGTTGGCCAGTTGGTGGGCTGTTTGCCGGCGTAATCGAACGGGTGCGTGCCATACATGATGTTGGGGCCGGGGATCGCGTAGAGCGGCAATTCGTCAAGCTGGTAGCCCCAGTCGAGGCCGCTGATGATGATGATGTTTTGGGGAGCCAGGGTGCGGATGCTGCGAACCAGTGTACTCATCCCCACCGACTGGTATGCACCGACCTCAATGCCCCCCGTTCGGCTGATCAGATAGCACTCTGCGTGGGCGATAGGGCCGCCATTGCGCCAGGTTTGCCACGAGACATTGTGCGGCTCCCCGAAAAGATCGAAGAATACCAGGGGATCGTTGCTATAAATCGTCGCCAGATCGCGCCAGAAGGTAAGATCCTTGGTGCTATCCGGCATCGGACATTGTGCGCCGCCGGTCACGCGGTCGCGCAGGGTATTCAGCGGCGCGTTCCATTGCAGATCCAGCACCACATACAGGCCCGCCGCTTCAGCATTGGCGACGGCCTGGGCAACGGTCGAATGATAGGCTGGGCAATTGTTGCCGGCATTCGCCCAGAACTCGGAGGAAAGCGTAAGGCGCACCGCGTTCGCACCCCAACTGCGGATCGCCAGGAAGTCGCTTTGGTTGAAGTGGCCATCGCCGGCGCAAGAGTATTCCAGTGAGGAACGCGAGACGCCGCGTAAGGTCACGATCTGCCCCGCCACATCCACCAGGTGCGTCCCTTGCACGTGCAGCGTCGGTGGCGTGACCGTCGGCACGGCGGGCGGAGCCGTCGTCGGCGTCGTTTGGGGTGCGATGGCGTGCGGCAGGCTGACGCCGGCACGCGGGATGATCACGACCGCGATGGCGCAGACGCTCACTACCACCGCGATCCCTAGCAACACCACTTCGGCCACCGATGTGCGTCGCCGCATTGGCTGCATCATCCTTCGTTCCTCCCATCAAGTCGCATAGATTTGTTTCGCTGTATCACAGATCTGATAGGGCGCGATGACATCCGCCGGTAGCGGGCGCGTGGGCAGCGGCGGCAAGCCCTTGCGGTGCCATAAGATCAGATGGTCGCTCTCTTCTTGCACAGGCATGAAGTCGGTCAGGAAGGCAACACTGTTGATATCGATCTTGGCCGTGATCAGATCGCCCGGCTGGGTGACAATCCAATCCGCCACGCTCGCTGGATCGCGCAACGCGCGATCCCACAGGCTGCCATCGCCCTCATAGACGACATCCTTAAACGACATGCCGACGACCGAGATGTCGATCTCCGAGTGGAACTCGTCGATCAGCAGCCGCCCGCCGTCGTAGTGCTGAGCCAGAAAAGCCGCGATGGGCCGCCCGACGTAGCACGACACGCCGTATTGGCCGTCTTGCAAGGCGATGACACCGCCCGTAGCGATGAAAAACTGTTGCACGACGATCACACCGATGAACGCGATCTGCGCCACCGGCAACCGGCGAAAGACATCCACCAGGAAGGTGCCGATGAAGACCGCCGCTGGCGCGGCCATCTCCGCGCCAAAGCGCGCGTTATACAGGTAGAAGTACGGCGGATGGTTGGCATGGGGGATGAACATCACATCCTGCCCCACGTAAAACGCCAGCACGTAAAACGGAAAGGGGATGAGGATCGTCAGCGCCCCCAGCATCGTCGGCGTGAAGCGCCGCCGCACGACGAAGGCGACCACGGCGACCACACCCAACACCAGCAGCGCCGGCCCAATCGCTTCCGCCGTCGCCACGATATACGTCCACAGCGAGCGCCCGGCGTTGTGATACGTATCCGCCAAGCCGCTCTGAATGAATGAATCTGTCTGTTTCTGCGACGAGAACGGGCCGTGCGCGAAGTACAGGGGATCGCCGAACAGCACCGCGTTCCACAGGAACCACAGCGCGATGCCGAAGCCGCCCAGCGTGCCAAAGAGCGTCAGGTCCAGCAGCAGCTTGCCGCGCGGCGCGTGGCGCAGCCAACTGATGATGACCAACAACACCAAAAACGCCAGGTATAGCGCCCAGCCGTCATAGCGCGCCACCGTCGCCAGCATGGTGAACGTCGCCGCCAGCAGCAGGTGTCGCTTTTTGTCCGCTTCGGCCCACAGCAAGAAGAAGTATGATGCCAGTGCCAGCATGGCGAACAGGATCGGCTCCGAAAGCGGCGTGCTTTGCAGATAGAGGATGTTGGGATTCAGGACGAAGACGAGCGCGCCGATGAAGCTGGCGCGACTATCCAACGTCAGCCGGCGGATGGTGAGAAAGATCGTCCCCGCCGTCACGATGTAGCACGGCATGGAGGTGAGCGTACCGGCCAGCCCCGTTTGCCACAGGAAGTGATTCCATATCAGCGGCAGCATGATGATGTGCGGCAGCGGCAGCCACACGCTGCCAAGTTGGCCGATGCCGGGCTGGACGTTATCCAGCACGCGCCGCGCCGCCGCCAGGTGAGAGTGGGCGTCGCTATAGAGCACAATCGTCTGGTTGGCATAGGCCCAGATCGCCGCGATGATGCTCGCCAGCGTCGCCGTCACCAGCGTTGCCACATGCCAGATGTCGTGGTACCAGGGAACCGCAGATGTTTCTGTCCGGGGCCGCCTGAGCGCCTTGAAAACCGGCAAGGTGAGGGTAATCGACATGCCCTAGCTCTTTCTCTGATCCGCGCCACTTCCATGCCGGCACTGGTACAACCCCTTATGGACGATTCAGCTCAATCGCCGGAGGACGATCATTCTGCTTTGGCACAAACTCTGGTGGACAGTTATTCCTGTCTGTCCGTGCCTGCCCGCGCCTTCACGGACTGGGGCTGGTGTTAGCTAAGCCATGCTGCGTCTTTTCCCAATAATGCGGCTTGGTGATCAACTGCCCGAACGCTTTCACCGCCGCCACGCTCATCAGCAGCCAATAGATCATGATCAGGGGAATCGCAAGTAGCAGGCGGTATTGCTGGGTACGCGCACAGGCGATCAGGTAGACGTAGACGTAAAAGAAGTTGCCGAAAACCAGGCAGGCCAGCGCCAGGTAGTAGATCGGCGAGGCATACAGCGCGTTGTAAAAGGGCGCGACATGGGTGCGGAAGGCGATATAGACCGCCAGAAGCACCCATAGGATCGGGTTGATGAAGAAGGTTGCAGGCGACGCGCCGATGATGAGTTGCAGCGAGATGAACTCACGCAGCCGCCCCTCGCGCAGATAGTGCCACGGTCGCCGCATATGCACCAAATAGGTCTGGAAGTAGCCTTTGGTCCAGCGCGACCGCTGCCGCACCCAGTTCCTCACGCGTGGGTTCGCCTCTTCCAGCGTGACGGAGTCCACCATCGCCGTGCGTAGGTGATAGTGACCCAGGCGCAGCCCCAGGTCGCAGTCTTCGGTGACATTGAAGGGGTCCCAGCCGCCCAGCCGGCGCAGCAGTGCAGTGCGAAAGTGGTTCGAAGTGCCACCTAGCGGCAGACTCATGTTGGCCCACTGCAAGCCGGGCAAGGTAAAGTTGAACCAGAGCGCGTATTCCAGCGCGAACCAGCGTGTCAACAGGTTTTGCCGCGCGTTATAAAAGCTGAGCTTGGCCTGCACACACGCGACCTCCGGCCCATGGTTGGCGAAGGTGAGGACGGCTTTTTTCAGTTGCAGCGGATCGGGGATGTCTTCGGCGTCGAAGATGACGATATAGCGCCCGGTAGCATACATAAGTCCGTAATTACAGGCGCGCGGCTTCGTGCGCGGCTGGCCCTCCGGCACCGTCACCACCGCGAACTGCGGCGGCAAACCCAGCGCCAGGATCGCCTCCCGCGTCGCAGCGTCGTCCTCTTCCGTCAAAAACAGCACTTGCAAGCGTGCGCGTGGATAGTCTAATTGCTGGATGGCGCGCACGAACTGCGGCACCACCGCGACCTCTTTGTACAGCGGGCAGAGGATCGTATAGGATGGCCAAAGTTCGTCGCCCAGCGCGGCGATAACGCGCTCATCCAGGCGGGTTTCGGGCGTGCGCAAGACCACCTGGGCGGTCGTCACCAGCGTCAGCGCGAAATTGGTGAAGTAGATGATGGAAAGCACGGCGACGATGCCGGCCAACAGCGGCACTGGCCACAACACAGCCACCCCTGCCAGCAGGGCGATCAGCACCACCAGCGCCAGCCCCTGGCCGGCGGTCATAGTGGTGATGGCCGAGAGTGCGTGGTCCACCGGCGCGAAGGCGCGCACTGGCTGGCCATGAAAGCTGACCGGGCGTGTGGCGCGTTGGGCATAGTCGCGTCGCGCTACCACGGAATATTGATCGTTCTCCTGCACGCGCTCCGTCTGGAGCCACTCACGATAGTAAGCGATTTGCTCGCTATGCGAGGCGTTCTCTTTGATCGCCAAAACAGAAACGGTAGATGCCGACCATTCATCTTGATAGAAACGCTGCGTGCGCTGATTCGTGTGCAAACGTTGGGTTGGTCGCAAATGCATCCCATCACCTAAGCGAAAAATATAAGCGAACGCCACCTCGTCCGGCTGCCATCAACGTCTTGCATGCTATCTTGTTACGTGGAGGATGTCAAATAGAGAGAAAATAGCTAGCCCATATAGCGTATGCAAGCGCAAGCAACGTAATTTTTAACACCAGCCAGGCGCGAGGTTCTAGCGAAGAGCGGGAAAATACAGAGATTTCCTTACACGACCGCGCGAGTTGATCTGCTATAATAGCTGGCAAGAGACTCATTTCACACGGGAAAGATGCATCATGAGCGATATCAGTGCGAACGGCAACTTCACCTTGCCACAAAGTACAGGGCTGCGCCGCATCCTGGGGCGGCACGGAACCTTCTGGATCACCCTCATCGTCGTGGGTGTGGTGGTCGTCGGCTTCATCTGGCTGCTGTTCCAGCCCAGCGGGCAAGCCGGTTCGCCGGGCATCCTCAACGTCGGGCAGACGGCACCAAACTTCGCCGCCCAGAACGCCGCCGGCCAGCCCGTCACCCTCGCCCAATACCGGGGGCATCCGGTCATCATCAACTTCTGGGGGACGTTCTGCGCGCCTTGCCGCAGCGAAACACCCCTCTTGCAGCGCACCTACAGTGCGTACCAGGGCCAGGGCTTGGTGGTGCTGGGCGTCGATCAGGCTGAGCCGGTCGATTCCGTCGTGCAATATGGCAAAGACTATGCCCTCCAATATCCCCTGATCCCTGATACGAAACTGGCGATCAACAAGCTCTACGGCGTGACGGCGCTGCCCGTCAGCTACTTCGTGGATGCCCACGGCGTCATCCGTTATGCCGTCAATGGGGTGCTGAGTCAAAGCACTCTGGCAACAGGATTGCATACCATCGGCCTCAACGGGTAAGCCATTTGCCCGCAGATGCGCTTGGGAGGGGCCTGGCATGACGACGCAGGAGCCGATGAGTCACCAAGAGTTGCACGCTGCCGACACACCCTCAGCAGCAATGGACAAGCACTTTCACTTCGTGCGCGACCACAAACGCAAGGCGATTGGTACGATTCACCACCACCACATGGCCGACTTCCATCCGGTGAAAGACCACGGCGACCTGGAAGAACATCTGTTGGCGGCGAGCGACCACGCCAGTGAACCGGCGACGCCCGCCGGCGAGGCGGAACGGTTGGCCGGGCGCGTGCTTTTTGGCAAGCGGCTGCCCGAACATCTGGCGCTGCTCGAACGGCTGAATCCTGCTAGCGCGCTGGCGATCCTGTCGTCGGATGCCCTCAGTTCCGTGGCCTACGCCACTGAGGCCGGCTTGGCCGTGCTGGTGCTGGGTGGGGCGGCGGCAGCGCACTTGAACCTATGGATCGGCGTGGCGATCGCGCTCCTGATGCTCATCGTCGGCAACTCCTATCGCCAGACGATCTTCGCCTATCCGCATGGCGGCGGCAGCTACACCGTGGCCAGCAAGAACCTGGGGACGCTGCCGGGGCTTGTCGCCGCCGGATCGCTGTTGGTAGACTATCTGTTGACCGTGTCGGTGAGCGTGGCGGCGGGTATCGACGCCATCGCCTCAGTGGTGCCAGCGCTCCAGCACCTCGTCGTGCCATTGGATGTCGCGGCGATCCTGGTGATCATGCTCGTGAACTTGCGCGGCGTGCGCGAGGCGGGCAATGTCTTCGCCGTGCCGACGTACCTGTTCCTTTTCAGCTTCGGGCTGATGCTTGTCGTCGGCATCTTTCGCGCCGTCACCAGCGGCGGCATCGCGCACGCCGCGCCGCCCGTCCTGCACGGCGTCAGCGGGACACAGCCGATCACGCTCATGCTGATCCTCACCGCTTTCGCCTCCGGTTGCTCCGCGATGACCGGCGTGGAGGCGATCTCGAACAGCGTGCCGGTCTTCACCGGCAAGGACGTGGCGACGCAAGCGCGTAACGCCGCGCGCACGCTGGTGACGATGATCATCATCCTGGCGACGTTCTTCCTGGGAACAACATTCCTCGCCTGGCGAATCGGCATCACACCGTACCCCAACGGCTACCCGACGGTGACATCGCAGCTCGCGGCGTATGCCTTCAACAACGGCTGGTTCATCTATGTCGTGCAGATCACCACGCTGCTGATCCTGATCTTCGCGGCAAATACATCGTTCGCGGGCTTCCCGCGCCTGGCATCGATTCTGGCGCGCGACCAGTTCTTGCCGCCGTTCTTCAACTATCGCGGCGAGCGGCTGGCTTTCAACACCGGCATCATCGCGTTGGGCGCGTTGAGCATCGTCGTCCTGGTCGCCTTCCGGGGCAATGTGTCGGACCTGATCAACCTCTATGCGCTGGGCGTCTTCACGGCCTTCACGCTGTCGCAGATCGGCCTGGTACGCCACTGGCAGCGGGCGCGCGAGGTGACGAATAAAACTTGGCGCATCTTCGCTAACGGGCTGGGCGCGGTGGTGACGGGCATCGTGACCATCGTCATCGCCGTCGCCAAGTTCGACCGGGGGGCGTGGGTGGTGCTGATCCTGATCCCGCTGCTCGTCTTCGGCTTCCTAAGTTTGCGCCGCTACTACGCGCGCGCGCGCATCTATCACTTCGAGGCACCCGCCGGCCACGCGGCGGATATCGCTATCGTGCCGATCTTCGTGCAACGCGACCTGCGCGAGGTGCTGCGATACGCGCAGACCGTCGCCCCCCATGTCGTTGCGGTACGCATCGTCAACGATGAGCACGAGGCGGAAAGCTTCCATCGTAAATGGGACCAGACCGTCGGCAAGCTGATTGCGGAACAGCATTGGCCGGTGCAGCTTGAGATCGTGCTGGAACCGTATCGGACCATCGTGCTGCCGGTGGCCCGCTTCATGGAATGGTACAGCGAACACTTCCCCACCGAGCGTATCTGCGTCCTGTTGCCGGTGCAGGAAGATCCCGCGTGGTGGGAATGGCCGCTGCATCGGCGCGTCGCCCGCCGTGTGCGCGCCATCCTCCAGCGCGAAAAAGACAACTTGCCGATCACGGTGGTGAATATGCCATACACGTTGCAAAAGGGATCACAGGTCAATAGCGCGCAGGTGGGGTAAACAGGCTGGCCCCACCCCCGGCCCTCCCGTCGCTTCACGGGAACCCTGCTCCCCATCTGCGGATGGAGAGGGGAGATCAGACACTGTACGGTGATCGCCTTGATCTTGGCTGATCACTACCCGAACGATCACCCCCTCTCCATCGCCGATGGGGAGGGGGCCGGGGGGTGGGGCCGCTACCTACGTCCGCCGGCTTTGTCGGGCTGGATCACCGGGATCTTGGAGACGTTCCAGCGGTCGTTGACCGAGGCGACTTCGTACTTGACCATCGAGATCGCGTCCGTGGGGCAGCGCACGATGCACAGGCCGCAGCGGATGCACTTTTCCTCGTCGATGATCATGTCCGCGCCCGCCGTCCAGGCGGCAGCTTCTTTGTGGAGCTTGTCGCCTTTCACCACGGACTTCAACCCTTCCATGCTGATGCAGTCGTAGGGGCAGATGTCAACGCAGCCGGAACAGAGGATGCAGATCGAGGGGTCGATCATGATGTTGAGTTGGCACTGCAAGCAGCGCCGCGCCTGCATCACCGCCTCTTCCGGGGAATAGCCCGTCTCGCTTTCCACCGAGATGCCGAAGCGTTTAGCCAGCGGCAGCGAGGGGATGACCTCCCACGGGATCGACTCGTAGTTATCGACCATGCCGCGCCGGAAGTCGGGCAATTCGATCTCCGTCGCCTCTTCGGCGGCTTTTTCCAGGCCACCCAGGTAGCGGTTGATGGCCGTGGCCGCGTCGCGCCCGTCGCCGATGGCGGAGATCAGGTTGCGCGAGCCTTCGGTGTAATCGCCGCCCGCGAAAAGGCCAGGGCGGCTGGTCATCCACGTGTTGCGGTCGATCAGCGGAATGCCCCAGCGGTTGGCTTCCAGGTTCATTTCCTTGGGAATCCAGGAGGTATCCGAATCCTGACCGAAGGCGGCGATAACCATGTCACAATCAACGACGAACTCCGAGCCGGGGATCGGCACCGGGCGGCGGCGACCACTGGCGTCCGGGTCGCCCAGTTTGTTGCGGATCAGCTTGAGGCCGGAGACGTGTTCGCCGTCATTCGAGACGACTTCTGTCTGTGTCAGCAGGTACTGGAACTCGACATGCTCCAGCATCGCTTCCTCGACTTCGTATTCGTCGGAGGGCATCTCTTCTTTCGTGCGGCGATAGAAGACGTAGACCTTTTCCGCGCCGAAGCGGATCGCCGAGCGGCAGCAGTCCATCGCGGTGAAGCCGCCGCCGAGGACGACGACCTTTTTGCCGACCGTCACCGGTTCACCGAAGTTGACTTTTTCGAGGAAACGCAAGCCATCCTCGACGCCTTTATATTGCAGGCCGGGGATCAGCTTGTTATCCGGGCCGGTGATGGGCTTGGTGTCCTGGCAGCCAGCGCCGATATACACCGCGTCGTACTGGTTGCAGAGGTCGGTGAGTTGCACATCACGGCCCACGGTGGTGTTCAGGACCATCTCCACGCCCAGCGCGGCCATATATTCGTCGCACTCTTCGTAGGTGACTTCGCGGGGCAAGCGCCAGATGGGGATGCCGCCGACCATCATGCCGCCGCCGACGGAGTACGATTCATAGATCGTAACGGGATAGCCCATCTCCGCCAGGTCGCGGGCGCAGGCCAGGCCAGCGGACCCCGCGCCGATGACGGCGACTTTTTTGTCTTTCGTCACCTTGGGTCGTTCAGGCAGGTGGCGATATTCGCGGTGGTCGTGCGCGGCACGCTTGAGCCAACAGATCGCCACGGGGTTGCCGTCGATCTTGTTGCGCCGGCACACCGGCTCGCACGGGCGGGCGCAGGTGCGGCCCAGCACGCCGGGGACGACGTTGCAGCGCCGGTTGATCAAATACGCCTCATCGAAGCGCCCCTGAGAGATGAGGCCGATATACGTCGCCACGTCGGTATGCGCCGGGCAGCCGACCTGGCAAGGGATGTTCGTCTTATACCAGTCCGGCTCGGCGATCTCCGAGCGGTATACCTGTTCTGGTTGCTGGTCGAGTTGGTCCATGTACTCTGCCGGTCCTTTCGCCAAGGAGATCCACGGGAAATCTACTTCTCTACGCATAGTATACCATCTCAACGCCCGGCATGGCGACCGCCCGCAGCCCCTGCGCCGGTGAATTGCCCCAGTTGGGGGACCAAATGGCGCAAGTGTCCCACTTTTCCTGACACGCGCGTTATACACAGTAGAAGGGCTTACTTCGATGGCTGTTTGCGCCTCCCGTTGTGCGGGACGATCAGGATCACCGGCAATTGGCCTATGGGTCTTCCCATGATCGTGCCAGCCTGGTATAATAGATGCATCGACACAGCCCATGTATGGTGGGATCAGGAGTTTGTCCACATGAACCAACAGCAATCCTCACTACCATCTGACGCCACGCCGCCACGCTCGAACAAGTGGCTCGTCATCCTGGCGGCGACGTTGGTGGTCGTCTTCGCTCTGGTCTTCGCGCGCTTCGCTTTTTTCGCCGGCAAGGGGACGGCAGAAGGCCCACAGGGGTCGTCCTCCCTCGCCAACGCCTCGCCCTTCGCCACGGCCACGCCCATCACCGGCAGCGGCAACGGCAGTAGCAGCGGCACCGTCGTGCCGGGGCAGACGCCGGCCATGACGCCCATCATCCCTGGCTATCCCGCGCCGAATGTCATCTCGCCATTAGGGCAACAGGCGATCCAAACGGCGAACGCGATGTTCGGCGTACACCGCAAGATCATCATCGTCTCGCTGTCAGGGCAATATCTGCAAGCCATCCAGGATGGTAAGATTATCCTGTGGACGTATGTCATCACCGGGCGCGCGGCGCTCAGCACGCCGCCGGGAAGCTACCAAATCTTTCTCAAGTCGAGTCCCTTGACCTTCATCCCTATCTCAACAGATCCGAAAAATCCATTTTTCGGTTATCCCAGTAAGGTGCAATACGGGATGGAGTTCCTGTCAGGTGGCTTTTATATCCACGATACCTGGTGGCACAGCATCTACGGCCCCGGCCTGACCTTCGATCACTACGATCCGGGTCGCCTGGAATGGCAGGAAGGCAGCCACGGCTGCGTGAACACGCCGGAACACGCGATGACGTTCCTCTACCAATGGGCCGACTTGGGGACGCCGGTTGAGGTGCTCAACGACTGAGTCCATATAGGGATAAAGTGCTGGATGCAAGATGCATCCGGCACTTTTTTTCGCCTGAATGCAACCATCGCCTATCTTGCATTTATACCTTAAATATGGTATACTGTTTCCTGGTGCTAGCATCATGCCCCTATAGCTCAGTGGACAGAGCGATGGCCTCCGGAGCCATAGACCGGCGTTCGAGCCGCCGTGGGGGCACCCACCACAGGGCTGTCAATCCTCAACGAGGGTTGGCAGCTTCAATGTAATCGAGGGGTATAATATGGCTCATCAATTTACCATCTCCGATGATATCTATTATACCACTAGGAAGATGCTGTGAGATCATCGTAATATGCACAGGCGGCGTCCCATTCCGCTTCCACTTGACGTTGCAAAAGCAGGGCGGCGAGTTCTTCAGAGGTTGGGTCACGCTCTTTTGCCAGCGCCGCGATTTGCAGGGCTTTTTTTATGATGTGTTGAGGGTACAATGGTTGATGCTTCTGAAATCCATTGATCAGGGTACATTGATGGAAGTAACTTTTATTTCAAACTAATTTTTATGGTATCCTAAACTTCTTGATTCCAATCATGCTGGCTTTGCTCCGTATCTCGCTCAGGGACATCCCCTTGTCGAGCGGCGTTTTGTCCAGGATAGCACACGCACATGGTGGCGCATGCCCCTTCGTGCGTCATGTATAATGCATACAATGGGCATGCAAAGGCGATCAATGAGGGGACGCGAAGATAGATGGCGACACAACGGGCGGAACAGGGACATATGCTCATCGGGCAATCCGGCGGGCCGACGGCGGTGATCAATGCCAGCCTCGTCGGGGCGATTCATGAGGCGCAACGCCTGGATGCCGTGCAGGGGATCTATGGCGCGCTGAACGGCATCGAAGGCGCGCTGCAACGGCGTATCATCGATCTGCGGCGCGAGTCCGCCGCCACGCTGGACGCCCTGCTGAATACGCCTTCGGCGGCGCTCGGCTCATGCCGTTACAAGCTGCAACCGGACGACCCGGCACGGGCGGTCAACCTGATGCGCGAACTCGGCATCCGCTACTTCCTCTATATCGGTGGCAACGACTCGGCGGATACGGCGCACCGCATCGCCCAGGCGGCGGCGGAGATGCAGTATGAATTGCGCGTCGTCGGCATCCCCAAGACCATCGACAACGACCTGCCTCTGACGGATCATTGCCCCGGTTACGGGAGCGCCGCGCGCTTCATCGCCGCCGCCGTGATGGATTCGGCGCGCTGCACTGAGGCGCTGCCCGGTCACTATCCGGTGAAGATCATCGAGGTGATGGGGCGCTATGCCGGCTGGCTGGCGGGCGCGGCGGCGCTGGGCCAACGCACGCCCGACGATGCCCCCCACCTGATCTATGTGCCGGAACGGCCTTTCGATCCCGCGCAGTTTGTGCAGCAGGTGCGCGCCACGGTGCGTCGGCGCGGCTATTGTGTCATCGTCGTCTCCGAACACCTGGCGGATGCCCAGGGCCGCCAGATCGGCGAGGCGCAGGCGCAGGGTCAGGATGCCTTCGGGCATACTCTGGTGGAAGGCGTGGCGCAAACGTTGGTAGATCTGGTGAAGACTGAACTCGGCCTGCGCGCCCGCTTCGACAAACCCGGCGACGAGCAACGCATGGCGACGGCCCACATCTCGCGCACGGACCGCGACGAGGCCTACCTGGCGGGCCGCATGGCGATGCGCTACGCCGTGCGCGGCGTGACGGACAAGATGGTGACGCTGGTGCGCGCACGTGGCCCGCGCTATGCCTGCGAAACGGGCCTGGCGGACCTGGCCAGCATCGCCAATAGCCAGCAACTTTTGCCGCCGGCCTACCTGAACGCGGACGGCACCGGCATGACGCCCGCCTTCCTCGCCTACGCCCGCCCGCTTATCGGCGATCCCTTGCCAGAGCACGCGACATTGCGCGGCGAACGCCTCGCGTGAGGCTCAGGCCAGGTAATCTTTGAAGGAGCGGACGTCCGCGCCGGCCCGCTGAAAAGCGCCATGACTCCGCTCATCGAACTTCTGCGCCCACACCGAGACACGATGGTTCATAAAGCGAATGAATTTGACGATATCAACGAAGTCGGTGTCTTCCGTGATGAGGACGAAATGCACGCGCTCAGTACCTACGGCCAAAAGCGTTTCGCGCACGGCGGCCATGATGATGCGGTCTGCCGCGTTTTTGTCGAGATCATCGGTTGAAGTGAGCGCGAAGCCGATGACCGTTAACGCCCCGGCCAGATCTTCGGTGCCAGGTTCGTTGCGGCGAAAAAACGCCCGGCGCACAATCGCCTGTCTCGGCAATTTTTCTTGCAAGAAGCTTTGGAAGCCCGGTACCCGATCTGGTTTGATTTGCTGGTTTTCAACGTCATAGAAGACGAACGCCCGCAACGGCACCAGCAAGGCACTGCCCGATTCCGGTGGAAAGGTAAGCGACTTGACAGCTTGCTGGCGCTGCTCATTGAAATAACCGATGAGGAAGATGAGTCCGATGATGAGCAGGATGAGGCCGACCGCCGCCGAAGGCCCGTTGAGGTTCAACACCGCCGAGAGCGTGACGACGAATCGCAGGTATTTGTTAATGGCGGCGTCCCATCCGGCGATCAGAAAATGCGCGCCGATGAAGAACGCGCCAATGGCGAATGCACTGGCAACAATAGCTAGACGCAACGCCTTGGCACGTTGCCCTGCTGCTTCATCACCCGATGATCTCATAGGTGTCCTCCCGTTTCGTTCCCAAAGTAGTTGTGGCCAAACGGCTCATCATGTACTTGTTGCACACCATATCACACCGACAGACGAACGCATAATGGGATACCGTGTTCTATGAGGTGGATCACAGGATCAAATGGCGAGCGATGATACGCCGTGCCGCGCACATGATGTACAATGAGGCGAACACAAGCGACGAAAGGAAATTAAAAAATGTCCGCGGATATCTTGCAGACGCAGATCGCGTATTATCGGGCGCGAGCGGGCGAGTATGACGAGTGGTTTTATCGCCAGGGACGCTTCGATCATGGTGAGGCCGACAACGCAGCCTGGTTTGCGGAAGTGGCGGACGTGCAGCGCGCCCTGCACGCGGTCGGCCCCGTCGGCGACGCGCTGGAATTGGCCGGTGGCACAGGCATCTGGACGCGTGAACTGGTCACGCTCGCCAATCACGTCACCGTGCTGGATGCCGCGCCAGAGATGCTCGCCCGCAACGCGCAGAACGTTCCTGATCCGCGCGTGCAGCGCCACCAGGCGGATCTTTTCGTCTGGGAGCCAGAGCGGCAGTATGATTTGGTCTTCTTCTCGTTTTGGCTCTCGCACGTGCCGCCTGCGCGGCTTGCGCCGTTCCTCGCCGCCGCTGTGCGCGCCGTGCGCCCCGGCGGGCGCATCTTCATCGTCGATTCGCTGCCCGATCCCGCTTCCAGCGCGACCAACCACCCTACGCCTGATCCCGCTGGCACGCTGCACGAGCGTAAGCTCAACGATGGCAGCACGTATACCATCGTCAAAGTCTTTTACGATCCCACCGCCATCGCCGCTGCGCTCACGGCGCAGGGTTGCCCGGCAGAAGGCCATACGAGCGGGCGCTTCTTCTGGTGGGTAACGGGCAGCCGAGATCGCTAAACATACCAGGGGATGTCGGCGAGTTGCTAAAAACGTGGGTCGCACCATAACAAAAAGGCACCGAATAGCCACTATTGATATAGCTATCGTTTCCGCTTGCCTCTCAGCACAAAGCTTGCTCCTGGCACGAAGTTTGCGGATGAGATCGCTCCGGCTTCGCTGTGAAGCCGTGTTGTTGGTGTTGACACGTTCATGGAGGATTGTCTCGAAATGACCACGTATCGCTGGCGAGTTCCGGTCCTGGCCGTCCTGCTCAGCGCGGGCATGGTGAGTTCGTTGTTCTTGGTGGAAGGCCGTGCGCCTGCACGGGCGGCGAGCATCCCGCTACAGCACAAAGGCGCTGTGCAAATCTTGCCCCAACCGCTTCAGGCCGCGCACGCGGGGACTACTCTACAAAACTACGTCTCCGCCCCGGCATATACCACCTCCTACTATGAATCTACGACCGCTTACACGACCATGCAAAATCAAGGATGCAGCGCGGCGCGCGGTCCCTCCGGCTTGCTCGTGCTAGATTTCGGTGAACCCGCCGATTCTGGCGGCACCTATGGCACCGAGGATTACGGGGGCAACTTCGATTCCGATAACGCCATCTTCCACGCAATCGCCAACTTCGTCTATGGCGCGTGGAATTGCCATACCAGCTCCACCAACATCGCCGTCGCCGTCGGCACCAGCAATTATGGCGGCTGGATGGGCGGCTATAGCACCTCAGCCTGGTATACCGCCGGACAGGATTGGGGCAGCATGGTCAACAATGCCCAAAACTACAGCGTCAGCAACGGCTACAGTAATCAGATCGGCGTTTTTGGCGCGGACGATATCGAAGTGGAATGGGCGAACTACTCGCTCACCAGCAATTTCGTCAACGGCTACAACGCGAATTCCAGCCGCCTCTTCTTCGACTATGGCGACGATTCCGGCGGCGCATCGCCTTCGCCCTGGACCGCCTATGAGGTCTGGTACGTGGCTTACGGTGCCGCCGACAGTTATCCCTTGCCGGAGATCTACTACAACGCTGATGCCACCAGCGACTGGGCGCCGCTGAGCGCGTGGGCGTGCAGCCATGAAGGCGGTCCCATCTATTTCAAGGGCGTGATGACGGAATATCCTACCGGCAACAGCCCGGCAACCGGCTTCGACGATCTCTATAATGCGTTGGGCCTGAATTCCTGCACGGCGCAGGGCCGCTCAACCTTGATCTTCTCCACCAACATTTAGGCAACCAGCGCCAGGCGGGTCATTAATCCTTGGCTTGCCTGGCGCGTTCCTGCTTTTCCAGATAGCATCTCTCAGCCCCTCGCAGGCGCTATGGTACTGCCGCCCACAGCACAAATAATAACAACCCACTCGTCGCTGCCCCAAAATGGTATAACATCACATCTCGCGCTTATAACAGGCATGGCAGTGATGTAGCTCTCTTGTCAGGTGGTCCGCCGTCCATTATACTTATCACACGAACATGCCCACGCTCGCCACCGATACCGCCCTGGCAGACAGGAATGTTCGCTGAGACAGACAGGAATGTCTGTCCTCCAGGTATTCCTAATGTTTGTCCTCCAGGTATTCCTGGGACGACCATTCGGATCGGTCAGGCGGCGGACAGCGCGAACAGCGTTTTGCGATGGAGGAACTTGCTATGCGCCTCGAAAACACTCCCGAATGGACGCCCCGCTCCCGGCGACGTTCACGTTTGCCTCTGGTGCTGGCGAGCTTTTTCTGTGGCATCGCCGTCGCCGCCGTCTCCATCACGTTGCTCATCAGCAGCGGCAAGCTCGGCAACCAGCGCGGCATCAGTGGCGCGGCCAGCGTGCCGCCCGGCGTCACGCCGCACCCGCTGGCGCACGTCCCCACGCCTCCGGCGGGCGCGTCGCTACCCCCCCTGGGTGGCCATTTCCAGATCGGCAACCAGGCCACACCGCTGGCGACCCCCTGCACGGTGCAAGGCACGGCCCCCGCGCCGACCACCGGTTCGCCCACCCTGCGCATCTCGCCCGTCCCCACCAAGACCGGCGGCCAGGGCGGCATCCCCGTCTGTGGCAACGGCCAGCGGCCCGGCCCGCAGGCGGTTTGTACCACCTTCCCCGGTCCTGAACCGACAGAAGATCAGGTGCGCCAGGCGATGTATAACCTGGCCGTCAGCACCAACTTCCTCAATTTCAGCCTGATTGAAGCCGAAGGCTGGCAAGAAAGCGGTTGGCAAGAGAATATTCAGGCATGCGATGGCGGCATCGGCGTGATGCAGATCCAGCCCGACACTGTCACCTGGCTGAACCAAACCTTCAACACGAACTACGATCCCCATCAACTGCAAGACAACATCAACCTGGGGATCAACATGTTGCAGTGGCTCTACAACTACTACCTCCCCTACTGCAACCAGGGCATGCCAACGGGCCAAACCTGCACCTGGGATACCGTCTGGCCCGGCGCGACGGATGGCGCAACGGTGCGCCAGATCGTCATCAGTTCCTATAACCAGGGCGTCGGCACGACCGCCGCCTACGGCATCCAGAACTGGTCGTATGTCAACAACGTGATGGCGTTGCGGGCGCAATTCCTGGCGGCGGAAACGTCCTCCTAGGCACAACGTCATACATGCATGGTTTGCAAACTCGTGTATACTAGCATCAGCAGGTGTTATACTTGCTGATGCTATTTTTTAGGAGAGGTCCAACGCATGAACAAGCAAACCCTTTTGTACACCTCCATTGCAGCCATCGTGCTGCTCATTGTCGGCAGTGCTGTCGCCAACTCGCACTCAAACTACACCGTTGGCCTAGGTGCCGAGGGATTGGGGTATATCGCTGTTCTGGTTGTCTGGATCGGCGGCATGATCAAAATGGTACAACTCAAACGCTGGGGTTGGTTCGTCGGCATTCTGATCTTCTCACCGCTCGCCCCGTTGCTCTATGGCATCTTCGGCCCCGAAGCGCCCCGCGCCTGAGCTTACCTCACTTTCCCCCCTCCCATGCCCGGCATCCTCCGGTGCATGGGACTTTTTTTGTGGCACCCGATAGGCGTGGCGAGCGCTTTGGCAGGGGCGCTCAGCGGCGCGCGAAGGCGCGCACCTGTGCCGCGAACCCGCGCAGTTCCAGCCAGTCGCGCGTGGCCCCGCCGATGATGACGGGCGCGGCGCGCAGCGCGGCGAGGTTAGCCGCGCCGGTGAGTTGCAGGGCCACGCGCAGTTCATTCAGGAAGCCGGTGATGAAGGCGTCTACCGCGTCATCACCCTGGCTGGCGGCTTTGAGCATGGGGAAGCCGACGCCGACGAGCGTCGCGCCCAGCGCCAGCGCGCGGGCGGCGTCCAGACCGGTGCGCACGCCGCCGGTGGCGATGAGCGGCAGTTCCGCCACGCTCGCCTCCACCACGCTGATCGGTGTGGGGATGCCCCAGTCACGGTACACCTCGCCGACGGCGTGCGCCTGCGTGTCGCCGCGTTCCGCCGCGCGCACCGCCTCCATCGCCGCCATGCTGCTGCCGCCCGCGCCGCCTACGTCGATGGCCGCCACGCCCGCCTGGCGCAGCTTCAGCGCCTGCTCGCGGCTGATGCCCGCGCCCGTTTCCTTGGCGAGTACCGGCACGCCCACGCCCGCCGTGATCGCCCCCAGCGCCGCCAGCACCCCCCGCGCCTTACGGTCGCCCTCCGGCTGCGCCGCCTCTTGCAGATAATTCAGATGCACCGCCAGCGCATCCGCCTGAATCATGGCCACGGCGCGACGGGCATCATCCAGCGTGAAAGGCGCTTTGTGCGCCTGGGGAATGAGCTGGGGCGCACCGATGTTGGCAATCAGGAACGCGGTTGGCGCTTGCTCGCGCACGACAGCATAGGTGGCCGCGAGGGCGGGATCAACCAGGGCTGCGCGCTGGCTACCGACCCCCATTGCCAGGCCGAAACGTTCCGCCGCCCGCGCCAGCCGCGCATTGATGACGGCGACCTCGGCATGCCCGCCCGTCAGCGATGAGATGAAGATCGGCGCTCGCAGATGGTGGCCCAGGAAGTCCGCTCCAGTGTCGATCTCGTCCAGGTCCACCTCCGGCAGCGCCTGATGCATCAGCCGGATGTCGCCCCAAGCTGCCGCCTGGGGCGCGGTCAGGTCGTGGCCCAGCGCCACCGTAACATGTTCGATCTTACGCCGTGTGACATCCTGACTCATCGTTCGCCTCTTTCCCGCCCACTGCTATCGTTGCGCGCCGTCCCCCATATCATACCCCCTTGCGGAGAAAGACAGTGGGCAGCGGGACCGGAAAGACAGGAATGGCTGTCCTCTTGTATCCATACTCATCACCCGCAACGGGAATTACAGAAATGGGCCGTGAAAGCCCTCATCTTTCAAGCGGGAGATGAAACGGCCCGTCGCACGACGCGACCCTGTTCCCCGGCATGATTGCCGTTTTCGGCCTGGCGTTGTAAAAGAGATGCGTGAGAGAGGTGACGGTATGATCCGTGTGCAGATCCTTTCGTGTACCTTGCCCGCCGCTCAGACGCGCGCTGAACCGGGAGAGTAGGCGCATCTATTCCGCTACCCTGGTCCATCACTACCGGGGGCAAGCGTAGTCCGTTCTGACAAACGGCGGGGGCGGGCAACCGTCCCAGTTGCTGGCGCAAGCCAGAATCCGCATCTGATCAGTCCTTCTGCCAACGCTGGGCTGCTTGGGTGGGAAGAATCCCCCGCTTAGAAAGCGGGGGAGTGTCAAAAGACATCAAAAGATCGCACCACCATTTCACTAGCAAGCGATCCATGCTCCGACCTCGCTATTCCGGGCATGGCTGCACTGCGACCACCGGCGCGCGGCGTGTCAGGCTCAGCGATGCGCCTTGCACCGCCAGCGTCACCAGCGTCGCCGCCAGGAAGGCCAGGCCAACGCCCCAGTGCAGAACCGTCAGGCCGATGATCAGGTAAAACGCCGCGAAGCCAAAAAGGCCCAGGATCACCCCGCGCATGATCGCGCCCGCCGCCGCCGGCCCTTGCTGGCGTTGCGCGAACGTGCCGAGGATCGTCACCATCGCCGGAAAGGACGAGAGCAAGCCGACCACATGCGCCCCGAAAAGCGGCACCACGCTCGTCAGCAGCAGAATGATACCGGTCGCCAGCACCATCCGCAGCGGCAGATCCCAGCGCGGCGGCACGACGGCCACCGGGCGCGGCCCCAGCGGCGGCAGCAACCACAGCGCCAGCGCCAGCGCCCCTGCCACCAGCGCGCACGCCGCCGGAATCGGTAGCACCAGCCGGCCCAGCACACCCGCCGTCAGCAAATAAGCGCCCATCGCCGCTGGCAATGCCCCCCACCACGGCCAGCGCCGCGCCACGCGGCTATACGTCAGGCAGAAGGCGGCCACCGCAATGCCGCCCATCAGCACGCCCTGCGCACCCTGCACCGCCGCCGAGGCACCATGTTCCAGCGCCAGGAAGAGCAACACCGGCGCGGAGGTCAGCGGCAAACCCACCAGCCAACCACTCACCGCCGGCCCCCACCGTCGCCCCGCCAGCGACACACCGCCGATCAGCACAGGTGCCGCGCAGAGCTTGAAAATGAAAACGATCATGCTATGTTATCTCTAACCAATGATCTATTGCGAACGATATGCGTCATACGACGCTTGCGCTATCATCATACACCATGTGCCGACTAATAACACCGAGGGAGCCAGGACATCACTGCCCCGACTCCCCAAATTGGCGCGTGTGCTGGCACTATTGCTGCAAGTTCGCGCCCTCTTGCAGGTTTGACCAAGTTCCCCAGGCACCGCCCGGCGTCGCCTGGAAGGCATGCCACATGTCGCCGCCGCTGGTGAGCGCGAAGACCTCCATGCGTCCGTCGGCCTCGTGGGCCACCGCCGGCACGCCCGTGAAGTTCTGGCCGGACTTCTGGCTGCGCCAGCCGGTCCAGTTTGTGCCGGCAGCCTGTTGCGCTTCCAGCCACAGATCGTGGTCCGCGCCGGTGACGGCAAGGGTCACACGGCCTTTGCTGTCGATGCCCGCCGCCGGATCGCCCGTCGCGCTATACTGCGGTTGCATGCGGCTCCAGTCACCCCACATGCCGCCCTGAGTCTTTTGCACGGTGAACCAGATGTTGCCGTCGTTGCCGCGCGTGAAGATCGCCAGCCGGCCATCAGCGTAGCGGATCGTTGCCGGCGTTCCCGCGAAGTCCACCGGCGGTTTCACCTGCACCGGCAGCCAACCGAACCAGCCCCCACCGGGATATTGCTGGAAGTTCAGCCACATCAGCCCATTGGTGCTGCGCGCGAAAAGTTCCAGCCGCCCGTCGCTATCCTGCGCGACCACAGGATCGCTGACGAAGGCGCTCTTGCTGCTGAGCTTCTGCCAGTTCGCCCAACTACCGTTCGGCTGAAGCTGCGCTACGGTCCAGATCTGCCCACTGGTGTCGCGGGCGAACGCCACCATCGTGCCGTCGCCGTTGCGCGAGAGCGCCGGTGTGCCGGTGAAGTGCTGCGTTCCCACCAGCGGTTGCCAGCCAAGCCAATTCTGGCCGGGCGTCGTCTGCTCGTTTTCGTAAAGAATGCCGTCTGTGCCGACCGCGAAGAGTGCCAGGCGTCCGTCGTCTTCCTGCCCGAAAGCCGGATCGCCCGCGAAGGTGGTCGTCCCCGGCAGCACCTGCCAGCCGCCCCACAGCCCGTTCGGTGTCTGCTGCGTCTCGATGCGGATGTGGCCATCCGTGCCGCGCGCTGCCACCGCCAGCCGCCCGTCGGTGTTCTGGCCGACATAGGTATAGGCCGGCGCGAGTTTAATCGGCAGATGACCGACAATATCGCCGTCCGCACAATCCGAGTCGATATCCGGCATCGTCATGCCGCCCCAGGTTTCGGGGTGGTCCAGGCTCTGGCCGTTATTGACGAGATATTGATAGATGCGATGGCCGCGCCATGCGCTGTCGCCGACCGCCGTGTTGCCATACACCGAGCAGTTCTTGGCATACCCGCCCGTGCTCGACGCATAGCCTCGGCTGACGATCCACACGTCGTCCGGTTCGGTGACGGCGGCGGTGGTCAGCGGTCCGATATTCGCCGCCGAGATATAGACGCCCGCCTTATAGCCGTGGCTGTGCAGCCCTTGCGTCCAGCCGTTGATATAGGCGACCACTGCGGCATCGCATGGCCCCGGCTGATTCGGCTCGTTGTAAAACTCCATATCGTCATACACGATTGTACCGGGCGCCAGATATTCAGCTGCCATCGCGTTCGCCGCGTCGCCGGCGGAATCTTGGCCCTGCTGGAAAGCCGTGGTGGGGTTCAGATCCATCGCCGCCTCGTTCAGCGAGGGATCCAAACACAGGTTCGGCACTTGCAGGCCCACATAGGTCGGCACCAGTCCCCAGCCCATCCCATACGCTTGCGCGATCCATTCAGGCGAGGGCGCGTCTTTGCAGGCACGGTTGATGCCACCGATATAGATATTGACCCACCGATACGGTGAACTCTGCCACCACGCGCGCATCACGTCCAGCCCCGGCGCTTCGCACACGTCGAAGCCTTGCGCCGTCGTGTGGCTCGTGACACTGACCGGGTGCAGCGGCACCTTCGGAGCCGCGAAGATATGGCGGTAGGTCAGCGCGCCCAGCACTCCGAATGCCAGCGCCACGCTGACGATTACCAGAAATAGTTGCTTGCCTCTGAAACGCATTCACGAAAACCCTTCCGAAGGTCACTGCGCACCATTGTTGTCCCTACGGTGCTTCGTCTTATACTCCCAAGGACTGCGTGCGGCACCGATTACCGGACGCATGAGCATGATCAACTCGTCCATAGCATGCCGGAACTCGACCGCCCTGTCAATAGTCTCTTCTGCACGAGAAATGTGTGAGATACGTCACTTGACGCCGCGCCAGGAGTCCTATGCCGCCGCCACTGTGCCGCATAATCGGATATGATAAAGAGAGGGGCTGAGCATGACTATAACAAAAGGAGTGGGGCGATGACTGAGCAAGCACAAACGCTGTATCGCAAGTGGCGCTCACAGACGTTCAGCGATCTTGTGGGCCAGGAAGCAGTCATCCAGACGTTGCGCCAGGCGGTCGCACAGCAGCGGCTGACCCACGCCTACCTTTTCTGTGGCCCGCGCGGCACCGGCAAAACGTCCACCGCGCGCCTGCTGGCGAAGATGGTCAATTGCACCAACCCCCACGATGGCGAACCCTGCAACGAATGCCTCTCGTGCATCGAGATCACCGAGGGCCGTTCCACCGATGTCTTCGAGATCGACGCCGCCTCCAATCGCGGCATCGACGAAATCCGCGATCTGCGCGAGCGCGTGCGCATCATGTCCGCCACCGGTAGCACCCGCCTCTATATAGTGGACGAGTGCCATATGCTCACCCCGGAAGCCTTCAATGCGCTGTTGAAGACGCTGGAAGAGCCGCCACCGCATGTGATCTTCGTTTTGGCCACGACCGAGGCGCACAAGGTGCCGGCGACCGTCGTTTCGCGCTGCCAGCACTTCGAGTTCCGCCGCATCGCGCTGCGCGATATCATCAGCCGGCTGGCCTTCGTGTGCGAGCAAGAAGGTATGCGCGTCGAACCCGCCGCGCTGGAAGCGCTGGCCCGCGCGGCGGCGGGCGGCATGCGCGACGCACTGAGCTTGCTGGACCAGGCTCGCGCCTTCGGCGGCGATAGCATCACCACCGCTGGCGTCCACGCGATGTTGGGCATGGCTGATCCCGCCCTGGTGCGCGAGATCGTCACCTTCGTCCAGGCGGGCGACACAGCGCGCGGCCTGCATCGCCTCAATGACTTCGCGCAGTCCGGCGTCGATTTGCGCCAGCTTGCCAGCCAGATCGCCGAGATCTGGCGGCAATTGATGCTGGCCCGCGCCGGGGCGGACCTCGTGGCCCTGCTCGACATCGCCCCGGAAGACGCCGCCGCCCTGAAGGCGCTCAGCGCCAGCTTCGCGCTGGAAACGCTGACCGAGTGCGCCCGCATCTTCGCCCGCAACGATGCCGGGGCGCGCGTGCAGGTGGTGCCGCAGCTCGCCCTGGAACTCGCCTTCTTGGACTGCGTGGCCGTGCGTCAGGGAACGTACCCGTCTCACGCGCCCGAAAACGCCGCCCGTCCGAGTGCGGCACCCCCTGCCGCGCCGCCTGCTGGTGCCGTTGCGCCCGTGGCTCCCCCGCCTGCCCCCGCCCGTCCCCATGAGCCGGTGCCGATCACCTCCGCACCGTCCGCCCGCGCGCAGGCCACGCCGCCCGCACCCATTCCCGCGCCCGCCACACCTGGCGGGGAGTTACCCAGCACGAACGGCCATCAGCCAGCGCCTCATCTCAACGGCCACCAGCCGGCAGCGCCAGAACCGCCGAGCGCAACGCCAACGCTCACGCCGGTAGCCGCGCCCACCCCGGCGATCCACGAGGCCGTCGCCACCGACTATGGTGCCGGGGTCAATGCCACTTTTAGCCGGATCGTCCAAGAATGGGAGATGATCAAAAAGATCTGCAAGCAGAGCAGCCACAGCATCGCCGCGTTGCTGGCCGCCGCGCAACCCATCGCCGCCACGGAAGGCGAACCTATTACGGTCATCATCAGCGTGGAACATGCCTTCCATCTCGAAAAGCTTTCCCAGCCCACGAACCGCCAGCGCGTCGTATGGTCGATTCAGCAGGGCGTGGATGTTCTTTGCCAGGTGAAGTTTGTCCCCCAGAGCGAGGCCGGCAACTACGCCGCGCTCACGCCCGCCACGCCGGCTGCTCCACTGGCCCCCACGCCCGATTTCACGCCGCCTGCTCCTTCATCCACGCCGCCTACCAGCACTTCCCCACGCCCGCCGGCTGATGCTGTCGCTACCTCCCCGCGCCCGCCGGCTGCTCTAACCCCTGATGATCCGCCCACTGAGGCCCACGCCGCCCCCCCGCGCCCAGCGGCCCCGCCTGACGCGCCACCCACGCCCGACCATCGCGCGCCCGCCGCGCCCCAGCCACAGCATGACGCGCTGGTGCAGGCGCTGCAACGCGACTACCGCGCCACCATCACCGGCGTGCGCCGTCCCCACGCCTGATCCCCTGTGACCAATCTGGTGTCACAGGTTGCCATCAGGCACCCTCCGTTGGTTGCGCGTAGCGGATAATACCCTTTGCGGATAAACAATAGGGGTACCGGAGGACAGACATTTCTGACTGTCGCTACGCTCCCCCGGAGGACAGACATTCCTGTCTGTCGCTACGCTCCCCCGGAGGACAGACATTTCTGACTGTCGCTACGCTCCCCCGGAGGACAGACATTCCTGTCGGTCACTACGCTCCCCCGGAGGACAGACATTCCTGTCTGTCGCTACGCTCCCCCGGAGGACAGACATTCCTGTCGGTCACGCTTCCTCGGAGGACAGACATTCTCCCTAACCACGGACGACAGACATTCCTGTCTGTCCGGCCTCGATGGCCACCGTCTTTTCCCGCAATGGGTATAACGCCGGTCTGACGCAAATCGCGGTTGCGGGAGATATGGCAAGCTACAAACGCGCCTTTTTCGAGCTAGATAGAATGATACAATCCCAGACTGGTTTAGATCTTGTACATTATGAATGCTAGCAACATGGGAACGGGGCGGCGGACATGCCTATCCGCCCCACACTGCTTGCCGTCTGCCTCACGACTTTGTATGGGCGCGATTTATCGCGCCCCCGCGTCCCCCGTGATCATCGCACCATCTGGTCTGTCAGGGCAGGGCAAACACAAGGCAATCCCCCCGCCATCCGGTCTGTAGGGGCGTACCCTTGTGGTCGCCCTCGTCCTGGGGCCGGTCGCCCCAGATCTCCTTGTGGTCGCCCCTGCCCCCGACAAGCAGGCACTCCTATCTATCTGTTTCCCCCTGCGAAGGCGCTTCTTCCGCCAGCAGCGCGCGGGCGATAGCTTCCGCGCCGGCCTTGTCATCCGGCGCGAGTTGGCCGTCGATGACCAGGCCCAGCAGGCGCTCTTTCACCGGCTTGAGCCAGGGGCCGGGGCCGCGCCCGAAGATCGCCATCAGCTCGACGCCGTCAAGCGGACTCTTGATGGGGACACGCTCCGCCTCTTCTTGCAGGTGACGGGCGCGGGCTTCCAGTTCGTTGACGCGCGCGACCGCCCGCGAGATCTTTTCCGGGCGATAGCTGGTGATATCGGCCCGCGACAGGTCCAGCAGATCAGGCAGCCCCGCGCCGGCATCCAGCATCAGCCGGCGCACCGCGCCATCCGTCCAGTCCGGCTGGTAGGCATTCGAGCGCATATGCAGCTTCACCAGGCGGGCGACGTGCTCGATGAAGGGCTTATCGAAGTTCAGCCGCTTCAAGATGTCGCGCGCCATCAGCGCCCCCACGTCTTCGTGGCCGAAAAAATGGACGTGGCCGTCTTCCACCGAGCGCGTGCGCGGCTTGGCGATGTCGTGCAGCAGGCCAGCCCAGCGCGTCGCTAGGCGCGGCGGCGTATTTTGCACCACGCGCAACACGTGTTCATACACGTCC
This sequence comes from Ktedonobacteria bacterium, assembly GCA_027459785.1. GTDB lineage: Bacteria > Chloroflexota > Ktedonobacteria > Ktedonobacterales > JACDGC01 > JAJPKG01. The sequence goes on along the minus strand of DAIDGU010000054.1, from coordinate 17,588 downwards.
TTGCTGTGGGCGGGGCGCTGGCTCACGCCGCGCAGTTCCATCACCTCCGGCACGATATAAGGGATCAGTCCCAGGTCCACCGCCAGGCGCAGCCCGGCCATCGGGCGCGGCGACACGAGGATCTTGCTGAACTCGTCGCGGATACGCTCCTTGCTGATCTTCGCCAACATCGGCGCCTGGTCGGCAATGGCCGCCGCTGTGTGCGCCTCGATGGCGAAGTCGAGTTGCACGGCGAACCGCACCGCACGGAGCAAGCGCAAAGGATCGTCGGCGAACCGCTGCGCGGGATCATCCCCCACCGCCCGAATGCGCCGCCCCGCCAGATCCGCCTGGCCACCGAAAGGATCGATGAGCGCGCCGGTCAGCGGGTTTTGCGCCATCGCGTTGATCGTGAAATCGCGCCGCACGAGGTCATCCGCCAGGTTCGTGCCGAAGCACACCTCCGGCTTCCGCGAATCAGGATTATATTGCTCGCTACGATATGTGGTGATCTCGACGATGATCTCATCGTCGGCCCCTTCTCCCAGTCCCCTCCCCTCTCCATCCGCCGATGGGGAAGGGCCGGGGGTGGGGCCGTTCCCTCCCCTCTCCATCTCCGATGGGGAGGGGTCGGGGGTGGGGCCGTCCGCCGCATAATGCAACCGCACGGTGCCGAAGCGTTCGCCGACGAGTACGACGGCGCGCGGGTGCGTCTGCGCCACGATGCGTTTGATGGCATCCGGCAGGGCATCCGTCGTCATATCAATATCCGGCGAACCGGCGCGGCCTAGCAAAGTGTCGCGCACCGTGCCGCCGACAAGAAAAAGCTCATGGCCTGCTGCTTGAAAGCGCGCAGCAAGCGCAGAAATGATATCGCGCATACGCTCTATTGTATCACGAAACAGCACAAGGCCGGGCAATAGCTGAGATATGTGCAGTGCTTTGACAACGTCGTTGCAACGCTAGCTGAACGAGCAAATTACTTGGCACGCGCTCCGCTGCATCGCCAGCCTGGCTGGACCAGGTTTCGTGATCGCAGGCGCGGGTTGACCCGCCCGCCGGTGTTGTCACTGTGCCAACGCCCTATCCCCGGCCATCCGTCCCCTTGCAGATCGAGCGCCCACGTGCTAAACTTCATATATGGTATGTACAACGCATCGCAGCGAGTTATGTACGTACACACTGAGGAGGATTGCTTATCAATAGGGACTCGCGGGGATATGACAACCGTCCCCGGGAAACACGCATCAATGAGCGGATTCGCGCCCGCGAAGTGCGCGTCATCGACGAAAACGGCGAGCAGATCGGCATCATGGCCCCCCTGCGCGCCCTGGATCTGGCGCGCGACCGCAATCTCGATCTGGTGGAGATCTCGCCCCAGGCGATTCCGCCGGTCTGCAAGATCATGGATTACGGGCGCTTCAAGTATGAATCCGCCAAAAAAGAGAACGAAGCGCGCAAACGCCAAAAGATCTCTGAAGTCAAAGAGATCCGCCTGCATGCTCATACGGATGAACATGATATCGGCGTGCGCGTCAGAAAGATCCTGCAATTCCTGGCTGAAGGCGATAAGGTCAAAGTGAGCATTCAGTTCAAGGGCCGCGAGATCTTCCATCCCGAACTGGGCCGCCAGATGCTCGAAAGCATCGTCACCCAACTCAAGGGCGCGGTGGTCGTCGAACGTACCCCGGCGCTGGAAGGCCGCAACATGTGGATGATGCTCTCACGCGCGCCCGGCTGGGATCCGAAGAAAGCCGCCGACGCGGAGGCCGCCAAAGCGACGGCTGATACCTCAGAAGGTACCAGCGAGGGTGCGCAGCCATAACGCCTGGTAGCTGATTCCCCGCCCTAGCTCTGGGAGTGCAAACCTTCCGGCGCGGAGATGGAATTTGACCGAACTAGGATCGCTCACTCCTCTCGCTGGTCGGCAGGGCGGGGCTGGTCCAACGCGATGCCCGCTGTGCCGAGCGCGGCGCGATGCTCGCGCGCCAGATCGACATAGACCGCCGCGTTGTGCTGAATGCGCAGGCGTTCGCCGTCGCGCAGAGGCCGCGCCACCTTGCCCGGCACGCCCAGCACCAGCACGCCGCCCGCGATGGTTTTGCCCTCGCTGACCAGCGCCTGCGCGCCGATGATCACCTCGTCGCCGACCGTCGCGCCCGACAGCACCGTCGCATGCATCGCCACCAACACGTGATGGCCCAACCGCGCCGCATGCACGATGGCCCCATGCCCGACGGTGCAGTCGTCACCGATCACGCACGGCAGCCCCGGATCAACATGCACCACCGCGCCGTCCTGGATGTTCGTCCGCGCGCCGATGGTGATCGGCTCCGTATCAGCGCGCAAGACGGCGTTATACCACACGCTTGCCCCCGGCCCCACGCGCACATCCCCGATCAGCACCGCCCCTGGCGCGATGAAGGCATCCGCCGCGATGGTGGGCCATTTCCCGTGAAACGGCAGCAAGGTCATACAAAAAGCTCCTTTTTGAAGCATGGGGATGGGAACACGGAGATTAGAGCATCTTGCACTGGGGTGGGGCGAGCGGGCGGGCGGACGACAGCCGGCGGTTGAAACCGCGCCTAAGGGCGTGCCGCCACGAAGTCCACCTACGTGGACTGGAGTACGGCAAGGCTGCTCAATGCCAGCGCAACAGGCTCTAACACGGAAGACACAGAAAAATAGAAACGAAAGAGGGATAGCATCGCCCATTCTCAGCCGTCCCGTTTCTTCCGTGGTTTTCCGTGCAAATTCCCGTGATCTCCGTGTTCCCGTCGCTGCTCTCAAATTACGTATTCGTCGAGCGGGGGGTGAAGCTGAGCGCCAGGGCGGCGACGATCAGCGCCAGAGCCGCGGCCAGGCCGAAGGAGAGCGTGGTGAACCAGTAATCCGGTTGGTGAGGGTGGTGGCCCAAGTAGGCGAAGAGGCCGAAGACCAGCGCCAGACTGACGACCACGCCGCCCACAGTCGCCGCCAGCACACGCGGATCGCGCAGCAACAGCGGCGGCGGTGCGCCGCCATATTGCTTCGTCACCTGCCAGATGCCGAAGCCCAGCAGCACCACCACGATGATGTCGAGCAGCACGCCGCCCGCCACAGGAATTCGGCTGACGCCGAAGAGGACCACGAGCAAGACGGCGAGCAGCACGAACGGCGCGGCCCGCCCAAAGAAGCTGAGCGCGAACGAGATGGCGGCGGAGATACGCGCGAAGCGTCCGCCGCGCCCCGCCGCGACATATTCGTTATAGGCCAGATTGTACTTGCGCTGCTTGCGATAGATCTGGGCGCGCAACTGCGTCACCTGGCCGGCAGGCAAGTTCTGGTTGAGTTGCTGGGCTTTGTTGACGGATTCCAGCGCCTCGTCGGGCCGGCGCAACTCTGAGAGCGCCTGGGCCAGGCCGAAGTGCGCGGGGGCCATCGTGCGGTCCTGGCGGATCGCGCTCTGGAAGGATTGCGCCGCGCCCTCGTAGTCCTTGGTGTTCATCAGCGCCATGCCCTTGATCATGTGCGCCGCCGCCAGCTTGGGTTCGAGCCGCACGGCCTCGTCGGCCTCTTCGCGCGCCTGGTCGAACTGGCGCTGCATCAGCAGCACCTCGGCCAGTTGCACGTGCGGGCGCCCCATTTTTGGCTGCAACTGTACGGCGCGCTGCGCGGTGGCCAGCGCCTCTTTCGGCGGATTGATCTGGTTGGTTCCCATCAGCGCGGAAGAGAGCAGCATCAGCGCATCCACGTTGTTCGGCTGCTGGTCCAGCACGCGCCGTGTCTCGGCGATGCCCTCGCGCGGGCGCTGCATCTGGATGAGTGCTTGCGCCAGCATCAGGCGCGTGGGCGCTTCGTCGGGCCGCTTTTCCAGGCGGCGGCGACAGATATCTTCAGCGACGGCGGGTTGGTTGCTCATGAGCGCGAGACGAGCGCGCTGCAACGGTCCGCCCGCTAACTCGCCGCCCGCCCCCGGCGCTCCGCGAAATGGCCGTGTCATGGTTCTGGCCCCTTCTTGTATGAGATCAAACACAATAGATAGGGATGAGGTGTTCCCCTGTATTCTATCATATTTCGCCCGCGAAACCGCCAAGCATCCCCCTTTTGCTTCACCCCGCGCGCCAGCAGCAGATCGCCGATCACTGGTCGTGAGCTTCGTGCTGCTTCGTGGCCGGTGGGTTCTCGTCCGCACGGGCCGCTTTCCCACGCTGGCGCAGCAGGTGCCAGCCGACTTTGGCCGCGATGGTGGGGCGGAAAAGGGCGGTCGGCGGCTTCAACAGATGCGCCACCTGGATGAACGTGGTATAGATTTCGCGGTCACGCGTGATGAGTTCCAGCACGCCGTCCAGGTAGCGGTGCGTCAGTCGGGCGGAACGTGGCGGCAAAGCGCCTTCCACCCCCGGCACGCGGAAATCGGAGCCGGTCGCCAGCAACCAGGGCGTGGTGTTGCTGCGCGCCAGTGCGCGCTGGAACTGAAGCGGCAGCGCCGCACGATCACGCCCATAGCGTTGCCAGCAGCCTTGCAGCACCACAGCCCCCAACACTGCCGCCGTCATCCCCTGCCCATAGACCGGATTGAAGGCGCAGACGGCATCGCCCACGACGATGAAGTTCGCCGGCAGCCGCTTCAAGCGCTCGTAATGGCGCAGTTGGTTTGCCGTGCGGCGATAGCCATAGATCGGCGAGAGCGGCTCGGCATCCTTGATGGCCGTATACAGAGCTTGATGCACCATCCCACGTGTGTAATCTAGGAAGCCGGCATCGTCGGTGGGCGGATAATCGCCGCCGGAGCCGGCCAGCGTGACGATCCACTGGTCGTCTTCCACCGGCCAGATGACGCCGCCGCGCAGGATCGCGGGAGCCTGTTCGGGGATGAGCAGCGCCTGCCAGTCTTGCCCAGCATCTGCCGGGCGGCGATAGATGCGGCTGGCATAGCCCAGGTGTGAATCGACGGTCGTTTGTGTGGGCGAATCGTAGCCCAGCGCCGTCAACCACTGGGGCGCACGCGAGTCGCGCCCGCTGGCATCCACCACGAAATCCGCCGCCAGCGTCTCGGTGGGCGCTGCCACGGTGCCGGTGCGCGGACGCAGCTCCACGCCGGCCACCCGCCCCGCGTCGTCCGTGACCAACGCCACCGCCTCCACGCCTGGGCGAAAGGTGATCGCCGGCTGGCGGGCGAGTTCCTGTTGCACCAGTGTTTCCAGCAGGGGACGCGAAGATAGGTAAAGGCGCAGCGCCGATGGGAAGCGCGGTGCCGCACCGGTACCACTGTAATATTGCAGGTCGTTCAGGATGTCGATGGGGACGGCTCCCGCCGCGATCACTTTCGCGCCGATGCCAGGGAAGATCTGCTCCAATACTTGCTGGCCGCGCGCCAAAAAGATGTGGACATGCCGCCCCTGCGGCACGCCAGCGCGGAACTCCGGCTCCGCCGGCCAATGGTCACGGTCCACGATGGTGACGTGCGCGAAATGCTCCGCCAGCACCCGCGCGGCCAACATACCCGCCATGCTGCCGCCGATGACGACGGCATGATTCCCATGTTGCTGTAGCGTTCCTTGTACCATAGGGCTTGCTCTGATCCTATCACGATATGATAACTCCGTCGCCCTGCCTGCCAGGACGCTTCGGTATCGCTGATAGTATAGCGGAAAACGGCGCGCATGGGAACGTGGCGCGTGTTAGCCGGTGGCGGACGTGGTGGCAGGCGGCGCGGCGGGATGGAGCGGCAGGGGTGCGGGCGTCTCTTTTTGCGCCGGAACGTTGTAAAACATGTCGGCGGTGTAGGTGCTTCCCATCGCGGCACTCATCTTTGCCGCCTGCTCAATGGCCGCTTTCGCCAATTCTTCGGGATCGTCCTCAAGCTGCGCGGCGGCCACGGCGTCCGCGATGACCATGCGCAGGCCGGATGCCTGCACCAGAATCGTGATGAAGCGGGCGCTCCCTGCCTTGCCTTGCTCGAATAATTGGTCCTCACAGGCCCAGGAGATGGCGATCACCTCATCAAGCAGCATGACGGCATGCCGCCAGAAATTTGGATGATCCTTGGCGCGCTGGTGCATCTGGCGTGCGCACGTGATGGTGGCGCGCAGATACGCCGCCGTCTGGGTATAGCCGCCTTTGCGTTGCGCCTCTTGCGCCCGTTGCAACGCCCGCTCACCTGCCTCGCACAGAATGGTGATGCTATCCAGCGCATTGATATCCGCGAACAAAATCATGTGGCCCCCTCCAATCCCATCTGCCCCTACTGTAACACAAGAACAGCGGCGGTGAGGAGGGCGGTACGTCCCCAGCGCGCGGGACGGATGGCCGGAAACGCTTGCATTGGGTATGTTGCCGTTTGGCCTGACGCCGGTGGATCTGTTGCGCCCACACGCTTCCCGCCCCTGGAACAACAATTCGTTTGTTGTTCGTCCCTACAAAAAAGCCTTTGAGGAGTGACAAGAAAAGCAGAGGGAACAGCAGCGCAAGCTGGTAGGTTGTGGTATACTATGAGGAGAGTGTGTTGTTTGTTGAAAGGAACCATGCCATGAGCCAGCCCACGCCCCTGCCGGAAACCTCGATGGAATCGAAGGAGGACAGGGGAACCGGGTCAGAATCGACACCACCCCTCCACCTTCTCATACCAGACCTTCAGTTGCTCCGCCTCGACCATGCGCCAGCCCTGCTGGCGTTCGAGCGGGAGAATCGGGCCTACTTCGCGGCGTCGGTGCCGGATCGGGGGGACGAGTTCTTCACCGAGTTCGACACCCGGTATGCGCAACTGCTCGCATGGCAGGCCGCCGGGACGGATTACTTCCACCTGCTCGTGACCGAGCGCGGCGAGGTGGTGGGGCGGGTGAACCTGTACGAAGTGGCAGATGGGTCGGCGGAACTAGGGTACCGGATTGCGCAGAAGGCCGCAGGGCGGGGACTGGCCACAGCGGCGGTGCGCAAGGTGCGCGATCTCGCCGCCACAGCGTACGGACTCAGCAGGCTGCGTGCGAGGGTCACACTGGACAATCCAGCCTCGCGCAAGGTGATTGAACACAATGGGTTCGTCGCCGTCGGTGAACTCACGCTCAACGGCAAACCAGCCATTTCCTACATTTGCGAATTCCGGTGAAGTGATCGTCACCTTCCGCCCCATACGCTATGCCTTCCTACGGCAACTTGGCCTTGTCGAACTCAAGGGATATGGACGTGGTGCGCGATGGACGTTGCGTATGACTGAGTGATTCCTTCCGCCACTTTCGCCGCCACTTTTACCGCGCTATTCCGCCACTTTCGCTGCGCGTCCTCTAGCTGCTTGTTGGGAAAGCAGGGGGGGTGCAGGGGATGATCTACACCCCATGATCATCCATATGGCAACTAGGCTGCAAGTGATATGCGATGTTCCAGAAAGCCTGGCGTGCTAGCATGCTAGCGTTATGATCGGCGCTGGCTGCCGGCTGCTGTGCTGCGCTTCGCCTTGGCGGGCGGCGCGTCCCATTCGGCCAGGGCGCGATCCAGCAGGCCGGCGTGCAGGGCGGCGGCCAGGCGCGTGATGTCGGGGCTGGGGGGGCGGTCGGCGTCCAGGTGGGGGACGAAGGAGCGTACCGCCATGTAGGCCGCTTGCGCGCCGCGACCGGGCGCGAGGGGCGCGCGGAAATCGACGCCCTGCGCGGCGCACATCAGTTCGATGGCGACCACCTGCGTCGCCATTTCCAGGCTGCGGCGCAGCTTGTGGCCGGAGGTCACGCCCATGCTGACGAAATCCTCCTGCCCGGCGGAGGTCGGGATCGATCCCGTGCTGGCGGGGTGGGCGAGGGTGTTGATCTCGTTCACCAGCGCCGCCGCGACGTATTGCGCGATCATATAGCCGGAGTTCAGGCCGGGATTCGGCGTCAGGAAGGGCGGTGCGCCGTCCTTATCCCACTCGTGCGGCCCCATCAGGTTATATATGCGCCGCTCGGCGAAAGCAGCCAGGTGGGCGACGGCGATAGCGGCGACATCCAGCGCCAGCGCCAGCGGCTGCCCGTGGAAATTGCCGCCCGTCAGCACGGCCTCGTCGGCGTCGAAGATCAGCGGATTATCCGTCACGGCGCGCAGTTCGTTGGTGAAGACGCCTTCGCAGTAGGTCAGCGCGTCGCGCACCGCGCCCAACACCTGGGGGATGCAGCGGATGGTATAGGGATCTTGCACGCGCCCGCAGTTGGCGTGGCTGGGGATGATGGCGCTGCCTTCGAGCAGCTTCAGCACGCGCGCAGCCGTGGCGCGTTGGCCCGGCTGGGGCCGCAGCGCGTGGATGCGCGCGTCGAACGGCACCTGGCTGCCCAGCAGCGCCTCCAAGCTCAGCGCGGCGGCGGCTTCCGCCGCCCGCAGCAACACCCAGCCGTCGTGCAGCGCCAGCGCGCCCATAGACTCCATCAAATGGGTGCCGTTGATGAGCGCCAGCCCCTCCTTCGCGCCCAGCGCCAGCGGCACCAGCCCGGCCTGGGCAAAGGCGTCGCCGCTGGGCAACTGCGTGCCATCCGCCATGATGACCGCGCTTTCGCCGATGAGCGCCAGCGCCAGATGCGCCAGGGGCGCGAGATCGCCGCTGGCACCGACGGAGCCGCGCGACGGGATGACCGGCGTGATCGCCTGGTTCAGCAGCGCCAGCAGCAGATCGATCACGGCGGGGCGCACGCCGGAATGGCCACGCGCCAGGCTGTTCGCCAGCAAAAGCAGCATGCCGCGCGTCACGTCCACCGGCAGGGGATCGCCCACGCCGGCGGCGTGGGAGCGCACGAGGTTGCGCTGTAAATCGGCGACCTGATCCGGCGCGATGCGGATGCGGCTGAGGTCGCCGAAACCCGTCGTCACGCCATAAATGCCGCGGTCGCTCGCCGCCAGCTTTTCCACGAAGTCACGGCTGCGCTGCACACGCGCCCGCGCGGCATCGGCCAGCGCGACAGGCGCACCCCCGCGTGCCACCGCGACGACCGCGGCCAGCGTCAGCCCATGCTGCTCATCGCCAATGATGATCGGCGGCATCGTTGCCATAGTCTCTGCCTCTTTCTATCGAAAAAAACGGAACGCGAGATAACACGAGATCGGCGCGAAATAACGCGAGATCCTTAAGATATTTCGCGGCATCTCGCGGCCATTTCGTGTCATTTCGTGTTCCGTCTCCGCTTTCTGCGTGTCCTTATTATCCTTCGTGGCATTCCGCGTCCCGTCTCCGCTTTCTGCGTGTCTCGTCCCTACACGCCGACATATTTTGTCAGGCTGGTGCTGATATACAGGATGAAGTCGGTGCTTTCCGGCGAGGTGCCGCTGATATTTTGGCGCAGCCACAGCCAGTTCCAGTAGCGTTGCGCGGCGTCCGCGCCGTTCGGCTGCGCGTTGAGCGGATCGCACTTGGCGGCGTAGATGTTCGCGCAGGGGGCCGGCGGGTTCGCGCCATAGCTGATCCACAGCAGCGGCCCGACGCCCACGCCCAGCGGCGGATTGTAGAGGCACTGCGTCGGCTTGACTTTGCTGCACTGGGGCAGTTTGTAGCTCTCGTCCCACCACCAGCGCAGATGATACTCCTTGCTGGCATATTGGTTGGGATACGTCGCCGGGATGCTCTGTGAACCGTCGTCCAGACCGCCCAGGATGACATCCGGCAGCGGCCCGCCGGTGGTGCTGGAATAGTTGAAGAGCGTGCCGGAGAGCCAGACGTTCGTGTGCGGCGCAAGCACTTCCGGATAGTCACGCAGGTACCAGGCGAACGGCCATTCGGGATCGGCAGTGACGCCGATGCGGATGTGGCGATGCTGCGTGCGCAGCAAAACGGCATCCAGCGCATTGATTTTGTTCATGGTCAGTTGCACATCGGTGGTCGTCTGCACGTAGATCAGCATCTCATTCGGCGCAACGGACGGCTCGAAGAACGTCACGCGCTGCATATTCCACAGCGTGGGGACGAGCAGCGCCAGCGCCAGCGTCAGGGAGCCGACGGCGATGATCTGGTTGGCTGGCAGTGTCCAGCGCGGGCGGCGTTGCACGGCGGGCAGCAGCGTTGTCGTGTCGGTGGCCGCGTCGGGCGCGTGGATGATGTGCCAGCTTTGGCGCAGCGCGTATTCGAGGGCGGGTGCGGCGAGCAACGCGACGGCCCCGACGGCTTCCAGCCACAGCGCGTGGTGTTCGTAGCCCAGGTAAAGCGCCAGCACGAGCGCGACACCATAACAGCAGCGCAGGCCAGCGAAGAGCCACCACGAGGCCACCACCTGCGGCGTGGCATTCAGCCAGCGTTCGCCCACGCGCAGCGCCGGCGACTGTTGCCAGCGTTCGACCGCCGCCGCCGCGCCGATGGCGACCAGCGCGACCACGCTGAGCGCGAGCGCCCAGAACATCGTCGATGCGACCGTCAGGCTGAGCATGCCGCCGATGAAGAAGATCGCCGCCGCCGCGACCAGCACGCGCGTCGGCTGCCACCAACTGCGCGCCCCGCGCACCACGGTGCCGATGATCCAGTCCAGCGCGACGCCAGCCAGGCAGATCAGGGGCAGCATGATGTGGATCACCAGCCAGGGCATCTTTTCGCCGGCCCACGAATAGAGCAGCAGCGTGGTGGCGAACCAGTATACCAGGAAGATGCGGAAGCGCGTGGGCTGCACGAGGACGCGCACCAGGCCCGCCAGGCCGAAGACCAGCGCCAGCGGCTCATACAGCGGGATCAGGATCAGGTAGTAGTACCACGGCTGCCCGCCGCGCGCCACGTGCTGCTGTTCCAGCCAATAGTAGATGCCACGCAGAATGCCGCGCCCCAGGCCGTCTTTGAAGCCGAAGGCCCAGCCGGTGATGCTGGTGGCGCTCTGGGGGATCTCGATGAAGAAGACGGCGAAGATCAACCAGGCCACGACGAAGGCGATGAACCAGCGCACCCAATCGGTGTCCAGCAGGGCATCCAGCACGGGCTGGCGGCGCGGGTCCACCCAACGGTGCCAGCGCGGCGGGCGGGGCGGCGCATCGCGGAACATGCGGATCAACAGGCCGACGGTTGCGGCCAGCGAGACGGCGATGCTGATCACCAGCAACACGCCGACGGCCAGGGTCTCGTAATGTTGCTCGATGACATCGGGATTATGGGGGTTGGTCGCGTCGTTGCCATACTTCGCGGCCAGCGCGTTGATCGTGTTGCTGAGGTCGCCCAGCCAGTGCAGCCCCAGCACCGCCGCCGCGCCCATGAGCAGCAGGAACGGCAGCAGCAGCACCTCGCGCCCGACGACCGTGCGGTCACGTTCGCCGCCAAGGCGCGTGAAGAGTGCGCCCACGCGTGGGCCAAGATCCCACAGCACCAGTGCCACCAGGAAGCTGCCGAAGATCGCGATGGTAAAAAACGTGTTTTCCATGGCGCTATACGAGATCATCAGCGCGGCGGTGCCAACCAGCAGCCAGCTCATGCGGCGCGTCTGGCTATATTGGAGGGCGGCGACGACGATCAAGAGCGTGCAGCAGGTGACATAGATATCATCGCGCACGAAGCGCGAATAATAAACGAAGGTCGGCGAGACAGCCAGCAAGAAGGCGACGCTCAGCGCGCCCCAGCGGCCCAGATGCTCGCGCAGCCAATAAGGCATGGCGACCATCGCCAGGCCCATCAGCGCCGGCAGGAGGCGCACGGTGAAATCATCGACGCCGCCGTTCGGCAGTCCCAGCAGATGTCCCAGCATAAAGAAGAAGGGGATGATATGAAACTGGAACGGCCCATGTAGCAAGGGATCATACTGATAGCCGGCAGGGTTGATCAGGAACTGCCAGGAATAATAGGCATGCAGGCTTTCATCATGATGCAGCGGTTTATCCGCCAGCCCCCAGAAGCGCAGCACGGCCCCCACCAGGAAGATCGCGGCGAAGGCCCACTGCTCCGGCGTGCGCTCGCGCAGCCATTGCATCAAGGCCGCCCGCAGCGAGACACGGGGTGCCGGCTCCCAGCGATCCAGCGGCATCTGCTCATAATCCGGCAGCACGTCTGGCGCGGGCGCGGTGCTCTCGTCGGGTGCCGGCGCAAGCGTGGCATCCGGCGTGGTCACGACGGGGGCAACGTCGGCTCGTGCGAAGGCAAAGCGCGGGGCCGGGCGACGGGTTGGCTGCACGCGGTCTTCAGCAATTGATTCGTCCATTCCAGTTTCACTCCACATGTGTAATCGCCTAATCGCCTGGGACTTGATAGATCACGACACCACCCGTATCATACACCACCGGCAAATAGTGGCGGAAGCGGTTGAGGTCGCTGGTCGGATAGGTTTGCCATTCGAGCGGGCCGACGTAGAGATACCGCACGTGGTAGTGGTGCAGCAGTCCTAGCACAGTCGCTTGATCGGCGCTGGTATAGATCGTGCGCAGATCACCTAGCCGCGCATTATAATCGGCGGCATGCGCGGGATCTTTCACCCAATTGATGCGCCACTGGATCTCATGTCCCGGCCAGCCCATGAGCGTCGGCAGCCCGGTGAAGACCGAGACGCGCCCATACGTGGGGCTATACTCAGCGTTTGCCGGATCGATGCCCTCGACGATAACCGGCGATCCCTGGACGTGCGCGTTCAGCCATTGGATGGCAGCGATGTCGCCCGGATCGAGCTGCGTGTTGTCGGTGAGGCCGTTGAGCGAGGGCGTCACCGGCTGGCCGATGGGATACAATGCGTGGCTGGCTCCCAGCGGGTAGACCAGCGCGGCGGCGACCAGCGCGACGACCGCCAGCGCCCACAGTCCGCGTCCCACATAGGTCACAGGCTGCCAGATGGGCGCGATCCCTTGCGGCAAGCGTTGCGGCAGGCGCACGACGAGCCATGCCAGCGCGGGCGCGCTGGCCAGCGCGAAGAGCAGCCATACCTGAAAGTATGCTTTGAAGACGGTGTTCATGCGCGGGAGACTGCCGGCGAAGACATCGCGCAAAAACGCGATCTCGCAGATGGCGATCAGCCCCATGCCGACGGCGATCAGCAGCAGCGGGAAGGCGGTGGCGCGGCTCCATCCCGTCGCGGCACGGGAACCCTGCCCCCCGGCCCCCTCCCCATCGGCGATGGAGAGGGGGGGATCTTCGGGTACGAGGAACGGCTCTACGGTGAGCCAGAGCGCGGTGGCGAAGAGTAGCGCGGCCCATACGAACGTCCAGCCGTCCCAGGCGCGCGTGAGCGCCGTCACCAGGCCCAGCGCCAGCGCGCCGCCCGCGATGGCTGGCCCCACCCCCTGGCCCCCTCCCCATCTGCGGATGGAGAGGGGGTGATCAGACGTGGGGGGGACATTCCTGTCCGCCGAGTCAGCATGATCGGGCGACGGGGAGGGGGCGATTGGCGCTATGAGCGGGACGCGGGCGGTGGGGACGGCGGGCGGTGGGGGACGGCGGGCGGTTGAAACCACGCCTAAGGGCTGCGCCACAAAGTCCGCCTGCGCGGACTGGCGGGTGACATGGGTGGCGACGCGATCAGCGCCAGCACGTTCAGTGGTGGCATCAGCAACAGTGGTGGCATCAGCAACAGCGGTGGCATCAGCACCTGCGATGGCGTCTTGCGCGTCTGGCCAGCGTGGTTGGGCGGGCGGGCGCTGGAACTCCGCCGCCAGGCGTTGCGCGAAGAGAACCAGCAGCCAGGTGGCGAGGATGAAGAGCATGATGCCGTTCGCGCCGATGGCGTCGCCAATGTAGGTGCGTGAGAGCGACAGATCAGGGAAGCTGCCGGGATGGCTGGCCTGATAGACCCCGTCGGCATACGTGCGGGCGACGTGCGACGGCGTGCCGGTGACGATGCCGATGCCCTGGCTGGGCGAGACAAAATTCAGGTAAAATGGCAGGTAGGGGATGAAGCAGAGGGCGATCAGGGGCAGCGCCGCCAGCGCGAGGCCGCGCCAGAGATCGGCGGAAAAGACGCGCCCGTGCGCGATCCACTGGTGCAGTGCCAGCGCCGCCAGCGCCAGGGTCAGATACGTCGGCAGATCCCAGCCGTTGATGAGATATAGCGCGCCGATGCTCAACGCACCAACGACCAGGGCGACGTATGCGCGCCGGCCCGCACCGAAAATGCCCAGGCCACGACGCGGCGGAGCCAGCCACAGGTGCAGCGCCACGCCGAGCGCCAGCACGGCATAAGGCAGCGCCAGCACGTGGGCATGCAGATCCGCCAGCAGGAAGCTGAAAGCGGGGAACTCCGTGATCGTGTCGGGGATGGCGCGCGAGGGATTCCAGTAGTCGTAGGACGCCCACAGCGCGGGGTGCGTCAGCCAATTCCCGGCGGCGGCGAGGGTGCTTTCATGCGCGGCCTGGGCCGTGGTCGTCAGTGTCGCCCACCAGTTCCAGAACGACCGCAAGTTACCCAGCACCAGTGCCGCGATCACCGCGAAGAGCGCGAACGGCGTGGCGCGGGCGAGGCGATCAGTGGGATTGGGAGCGGATGAGATGTCGGCAGGGGGACGGCGGGCGGTTGAAACCGCGCCTAAGGGCCGTTGGCCACGAAGTCCGCCGTCGCGGACTGGAGCTATGCCGAAGATGACCGCCGTCAGGTTGGCGGCGATGCCGAAGATGCCGGTGGCGGCGAGCGCGGCGGTGAGCGCGATGCCGGTGTTGAAGGCGACCGGCGCGGCGGTTCCCAGCGCCTTCGCTAGCATGCCCAGCAGATAATGCCCGAAATAATAGTAGTTGATCGGATAGCCGCTGAGCCACGGATCGGGCGGTGGCAGGTGTTGGGCGCGGATGATGGCCGACAGGAACGCCTGATCCATGAACTTTTCGGTGCCTTCGGCCTGCGGGTTCAGCGCCCGCAAGCTACCCATCACCCATAGTGCCAGCGCGAAGACTGCCTCATCGAGTAGCACGTAGAGCCATTGGCGGCGCACGAACGTGAGGATGTCGCGCCCCAGTTGCGGGCGCAGCACGACGGCCCCGGCGTTGAGCGCGGCAAAGACCAGCAGCGTCAGGACGATCCAGCCTCGGCTGAAAGGCAGCGCGGGAAAAACGACCAGCGGCAACCAACACAGCACGCCAACGAGCAAAATGCCCAGCGGCTTCGCCAGCGCCCACCCGCGATCCGGCAGGTGCGCGAAGGCCAGCGCCGCCACCGGCAGCGTTACGATCCCCAACACCTCAACCGCCAGATACCACGTCACCAGATCATGCATGTCCGCGCCTTTTCCCTCGTACTATACAAGCCGTCCGTGTCAGCCCAGAAATACTCAGCTTCATCATAGCATAGTCCGGCGCGGCGAGGATGTGGCATAGTCCACATGGGCGGGATTGTGTTATCAAAGGTCGGATGGACCACACCAACCGTGGTGCGGGCATGCCGTCCGCCGCGTTGACAGACAGGTGTACCTGTCCTCCAGATGTCAATGATTTATTGATTATCCACCGCCGCGATGTCTGCTAGCGTCGCCACGGGCAGGGTGGGGAAGACATGTTGAGTATAAGAATAAGCGGCCAATGCCACACCGAAGCGAATGATGATGACCCCATCGCCGCCAGAGAAAGCTTGTTGTTGGGTAGCGACGATAACGAGCGTGCTATCACAGCCCGCGATGCCGACTTTGGTAAATGTGGCATCTTGGACGATCTCGTTCGGGATAAGGTGGGTTTCCGCGTCGGCCAAGACCGCGTTGCAGAGGTTCGCCATGACGGCGTGCGCGAGGGTGCCGGGCGTGCCGTCTGGCGCATAGGCCGCGCTCGTCCAGCCGTTCGGTTGGCTGTAGGCCAGCAACAGGGGGAGATAGGTTGTCATCTGCGGGCCGGCGATCATCTGCCCGTTCGCCGTCTGGAAGCGCCACATGAAGGTGGCGGCGACATTCACGCCCCAGAGGGACGAATTTTGCGAGGTGGTGAAGCTGAGGTCAAATTGCTGGCACGAGGCTGCCTTGCCGACCTCCGGGCAGTCGGCGGCGAAGTTCGCCGTGAACGTAATGGTCGCCCGCAGAGCTTGCGTAGTGTGATGATAGACGCCCAGTTTCGTCGCGTAATAGCCGCCTGGCGCGACGGTGAGCGGCCTCCCCAGCGTCGCAGCCGCCTGGCTCAGCGCCATATTCGCCGCTTGCAGCGCGGCGGTTTCTTGAGCGGGCGGCAGATCATTCATGGTCAGGGGCAGGATCACATTGGCGATGCCATCCGCACCCGCTGGCGTCGCCTGGCAGCCATTGCCCGTGACGACGACATTTGGCGCGGTCAGCGTGCAAGAAATCGGCTTGAAAGGCGGCGCGGTCAGCGTCAGATGGGTCGTGGTGGTGAACAAAAAAAGACGCATGCCGGAGAAGAAGCGTTCGAAATAAGGCTGGCCGTTGACCGTGAGCGTGCCATAATTCACCGTGCTGTGCAGGCTGGCGGTGGCAAGCGCATGCGGAAATGGCGTCGGCTTGGCGACCGCGCGCACGCCGGGCAGTAGTCCCTGGCCGACGACCAGCACCAGCACGAGCAGCACCGCGAGTGCCGTCACGGCGAGCGGCACCACGCGCCGACGCAGGATGGCGCTACCCCGCACCAGCGCCTCGCCTTCCGGCGCGAAAGCGACCTCCGATGTCGGTTCGGGCGCGTTGTCGCGCATCATGATGGCATCTCCTAGCCAGGAACGGCGGGCAGCGAGCGGTGGGCGATGTGACGGTTGAAACACGGCGAGGGGACGGCGGGCGGTTGAAACCGCGCCTAAGCGCCTAGCGGCGACGAAGTCCACCTACGTGGACTGGGATCCGAACCCGCGACGGCGGGTTTCGTGGCCGGATGGCCCCTCCGGCGCGGTTTCAACCGCCCGCCGTTCTTATCCGCCACCGCTATTACCCCTCGCTTCACAATCGCTCGCTTCACAATCGCTCGCTTCACAATCGCCCGTTTCACAATCGCTCGCATCTCAACATCGCTCAACCGCTTGCAACTTGTCATAAGCAGGGTTAGCCGGTGATATGCCAGATGGTCACGCTGTTGGTCTGGTAGACGACCTGCGCCTTGCCTTGCTGGGCCAGTTGGTTGAAGACGGTGAGTGGTCCCATCACGTCGTGGTTCTGCGCACAGAGCTTGATGTTTGCCGCTGCGGGTTGCTCTGTTGGATAGGGATCGTGCGCCGCGTAATCCAGGCATTCGAGCTGGCCGACGTAGACGTATTGGACATGGTATTGGTGCAGCAACGGCAGCACGATGGCGGGATCGCCGGTGCTGTACATCGCGTTGATATCCGGCTGGCGGTTATACACCTCGTCGGGGTAACGCTGCTGCGATTCGTGGCTGCCCCAGCCTAGCACCGTCGGCAAGCCGGTGTAGATGGCGACGCGGCTGTACCATTGATACGGATCGCCGCTGGCCTCTAAGATCACCGGCGCACCCTTGATGTTGCGGTTGAGCCAGGTGATGGCGTCCGCGTCGCCCGGATACCAGGTGTGCATATAGGCGAAGCCATCCAGCGAGGGGACGGTTTGCAGGGCGTTGACTGGCTGCACTGGCCCCCAGTTGGTGCGCTCCTGCAAGCGAGCGTTGGTGCCTTCCACGAGGAAGACTGATGCGCCGAAAACGAGGACGACGAGCATGGCCAGCCAGGCACCGCGCAGCGCCCAGCCCACGAACTCGCCGCCTTCCGGCGCACTCGCCGCCGGCCACGGGACATCCGCGCGGGCCGTGATGTCGTCGGCGGGAGCAGCATCCTCAGCGGGGGACGGGCGGGCGGTTGAAACCG
>DAIDGU010000053.1 GCA_027459785.1 Ktedonobacteria bacterium | reverse complement strand
TGGCGTCTTCACTCATGGTTGCTCCCGGATCATCCCCACGCTCGTGGGGACCACCCCGTTATGCAGGCCCAGCATGGCTACCAGGGCGGATCATCCCCACGCTCGTGGGGACCACGAGTATGTCTATCGCCTGGGGCGACCTGATCGCGGATCATCCCCACGCTCGTGGGGACCACTCGAATCGACGCCGCCGAAGTCGTTCGATGATCGGATCATCCCCACGCTCGTGGGGACCACACTGAACAACATAGCGCAAAATCTAGCTCCGGATCAACAATAGGCCCTCCATGTCTATCACTGTCCGGCTAGTGGTTCCGTTTGTGCGAATAGTGAAACCTTGCTCGGTGTTTGTTTGGGTGATGAGCAGGGCTGCACCACCATGCACTTTCTCGCAGATCATCTCCCACAGTTTTTCGCGTACCATTGCTGAGGGGCGACCAACAAATACTCCCGTTTTGGGTTCCAGCAACCATCGCGTTAGCAAGCCACGCAGCCCGGTGGGAACGCGCTCCACGATAAAGATGGTCATGCGTCAACCTCCTCATCGGCGAAATTGATGCCACCATCGACGACGCCGACATCAGGATCCCACAGGCCACCAGGCAACGCCATATCGGCATCCGCGTTGCCCGTCAGCAGCTCGCGCACCTCTGAGGTGCCAGGTACATCTTCCAGTGTCAACAAATCGTCGAGATCGGTGATGATGCGCGCCAATATTTGCTGTTCCTGAAACAGATCTCGGCATTTGCGACGCACCCGGCTTTCCAGTTCGGGACCGCCCATCGCCACCGCGGCAAACGCCGCCGGCACAGTCGTCTCCATTTTATAGAGGTCGGCGATGTCGTAGACAAAGGAAAGCTGTTTGCCCACGTGAACGAAGCCAAGCCCTGTCGAATAGCCGGTGGAAACGATGGCGGCATGGCAGACGCCATAAAGGCAGGAATTGGCCGTAGAGAGCGCGCGATTGATGGGATCCGCCTGCTGCCAGTCGGAACGTTGATAGGCCCGCCCCTGCCAGGGAATATTATGGAGGCGGCTATATTCCGCGTATTTCGCGCGCACGCGCACCCCCTCTTTGCCCCGGATCTGTTGCAGGGTCAGGGATGGTTCCAGTGGTTCGGGGAAGCGCATTTGATACATGCGGCGCACAATGCGCAGATGGGCCTGGGGATCGGCCCACAGGCGCGCCTGGCGTTGCAGATTCAGGGCCGACCGCGTTTCGCCCGTACCCTGTGCATAGCAACGGACGCCATGTTCGCCCACCCACAGCACCGTGCAACCGCAAGTCACCAGCGTGCGCAGCGCTGCATGCGTGATGTTCGTTCCCGGTCCCAACATCACCACCGTGAGTGACGCGCAAGGCACATGCGTTTTGCCCTCCTGATTGAAATACGCGATTGCCAGCGCATCCTGTTCGATGGTGCAGTGCTCCAGATAAAGGTAGCTCCAACTATCCCGTACTTTGGGCAACAGGTGCAGGTCTTGCATGTCGGACTCCTCCTGATGGCGAGAAACGACGATCACCCAGCATGACAGGCAACACAAACCAGGTGTTGAACGGCACGATTAGTCTGGGGCGACGGAAAGCAGCCCCAAACCAAAAGCCTTGCCGCTGCCAATCCCAGCGCGCAGGGTTTGGCGAAAGCGATCAGCATCAGTCACTTGCAGTCGTCCCTCAAAGCGAGCAGTACCAAGCGTGATGCGTCCGGTTGCACGGCGCTGGCCGATGAGGGTGGCACCGTCAGCGTGACGCACATCCGGCACAGCGGGGGCAAGCCGCGCCCCCAAAAGGGCGAACCCATCGTGTTCACCTTTGCGCTGCAACCAATGCAATTGGGCATCTTCACCGCGCACATCCACACGCTTGCCACGCCAGTGCTCGGCCTCCGCTGTGTTGTTGGCGCTGATGCGCCGCGTGGGGTTCGCCGCCAGGCGAAACCGCAGCAGCATACCAGTGTGGATGGCGTCAAACACCGTATGCATGGTCTTGACCTCAGCGATACGGCACAGATAGTTTTCCGGCAAACGCGACCATTCGGGCAGAATGCTGGATTGGGCGATAATGCAGACCTCACTGCCGTGCGGTTCCACGCGAAAAAGTAGTTGCGCGTGGGCGCGTGCGGCCTCGCTGGGCAGACCGGGAAAAGCACTTACCAACCGCTGATGGAAGACATAGCAATCAGCCAAGTCGCGCTGCACCATGCGGTGGCGTGGGTCAAGGAACAACCGCGACAGAAAGAGCGGTTCCATGAGTCATGTTCTCCTCTGGCAAGTAAGATCATCCGGCACATTCGCCGGGCGAGGCAAATCTTCTATGGTGATGAAGCGCGTTTGATAACGCCGGTTGAGTGTATCAAAGGCGACCGGCACATCACGGCGCATGATGCCACTTTGGGAGGTGGGATCATCGAAGACGAAGCGTAAAAGGGATTTTTTGGGGGGCCAAGGATAGGCGAGCAACGCGGCACGCAACGGTTCGGCGCGCAAACCCGGCCCCAGGGGAAGAGCATCGGGCAGGCGCACCGGGCGCGCGGGAACGCACGCCTTGCGCCCTAGGGCCAGCGGCCACGCCGGAGCCACCAATGCGCGATCCACCACGTGCAGCAGCTCTTCCTGGTCAGCAGTTGCGGCGGCGAGTCCCACCAGAAAGTCGGCATCCGCCAGGTAATGGCGCTGGGTCAGCACAGCGTTGTTGGTCACTTTCCCGTCAAATTCGGCGACGCCATATCGCTGGGCGTCATCGCGCGCATAGCGGCGCTCCTTCCAGTGCGTGCCGCCGACAGTGTGATAGTCGCGCAAAAGTGTTCCCTCGTGATCGACCCGCACCCCCATTTCCAGCGCAGCCAGGTCGGCAATCGGTTCGCTGCGCTCCCGCCCCAGTGCCGCCGCCAACAAACCAACGACGCCGCTTTTCGAGGGTTCGCGCTCCGTCGCCCGGTCACGAAAGGCGCTGGTGGTACCCCAGGATTGCAGTGGTCCGGCGAGTCGTAACAGGAGTGTCAGCATCAGCGCCCCCCTGCCAATGTCGCTGGCGCTTCGGCAAAAGCTGCCGCCAACACGTGCTCTTGCAGCGCGGCAAAGGACGACACCAGCGACGAGCGTAGCACCTGCACAGCGGGGGCTTCCAATGTGGCGATCCACTGGCCGCGCATGCCCTGGGTGCCATACATTGCGGAAACTTTGCCCCAATAGTCATCGAGTGCAGCGACGGAAGCACGCATGAGATCGTTGCCAGCTTTGGCCTTGATGGGATCAAGGAAAGCGTTCGCCAGATTCCACTGGCCCCGGTCGCGCGCCACGGCCAGGATGAGCGAGGGCGGATTATGCGCGGCCATACTATTCTGCTTGCCACTGGGTACTGCATGCACCATCGCCTGGATGAAGGCCGCGACGCCCTGCCGCGTCAACAGGGTGTCACCTCCCAGGTTGCGCTGCAAATGCGTGACATCCAGGTTGGCATAGCGGTAAAAACAGGCGGAGTTATACTCTAGCGTGCCGAGCATGCCCGCGCCAGTCGCGTCTTCTTTGCTGCGCTCATCCCAGGCAGTGAAAAAATCAAATTCGGTTTCAACGCGATGGGTCGAAAGCGCGTGAGCTACCTGACAGGCGGCCTCCACATTGTGCTCCGGCGTATCAGCGATCATGCGGCCAAAGAGGGCAAGATCTGCCGCGCGTCCACCATCAAGGGATTTTTTGATAGCGTTGATGACGCCAGGGGGGAGTTGGGCTTTCTCGTTTTTGCGCTTCCCCTTGCCGTTTGCTGCGGGTGCTCCTTCGGCTGGCACCTCGTTGGGCGCGCCGAAGTGCTCGCGCGTATCGGCGACAATGCTGGCGACGGCATCCAGTTCGGCGGGGGCGAGGAATAGCAGATAGCTGGTCTTTTCTGGAGATTGGCTGTCGAGCTTGATGCCCAGCGATTGCATCACCATCAACGCGGCTTGCCGCGCCGCCTCCGCCTCAAAACCATGCTTGTTTATCAGTCGCTCGGCCAGAGCTTCCTGGGCCAAACTGGTGCGCTCAGCCATATATTCAGGAGCGATGAGGCGCGAGGCACGGAATTCGACCCGCATGGCGCGCTTGAAACATTGGCTGGAGATGCGTGCGCGGGTAAAACCACCAAAGAGACAGTCTTTTGGTGCACCAGTATCGTCGCGGTTCAGGTTGGCCGGAACGAAGTTTTGCAGCACGTGTAGTTCGATGATCATGGTTATGCCTCCTCTGCATGGTGAGCGTGTGTGATGGATGCAGATGCATCTTCAGGTGTGGCAGGCGCGCTAGACGTTTCCCAAAATGCGCGCGCCCAGGCGCGTTGCACAAAGCGATTGGGGTGGTCCCAACTGCCCAGGTCATGGAGCAATTGTTCCCATGAGACGGGAATCTGCCTGGATGACGACTGGAAGAGCGCGATGACGTGGCGCAGGTGAGTGGGCAACGCATCACTGTCTGCGCGCAAAAGGGCGACGAAACGCCGCTCGCTGCCGCCGCTGTCATCTTTGTTCGTCAAATGCCGGAATGAGACACCCAGGTTGCCATCAAGGGCGGGCGCGTTGGGATAAGACGCGAAGAGCGCGGCTACCAGGAAGTAGGAAGTTTGGCGGCGTTCCGGGGCAAATGGGATGACGTAACGATACATCTCAACGGCGGTTCCAGGGGGCTTGCCCAGCCCCCGGCGCAGTGCAGCAAGTGCGGCGCGATCTTTTCGATCACGCAGTTCGCGCAAATGCTCTACAAATTGGGTAATGCTATCGGGGATCATACAGCGACTCCTTGTGCAAGCTCAATGCGATAGTGTTCCAACAGGGCGCGCAGGCACACGGCAAAAGCGATCTGCGCTTTCCCGCCAGCCCGCAATGCGCGCGGCAATTCCCCCAGAGCGTCGATGGCCCCTGCAAACGTATCTCGGCAGGCATCCTTGGCCGCACGCGCCCATGCTTGTCGCGCTTCACCGCGCGCAATCTCCTCATCATATTCGTCCACTATGATGTCGGATGGCAGGTTTTTCAGGAAGCGGTGAAAGGGTACTTCTAGCCGCGCCCAATATTCCTGCCGGGCGTGGAGGTGTTTGGCGATCTTGGTAGCGTCATCGGCCAGGGGTTTGCGCCCGCTCACCCCGATGAGATATTCACAGCATAGCGTTTTCATGGGAGTGAAGCGCATTTTCTTGCTGCTGGGTAAGGCGATGTCTTTCGAGATGAGCAACTCGCCCAGCGCCTCAGCGAATTCAAGCGCCTGGCGGAGTTCATCCACCATCACAGCGGACGCAAGCATGTGTCGCGGCAAGGGCAGCGTCTCTTGCAGCCAGTCCACGACGTTTTTCTGGTGTGGAATAACGCCCATGACATCAATGGGGATGACGCGATATGCCGTTAATTCGTCTGGCAACACCGTTGCTAACCATTGCAGCGTCTTTGGTGGATGATGCATGGTGTTGAACCCGGCAAACAATGCGTAACTCTCGCGCCACACGCCGCGCTCTTGTTCTGGGCGCACGGTGCGCCAGGGTTGGTGAGCATCTTCTTTCTCGTTTTCCTTTTGGGCGGTGCAGGCGAAAGCAACCATTGTTTCCGCTTCATGCTGTGCGAATTTTGGAGTGAACCGCGCGCCATCCATCAACACCGCGCGCGAGACAACCGTTTGCCCGGTGGCATCGTGTTCAGGGATGAGCAAGATGCGCCGGCTGGGCCACGTCAGTAAATCGACATAGCCGGATGGCTTGCGTTGCACAGGGATTGCCGGAGCGTCGCGCTCCCACACCGGCTGATCATCTCCTTCAACAGGAAAGGGACGCTCGTGGTCCGGATCATATTGCACCCAGTTCAGCATCAGCGTCTCGAAAAGCGTGTGTCCCTGCGCCAGGCACACGAGCGCGCCCATCAACGGGCTGGCACTGGCAGAAACCTTACCAGCAGAGGTTTGATCATCGGAGATCAATCCAGCGGTGGTAAACTGTTGATGGCCGATGAGTAAGCGCGCTGCCTCAGCGGTGGAGCAGGAAGCACCATCTGGCACGTGGTCAAAAAGCATTGGACTGTTGACATTGGATGCACGCTCATGAGCGAGCGTATTCACAGCGTACGCGCGCTCCGCTGCCAAGCCGGGCGTTTGATAAAACGGATGTGTGGGATCGAAGAGATCGAAACGCTGATGCCACTTCGTCAAATAAACGTCAAGATCGACCCGATCCCAGGCTCGTTGATTCCAGACAGTGCGCCAGGCATCGCGCGTGCGCGGCCCATCTAGCGCGCGATGTAGCACCGCCAATAACAGGCGATGAATGGCAACGGCGCAGGTGGGACGAGGCTCGACGATGCGCCACAAGGCTGCCGCCTCGGCCAGCACAGAGCGGATGCTGAACAATTCGGGGGGCGAACCGGGAGCGCGGGCGCACGGAACCCATGGTTCATCCAGCAAGTTGAAATAATCGGCCAAAGTAGCCTCCTTGAGGAAACAGAGTGTGCTCTCTATCCTATTCCATCAAGGGGCTAACGAGAAGACAACATAACCAGATCAGGCTATCAATCACACATCGTTCGATGCTTGAAGCAGATGGGCAGATTTGCCAGCACTAGCGGTGTGTTATTCATAGACGATGCCGAGATCGTCATCCAGACGTAGCCGTTGTGAACCCACTTGGGCAACACCATCATCGTCAAAAAAGACGGGATGACATTGCCGCAAAAGCGCTACCTTTTGCCATGCGGGATGTGTTACCTGAGCAAAGTGTTTCACAACTGCGTGACGGGTGAGCGTGACAGAACGCTGCAACAACTTTTCAATGTTCGCGACATCGGGCGGGCGTGTGAGGTCCAGCGGTTCCTCATCGCGCCCTGCCCGTGCCTGTAAAAGCGTTCCCCACAAGCAGATGATCGTCACCGAAGGCGAGGCCAGGCGTGTCAGCGCCCGCAGTGAGGGGTGAAGCGTAGGATTATCTTCATCCAACCGATGATGCATGATCTCATCCAACAGGGCATCGGCACCAGGCGGCAAAATATAGCGGTTTTCCGCCTCCTTTTTCTCATCATCTCGTGCTTTCAGCATGGCATCTTGGGTGGTGTACCATGCCGTGCGTTGTGCCGGGGTGAGCGTGTCCAAGCACGGGTTCTCATCATACACAGCTTCGACTAGAACTTCGATGTCATCAGGAATGATAATTTGCTCTCGATCTCGCATCGCCAGCCAAGTGCGCATCAAGATGTGTGCGTTATAGACGGTGCAATCTGCCCGGTTGAAGTCTGGCACGTCGTGATGTTGTGGCGGAAAAAAGATCTGGACCTGTGGCTTATTGAGGGGTGTGGGACGAGGATCGGTTGTGGCGCGTTCGTGCCTATGCAAGCGGCCCATACGTTGCAACACGAGATCGACTGGTGCGAGATCAGTGACCAGTAAATCGAAATCTAGATCGAGGCTTTGTTCGATGATCTGAGTGGCGACAAGAATGGCAGCAGCAGGGCGTGTGCCATGAGGTCCAAACGACTGAAGCACCCGTTTCTCGCGCTGAGCGCGCATGTCATGGGGAAAGCGGGCATGCAGCAGAGCGAGCTGGGGCTTGCTGTTGCCGGGCTGGTCGTCAAAATGCGAGCGTAAAGCACGAAAGATCTGCTGGGCGCGCTGCACAGTGTTGCAAATGACGGCGATACAGCCGCCTTGACGCAAGGCTTTTTGCACAAGCGGTCCCAGCATGCGGCCATCTTCGTCGTCGGTGGCTGCACGGTCGAGAACCATGCACTGAACGGTTTTTTGCGCACGGATGGGGATGTGCTGCTGGCGCGCTCCTTGTGCCGTCAGCCAGCTCAAGCGAGGATATGCTTTTTGCGGTTCCGGCAGCGCTGCTGGGGACCAGCCTGCGCCATCACCATAGGCCGCCAGCAACTGCGCACGGCGGACGACGGGTAATGTGGCCGACAAGAGTACCACCGGTACACCATGCGCCCCCAACCATGCTAGCAGGCGTTTCAACAGAGTCGTCATATAGACATCGTAGGCATGCACTTCATCAATGATTACGGTCTTGGTCGCCAGTGCGAAATGGCGAACGAATCCGTGCTTTACCGCCAGTGCCATCAAGAGCGCCTGGTCAATGGTGCCAACGCCGAATGGTGCCAGCAAGGCACGTTTCCCCTTGGCGAACCATTCGGTGGCTATCACCGCCCCAGTTTCTGTTTCCGTAGATGTTTCATCCGCGAAGATGTTGTGGGGTTGTAGCAACCATCGGTTATTATCTCGCAACTCTTGTAACGCAGCGGAAAGCGCGGCATGCCCGTGCAACAGGTTGATTGTGACGCGATCCTGTGGGTATCGCTGCCGCAGATAATCGCGTATGCGCGTGAACATGCTTTCACTGGTGGCCTGTGTCGGCAAGGCGAAATAAATGCCGCGACCATCGGAAGTCACACTCCAATGATCGGCGATGGTGAGCGCCGCTTCCGTTTTTCCTTCGCCCATCGGCGCTTCGATCAATATAATGGCGGCATCGGGTAACGTGGGAGCGAGCGAGATGGCGGCATCTTGCAAGGGGCGCGGCGTGCGTTCAGGAAACATGGCCGTAAATGTGGTGTGCTCGGCAGGGGCATGCCAGCCGGACCACCCCAGTTTGGCCAAGGCGTCATGAGCGCGAATGCGCGCTTCTGCCACATAGCTTGTTTCATCAACTGGCACGAGATTGGCCACATCAGGTACGGCAAAAGGAAAATTTCCTTCGTCGGAAGCGATCCAATCGGCAACCGTGATCACTCCCGCGAGATTCAAGGCTGTCGCTTGGGGGATGTGGGGGAGAGCGGCATCTGGGGAAAGTCCCACGATGTCGGCAAGCCAATCTATCAGGTGGATCCTGGCGGCACGCCAAGGGCCATTCCCGACGGCAGCGCGTGGATATGGTTGAGCATGAAGCACCTGCGCTGTGGGGAAAAAGCCATGATGGCCGCCGAGGACCATCATGGTGATTCGCATGTCATCGAGCGCAGGCTTTTGGGTGCGCTCAAAATATTCTTTGAGAGCAATGGCCGAGACGAATGCATGTGGCACCCAGGTCTGTTGATTGGTCGGCATGTGGGCACGTTCCAAAAGCTTGCGAACACATCCGGCAGCGGCAGGATCGCGCAGTTGTGTCTGGAACCCTGGCGATGCTTTGCCAACATCATGCAATCCGGCCAGGAACATGATCCATTGCTCTGTTTTCTCAAGATTCAATTCCATGCTTGCTGCGATCTGCGTTCGCCACTGTGTGGGTAAGCAATCACGCCACATACACTGGGCGACCAACGCGACATCGACCATGTGGCATGGGAGGGGATGAAACCCAACAGGAACATCACCGGCTTTACCCCATTTCGCCCAAAGAAACCAGTATTCATTGAGATTATGCATGTTTACTAAAGCCTCCTCGCCTTATTCTAGATCTTCATTTAATCTATTGTCCATTTATGCTAGTGGTGAACCACCAGCACGGGCGGATGCTAGATGAGGAGCAGTGCGCCATTGTTGGTGAGGCCGAGGCCCTGCACGAGGGAGCATAGGTGCCACCCGACAGGGGGCAGATGGTCAGGGTTAGCCACTGCCACTGGTTGTAGCGAAACAGGATTGGTGCGTTCCCGATGCTGACGCTGTCGCTGGCGAGCGTGACGAGGACCACCAGGTTAGGCGCTTCTGGGTGCGTTGGCGAAAATGGGCGAGCAAAGAGTGGATCGCCCGTTTCGTTGAGGCAATGCTGATCAGGGGGATGGGCTTTCTTACGCGGGCGCGATATTCAGAGTGGGTGGGCGTTCGGCATAAGGCGGCAAGGGGCGCACGCCGGCCACGAAAGGGAGGGGGGGTGGTGGCGCGGTGGGTAATGCCGGCGGGGTTGCGGGCTGAGGCAGGTGCGACCACCAGATCGCAGCGAGCGGCCCGTCGCGGGCCAACAGGGCGAAGGACGTGGACCGAATATTCAGACATCCCTGGGGGGTGAGCACGTGATTGGCCACCAGGTCATTCACCACCTCGGCGATGACCGCCTCGCGTCGCGCACTGGGGACGACGACCAGCAACATCGGGAGGGAATGGGGCTGCTCGTCCCAATAGGTTCGGCTGGCGGCATAGGAGGCATAGTGGCGAAATTTCTGCTCCATCTCGCTGCGCGCCATCGTCGCCATATCCCATTCGAGCCAGAAGCGCACTCGGCGCGTCCCCCAAGCGTATTCACCGACACCATCGGGGCGGATGATGCACGGCTCGGACTGGCCGGGCAGCGGCGCGAGCCGACGCAGGCATGCTGCCCCTGTTTCCCACCAGAGGAGACGATGCAGTGTGGCATCTTGCAGGCGCGCCGCTAGACTGAGCCAGGCAAAGAAGCGGTAGACGCCAACGGCGTGCGCACCATGCGTTGCCGCGTGCGTGCGCAGGAATGCGGTATCCGTTGTGCTGGCGAGTCGCGTGTGTGGGATCTGGTAAATCGCTGATAGAAGGTGCCAACCGGCTTCCGTCACCGTGACACACCGGGCCTCTGCCACGCCGGAGGCTTCGGACGGGGCGAGGGGTGTGAGCCGCGCGCAGGGCACCTTTACAGTGGTGATAAGGTGAGCGCGTGCCAGCGGATGCAGGTAATTGACCTGAAGACTATGGGTACTTCCGCATTCCATGAAAAGCGCCAGATCCGCCAGCGCGATCAACGGATGCGCGGCGATCAGGTCCAGCAGATACAGTTGCCGTCGCGTCAAATCCAGCAGGGTACGCGCCATCCCTACCGGCGCGCGTGTCGGGTCGGGGAGTTGTGCGGCGGCGCGGGCCAGACGTTCTTCCAGGCGTTCCTGACGGGGCCGTGCGACGGGCGTGGGGGGCGTGGGGACCGCACTGGCGCTGTCCGGTGGCCATGCGGGCCGGATCTGGGGCGGCAGCGCCGCCTGGGGCAAGGGAGACGCGAACAGATTGCGCAGCCCTCCTCGTTCACCGGTGGCCAGGCTGGTCCAAGCACTGGTCTCTAGCGGCACCGGATGCGCCGCGGCCAGGGCATTGAGCGGCCAGCAACTCGTCGTCGTCGGTGGCGCGATCTGGATAATCCCTGGCAACGGATCATCGTTCCAGTGGCGTTCGATGCGGCGTGCCGCACGTCGCCACACACTCGCGCGGTAGGCCGAGCGGGTTACGATCCAGACGGGAGGGAAGGCGGTAATGCCCTGGGCGCGCAGGTAGTGCCGGAAGCGATAGAGTCCTTCGAGCCGAGGCATGATGGCTGCTACCGTGCCAACGCCAGGATCAAGCAACATCCAGATGGCATACTGGACGCGCTGGCCATCAGGAACACCAGTGAGGTGCGGCTGCTGTAAGGTCGATTCGTAGTGGAAGACGCCATCGGCCCGCACCTGGCGGGTGGTGTGGTCGTGGCGCAAGGTCGTGTGATAGGCTCGCACCCACCACCACTGTTGTTGATAACCTGCTGGCGCATATTGCTGAGCGATGGCTGCCTGTGCCGCCTGCACCAGGGGCGGCAGCAGTTCCTGGATCGTCACACTAGTGGGCAGCCGCAGGACCAGCTGGGCCAGGGAGCGCACCGTGCCGCGCCAACGTCGGGCTACCCAGTCTGTTGCAGCCGGGGGCGTGGTGCCGGCAAGGCAGGCCATACCCAGGTGGGTCAGGTACAAGAGTCGCCGGGGCTGGCCGATGCAGGCGGGGGTTACAGATCCAACCAAACCCTGGTCCAACAATTTTCGGATGGTTCGTTGTAAGCCCCGCGCGGGGCGGTCGAGCAGGAAGGCCAGGTCGCGCTCATGTTGTAGCGGCCCAACCAGCAGCAGGTGCAGGACGGCGCGGGCCGTGACACCGAGCGGGGGAAGTAAGGTCATCGCCTTCGGCATCAGCGATCCTCCTGCGTGTCTTGCTTGGCCGGCGTTGGAGGCACCTGGGGGCGTAGGTGATGCTGGCCTCCGCGCGTACGGCGTGGGCGTTCGGGGTTCTGCCCGATCTGGCGTGCCGCCTGGGCGGCATACGTGCCAGGTGCTGGGTCTGGCGTGCCGTAACTGGTCGCATGTAGCCCCAGCAGTGGTTGCCGTGCGGGCGTGGATGCTACGATGGGGGTTGATGAGGGAATAGCCGGCCCAATCGCTTGATTGTTCGATGCTGGCTGACCCTTGCGCTTCCCCTTAGAGGGGGGTGGGTGCCGTGCTGCTAGGTGAGCAAGGTGGTCGTCGATGGCTGCGGCTGAGGTCGGAGCCACTTCCTGCTGGCTGTTGGCGCGGATGGTCGCACCAAGGATGGGATCACCGATCGGTGGCGGATCGAGGGTCAACGAGCAGACCGGTAGCCGTGTCCCCGCCACGCTGACTTTGGCGTAGCAAGTGAAGGCGGGAAGATTAATGAGATCGCGGCTGGTGACGACGCCATCCAGTTCGCGCTCCATTTGTCTCGCGTCGTCGGCGCTCATGGCGAAACACAGGAGATTATCGGTGTTGGCCAGCACAGTTGGTCGCAGATCGGGATGCAGCCGGTCGAGATAGGCCAGCGCCTGGGTCGCCAGCACAAACGCCGCGCCGAACTTGCGCAGTTCCGCCAGCATGCTGCCGAAATCGACCCCGTGCAGCGTCTGGAATTCATCGATCAGGATGAGGCAATGGCGGCGGTCGGCCAGTGGTAGGCTCGCTTGGGCCTGGAGGGCCTCTCGGAGCATCCCCAACAGGGTCGCCGCGATCAGCCGCGCGGTTTCCACGCCCACCACGCCACGGGCGGTATTGATGACCACGATGCGTCCCTCACGCACGATGGCCGATAAATTCAGCGTCGTGCGGGGCTGGCCGACGATGCGCCGCGCCAGGCGGGAGTTGCTGAATTGGGCCATTTTGGTCAGCACCGGGTTGATCACATCCAGCCGCAGCCGGTCGTAGAGCGCATCGAAGTAGTCACTCCACCACTCCCGTAGCACCAGGTCGTCCGGCACGTAGCGGTCCAGCACTTGCTGGCGAAACGCGGCATTGGTGAGTAGCGGCGCGACATCCAGCAGGGTAAATTGCTCGGCGGGATCTTCGTGCAGGCCATGCACCAGCCGTTCATTAGCCGTGTACAGCGTTTTCAAAGCGCAGCTCAGCGCGTTGGCCATGCGCGTCCCCCAGCTTTTGTCCCAGAAGTCCGCAAAGATCGCCAGTAACTCCTCGACGACGGTGTCTCGCTCGCGGCCCAGCAGGACATCCAGGGGATTGCAGGCAAACGGGTGTCCGGTATCGGCGAGATCGATAACCACGACCTCTGTCTGTCGTTCGGGAGGCACGATCTCCAGGAAAGCGCGGGCGAGATCGCCATGCGGATCGACCAGGATAATGCCAGGATAGCGGGGCGTGTCCATTCCTAGCAGGCGATCATCCGCGAGGAAGGCGATCCGCGCGAGCAACAATAAAAGGGTACTCTTGCCCTTGCCAGTCTTGGCGATGGCCAGGGTATGCTGGCGCAGAGTCGGCCACGGCAGGGCGACGTGCGCAACCTGTCCGGCATGCTGCGCGGTCCCCAGGCAGATCGCGGTGTGCGCCGGCACAATAAGCGCCTGGGAGGCCGGTAAGGTTTTCGCCGTCGTGGCGTGGTCGAGCCAGGGGAGTTCGGGCTGATCGTAGGGTTGGGGTAAGTGCCAGAGCGTGGCCACCTCCGCCAGACTGAATAGTACGGGAGATCGAGGAACGCCCCAGGTCCAGCTTGTGCGCCGGTGAGGCTGGTCTCCGGCCCAGCAGGTGCCTTGGGGAAGGAGGTGGCGCGCCCACCAGCGGGGCAGTGGGTGTGTGGCGCAAGCGGTGACACCGGCCACGTCGAACTGGCGATAAGCTGCTTCCAGGCGATCCAGCGCCTGATGCAAGGGTGCGGGGGAGGCCGATGCTGGGCCGATGGCAAATAGTCGTAGACGCGCATGGTAGCCGGGCTGACGAGCCTTCTCACGGACCTCGTCGGGGTCATATACCGGACGCGCCTGCTGCGCACGCCGAAAGTAGCGCAGCAGCAGCACCATCACCACCAGGCCCACTCCTCCCAAAGCGGCAAGCGCCAGCACAAGGCGTGGCACCAGGTGGGCAAATCCGACTGGCGCGCCAACAGGATGGCGTCCCACGGGCAATGCAGTCGCTACCGCGCTGACGAGCGGGCCGAGTATCGGGAGGTGTACCGCCTGGGTCATGGATTGCATCAGCCACCCCACGCCGGCGAGGGCCAGGAACAACAGGACCAGCAGGAAAAAACTGGCCCCCTCATGGTTGCCGTCGTGACCGCGCGCACGGGCTAGCGCTTCTTGGCGGTCGTGGGCCAGCGAAAACTGGTCGGCCATCCGTTGGTGGCCGGCAGACCAGGTCGTTGCGGCGGGAGTGATTGCCAGTTGGGCGATCACGCGCATGTGATCTGGGAAAGGCCCCAGTGTGGCCAGGATACCCAGCAAAGGGTCCACTCCGACCAACTGTTCCTGATGACTGATGGGTTGACGCACCCAGGTGCGCAGGGAAGTGAAAGGCATGCCGGTAGGCCGTAGTTCGCGCGCCCTAACCATCTCGTCATCGCCGAGGCGGAAGGGATCATCTGCTAAGGGAAGCGAACACACGCGACATTGAGGGTACCGGGCTTGCACGTGGGTGGCCACATCGGCGAGCGCAGATGCATCGGTCGCCCGGATTAAGATCGCCCTATGTGCTCCCCTGCCGATCAGTTCCAACGCGATGACACGCCGTCGGTGTCGCCCACTCAGAGCCAGCGATTGGATCAGCATCTCCAATGCGGCGCGCTCCATCGGCGCAGCGAGATGCGGCTGGATGAGCAACGCGTGCGGAGGACTGGCCGGGGCAGGCGCATTCCAGCACGCATCTGCCAAATAGGGGAGTGCCGCCGGCCAAGTCAATGACCAGGGCAAGAGCGCGAGAGGCGGACGAACCGCGGCGCGTAGATGCGCCCAGAACTGGGTCATCACGGCTCCTCCTGGGGCTGTTCCACGTGATGAGTGGATGGGTAGGAAGTTGAGGTGCTTACCTCCGACAACGGCGGCAGATCAGCATGGCCCGGTCGGTTATGCGGCGCATCCTGGGCGGCAAGTTCACGGGGATTCGTGGTGACGAGCTGATGTTCGCGTTCCGATCGTTCTACAAAGAGGGCCACGTGCGCGCCACGGGCGAACAGCAATCCTTCACCCTTGTGACACTTCAGGATAAAGGTCCGTTCGCCTTGTGAAAGATGGAAAGCGTCTGTCACGGGGCCGATTGTGGTAGCATCTTGCTTCATCAGCAACTTAATTGTGGCGTTCGCCAGCACCGTCCGTCCATGTTCATTGCTCAAGAAATCTTCGACATCCTGAGTGATCGTGCAAAGACCCAGGTAATATTTACGCGCCCGCCGTGCAATATCCGAGAGGAAGCGACCCCCTTCTGGATACTGCATCAAGGTCCACGCCTCATCGATATACAGCAGACGAGGCTGGCGGGATTGCTCACGCCGGGTGCGCGTCCAGACGAAGTTGGCAATCAAGAATAGGCCGATGGGGCGAAGTTCCGCATCCATATCACGCACATCGAAGACGATGAAGGGATTGTCCAGGTGGACATTGGTCGGCCCTGCAAAGATCTCGCTCATGCTGCCGGTGATATAGCGTTGGAGGCGCTCGGCCAGGTGGAAGCTATCGTTGCCTTCCGTGCCGCTCGTGATGGTCGCATAGAGATCGCGCAGGAGTGGCGCTGGGCGGGCATGGGTCCGAGGATCGGCGGTGATGCCTCCCTGGCGATAGGTTGCATAGATGGCCTTTTCGAGGAAACTCTTTTCGCGTTGTGTGAGGGTCAACGCCTTGCCTGGCGTATGATCGGCCAATAACAGATCCATGAGAGATAGCAGTGTCAGGACGTGTTCCGCCAGGGGATCTCGTTGTTCCCGCTTGCCCGTGGACGTGGCCTCCACGAGCGGGAGGTCGAAGGGATTGAGGTGCTGAGCCGCACCAGGCGCGATGCGGATGATCTCACCGCCAGCAGCGGCACAGAGGACGCGCCATTCACTCTCCGGATCAATGACATACACGGAGTAGCCCAACTGGAGCAGCCGCAAGGCTTGCAACTTGCAGGCATATGATTTGCCGGCCCCGCTTTTGGCGAAGACGACTTGATTCGCGTTCTCGAACTCGTTGGCGAACGGATCGAGGATGATGAGGCCCCCATCACTGGCGACGCCATATAGGATGCCGTGTGGCATCGCCAGGGTCGCGGAGGCGAAGGGGAAGGCTGTGGCCACCGAAGAGCTATCCAGGAGCCGGTGGCGTTTGAGATGATCTCGTGCTTCCGGCAGACAGGAGCGCAGGCCCAGATCGTGTTCATACACGGCTGGGCGGGCGACTAACAAGAGGTTATCAAGGACGGTGCGCATCTGGGCTGTAGCGTCATCCAGCGCACGCAGGCTGGGCGCGCGGAGAGTGAGATATAGGGAGAATGCGAAGATCCGTTCCTCACCGCGCTGTAACCGATCCCGTAACCGTTCGACATCCTGGTAGGCGATGGTGCGTTCGGCGTCGGGCATGCGCCCTTGCCGGGCATCGAGCAACTCAGAGGCGCGGTACTCGGCCATTTGGTGGGTGAGCCGGCGGATCATACCACTGGCATCCAGCGGCACGATGTGCTGCGACAACTCATGGGGGACATCCACGCTCATCAGGTGCGGAACCCAGCCAGGGTACACATGGCGCGGGTAGGCCACCACGACCAGCGTCCGCGCATACTCGCCATCAAGCTGGACCGCCTGGGTCGTCACCTCGATGGCGGCGGGGGCGATGAGATCGCTTAGCGTAACCGCCGGCGGTATGACGCATGCCCTGTGGTCTAGCAATTCGCTGGGTTTGCTGATGGGAGTGTTGGGAGCGGTGGGCGTCTTGGGTGAGGACACACGGACCGGGCGTTGCCGATGGGTCCAGGCCCGTGGGGCGCGAGCGACGGTCGGGCAATTAAGGCCCGCCAACATCTCCTGGGATAGTGGCGATGTGTGCGCCTGCTGGGGAACCAAGCAACTATATACAAGCTGGGCCAAAGCGAGACCTTCGACCCGGTGAGCTTCGAGTCCCACGGCACTCAGCAACTTCAGGAGTTGCGCCATCCGCAGGTCAAGCTGGCTGCGGGCAAGGGTAGATTGTTGTAGGGCTGCGAGGACTTGTGGGCGCGCGGCGCGCCGGTGCAATAGGCGGTGCAGGTGGGTCAAGGCCAACTGGCCCAGGGATAGCTCGTTGGGGGAAGCTGCCGGGACGATGAGGTAGCAATGGCGTTCCAAAAGGTGCCGCCGGGTCGCCAATTGCTGAACAAACCTGATCGCATCCTCGGTCAGCTCAGCGAGCAAGGCCGCGGTCGCGTCGGGTGATTGCTGGTGAAATGCTGTGGCCCGCTCATCCAGGTGGGCAAGCCACGGCGTCAGATCCAGGGGAGTAACGCGCGTGAGGATCTGCACCGGAAACGTGAGCGTGTTAATCAGGCTACGGAAGCTGGTGATAATTGCATCTTGTTCTTCAGGGGCCATAAGCAAGTAGTTGACCGGTGTGATTTCGAGGACGGCACAGTACTGATCTGTAATTTTGGGTAAAGTTGAATGCCCATCCCCCTGACCGAGGATCAGCATATTTCCACCGGCAAGACCCCGTGCGCCACTGATCTGCTGTTGCACGCTTCCGCTCGTGCGTTTGCGCGGTTTACCTGCCATCGCTGACCTCCATATAGTCAGGAATATGCCGTCCTGTCCATCGCGTTGATGGGAAGGACGCATGCCCTTCGACGTTTGATGAACTCTCGGTGCGCAGGAGGTTCAGTATCTCCTGCTCATGTGCCAGATCTGTGCGGGGCCGCGGCTGCCGCCACAACCAGATTTTGGGGAGAGTCTGATAACGTAACCACACCAGCACCCAGATCTCCAACGGGCGATCAAGCGGGCGCACCCAGGCGATGACTACCCCGCCCAGCGCTGGTAGCAGGCCACATCCGATGCGCAGAATCAATGGGAGGTTCCAGTTTCCCAGGGCTGGTAGCGTGAGTTGCGTCTGCTGCACACAGACATACCCCAGGCAAAGTCCTATTCCTATGATGATCGCTTGCCGTGCGGTGAGGCCAAAGACCAACTTATCAGCGACTTCAAGATGCGTCGGGATTTCGTGGGGTTGCATGATATGACTCCTGGCCCTAACAGCCCAAGGCGGTCTTGATCATGGTGGCAACGACCTGCGCACCGATGACCAGGCCATAGCCGATCAAGGCATTGATCAAGGCGGTTTTCGCCTGATCCATCTGGCGCACGTTGCCTTGGGAGGTCATGCGTAGGAACCCTGCCCACAGGACGAAGGCAGTGGCAATGGTCAACCCGGCAAACGAGCCGATATTGACCAGGTTGGTAAAGAATGTGTTGAGCGCCGTCCCAAATTGCGATGCCGCACCATTGCAGAGCATGCGGATCACTCCTTTCCGGTGTCGGGGGTGGCGGAATTTGCCACCAGCCTGGTGTGTCAATGTTTGAATGTAAGCCAAGTGTTTGCTGATTATCCCGGTGTTCGCCACTCTTTTGGGCCGTTGACAGGTGGGATAAGGCTGATCGTTCTCGGTCCACGAGTTGCGGGTGTTCCTGGCGCGGGTGTGGCCACAGGGGCGGGTGGGAGTCGAGTGGACCGGAGATAACCCAACGGGGTATAGGCGGTCCCGCCCGGCCAGGGCAGCACTAGGAGAGCCGGGGTGAGCGGCACAGTGGCGAAGGGGGCGAAACTGTTCGCTTGAGCAAAGGTAATGCTTCCATTTTGCCCCGCTTCAGGGAGGTTCACGGCGGTGATGATGGCGATATGGCCGGCATCCTGGTCGCCCTGCGCATCGATGATATGCTGCCAGACGATCAGATCGCCCGGCTCCGGGGGACCGGGTGCGACGCCAGGCGTACCGGGGAGTGGTCCGTTGGCGGTAGGAATCGCTTGCCACCCTGGTAAGGTGCGATAATTGGCCCAGAACACCACGGCATCGCTGGTTTTGGGCAACGGCAGCCCGGCCAGACCATAGGCGGCGATCACCAGGGAGACGCATTGGAAATTGCCACTGATCCAGTTCGCTTCATTCTGTGGGTAGTGCGTGGCGAGATAAGTTAGTACCGCTGGCGGCATCGCATCTGGGTCCGGTGAGACGGCATAGCATTTGTCGAAAGCCGGGGTATCCTGTATGGGATCTCCGCCGCACATGGTCAGGTGCGTAGCAATGGTCTGCGCCCAGGTCACCACCGAGCATGCACTTGGAGTTGATCCCATTGTAGGTGGCGGCGCAATACAGATGCTGCTGCCTCCGCCGCTGCCGGTGCCAGCGTTGCTTGTTCCTCCTGCAAAGGCGGCGAGGGGTGCTATGATCACGACACTGCTGGCACCAATGCAGAGGAACAGCGTACCAAGGCCACCGAGGAACACCATAAGCATCGTATACTTGGCAGAATGTGATGCTGAGGGGAACATTTTTGACCTCCTCACAAGGGTCCGCCATCTGGGAAGATGGTATATCCTGATCCGTCGATGATACGTCCTGTGCCAGACAGCGGCTCCGTGGCATCTGTACCAAGGGATGCTGGGGGGGAAGCCGACCAGGATGCCTCACCTGCCTCAGTGTCATTATCGTTGGCTGGAGCCGCGCTGGCGGGCGACGAGATACCAGTTGGATAGGCACTGCCTCCGGCACCAGGTGATGGCAATTCAGGTGTTCCCCCCATCCCCCCGCCACCTGGTGGCAAGAAGGGCATGATGGGACCACCTCCCCCCACGGCAGTAGGTCCTGGGCCGCCGGTCGCGGTGACGGTGGCCGTGCTGAGAGTTGCCCCGGCACCACCGGCAAACCCAGCGACGGCCAGACCTCCGATGAGCGTGGCGAGGTTGAGGACCAGGCCCACTGGATTGCCCGCGGCACCCACGGTGCGGAACAGACCGTAGTTCAGGAGCGCTGGCAGACGGAGTGCGAGATAGAATGTGGCGATAAGCAATCCGATTTGCAGGAGAACCGTCGCCAATCCCCAAAAACCTTCGCCCGTGTTGAGATTAGCGGCCAGTGTCAGTCCCATTGCCACCATGAGCAATTGGAGCGGTTGGACGATGAGCGTGACGCACAGCAGGCCGAGCCACCATTCGGCGGCACGGCGCGTTTGGGGCAAGATCCCACAGATGATGGCGAGCGGCGCGATGACGATCAAAAAATCGAGCAACGCCAGGCGCGTGAAGACCTGGAAGATCAACAGGACGCAGAAGATCTCGTAAACGATGATGCCGAGCGCACCAAAGAAGAGGATGAACCAGACATTCACGCCGGCAGAGAGTTGACTTAGGCTGGGGATGAAGAAGGCGTAGGGTGCGCCGGCGACGGCATGCATGAATAGATTGGTGCCGTCCACCGCTTGACCGATGAGCCAGAAAGCCAGGTTAGCCCCCAGCGCGCCTCCCAGGAGGCGCGGCAGGATTTCCCTGGCCTCTGTGGCTCGCATCCCCACCTGTGTCCCAGCCATGAGGTTATAACCCGCGATGAGGACGATCAGCGTCAAGGCGGCATCAGCGATATCGCGCATATCCAGGAAGAAGGCCATGACGGCTTGATTCTGGGTGGTGACGGCGGTGGGGGTATCGAAGAGGATGTCATGGGCGACCATCGCTTGCACGAAGCCAGAAAGCAGTTGGATCACCCAATTCACGAACCAATTGAAAAGGCCGACGACGCCATGTACCACCCAGTAGACGGGATCCACGCAGATGCTGGGGCCAAGGGGAAGCGCAATGGTGGTGCCACAAACGGGCAAGGCCGTCGCGGGTATCGGTTGCACCTCTTGTTGACCTTCCGCCGCTCCTTGGAGGGATGACACGGCAGGGGGTGCCGCTACGCCGACAGGTGCGTGTATGTGGCTGTGGACCTGCGTGGCGGTGAGCGGATGCATTTCGCCGTTCGCCACCGCCAGGAAACCCAGGCTGAGGAGCAAGAGTATACCGGCCCATTCCGCCGTGTTACGGGGTATGGTCAACTGAAGCTGAAGCCCGCTCTGGCTGTGTCGTTCTGGCTCCCTGTGCCGCATACCGCACTCCTCCAAACAGGGGGCGACTTACTGCGTGTTTTGGTACGCCACCCTGCATCTGTGAGGTCTAGTGTACCTGGGCAGCGGGGACTATACGTGCGACAGACACCCCATTGTGCTGCCGCCACGGCCCCCAATATGTTGGCATGAAGTTTGATGGCTTAATGACCTGATGCAAAATTTTTCAAGCGTGGAGGGTCGAGAAGAGGCGGTAGCCCTGAATATTTCCATGTTGGGTTAAAACCTGGATCTCGAACCAGGGCGCGAGATTGTGTTGTAAGCGATGGATATGTTTGTACAGGTTTCGCTTACTTGCCCTTGTCACTTGGCCGGTCCAAAGTCCCGATACTTGCAAGGCTTCTTGAATTGTAATGAAGTCGTGTGTTCCCTGTTGGTTTGCCAAGCGAGCTAGCATAAGCAAAAGGATCGAGTATTGAACAAAGGTAGTGAAGATCCAGCGATAGTCAGCCGGTCGTTGTTGGAGCAAAAGAGCATTGCGGCTATGATTCATCTGCAAACAATAGCCTCCGGCTTCTAGATACTCTGGCACCAGGGTACGAATCGTCTCTGGTAATAACTTGGTAGGAAGGTCTGGTAAAATGGCAGCATTCATGGGTCGTTCCTTTGTAGTTCCTTATTTTAACGGGTGCCTTGATGATGCTTGGTAATTGCACGAACGCACAAATCGGGAGGGCAATTAGCTCACCTCATCGTGGTGTTTTATGATTCTCATATCTAAACACGGAGGCGAGTAATTACTCCTAGCAACCGATTGTCTCTTTTCATCGGGATAGCTATGAAGGGGAATGCCACCTGAAGATCAAGCCAGCTACAAGGCCGGCTCGCTCTTCAGGCGTCATCCAAGGAGGAAAGGCGGTGACTAGAAAAGGGTATGTTCTTCGCCTTTGCTGTTGTTCTCCGTTCGTCACTTCTCCTGATGCTGTTCGCTTTCTCTTGTGGTGACAATAGGATTTTTGCTCATTCGGACAGCGCCACAAGTATCAATACATTTATAAACTTTTTTCTGCTGAATGTCAAGATCGAGGGAGTAATAGGAGGTCTTTGTACTGAATCTTGGCAGCATAACAGGTAGTTTGAGTACTTTTACAGGATAGGAGTGGGCGAAAAGTATCGGTATTTGCAAGTAACGCCACAAGGGTCAGTGTTTGTAGACGCAGGCGAAAGCAGACCAGGAAAACAGCAAAAAATTTATAGAAATAATTATAAATACCATTGCTGCTATTCAGGTGGTTTTCCTGTCGCTTATAGCGTACAATTGAAAGGCATATTTAACGGCATCCCATAAAGCCATGTCAGGACAAACAGTGTATGGAACAGCAACACCAGGGGCATATCCTGATTATCGAGGATGATCGGTTTGTGCGGTATGGTCTCAGTGCTCATCTCGAAGGGATGGGCTATACTGTCACCTCAGCAGAATCCGGTCAGGAGGCAAACCAGCTCCTGAAACAACGGGTACCTGATCTCGTCTTGGTAGACCTCTACCTTTCCGACAGCAATGGTCTTGATCTTTGTTATAGTCTTAAGGCACGCTATAATATTCCTCTCATTATTATCACGGTTGAAAATGAGATGGAGACGCAAATCGCTGCCGTGCGAGATGTCGCAGAGTACTATTTCATTAAACCACTCGATTCAGGCAAACTCGGCCTATTGGATGTCAGTATTCTGCGTGCATTAAAACATTACGGTGGTTCTCCTTCTGATGATTATGCCATGCAGTTGCTTGGTTCGGGGTTACGAATCAATTTGCAGCAAAATTGGGTGGAACGCTGGCAGGAACACGATGGAACTTGGCATCGTGAGGATCTCACGCCATACGAGGCGATCTTACTCCCCTATTTCCTGCGCAATGCTGGACGTGAGTTAACCTACGATCAGTTGACCAATCAGTTGGCGGTGCGTGGTAAGAAAGTCAGCAATGAGGCGCTCCGCATGGTCATCACCAAACTCCGTAAGAAAATCGAGGAGAACTCGGATCAACCTCGCTTCATCGTGGCTGTTCGCGGCGTCGGTTATCGTTTCGTCCTTCCTCATACCACCACATTGAAAGAGGTACCCTCCTGAGTGTGTCGATGACTTTTCGTGCAACGTTGGTTTTGCTCATGCTAAGTGG
The DNA here is from genome assembly GCA_027459785.1 of Ktedonobacteria bacterium. Classification (GTDB taxonomy): domain Bacteria; phylum Chloroflexota; class Ktedonobacteria; order Ktedonobacterales; family JACDGC01; genus JAJPKG01. Next base: position 145,261 of record DAIDGU010000053.1, on the reverse strand, counting down.
AAAGGGGTCTGGTGCAAGCACCAAGTGAAGTATGATTCCTCCTGAATCTGATCTTTTTACATTTGCCGATCGTTTCTTTCATCGCATCTATGGTCGTCTTGGCCATTTTACTGGAGATGAAACGCTCCCCTCAGGTATACAGGATGAACTGGCACTATTAACGACAGAACTTCGCGCAGGAGCGAAACACTTACTCGAATCGCTGGCACTTTCCTCATCGCAGATCAGCGCGCGAATCACACTACCTGATCTGCGCGCCTATCTTCAATCACTTGCCCCTCTCCCCGGCGAGGATGCATGCGAGTTGATCCTTGTTGCTCCCGCCGCACACATCCCCCAGCTCAGTGCTGTTATTCAAAATGCTGCATGGCCTTTACGCGCTTGCACCAGTCCAGGGGATGTACGGAGTTTTCTGGCTATACGCCGTGTGCCAGTAATTATCCTGGCCCCCCTTCCAACGGATGCTGGTTCCTGGTGGGTCTCTTTACTGCGTACCTTGCCTGCGGGAGATGCTTTTACGCTCATTTATCTCTTGCTAGAGTGAAGAGTCTGCCACTCACCATGCGACCACCCCGTCTTTATTCGCTGGCATGATGCTCAGTGCCAGCAGCAGGCGGAGGTTGTTGTGCGTCGTAAGTGCGTGCAGGTGGGGTGGCGAGTGCATCAAAGAAGAGGCGCTCATCGTGGGGAAACTCTCCCGGTGTTTGGCTTTTCCGTAGGCCGGTCGAAGGAAAATATTGGACGGTATAGGTCATGGCACTCTGTCTGCGCCGCACCCCCAGGAACAAGCAATGGTACGCTTTATCCTGCAACAGAGTCAAGGCGTCAACCAGTTGCGGCGGTGCCTGGTACACATTGATGTGCAGTGACCATTGGCGGTGCTTGCCATCATTGGAGGGCGGCAAAAGATCGGCACGGGCATAGGTCCCAGGAAGGATGAGTCGCGCGTAATACTCTTCAGGTTGAAAGGGATTGATGATCACAAGCTCGATCTGTTGCACGGGATCGAGCGGTAGGAGCACATTCGCATGCTCATCCAGCATCTCCACGCGCATCGGCGGTTCACCCAGGCGTTCTGTCTGGTGCAGCAGATAATAGATCTTGAGCAACGCAGCTTGCACCTCCTGGGGACCGGTGACAACATCCCGATTGAGACGCTTGAGCAGTTCTTCTAACCGTTGCACTGCGGCGGAGAGGACTTGCACTTCACCTTGCAGTACGCGCATTTCTGTGAGCATGGTGTGTGTCGTGCGGTTGGCCTGTAAAAAATCGAAGAAGCCCATGTGGTATGCCCTTTCTGTGTGTCAGATCTGGCGTTCGATGGCCGCAACGTAGTGCGGGTTGACGATGCCGTGAAGGAAAACTCTTGCCGTACCCTCGTTGTAGGCGCAGATCACCAAGTCTAGTAGCGTCGGTGACGGATAGCCAGGAGCGGCATAGGTGGGGACAACCGTGCTGGCGCTGTATGGGCAGCTCCACCCTGCCGCCAGCGGGGCGAGCATTTGGTAGCGATCTACGGTCTGCGCCGGGTTGGGGGCGAGCGCCACACCGTCGATGGTGGCAGGCGGATCGTCATAGACCTGCGCACAGAGGCTGTGGCTACCCAGGTTGGTATCCGGCCACATCCGACGAGCCTGATGGTAATACCACATCGCGCTATATGGCCCCGGCATCGTCGGCATCCCCGTGGAGTAGTAAGCGGTCGCCGTATCATCTGTTGGAAATCCGCTAAAGAAAAGGAACTGGCAGTGAATCCAGGAAAGCAGTTTTGCCCCCAGCAGCACATTTTGCGGGAGATCGAAAACATCGTAGCTGGTCGCCGTGAGGTCGCAGGCCGGCACTGCCAGCGCGTTGAGATCGGAGACGATGGACAGATGCAATTGCAGCAGGCCGTAATCGGGACTGCCAGGGCTGCTGCAATTCACGGCGTAGGGATCAAAGCTTGATTCATCATGCGCCTCCGCACTCACCAGGGCCACCGGCAGGGCATAGGCCGTCGCCGCCGCCTGCACGAAGGCCATGAGTTGTTTGGTGGTATAGGCTGGTCCTGGTGTCCACTGCGGCGGACATTGGACACAGATACTTGGCACCTGGGAGCCGCACCAGGCCGGCAAGGGTGTTGGGGTAGCCATTCCCGCCGGCGTGGTAGCGGCGAGTGGTGTGACGGTCCATGTTGGCATTGGCAGCGCAGTTGGTGTTACCGTTGCAGGCGTGAGCGGGGTCGCGGCAGGAAACAGGTATGGGTTTGTCTGCTCCACGCCCTGCATCGCCGGTGGACTCACGGGCAAGCCCAGCGCCGCTGGCACCGGACTCAGCCAAAAGCTGCGCATCGCGGCAACACTCAACACCATGATTATCGTGATGCCGCCGCCAACGGCCAGCAGCGAGTGCCAGTGCGCCTGGTGCGGGTGGCGCAGTGGTGGCCTCGCCAACCACCGGCTGGCATCAACTGGCTCAGGTTCCAATGCTGGTGCTGGTAGCCGAAGCCGTGGCACCAGGCGTAAGCGCAAGCGGGGCGGCGGTTTGAACATCGGCGCCCTCCTTTCAGCAGCCCGCCTGGGGATTATCGTAGCGTGTCAACCTATCGGATCTGATGCGTTGAACCAGCGATGATCCGTCCATGCCACAGCAATCATAGTGCGCGAAGTCCCACGGCGACTGCCCCAATGCTAATGCCTGTGCGACGGGACCAGCCAGATATGCTTGGGCTACGGCTGGATAAAAATGATAGCGTGTGTTGATCTCGTAGATCTCCACACCATCTAATGCCGATGAGCCATACGCGAAGGTCGCCGGCGCGCCATATGCGCTACCGCCGCCCACGGCAGGAAAACCCGGTGTACCACTGGAATTGCCGAAGTTGTAACCGACCCAGGTCGGAGTTACCGCGCCTTGCTCGACCAACCATTGCGCCAGGATCACCGAGACATACCAGGGGTGCGGCAACGGATGGCTGTCGAGATATTGGGGCTGATCGCTGTAGGGATGTGGCCCTGGTGTCTGAGGGTAGGGTGTAAGCTGTAACGCTTGGGCGTAGCGCGCCCACGGCAACAGCGCGCAGACAAACGCTCGTGTGCCTGCCGCCTTTGGATACACGTTGGTTGGTGCGCCAGGAGGCGGTGTAGGTGGTGGCACTGGCCAAAGCGCGCTCGCGCTGAGCGCCGACCACAGCCCCGGTACTCGGCTCTGGATGTACACCACCGGCGCACTCAGGCTCACGAGCAACGCTACTCCCAATCCCAGTATCACGAAAGGATGTTTCTCCGTGCGCTGGAAAGGTCGCTGCCACCATACCGCACCTCGCACAGCTTCCGGTGCGGGTGCGGCAGGCAGCACCGCCGGCAGGCCCGGCGTCGTCGGTAATTCTAGGCGCGGCGGTAGGCGAAAATCAGGCATCTTGACTATCCTCCATTCCTGCGGCCACCCAGCGTATGGGCGAGTACTTGGATCATGCTACTGGAGCCTTCCCTTGTTCGTGTGCGGCCAAGAAAGTCGCGCTTTGTTGGTGGGAAGCGGCTGAATTACCGTGTTCCAGTAACTGAATCAACTCATCGGTCCAGGCAGGATCGGCATAGCCAGATGGCACTGTGATTTTGGGTACCGGACAAGGCGGCGAGTCTGCCTGATCTTGAGTGGTGGTGGTGATGGCGATGACACCAACATGCAACCCTTGTCGTTGCCATTGCACGAGGTGTGTAGCCCAGGCTGCCGGTGGCTCCGGCGTCAGTAGAATCACGACCTGGCCACGCCGGGCGTGCAATATGTGATCGATGCGCTGCGGCAGATCTAGCGTTGGGTCGCCAGTGAGACGCGCCAGACCGCGTTGGAGATGGCGCAGTTGGCCATCTCGTGCTGGCATGACTTGAAGCATTCCCCTCGTCATCGGCGCAACCAGACCAACTTGCAGATGGCGTTGATTGATAGCAAAGGTCGCCACACTGGCCGCCACCGTCGCGAGAACTTCTTCCGTGTCACTGCCTGCCAAACATTGGGCGTCGACGACGAGATGCAGCGCGGTACGAACCTGGGGTTCCATCACTTTCGTAAGCAATGTCCCGATTTGCGCACTTTTCCGCCAAGCGATGTGATTAGGTGGATCGCCTGACATATACTCACGTAGCGTGCGCACCAGCGGTGGCATATCCCCCTTGCCTTGGCCTGTTTCCTCGCCAAGGGACAGACCAGCAACGGGCAAGGCGATCCGATTGATATACGCTACACGCGGCAACACCAGGATCTCGATCGGCTGACCAACAAGCGCGCCGCGCGGAAACGCCCCAAGTGGTGAGGGGTAAGTAACGTCAAGCGCTCCCAAATAATAAGGTCCACGCCGCTCGCATATCACAGGAATCTTCTCCGTCAAGGTGGAGTGCGGCGGCATCTGGATCACGAATCCCCCGTCGTGGCTGGGTAAGTTGGTGAGTTCGATCACGGCCACTCGTGCTCGGCGACCGGAAAGATTGGCAAGCGTTACAGTTTCCATGAGTTGCCCTCCCCATGGGATCTCCCGCCGGTCCACCTGGCGCACGGCAGAAAGTTGCCGTTGTGCAGTGAGGTAGTAAGTGCCATCCCAGATGGTGATAAAACCTGCCAGGCATGCTAATATCAGCAGCGCGGCATTACCGGTGAGGCCGTAGCCGCCTGCACTCAAAAGGGTGATCAGGAGTGCCAAGAAACCATAGCCCACCATCAGCGACCTCCTCGTGGGCGATGTGTGGCAGATGGTGTCTGCCAGGAACCTTTGGCTTCCGTCGCGGCGATGATTTCCTTGAGCAATGCCAAGGTGTCACTGGTCCGTTGGAGCAGATTGGTATAAGGCAAATCCAGGCGCATGCGATGCGCGGCAACGGCGGGGAAGATCGCCTGGATGTCTTCGAGTTCCACGAACTCTGATCCACGCAACCAGGCCCAGGCTTGGGCCACACGCAGTAACACCAGGTGGGCGCGATTTGACATGCCCAGCAACACGCGGAGATGTTGCTGGGTTGACTCGCACAATGCGACGATATACTGAGCCGTCGGCTCACTGACATGTACACCCCGTACCTCGCGTTGGGCGGTGAGGACAACATTGGCGTCTAGGAGTGGCCGTAGATGGTCTGGCTGTACTTCACCCTGCTGAAGCAAGCGCATTGCTCCACTGCGTGAGAGCGCGTTGAATCGCACGAGGACCGCGAAGCGATCCAATTGTGCTTCGGGCAACGGGAACGTGCCTTCATATTCGATGGGGTTTTGGGTCGCCATCAGGAAGAAGGGTTGGGGCAGCGGATGCGTCTGGCGATCGATAGTCACTTGTCCCTCGGCCATCGCTTCCAAAAACGCCGATTGCGTCCGTGGGGTCGTGCGATTGATCTCGTCGGCCAACACGAACTGACTGAAGATTGGCCCCGGATGAAACGTAAAATCACCGCTTTTTTGATTGTAGATGGCGACGCCGGTGGCATCGCTGGGTAAAAGGTCTGGCGTGCATTGGATGCGCTGAAACTCGCCGCCGCACAGTTGCGCCAGCGACCGCATGGTCACCGTCTTGCCAGAACCTGGGACATCCTCGACGAGGACATGTCCGCCGCTGAGCAGGGCCGCAAGGATGATATCCAATGGTACGGCTTGCTCGATGATAACCTGGTTGATGTCTTGACGCAGACGTTGGAAGGCTTCATAAGCCGCTGAAGTAGGCATGATTTAACGATCCTTTCGCCAAAATTGGAGGCGGTCAAAGCATGCCGCCAGAGGGAGGACGAATCGGGTGAAACGTTGCAGCGCGCCACGCGGCGGTGAAGGTGCAGGCTGATCGCCGTAGACCTCGGCGATATAGAGATCGTTGTAGCGTGCCACCTGCGCACGCCAGCCTGGCGGCAGGAGCGACATACTACGTTGCCACGCTTCGTGTGGCGTAAACGATGGCGCAAGGCGTCGGCCCGCGATGTGGACTGCATACCAGCCGAACACAATCATCAGCGTTCGCACGGTCAGCGGACGTGGCCGCAGCATCCAGCACGCCATACCTCCTAGCGCCACCAGCACCAGCAGGAGCCATAGACACTGGGGGAGAGCTTCACTCGCCGGCGGTAGCCCGAAGGGCGTCTGGGATGAAGCTGGGTTAGTCGTTGACTGCTGGGGATTTTGTCCTGTACCATTCCCTTGTGTGCTGCTAGTACCCTGCTCCGTGGCCGTCGACGCGGGCTGTGGTGTCACCGTGCCATGTTGTGAAGGCCCACCGGTTTGGATACGTCGAATAGGGGCAAACACGGAGACATCATGCCAGCCCAACCCCGGCACAGCGATCTGCGCCCAATACGTTTCACTATTCGAGTGAATGATCCCACCTTCAGCGGTGAAACCCTGGGCCAACCGCGCAGGAATGCCAACCGCGCGCAACAACTGCACGCAGAGCGTCGCCGCCCCCAGAAGCGTCACACGACCTTGCCCCAACCACCACTGGATCGGGTCCACACCCCCAGGTGGCACCGCCGATGGATCGTAAACAAGATCGTGTTCAATGTGGTTGGTGATCGCGCCGACTTGATCGCCCAAATTTGGCAGATAACTAACCCCACCTTGCGTCTCCCAGCGTTGCGCCGTCGCCTGGAGCAGCGCCGCATCCGCAGTTGGCAATTCGGTCAGCAGGTGCTGATAGTTGGTGGGCAAGGCACCCATCCCTTTGGTCAACGGCACCGTGACCGAGGTGATGAGATAGCTTGTGCCGTGCAAGAGGGCATGAGAGGCGGTCCAACCGACCAGCGCAGTGGCATCCGGCGCGCTACCTGGTTCCAATATTGGCTGCGTGTCGGGCAGACTCACTCTCAATGGCTCGGAGAAGGCCGGCACCCAAAAGCTTCGCGCAACTTGAGGAAAGGCGACGATGGTGATGCGCGCCCGTGTCAGCGTCTCACCAGGCTCAAAGCCAAAATTCGGTTCTGTATGCGGTGTGGAGTTCGACGCCTGCATCCACACACCATCAACATAGGTGTCGAAGCTGGTCGCCAGCACTGGTGGCTCCGGTCCGCCAGCGAGAATCTGGTAGCGTGCGATGATGGCGTCGCCCGTCGGTGTGGGCTGGCGCACGGAAACAGGTGCGCCGATCTGGGTCAAAGAGATTCCGCTCGTTTCTTGTTGCGGTAAGAGGCCGAATAATGCTGTGAAGGGGTGCTGGGGCAGCCAATCTCCCCATGCAGCTTGTGTTCCAACAGGGATGAGGATGATGCATGTTACCGCCAGAAACAACAGCATCCCATCCCGCACCATCCCACTGAGGACGGAGCCGGTGCCATTCGGCTCACGGAGATGATTCTCGCGCCAGAACAGAAGTGTGGCGCGCAGATAGGCCACCAGAATGACCAGAAACGTACTGCATGCGGCCAGCAATACCCAAAAGGCTGGCGGTGGTGCCGACATTTGCCGCCAGTCGGCGAAACTGCTGGCAATGATAATCCAAGGTATGGCCAGCGCCAGGATGACTGGCAGGAAGCCATATCGTGCGTTATGGGGATGGGTCAAAAGCCATAGCACCAACAGGAGTAGGGGCGGCAACAGCACGCTCAGGAGCAACATGCCAGGAACATTTACTGCGGCGGCAGTTCCATTAGGTGGCAATGGACCAAGGCCGACATGCGCAAGAAGCCACCCCAAGCCCAGGCTGAGCAGCAACGTCAACTCCAGGCTCAAGCTGAGCAGCCATGAACGTGACGTTACCAGACTCTGAGCCAGACCCGCAACCAACCCAGCGGCAACCAATACTGGTGACAGCCACCATGGCAATTCCGCGAACCAGGGCAGCGCGGCAACAGCGGCGGCAAGGGCGCAGCACAATGGCAAGGCCACCAGCCACAAATACAACGGATAGGCGCGCAGCTGCATGCTAACCTCCAATGGTGAGCGCGATACCGCTTGCACCAGGCATTTTGGTCGCTCCTCGCGGCGATGTAGTGATGTTAACTGAGTTGGCGACGACACCAGGGGTGCCGTTGGTGATGACATACGCCGTTGCCAGCCAACGATCAGCCAAGTTAATCTTGAGAGAATTCTGCTCACTGACTGTCCAGGCCCAGACATCGTGCGCGTTTGCGGCACAGGCAAGTTGCGCAGATTGGTTGGCGAGATTGATGCTCAGCACGGTCGGCGTAGCGCACACGCTCGTCGCCTCCTGGATGTAGCCAGCAGGAATGGAACTGGCCAAGCGGTAATCCTGCACGTCGCGCACATATGTGATGTCGTAGGCGAGCCGATTTCCTCCCGCATCCTGGGATTGGTAGAAATACTCTCCTGGTAACCTGTTGCCACTGGCGATGACGTTGCCATACTGGTCGGTACATTGAGTTGACCCGATCAAGTAAACACTCTCATTGATCGTGGTCGCGTAGCCCTCGCCAGCAAGGGTGTTGCGGATGTTCGTGAGCGCGGCGTTGCGGGTATCTGCACCGTGATTGGCATAGTTGCCACAGGTGCTGGGCATCGAATAGTACGAGTAACCAACCGAACCACCGCAGCGAGTGGAACTGTAGAGCAACGTGTTCACCGAGAACCCGTTGAGCGTGTCAGGGTCGGGAACGCTATAACATGCGTATGCTTGCCACTGCGATGTGCAGCCAATACTGGTTTGGCCGCCGCCGCCCAGGTAAAAGCTGTAATCCAGCGCGCAATTGGTGCTGCCGAAAGTGTTCGTGTAATCAATCGTCATGAGGTCGCCGGCGTTTGCATAGCACGTGCTGGTGCAAGAAATCCCGATGGCGAGATCAGCGCCGGTACCTTGGCTAAAGTGGTAGGTTCCTTGCCAGCCGCCGTACACTGTTGTATAAGCGGTGCTGTTAGAGGAAGCAGGTGCTAGTCCCTGGCCGGGATCATAGCCACAACAGGTACTTACCGTAACCTGGCTATTCGTGTTGATATCCCTGCTCGTGCGCATGAAGCTGACCACCGCAGATTGTGCCACTGGTACCGGAGTTGGTGTGGGCAATGGTGTAACGGTTGGCGCTGTCGCCGTCGGGCGTGGCGTGGGTGTTGCCGTCGGAATAGGTGTGGCTGTGGGTGGAACAGATGTCGGTGGCGTCGCTGTATCGGTCGGCACCAACGTTGCCGTGGGGGGAAGGGGCGTGTCTGTCGGGAGTACATCCGTTGCAGTTGGTGGCACTGGTGTTGCCATCACCAGCGGAGTCGGGGTTGGAAGGATCACAGAAGTGGTTGGTTCACTGGTAGCCGTTGCCCGCACGGTTGCGATGGTAGTCGGTCGCGGTGTCGTCGACGGCGTCGGTGTTCGCCTGCTACCAGGCAATGTGATTGTGGGCGGCATAGTCGCCGTGACCAATGCGAGTGGAGTATTCGTCGGCATCATGCCTAACGGCGCTGGCGTGGCCGTGGGAGGCAGGGGTGTGGTGGTGGAGTGAGGAGTTGGCGTCCGCTTTGTCCCCCCTAGTCCCATTGTCACTGTCGGGCTGCTGTTTTCGATGACATCCTGGCTTGTCCCCGTTACTGTGATTTGCGCCAACCCAGGTGTCTGTCCGAATGCTGGCTGTTGCAACCGAGGCAGGACGATGCAAAGCAGAATGAGCGTGAGCGCCGAGAACCCTGCCAGGATCGCCATGATCATGTTGCGCCGCCGTTGCTGCGCTGTCACATGTGGTGAACGCAACGCTGTTCCGCTGAAGTGGGGCGACTGGCCGCTTGTGCGGGGGGGTAGCCCTAAGATGCCTGATTCAGGAATGGTCAGCGTGGCAGCGTCCCAGATGGATGGGCCGGCAGCACCAAACGATGCGCTTGCCGTCCTACCAGCCTGCTGGTGGAGAGATGGTAACGATATGCCAGGGCGCGTGGCTGCTGGCGGTGATTGGGCGGGCAGGGATGGCTGCCTGCGTGGATTAAAGCGTGCAGCCATCAGCGAATCCATTCCCTTTCATCTTGCGGTGTTGGTGGATTCACCGGAGATGCCGGTGCGACTTCCGTCACGATGGTTGGCATAACCGTGGCACCCGCCGGACTGGTAACAAACGCGCTGAGCCGCGCCGAGAAAAGAGTGTGTAAGAGTTCGAGTGTTTCTAGAACAAGCTCGTTTTCGCGGATGACGCGGTAGAGATGGCGTGGCAGATGGGGATACATAAGACTGGTGACTGCTTCTGCTCGTTCCTGCGTGCGTAACACGACGTGCTCATCCCAACCGGCGGCGTCAGTCTCTTCCAGCCACCACCGGATTGCCTGGCGCACACCGTTGTCGCTCATCTCGACGCGATCATGTCGCTGCTTTTGTAGTTCCTTGCGTTGCGTTTCATCCGCGCCAGGTGGAATATCTGGAAGCGAACGATAGAGGCTGATGAGTCGCTGCCAGGCTTCATCTGCGTGGACGTGGGCAACTTCCACTAAATTACCAATGACTTCGTTGAGGATCGCCAAGATCAAGGTGCTGTTAATCCCTGCCGTTGTATTGTCTACGTAATCCCCTGCTGGTGGCAGGCTCGGTGAGACCGTTGGCGACGGCGTGTTTGTCGAGGAGGCGAGAGGAAGCGACACTGGGGCAGGTAGCGGCACTAACGGCGTCTCTGCCGGTGCTATGGGAGGAGGCGCGCTATGCTGTTGGCCCCATTCTTCAATGAGACGCACCAGTTTATCGACAATTACCCGATCCGCTTCACTCTGCAACGTGACCCAGCGGTCTGGGCTGTGGCGATAGTCGAAGCTGAGCAGTAACGATGAAGATCCTACTGGCAGAAGAGGGTGACGCTCCACGCGAACAGATGCATAGTGTTCGCGTGGCTCTCCCTGCCGCAATTGCGCATCCAGTGCGAGATCCACAACGACTTGGACATCGCGCAGCGGAAACAGGTGACGCAATTTGGGACCGAACACGAGCAAAATTCGATCAATGAGCCGCATGTCGGCATTCTCGTCGATCAGCCAGCCAACGGCATCAATGATGCGCTTGATGAGTGTGTGATCAGGGTGCAGCTCTAACTCATCCTGATCGGGCGGCGTTACTCCGCCTATCATTCGGGTTTGATCCAAATCAAACTGCGATGAGGGATGGGAAGTCATCACCCAACGCTCCTCTCAACTTGGGGGCAATCACTCGCGATCACCCCCTTAATCGCTCTCTAGCTAGCTTGCAGTGATCGATGCGCTGCCATAACAGAATTGTGCGAGTGTCCACATCCCCTCAGTCCGCGCAAACTTCTTGGCTAGCATCAGATCGTGCGGGCCATCGGGGATCAAGCTGAGTTGTGTCAGATAGCGCCGACTCAGACGCTGCGCGCTGGCGAGTACATGCTTGGGTTTGAAACAGCGATCCATCTGGCCGCCTAACAGAAGCACCCGGCGCGTCCGTAACCGAGGCAGGGGGAACGGCGAGAGTCGGCGCAGCGCCGCAAAGATAACCGGATAGAGCGCGATCCTAGATTCCACATACAAGTGGTTGAGGACGAATTGCACCTGCTCTTCATCGGCATCGGCTTCGAGCAATGCCTGACGCACACGTAGCGGGGAGTTGAACATCTCTTTGGCGTTGGTTCGCAACGCTGCAAGGTAATTGCCCCAGCCGATGACTGAGCCAATGCTGTTCATCGCATTGAAGGCGTGCGGCAAAAGCACGGAGCAGAGGAGCACCAGGCCAGCAACGGGATACTTGCGGGCGAAATACTGTACAACCAGTCCACTCATCGAATGGCCGACTAGGACAGCTTGCGCCGAGTCGAGGCTAAGGGCTTCATAGAAGCTGTGAATGTCGGCAACATAATCTGCAAGTGTTGCCTGCTCAATTTGCTGGTTAGTCGGCATCATTGAGTTGCCGTGGCCACGCAGCGAGAGCGCGTAGGTTGTGATGCCCATTTGGGCCAGTGACGGTCCCCACAACTGGAAGCATGCGGCGCTATGTGCTGCGCCGTGGACTAGTACACAAGGGACAGGGCAGTAAGGTCCATCACCACTAGGGTGATAAATGATAACCTCCAACCGTGGTTGCGTTCCGATCAATTGGGTTTCCTCGGTCCAAGTTGGATGCTTGCCGAGTTCGTCGGCCCAGTTCTGCAGAACGGGTGCAGTAATCAGCATCGAGATGCTCCTTTGTTCCTGTTTTGTGAGCTTACATGGCGACCATGTCGGTGTTGTCATCGTCTTGGCAGTCGTCGCCGATGAAGTAACTATGGAGCAAGGCGAGATCGTACTCGATGATGGCTTCCCCTATGGCGGTGAGATGGTTGTCATAGGTGAGCAGTTCGATCTCGCGCAGTTCCTGGGCGAGTCGAGCTTGTTCTGTTGTCATCGGCACGTAGGTTAACCCTGGTCCTGCCTGCGCTGCCCAAGCGATGAGCAAATGATCATGTTGTGCTGCTGTCAGGTGGTGATAGAGAGATAACATGGTTCGGTCGTTTGTTTGTGGCATCATGGCTTCTCGCTCCTCGTGCTAGCGTCACAACATGTGGGAATATAAAATGCTGCGCTAACGCCGATGGCCGTCTGAAGCATGACAGGAGGCGCGATTTGCTGGTTAGGGGGTTCTTGGGTGATGACTATTGAGCGCACCTGATCACCATTTGCTCCAGCAAATGCCCCGGTCTCGCGCTTGAATAGGTCAAACACGTGCGCGAAGCGCAAATTATCCATCGCGTCATCAGGGCATCTGCTGGGCATGATCCAGCGCAACGAGGTTATTGCAACCATGTCGTTCCTCAGCACTTTGATTTGATGGGACGGCATGGTACACTGTCCATACCTTCCCTTAAGGGTGAAGGTCAGCGATGGGGAAGTGGTGAAGCTTGTCCAGGGCGAACCACCTTCCCTGTTTGCTTTTAGGGATTTTGCTCCTTTCTTTGCTTAATGGTGCTACAGTGGCCAGGTGGCGACGCGCCCAATCGTGGCATAGTAGGGAATGAATACTTGCTGGGTGCGAAAAGCATTCAGCCCATCTACGATTGTCGGATCGAGTAATGCTGCCAAACCACTTTGCCCGAAATGGGTGGTCGCGCCCAAAAGCGTGTCGCGCAGTCGCGCAATGCGTGCGTGATAGGACGTTTTCAGGAGGATGCCGACACGCCCACCAGCGATACCAATCGGCACCCTTTGCGAATACGAGTTGTGTTCTGCCCATCGATGCAACCAATACTCAAGTTGACCGAGCGCGGCGAGATCGATGCGCTGTGTTTGCGCATATTGCGCCGCTTCAAGGTCATTAAGATTGGCAATCGCCGTTGGCAGTGCATGCACCGGTTCAGTTGCCGGCTGGCCATAGTCCAGGATCTCCAGCCAACCTCCCGCTTTGAGATAATCCAGCGCGATGGTGATTGCCCCTGGCCAGGCCATGGTTGGCAGGACGCGCCCCAATCCAGCGATCCGTATTAAATCGAAACGTCGTCGCCAATCCGGCTGCCCCTCGATCACCAGGCGCACCTGGTCCTGGGGAGGATACTGGGCCGTACCGATCCCTGTTGCGGATGGTGTGCAGACAAAGCGCCCCGTCCAACGGTGAAGATTTGTCACCGGCTTATCCATCCGCTGCGCCATGCTGACGGTATGCACCTTTGCCTGCGGATGGGCGCGTGCGCAATCCAGCGCCCAGCGCCCTGTGCTGAAATCCAGCACCAGTGGTGCGCTGACGTTCGCCAACACCGGTGTTGTTGTTTCGGCTTGAAACGCATAGCGAGTTAAATAGTCGAGCAAATGCGGATCGCTGGCAGCTAGCTGTTCCGGTAACTGGTATCGGCTGGTCGAAATGTGCCGCGTCTGCACGCTGGATGATTGCGGTTGCATGGATGTGTCCTCCTCACGGGGTTATCTGTTGGTGGAACTCCTGCTGATAGGTTATGAGATGCTGCTGTGCAAACTCCAAATACGTCTGGGCGAGCGCGCCCTCGCCCATCGGCTCCCCTGGCTGGGTGGCGGCCAGCACCTGTTGGATCAGCGTTAGGGCTGTGGCCACGTGTTCTTGCGCCTGAGCACAGGTGCTAACCAGCGTCTGTGTGTGCATCATGTCGGGCATTTCGCTTTGCTCCTTCTGTTTCTGGTGTAGCCAGAGGCAATGTTACGGTGAATGTCGTGCCGTCACCCTCGATGCCACGGCTTGCAACGGTGATGGTGCCATGCATCGCCTCGGTATACTCTCGGCACAACCACAAGCCTAGACCGGTTCCCTTACGCTCGGCACTGGCGATGTCACGGTGCAGGCGGGTGAAACGCTCGAACACGATATGTTGCTGGCCCGGTGGAATCCCCAGACCGTAATCACGAACTTGGATGATCGCCTGGCCGGCCTTGGCCTCGGCGGCAATGTCGATTGGAGTACCGGACGGCGAATACTTGACAGCATTGGTCAGTAAATTCGCAAGAATCTGTTGGAGATAGGTGCCATCCCCCTGGATAATGAGGTCGGGAACACGCAGGCTGATAGCGCGATCACCGAGAGCGCTCGGTGCGATCTCGTCGGTCATCGCTGCGCGTACCTCGGCGATGGCGGCGTGGCATGCCGCACGCACATTCACGGGGACAGGTTGGTAATCAGCCAAGCCTTGCACTTCGCGTACTTTGAGGATCTGATCCAACAGGTGGCGGATCTTGCGCCCGACACGCTCGCAATCGGTCAGGATGGTTGAGCGACGGTCATCCGGCATCGTCGGCCAGCGATGCTTCAAAATGTCGATATAGCCGATGAGCGCCATGAACGGAGTGCGCAGTTCATGGTTGATCGAAGCGACGAAGAGATCTTTAGTGGCTTCCAGCGTCTGCTGCTGAACGATCTCGTGCTGGGCCATACCCAATCGTGTGCGCAGATACGCCACCTGGCGCGCGTAGCACCAGCCGATCCCGCCCAACCCGATCCCGGTGCTGAACCAGAAAAGCACCAGCGCAGTCGGGGCGAGGCGGGAGGGGATTATTGGCGGAGGCCAATGCCACAGGGTAAAGCCACCCAACGTGAGTCCGACGGCTAGCGCAACCCGCAAAAAGGGCGCATCACAGGCCAGAATGAATGCGCCCGCCGTGACGAGGGTGGCGATTACGCAGTCGAGTCGTGCCGTCGGGAGAAGTAAGATGGCGGCATAGGTGTAGCCTAGCAACAGCAAGGTTGCACCTGTCATGACACGACTGCGCCAACTCAGGAAATACCCCACCCCCATCAGCGCGCCCGCGCCGATGTAACCGATCAAATAGAGTAACGAAGGCAAAGGTACCAGCCACAGCCATAGCATCGCTGTCACCAACAGCGCCCCACCGCCCCCTCGCAAGGTCGCGCGCCGCTGATCGGCCAAAGCCAAGCGTGCAAAGGCGCTGCTACTTGTTGGGAGCAAATAGTCAGAGTGCATCGGCTAATACTCCTGTCCGCTAGGCTGATCGTCTGCGATTTGCCGCATGTGCCGCGCACGCTCGCTGGAATTGATGCGCAGCACGCGCTGGATCGCGGCGATGACCTCACTGATCACGACTGGTTTTTCCAGATAGAGATCTGCACCGAGTAGATCAGCCATCCGCTTATCCTTTGCCTGTGTGCGGGCTGACAGAATGATCAGTGGTATCGCGGCGGTATCAGGGTCGCCGCGTAGCGCCTGTACAAGTTGGTAGCCACCCAATTTGGGCATGTTGAGGTCGATGATGGCGACGGCGGGAAGTACCTCTGTTACTCTTTCCAGCCCGTGCGCGCCATCACTGGCCAGGATCAGGCGATACTCAGGATAGTCCTGAAAGGCTTGCTCAAAAAAGCGTTGGATCTCCGGATCATCATCCACGATGAGGATGGTTGGCACCGGTGTCGAAGTGGTCATGGGTGATCGCCCTTTCATTGGGCTGGCAAAGCGCCATGCTGTAAATCTGGGTGACAATCAAGATTTCGCTGAGGCCAGGAATGACGAGATAGCCTTGCGCGCCGCCGTTGGCCATCATTGTCTTCCATTGCCGGTTGGGGTCTGCCAGGATGCTATCATGGGAAATGGCAATGGTACGCATGCCACGCTGTTCCAGGGCATGCACTATCCCGCTGGCGTGAGGCAGCTCAGCATCGACAAGGACCACGGCTGGGCGCGGAGCCAGCGCCATAATGGTGACGACCGCTGCTTCGAGGGTGGCAGATGGCCAATCGGTAAAGCGCACCACTCTGCAACGCTGCCGAGTGAACCTCTGTGTATGTAGCATCTCAGCTAGCCATGCGCCTCGCGCAACATCAGCGTCTATCAGCAAAATACTGATCATCGCCAGTTCGCTATCAGGCATTGTAGGAAAATCCCTTCTCGTTAGGCACGACTTTGGTAGGCGACGGGCGGCGGATCACTTGAATACGTGAGCGAGGTCGCTGGGTCGAGGGTGAGATCGTAGAACTGCAGGATCTTGGCTAGCACCAGTTTTATCATGGTCCACGCCAGATGTGATCCCGGACAACTCCTCTTCCCTTCCCCGAAGGCGATCATGGCGTAAGGTGGCACCTGCTGAGGTGCGAGGAAGCGTGTGTGATCGAAGTGTTCCGGTTCTGGGAAGACCTCTGGCAGGCGATGCGCAGCGAAGGGTGACAACATCACCATCCAGCCCTGAGGTATTCGGTAGCCGTTGAATTCCAGATCTTTTGTCACGCCGCGTAACATCAGGAACATCGGGTGGAGGCGCATCACCTCCATGATGACGGCGTCCACCAGGGATGAGGCGAGATCTTGGTGGCGGGGGGTTGCATAGCGTAGGAAGGCGTTGGTGGCCACACGTACCTGGCTCTGAAGCGCCGGGTCACGAGCCAAGTAGACTATAAGCCACTCCAGTGTCGAGCTCGTCGTCTCGTGGCCGGCGAAGGCCAACATCCTGATGTGGCTCATCACTCCGGCATCGGTCAGACGGTAGGCACCATACTCACGCGCCCGCAAGAGACTGGCAATAACATTGGTGCGCGGTTGTCCCTGGCTGAGCAGGGTTTGCTCATGCACGATCAAGGCGGCCAGGATCTGATCAATTGCTCGTTTGGCTCGTAGTGCCTGTCGATAGGTGCGTTGCCAGGGCATCTGTGCCAGGCCGGCGATAAAGGTCATCCACAGCGTGTTGAACTGGCGCTGCTGGTTTTCCTCCATGTCGGTCTCGAACAGAATACGTTCGATGCTACCCAGGGTAATCAGACGCAGATCATCACGAAGCAAGCGTGTTCCCTGTGTACCCCACAGCGCCAATTGTTGTTCACACAGCGATAAGACGGTACGCAAATACACTTCCGTGTAGTTACTGTTGAAGACAGGGGCTACCGCCTTCACAGCAGCCGCATGTTCCTCCTCATCGCTATTGAGGATGCCGCTTTCAAAAAATGGGTTGAGGAATTCATAACCGGTATGCCAGGAAAGGTCCCGCCAGTGTTCTACCATTGCCCAACGATGGGCCGCTGGTCCGACGAGCATGGCGATCTCGAAACTTTGGGGGACGCGGGTGGGAAGGAGCATCCGCGTGTGCCAAACGGGACCAAAGCGAGCGTAGTGTTGTTGGACCCAAGGTAAAAATCGCGCGGATGTCAACTTAGCGCTCTCCCCGATGACCGGCAAACCAGGGGTACCAGGGGGTAATGGGAGCTTAGACATGTGCCACCTCCCGCGCACGGGTGCCGACCAGCAAAAAAGCACTCCCTGCGGCCAACATGGGGATGGTTGCCATGCCCATGACCAGCGAAAGGGTATGCAGCTGATTGGCCACAAAGCCAAAGGCAAGGGCCAGTGCCGCACCGATGATGGCGACGACGACTCCTTGGATCATATAGCCCGTTGTGCGATTTGCGGCTGGGGTAGCTGTGGCGATGAGGGCTTGGATAGGGGCGGCAGCACAACCAAAGCAGGCGCTGGCACTGCTAGCGAGCAGAAGGAAGTTAGGCAGAGATGGCATGCGCCACAGTGTCAGGATCAACAGAATACTGCCGGCGCTGGCTCCGATGCCTGCTAGAAGGGTGCGGCTGCGCACGGGAGCAATGACGTTGCTACTCTCGCGGTGCCAAACCGTGATCAGGAGCCAATCCACCCAACTGCTCAGCAGCGCGCCGGGGACCGATCCCAAAAAGACGATGCCGACATCGGTGCCAATCAAGATCGCTGGAACGTGGTAGCTCTGAGACAGGAACAAGCTTAACACGCCCCCTAGTGTCGCCGTGGTGATCGTAAATGCGGCCATGCCAAAAATGCAAAGGCGTAACAGCGGTATATTGAGCAGCGCGTGGAGGATTTGGCGGCCAATCTGAGGAGTGAGGTGGGGGGCGTTCTCACAGAGCATACGTGGCGGCTCGCGGACTAGAAAGAAAGCAGCCGAAACGAAAATGATCACGAAGCCGTTGATCAAGAAGACCGCATGCCAACCGAACGTAACAGCGATGAGCGAAGCGCTCGCCGCACCAAAAACTGCCCCGGCAGCCCCCAGCATCAGCGTCCATGCCATAAAACCCGTGCGTTGTTGCTCCTGCACAAAGTCCGTGCCGGCGGAAAGTAACGGTGCCGAATAACTGGCGTCGCCGCCGCCGGAGAGGGCGCGCAATATTGCGAGCACACCCCATGAGCCAGCGGCCACACTCGTTAGGGCAACGACCATTCCAGCAAGCATACCCCCAATCGCGATGATGGGCATACGCTTGATGCGGTCAGCAAGCAATGCTAGTGGAATGGCACCAACGGCGTAAAACAAAATGGATACGTAGCTCAGGATGAAGACTTGGAGCAAGTTCAAATGCAGGTCTCGCTTGATCAGAGGCAAGATCCCGCTCAAGGCGTTCCCTTCACCGGCGTCGAAAAAGATCAAGAGGGAGATCATCGTAAGGCCAAAAAACGCCGTCCAACGCCATCTTGGCGATTGGGGTGCTGGTTGCCCTTTGTGAAGCGGGGACGCAGCGAGATCTTTCGTCGTTTGCATCAAACACTTTTCCTTTTCTTGAGAGAGGTAATCTCTACCACGGGGGTGATACCCTTTTTTCCTATGCCAACGCCCTTCTTTTCGCTTACTACGAGTATACCTGATACCACCCGCTTTGTCAACATGTTTGTAAAAGCTAAGCATTACCTTATCATAATCCATGTATTATAATCGATAAACATCATCTTGTTGCGAGTAAGCCTCGTTTTTATTGCTTGCCCGCGCCTTGTACGTGCTATCCAACTGTGGCACGATACCAGGCGAGGTGAATGCATGAGCGAGCGCTGGCTGCGGAGTTTAGGAGCGGCAGCAAAGTTTGTTAAGCGCCATCCCCAAACGATCCGCGATTGGATTGAGCGTGGATGGCTGCCTTCGTCCCATCAGGTCAATGGCCGCTGGTGGATCGACGCGAATGAATTGTTGCAAGCCGCTGGAAAGCCGGAACTTGTGGAAGAGCTTGAGTCGCTCATCGCGCTGGTCAATCGCCTGGAAAAAATTATCCAAGATCAGAGTGAGCGTATCGAACGCATTGAAACGGTCTTGGCACACCAAGGAACCACAGTTCAACAGCATCTGTTTCATCAGAGTCATGATGATCTCAGTTCGGTACGGGGTGTGGCTGAATACTTGGCGCGGCATGGCGTAAAACAAGAAACAACTCGATTTTGGGGCAGCCATTCTCATCTTCCGCTCTACAATCCACTCCTCGCTCTCCAATTTGCCCTGGAGCGGACGGCTAAGGCAGGTGGGAAAGCACATGGTCGCGTTGTGCATCAATGCGATCCCACGCGTTTCCCTGATTGCACGTGTCATGATCCCAGTCTACATTTGCCGCCCTTTCTTCCACCTCCGCCTGATTCCATTTGAGCAAACAACGTCTTATATGATCCTTGACAGACCTTCATTTGCCGTTATAATGTTTTTGATAAAGATTATGGTGGGGTCCCCTGAATAGCGGTTGAGTGTGATTGACATACTTCTTTTCCTACATAACAATGCAGGAAGGCGTCTCCTCCCCGTCATGGGGATCTTAGGGAGTATGTGGTTTACAGAGGGGATCGAGCGATGCGCATTCTAGTAGTTGACGATGATCCTGCCATCGTCGAAATTTTGGTCGTTGGTTTGCAGCGTGACGGGTATGAGGTCAGGACGGCGACAACCGGCATTGCGGCGTTACACCTTGCCCAGGAAGTGGTGTTTGATCTAGCAATCATTGATATCCGTTTGCCTGATACCCGCATGGATGGGATTGATGTGGTGCGCTATTTGCGTCAGGTGCAATCCCACCAGTTTCCCATCGTGTTACTCACGGCGCATGTGGTTGCGGATGCTGAGATGAAACCTGGCCTTGATGCGGGAGCGAACACCTACCTGTTCAAGCCCTTTCGGCTTGCCGAAGTGCGGGCATGTATTCATAGCCTCATTGCCGATGCTAACATACATTTGTGAAAGGTCGATCAGTAATGCAACGTCCGGTGACGACCTGGCAACGTCGTCTTCCAAGCGCAGTGTTTTTGGGGAGTATCGAGCTTTTGGTACTCCTATTTGGCATTATTTTGTACATCAATGGTACCCCTCGCTGGGGATTCGTCTTTGGAGGGCAGGAGCCGCAGGCCCAACAGATCTGTCTACAGGAAGAAGCATGTTCATTCATCTATTCCTGGCAAATTCGGGATATCCTTTATCCAAGTGCTGCTGCCGAATATAACAAAAATGCTTATTCTTATTTTGTCAACCATGCTGTGTGCGCCTTTCGCACATCTCAATCAACAACCTTAAATGACGTAACTGCGACCACACCAGCACAACAAATCGATACCGCGCAAATGGTGGTACTTACTTCACCAGATGGAGAATGCCTTCAGTCATCTCAATTTACGGCAACGTTGCCTAGTGTCCCATTTTTTGTCACCTTGATTGATTTGAGCATCGCTCTCCTCAGTTGTCTGTTGGCATTCATTGTATTACTTCATGCGCGACTTGATCTTGCGGGTTGGCTAACAGTGATCTTCCTCAGCAGCGCAGGCATGACCCTAAGTTTTATCCCAACATCGCTCACGCAAATCCCTAGTGCTTTGCTACTTAGTCTGGTAGCGCCGCTTGTCACGATTCCTTCCCTGGCAGGGCTTTTTATTGTGCTGCTTGTGTTACCTTTGGCCCGGCGACCTTTCCAGCGATGGTTAGTGTGGGTATGGCTTGTTGTGCTAACGACATGTGACATTCTTACAGCGTGCGAATTTATTCTGGCATGTATTGCCCCTTTTCAACATAGCAATTGGTTTGCTTTATCTAATCAAATTTATTCGATTTATTTTCTTTCGATTCTCCTGGCGGTTGCTCTTGGAAATCTGGCTGGTTCAAAGTCATCTTATCATGAAACAGCACGACTTCTGTTCGTTGTTGTTTTCATCGCTCTAGGCCCGTTTTCAATCTTCTATATTTTAATTAATTTTTTTAACATTGATATTAGTGTTGTTTCTGCCTTACTCATAGTTACCCCTGTCATTATCTTATTGCTTGCACTGGCGTATGTTTTGCTGCGGCGACAACTGCTCGCGTTTGATACTTTTATCTACAAGAGTATCATTCCCGCCATTTATTTTTTTCTATCATTCGCCCTTGCTGGCGCGGGTCTGGCGCTCGTCAAATGGCAATTTCCCGGTGTGCCTCCCGATACAGAGTTGCTGGGGTTCTGCCTCATGTGGAGCATCCTACTGCTGGGGCCACCCAATTGGATGGCGCTACAATGGTTCGTTGAGCAAAAGCTTTTTACGCAGGTAGGTCTCTATCGACGCTTATTGCAAGAAAACGCGCATGCTCAGATCGCGGTGACCGATCCACAAGTCGTCGGCCAGGAAATGCTCCTGGCCATTGTCCACGCCATCCCCACAGAGCATTTAGCGGTGTATCGACGCGATGATCACGCCTTCACTGTGCTGGCAGGCGAGGTGCGATTATCTCCGCGTTCGATCACGTTTTCACCGCGTACCCTTGCTGATTGGCAAGTTGAGCCGCGTTGTCATGATGAGCAATTTGGGTGGTCCTTGCTGGTTCCCGTGCAAACACCTGAGCGTCTGGTAGCTATTGTCGCACTTGGAGAGCGCAGTGATGGCTTGCCCTACGGTCGTGCAGATCGGGAGTGGTTGGTACGTTTTACGAACCGTTTCGCGCTCGCACTCGATTACTCGCGCAAGGTCGAAGAGCTGCGCGCAGCATTAACCCAACAAGAAGACATGGCGCGCTTCAAAGACGAGATCGTTGCAACGATTCACCACGAGCTACGAACACCACTTGCCAGCATGGTCGGCTATGCGGATTTACTGGCAGAGATGACCGATCAGGAGTGGCAAGCACAACCCGCTACCATTCGACGGTTCGTGCAACAAATAGCGACGCAGGGACAATCGTTAGGAGCCATGATGCGCTTGATGCTACAAACATATGAACTAGGGCGGTATCCCGATGTCCATTGGGAGGAAGTGGTGATTGCCGAATTGGTGGACCTGGTCGTGGGCATGTTTATCTCAACCGAAACATCCCTGCGCCATGAGCGGTTCCAGGTTTTTGGCGCAACTGAGGTGCGCATCCTGACCGATCGCCAGATGATAGAGCAGATCATGCGCAATCTGCTCAGCAACGCTGTGAAATATTCACCGCCTACCACCCCGATTACCCTTCAGTATACCATCGCCGATGGCCACTTTACCCTCAGTGTGCGCGATGAGGGACCAGGTATCCCATCCCAAGATCAGCAGCGCATCTTTGAGCAATTTACGCGACTGGAACGTGAAATCGATCGTGGCACACGAGGTACTGGATTGGGGCTAAGCCTCGTTCGCAGCCTGGCCGAACGTTTAGGGGGAACGGTGACGGTGGCCAATGTTCCCGAAGGTTCAGGTGCTATTTTTACGCTTCGCCTGCCGTTGCAGCACACGAGCGAACGTGCTTTTCCTGATGAGCGTGCGTGATCGTCCTCATCCGCCCCTATTATTGATGAGAAAGCTGAATAGATCTCGTTGAACGGGTTGCCGCCCCTGCATTCTCCTCAATGTACGCAAATTGCGTACATATCTCACTGGTCCTCTGGTTTAGGGTTAATGTGGCGCTCCTCTATAAGCTGTGGTTCACTTTCACCTTCCACTAGCTCATAAATCGGAATGACCCGATCTTCCACTTCTTCTGCTTCCTCGTTCCAATCGAAACTAACACTATGCAGGAGTTCGGGCGTCATCCATTCGCCGCGTGCCAGCCTTCGATAGATAGTCATGTTTTCCGGCATCGTTCCACCAATACGTTCGATGGTGAGGCGGATCTGCACGCCGACATCCTCGGCGACATGCAAAATCGCTTCCTCGCCTTGAACATTGCGGTTCTTAATCACTTCGGCGGTTTGGGACCGCTGAAACTCGTTCGCGATGTATTCCGGCGTTCCCATGAACTCTTCCGGCTCAGCCGCAAAAGGCAGCCGTCGCATTCGTACTAATGCTTGTTCACCTGACAAGCCATACAGCCCGGCGTAATTGGCATCGCGTAACGCCTGTTTTTGCTCAGGGGTGATGATACCCCGAAACGCAACCAGTTCCATCAGAGCAGTATCAAGGAGGTGCAGCTTTAATCTGTGCCGCGTGCGCAGTATATAGGCGTCAGTGTCCTTATCTTCCAGTGTTTCAGCGCCTACTTGTGCCAACCATTGTTTCAGCGGTTCAGCATTGGGTGACGGAACAGATTGAATCAGGCGGAGAATGCCTTCCATGTCTGCACAATCCGTCTTACGCATGCGTCCATCGGCGTCAGGCAGCGCTAAGCTTTGGACGATTGATTCATTGACATCCAGCTTTTCTTTTTCTTTGAGCCTTCGCTTTAAGTCTGTCCAGTACCGTCGTGGGTTCGATGAACCTGAGAGAGGGGCCATAATATCTACCACACTAAAGAACCATCTGCCTGCATGCCATGTCCGGCGAATGGTGAAATTCTCAAACAGTGCCATGGTCAAATTCAAATCACCCATTTCTTCCATTGTTACCTTCTCCTCTTCTAGCCATTTCCTTCAAGTAGGGATTACCCTTCTGGTTGGACGCCTGTTTTGCACAAACCTTCTTATAAGGTGATACCACGCCTTACTCCTGCTGTCCAACCTCTAGGACTGAGAACTTCAGTTGGGGGTTTATTGTGGCTATGCGTACCTACGCAGTTACTTTCTCCAACAGCAAGGGGACATCACTCGAGTAGTTATGCCAAATGTGAACCGATTAGCCAATACCGTTATGTTGTTGCTTGGGCTGCACCTCTCGCCTTTGATTAAGAAGCTGGCATTGTTGTCCTGTGCTTTTGCATATCTTCCATACAGGGGATGGGCTGTCACCTTAACGGCGTGGGTGCTGCCCCGTTGCTCCTGCCAGGGAGATGATCATGCTGGACGGACTGCACCTTTCAGCCCAACTCGATGCTGCTCAACCCTTGACACTCCGCGAGCAGGCGCTTGATCGCCTGGTGACAACAGCGACCAGCTCGCTCATTGGCTTTGTACGCGCCCGTGGCGCGGTAGCCGAAGCGGAGGATATTGTCAACGAGACGTGGATGCGCGTCTGTGCCAGTGTCTTACACGGCCACTATCATCATCAAGGCCATCCCGTTACCGCTTATGTTTTGGCGGTTGCAAAGTACGTCATCCACGAATGGCAGCGTAACAACCAGGCGCGAACCCACCATGAATGTGATTGGCCTGCTGATTTGGACGTTGCCCTCGCCGCCGACCCCATCGCTGCTTGGGAAGCGGCAACCGATTTTGCTGAACAGATAGCTGCCCTGGCCCCAAGCGATGAAGAGCAACGCCTGCTGCAATTACTGCTGGAGGAATATTCATTTCCTGCTATCGCTCAGGAACTCCAGATCAGCGTCAGCAGTGTGCGCCGCTCGTACAAAAAACTATTGACCGCCTGCCGGGAGCGTTATGTTGCTCTGGCGGTCAGTGAGGAGTATCATGGATAACATTACGACAAACAATGGTTTGACCACCCAGCAACGCATGCTGCATCGCGCAAGGCTTTTAACACAAGCCAGTTCCCAGGAACGGCAGGAACTGGAAGAACTATTCGCACGGGCATCCGTCCTGGGCATGCTGCTCCAGGCGGCGCGTCAATGCCTGGAACATTCCCCCCTAGTCATTCCAGTGGCCGATGGTCAGGTAGATGCTCCCACGCTTGGGCAATGGGAAGCGGGTCTTTTCCTGCCGATTGAGATAACGTCTGGCAAAGTGACGGCCATTGTGCGCTGGTTCATCGATCAGATTCGCCAGCACAACCAGAGCAATCCTCATCTGACGGTGATGCATGATGCGATGGCCCTCGTCACGGAACTAGAAGACAGCACGAACCCCATCACGGATCTTTTGATTTTTGGAAAGGAATAATTGCTATGCCCTGGTTTTGGCAACACAAGGCGCTTCCATTCGATCAGGAAGCGGCTTTCACGCGAATCGAAGCCCTGCTGCAACAAGCCTTTATACAGAGTACGCCGGTGAATGCTACGGCCACCCCGCAAGTCGAGGAACTCTTGACAGTAATGGCAAACGTGCAGCAACTGTTGGCAGTACATCAGACGCAGAGCGAAGCGCAGGCGGAAGCGCTCCGCCAGGCACTCCTTGCACTACAGCAGACGATCCAACAACCCTTGCCAGCACGAGAACTCACCGCGGCTATCCATCAAGCTCTGGATCGTGCCTACGATATGCTTCGGGATCGCGGTGAATTTGCCGCTTTTGCCCCACACTATTTGCCTGCGGATAGCAGCGGTGTTTTCGTGGTGCCACTCGATCCGCTGTATCAGTACCAACTCCTTTTCGCCAATCTCCTCATCCCAGAAGAGACGGCAACATGGCTGCTCATCCCCCAGAGCTATAGCGAAGTGGTTGAATTATCCTCACTTCCCAATGGGATACGACGCAGAGCATTCAACATCCATGTGCTTAAGGCACCCCTACAGTTCGCTGAAACCCTCTTCAATCTACAGCAAAAATTGTGGCCCACGATGTATCTGGTTGAACATCGCCAAGATGCGCAAAAGCAGATCACCACGACGTACTGGCGCTGTTCACGGAAAGCTTACTTGCGCACGAATTCTCACCGGCCCGACCACTTGTGCCTCTACTTCGATTATTGGCAAGAAGGCAACAGCCTGATAGCAACCGTTACTCCCCAAACCCCTGAAGGCGAAGCACCTTCGGCGTAGGTGAAGGTTTTCGCCGCGATTTCATCGCCCTTTGAAGCTGGTTTTGTGCGGCAGGGATTCATCATCTCGATGGCATCAAAGCCGCCTGACCTGTTTTAGCACGTTGGAAAGGAACCACACCGCTATGTTATCATCACAGCAACGTATGCTTGCCAAAAGGATCGATTATGTGTACCACCATCAATTGTTGGTACTGCTTTCCTTGCTGGTATCCATCGTTTTGAGTAATGTCCCATCTATGATTTCGATTTATTTGCAAGAAGGATCAGTCGCCTTCTTGCAACTCCGCTCCTGGTGGATTTTCCAGGCAATCGTGACCGATCCCCTCTATCTACTTTTTCCCGTTATGATCCTTGGTTGCTTTGAAACCTTGCTTTGGGTCGTCCATTCAATTGGACATCCGATTGCACTCATGACCCGCGTGCGTAGCATGCTAGTACGTCATATTCATATCCCCGAATGGAGTTACCCCGGCAGTATTTTTATCGCTTACTTTGTTTGGCCAGGCTTCAACGCAATTTGCGCCTCGCTTGGAGAAACAGCGAAAAAAGGCGGTGTTCTGGTGTTGACCGGTGAACCTGGAATCGGTAAAACACGCACTGCGTTGGAAGCGATTCGCAAAGTTTTCCCATATCATACACTGGTTGCTTTTGATGCTCATGTACTTGAAGATGATCTCACACCCTTTGCTCAAAAACGCCTTGTGATCTGGCTGGATGACCTCGACCAACTGGCGGGAACAGAGGATGATGCCCGCAAGCTGGTACGTCTGGTCATGAACCTACGCCAAAGCGCCCATTCTGCCATCGTCGTCGCAACTTGCCCGGCCTCGACCTATACCGCTCTCGCGCTAAGGCTGTCTGGTCTAATGCGCGGCGCTATCATCTGTGCATTAGAACCGTTACCGACAGTTCAATGGGATGCGTTCATACATTGGGTCAAAGATCATGCACCTTCTGAT
The DNA here is from genome assembly GCA_027459785.1 of Ktedonobacteria bacterium. Taxonomy (GTDB): domain Bacteria; phylum Chloroflexota; class Ktedonobacteria; order Ktedonobacterales; family JACDGC01; genus JAJPKG01. Next base: position 118,260 of record DAIDGU010000053.1, on the reverse strand, counting down.
ATGCTATTTGATGAAGCAAACTTCGATGGCAGCCCCGGTTCGCTTTTACTTGCTTTGCGCGATAGAACTCTGGCGCTGCAACAACTCCCGCCAGCAGCTCAAAAGACACTCCATGTGCTATTCTTGCTATTCACCTTGCATCGAATTCACTGGCCACATACCTATATCCGGCGTATTGTTCAGGAGGTTTTCGACATAGATGACGCAGCGTGGATTGCGGGCATCGAGCAACTTTTAGCTGATCGGTGGCTCATTATGAAAAATAATAATTTGGCTCTTACCATCCAACAATATCTCACGGTCTGCCTACGTGATCTGCATTATGTGCCAGGACAGCCAGCATTCAATGAGGATATGTTTCGTCTGGCGAAGTGGCTTGTGGAAGCCGATTGTGATAGCGAGATCATCGCAGATCGTAATGCTTGCAGTGATTGGTATGCACACGCAACGCTGGCAGAGTCAAATAAAGCCACAGAGACTTTAGTCACAGCCTTAGTCAAAAGCAATTTTCCATGCTTGGATGAGAGCAAGGATACCTACCAGTGGGCCGAAGGTCTGCGCCGTTTAGGTTGCGCCCTCAGTGAGGGCTTGACCGATATGGAAAACAACGATGATGCCCAAACAGCAGCTATCAAAACACTATCCCTTGCATTACAACATTATCCAGCAACAGGTTTTGAGATCCAGCAAGCGGCAGGGGAAAGCGAACTTGGCGATGCCTTTCGCCGACGTGGACGTGATATCGAAGATTATAAGCAATCAATTGAGCATTATGAAATAGCGTTAAAAACGTTTACTCCTGAAGCGTTTCCGACAGAGTATGGGATGATTCAAGAACACGTGGGCGAAGTGCATGGTATTATGTTTGAGATGAATGGCGAACTCACAAGCTTGAATTCAGCCCTTTTTGCAACACAACAAGCGCAGTCTGTGATTGATCCGGCGCAAGAGCCTGATCGTTGGATCAATAATCAAACGCACATCGGACACTGGTATGAACAGCGGGCAGAGTGGCAACCTACAGATTTGCTTCTCGCGGTGGAGGCACTGTTACCTTTAGCGGAGATGATTGCACCTGACATCGCTCTCCTGAGGTGGGCAGCAACGACGCTAAAGTTGGGCAACGTGATCACAGAATGCACTCATCGAAATAGGCGGCCTGGCTACAAAAAAGCTGAGATTTGGCTGCAAGCAATCATTAACAGTCTGCATACTGATCGGGCAGAAGAGCAAGTAATTTTAGCAACAACACACTATCACCTAGCTTGGATGTACCTCTACCAGTATCAGGATGACGCGAACAAAAATCATGATTATTTGGTCGAAGCGAACCGTCAATTCTATCTCGTCGCAGCGACTATCACTGAAGAGGCAGCACAAAAGATTCAGCCAGAAGTTTTGCGGGGACTATGCATTGCTGCTCAGTTTGAAGGTCGCCTTGAGGATAGCGAGGAGTTGTTTTTGCAATATCGCGCTCTGGTGGAGGGAGATCCATTTTGGGCAGCCATATCTTTTGAAGATCGCATGGATATAGACTTGGCATGGGCGTGGCGCCATTATCTGGAAAAGGATGCTGTCGCGTGGACCCGTGATGTGCAATCTGCACGTGAAGCTGGACGCCAAGCCCTGCACGCGATCGATGCACGGCGTAAACCAAGCGAATATGCGCGGGTTCGAGAAAAGCTGCAAAGGGTTGATTCCTTCCCACAGGAAAGGATGAGGTGACGCCTCTGTTTCCACTGGGGAGCAACGAGAAAAGAGGCGTTGGAACAACTGCGTACAAAGCAGCAGAAAATAGGTGCGGCGCTTCCGTAAGCATGCTATACTAATGGTCGCACGCCAGCGCCGTGTGTGAGGTCATTACCAGAGGAGCAGTATATACATGCGACCGGGGGATGAAACACAGCCCTACCAGCACCCGCCCCAGCGGCCAGGCATGCAGGATAATGAGCCGACCACGCCGTGGTTTGGCGGTGTTCAGCCGCCACCAGGTCAGCAGGGCCAAGCACAATTCTCACCGCCTCCACCGCCAAGCCGCACAGCGCCTCTAGTATGGCTCTTGCTGGGAGCGTGTATCATCCTGGCGGTGGTTCTCGCTGGTGTGCTGTTCGCGCAGCACCAACCAACCACAGCCTCGCAGACTACAACCGCCGCTGGCGTACCCAGGCCGACGAGTACGCCGGCGATAACCACCCCGACTACGCCAGCCGCAGTCTCTACCGCGACGCCTCTGTCCGTGGGAAATTGTGCCGCGCTACCCGCATTCGCCCAGGCGAGTGCGGCAACAACCGGCAGCCGACATGTCACCGTGCTGTTTCCCGCCGGTTCGCTCAGCCGCAGCGCGGGGGCGGATAGCGAGGCGAACGGGTTTCAGCAACGCGCGCTCAACGTCTGCACCCCCAGCACGTCCATCACCGCGATGGCGACCCTGGGGCAAAATCTCACGGGAGCCGGCTGGACCGCGCTGCCACCGCCGACATTGCCAGCCGAGATTACCTGTGGTTCGCCCTGCTGGCGTTACTCCTATGGACCACCAGATCCTCAAAGTAAAGGTATCTTCATCCAGTATGTCGGGGTGCAAAATCTTCAACAAACGGGGGATGTGACGACCTATACCCTCCACCTTATTTTGACCCCATTCACCAGCGGCACGTTTACGTTGGATGCAGCGACACCGACGTTCAGTTGCGATCAAAGTGACCTCGCTGATCTGCAATTCGCCGGGGCGGCGGGGGTGCAGTTGCTGGACAACGCCCTGTACGCGCCGCTACCGGGCAACGACTTCGCCGCGACCTACCATCAGGTGCAAGCACTCTCCTTTTCCGATCACAATGGTGCGCCACTAGGAGTGGTGGCCGGGGCCATCATTGCCCTGAAGGGCAATGATGGCCGGTTTGCAAAATTAGATTTTACACAAGTCAGTGATCAGGCGATCACGTTGCAATGGATCACGTATCCCTACGGCTTCTGATCGGCGAAAGGATGTGATGTGCGATGGCACGCGACAATTTTGGTGAAACTCAGCCTTACCAGGGACCAGGGGCAAGTTTTTCAGCGGATCCGCCCACGCGCCCGGTCTATGAGCCGTGGCCGCAGCCGGCCAGCCCACCCCCACCGACAGCACCCCCACCCTCGCGCCGGCAACCATCGATCCTGGTGATCGCTTTGAGTGTCAGCATCGTGGCGCTGGCAGTCGTCCTTTTGGCCGTGCTGGCCACGCAGCGCGGCAACACGGTCACGCGCATGCTCAGCGTCACCAGCACCACCGGTAGCGGCTCATCCGTCCTGACCACCAGCCTGCCGCCCACGTCATCGCCCGCCCCCATTACCTGTGCCGACTTGCCCACCTTCGCCCATGCGGCCCCAGCCAGCACGCAGAGCAGCAACTTCACCGATGTCGCCTTTCCCCCTGATTCCCTCAGTGTCAGTGCCGCAGCGGACAGTGAATCCGCTGGCTACCAACACCGATCTTTAGCTCTATGCTCGCCAAATATATCTGCCACAACACTTCAAACAGTTTTGAACCAACAACTTGTTGCGGATGGATGGGCAACCACTACTCCTCAAGCTAACGATGAACACGTCACTTGTGATACGTGGTGCTGGAAGAAAACATCACCCTCGCCAATCTCCAGCAGTACCAGCCAGATTACTCGATTCATTGGTGTTAATAATGCAACCATGCATCAAAATATCGTTTCCTATACGGTTGATCTCACTATCGCACCATTCACAGCCGGCACATGGACGCTTAATAACAACACACCGAACTTTAGTATGGATCTCGCTGCTACCGTCGATTTACAGTGGCAAGCCGGCCAGATTCTACTGCCCAACGCCGCTCTCGCCGCGCCCCTCACGTTGCCCGCCGGCGGCTTCGACGCCGTGCATTTTCCCATGCTGCGCACACTTGCTTATAGTGGCACGCAGTTGACGACCTCGGAGGTGCAAACCGGGACCGCCATTGCCCTGAAGGGCAATGGCGGTCGGCTAGGGAAAATTTTATTTACACAAGTAAGCGCGAATGCGGTGACTTTTCAGTGGATCACGTATCCTTACGGTTTTTGAGCTAGCACGGGCAGACGTTTATACCTCGCCCGGCGCTTCCGCCAGCGTGCGAAGCCGGTGCGCGCGCTGCTGCGCATCCAGCGCGAACACCTGGCGCAGCGCCGTCGCCAGCACGTCGATATCGCATGGCTTGGGTAGATAATAATCGACGCCGGCGTAAAGACCACGTTGGCGCTCTGCAAGTTGGTTATAGGCCGAGAGCATGATGATCGGCAGATTCGCGGTGCGCGGGTCGCCGCGTAACGCGCGCACCACCTGCGCGCCGTCCAAAGTTGGCATGCACATGTCGATCAAGACGAGATCGGGCATGCCAGCCATACATTGCTCTAGGCCGGCAGTGCCATTCAAGGCGCTGATCACCTGATAGGGGCCGATCACAGCGAGCACTTGCGTCAGCATCCGTATAATAGCGACATCATCGTCGATGACCAGAACCGTGTGTGGTGACGCCGGCACAGACTTTTGTGGCATAGCAATAATCGCTCCTTTACTTCATGCAAATCGCACGCTGGTGACTGTTTGCAAGCTAGCTTCTTTCGCACCTAGGGCGTCACTTTGAAGGTGATCACGCCGGGATTCTGAGGCAACTCCGACCCATTTGTGAGCGCAATCGTTACCGAACCAGCAACGATCCCTGGCGTTTGGTTCAACTGGATCTTCGCCGTTCCGGGATCGGCGGTGGTTATGGCTGTTGCCAGGGCGGTCAGCGCGGCGGGCGTCCAGGTCCAGCCGGCGAGGGCGGTGGCCGGGCAGGTGATCGTTGCACGTGTCGCTGTGGCACCATTACCGACAAGAGGACCATTCGGGCAGATTTGTGAGGAGACCAACTCATAGCCAGCGGGGATTTTGGCCTTCACCTGAGCGAGCTGATATGCCTGCACGTCGGCCTGCGCATAGATCGTCTGGCTGGCCGTGGCATTGATCTTTTGGACGTAGGTGAACGAGTTCCCTTGCTGTGTGCCAGCGGCAGGGGTACACGCGAGGCTGTGGGTATCGAAGGTGTAGGTCGGGCCAAAAAGCAGGGCGCTGCCGGCAGGGAGTGCCAGTTGCCCCTGCAACGCCGTGCGGACCGCGCTTTCCGCCGCCGAGGGATCGCCGCAGTTCGACGGCACATAGTAATAGGCCGCGTTGCCGCCGGCGGGACTATCGCCGGTGTAATTAAGGCCGGTGGAGGGATCGGTGTAATCCCAACTAGCAGCAGGTTCAGTTTTTATTGGTTCATCACACTTCTGTTGAGCATTTCCATGTGCAGGTACTGTAACTGATCCTTCTAATCCACAAGTTACTTTGCCATCATTGCTGGTGACTATAAGCGAGCCGCCACTAAGAATGGGATTGGGTGAATTATTAATAACTGTCAAGGGAAAGATCACATTGCTAGCGATTTGATATGTTGCCTGAATCGCTCCCGTTGCTGCACCTGTCACGCTTGCGGTTTGCTGGGTGGCTTTGACCTGGCCGGAGCCGTCGGTGGCGGCGACGATGGTGGAAGAAGGTGCCGCGACGGTTTTCGTGGTGCGCGTGAAGGTGATGAGAGCGGATTGCGCGTAGCCCGTCGGCGTCGGGGGGGAGCCGAGGCCGGGCAGCGTGAGGCCGCTGGGGGTCAGCGACGGATCGTAGCGTTTCAGCGTGACGCCGATAGTGGTGGCGAGCAACGCCAGGAAGATCACCAGCAGGATGCGCACGCCGGCATTACTGTGCCGCTGCACCGGAGCAGGCGGATTCGCCGACGACGACGGCGCGGGACGGCGCGAAGCTGCCGACGGGCGCGCTGCGGGGGGCGGGGGCGGTGGTGCCGGGGTGCGTGGGAAGGACTGACTCCAGCCATTGCTGACCGTGACGCCGGGCGGTGGGTGCGGCGGTCCGGCGGGCGCGAAGGAATCACCAGGCGCATCGCGCAGCCAGGCGCTATCGTCCGTCGGGCGCATGGGCGGCGGCGGGGGCGGTGGGATCGGCGCGCTATCATAGATGCTGCTGTCCGCCCCGGTGGCATCATCGTCAGGCGCGCCCTGTAACCACCAGGGTTGATCGGCGTCGTGATCCATACCTGATTTCCTTCTTTATTTCCTTCTTTTATCAATGCGGCAGTTCGCTACCATTGCCTATGCCGCGCAGGTGCCGCCCTCACAGGAAATCGCGAGAGCGGCGCGGGACGGCTAGCTGATCGAGAAGCTGATCGCTGAGGCGTTCACCGGCAGATATGATCCCCCCGTCAGCGAGATGGAAACTGAGCCGGCAACGATGCCTTGCACTGAGTTGAGCGCGGCGAGCGCCGATCCCTTCGATTCGCCGTTGATGAGGTTGGCAATCGTATTCTCGTTGCTGCTGTTCCAGATCCAACCGGCGGTGCCGCTGGCGGTACAGGTGATCGTCGCGCTCGTCGATGTGGTGGCTCCGACCGACGGCGTGCCGCACACTGCTGAGCCGATCAGTGTATAACTCCCCGCTGGCGCGACGTTTGCTGCCGCATTCTGTAACTGCGTCTGCTGATAGCTTTTCACCTGAGTGGGGTTGAACGTCGTCTGCACCGCGCTCCCATTGATCGCCACGGTGAAAGAAAAGTCGGAAGATTCCGTAGTGCCGGCCACCGGGCTACAGGTCGCCGAGCCATCAGTGAAGCTGAACTGTGGGCCATAAAAGGTCTGGCCGCTCACCATCCCATTCAATTTGGTTTGCAGTGCCGCCTGAGCCGCCGTGTGGGCCGCGCTCAGGTAGGTTGAATTCGTCGCGCAATCCGCAGGCACGTTCCACGAAGGATCTTGCCCACCCGCCGGGCTGCTGCCCTTATATTCCAGGTTCTTGATCGCCGTCGTGTCATCCCAGCTCGCCGCGTTAAAATGTTGGGCGGGGGTGGTACATTGCTGAGTCGCGTTGCCCCCTTTAGGGATCGTCACGCTTCCTTGCACGACGCACGTCACTAAGCCATCCGTGCTTTGCACTTGCACACCGCTACTGGTAATCGAACTCGTCGTGCTATGGTTGTAGACCGTGAGCGTGAAGGTAATACTTTGCCCTGGATTCTGGTTCGCATCGAAGGCGGCAGAGGCCACCTGTGTCACTGAGGGCGTGTACTGCGTGGCCGACACGGTGCCACCACTGGTCGCCGCCGTCAGGGTCGATCCCACGCTCACCCCTTTCGTCGAGCGTTTGAAGCTCACCACAGCGCGTGACGCATAGGGAACGGGGGTACTCGTCGGCACTGGCGTATAGGTAGGCTGGTTCGGCGGAGCCGTGGGCTGCGGGGTCGCGGTCGGCACTTTGGTGGGCAGGGGTGTTTGCCCTGGCTTGAGGGTGGGCGTCACAGTGGGCTTGTCGGTGGCCACCGCGACGGGGCCGGTCGTCGTCGTGGCTGTCGTCGAATCGCCCGTGCCACGCGTCAGCAGATATCCGGTGATAGTACCAAGAAGACCGATGAAAAAGATGCTGAGCAGAATGGCGGCAAGACGGCGACGCTTACGCGGTGCCTGGCCCCCTTGCGGCGCGCGGCCAGGGGGCGGTGGCGGCACATTGCCACCGAGCGGCGTATTATAGGGTGTGGAGAGGGGGTCGCCAGCGGCATAGCCGCCCCACTGGCTGCTGGAAGGATCATAGGGCGCGCTGGGCGGCGGGCGGTGATCTGGCGTGAGCGGCGCGCTCCACGGATTGCCGCCGGGAATAAACGGCGCGCTGGGCGGATCACCGCTGGGTGTCTTGCGGGCCGAGGGCAGGTCGAAATTGGGATCGTCGTACATGCAGGCGATGACTCCTTTACGGTCAGTATCAAGGTCATAAGGGCTGGTACCAGCAGTGCCGCTGGACTAGCTAGGCCACCGGGCCGGTGAGACGGGTGATACGTCGTTGGGCCTCTTCCGCGTCGGGCATGCGCCCCTGGCGAATATAGAGGCGCAAAGCGTGCTGCCACTGTTCCAGGGCATGCAGATTGTCACCCTCGGCGAAGGCGACTTCCCCCAGCCAGAAATGCGCTTCTGCCTCCCAGAAGTCATTGCCGGCGGCGACGGCGTGGGTGAGGCTAGTGGTCAACAGGTCGCGGGCTGCCGTAAAATGCTGCTGCCGGAATTCCAACACGCCCAGGACGTTGAGCGCGCCGGCCTGGCCGATGACATCGCCGGCGTGCTGGCGCATCTCGAAGACCAGTTCATAACAGCGACGGGCGGCTTCAATCTGTCCCTGGCTTTCCTCGATGAGGCCAAGGGCTTGCAGAGCGCGCGCTTGCCCCTGCTCATCATCGCCGGCTTTGGCGGCACGCACGCTGGCTTCGTAATAGGCATGGGCATCCGTGAGATCCTCGGTTTCCTGCGCCATCCGCCCCAGTTCGAACAGGGCCGCCGCCTCGCTGCGCGTGTTGCCCAGGTCGCGCCAGATCGCCAGCGCCTGCTCGTACCAGTCCAGCGCCTCGGACCGGCGCTTGAGGCTGTGCAAGATCGTGCCAAGCTCCTGGGCAAGCTGCGCCTCACGCGGGCGGTCGCCGATGGTATTGGCCGCGCGCACGCCCCAGTTGAGATATCGTTCCGCCTCCATCCACAACCCCTCGCGTTGCCAGAAGCGGGCGAGGCCCATCGTATACGAGACGACGAAAGCCGGCTCGTTGTGCGCGTGCGCCCATTGCAAGCCGGCCTCGCAGTTCACGTAGTCCTCGCGCAGCGCGTCGCGGTCGCCAGGGCGGCGGCGCGTGAGCGCCACGCCGGCATAGTATGCGGCCAGCGCGTGGCCCGCCCAATCGGTGATGACGGGGCGATCCAGCAGGAGGCGAGTGAGTTGGCCGCGCACAAAGGGCTGCAAGCGATAGCGCACCCCCGCGATCGCCGATGGCAGGCTTTGCACCAGATGATAGCGCGTGAATTGCGCGAAGATGGCATCGGAGCGGAGACCGCCGCTGTCATCGGGCGCGAAGGTCGTCGCCACCCCGCTAATGACCGTCAGCGCGGCGTCTTCGCTCCACGACGGCCCGGCGAAAATGGCGAGCGCCGCCAGGCAATTCTGGCGTGCCGTATCCATCTGGTTCAACGCGAGATCTAGCAGGTAGCGCACCGTCTGATTCGGCTCGCCCTGGCTCGCCAGCAGCCCGCGCTGCGCGGCGTGGGCCAGCCGTTGCGCCAGCGTCACCAGCGTCATGCTCGCTGTCGCCAGCGTCGTCGCCAGTTCCAGCGCCAGGGGGCGCTGCTCAACCAGATCCGCGATCTCGCGGGCCGCCGCCTCGTTCCAATCGTCCGGATCGCCGCCCAGTCGCGTGTAACGCTCTTGCAGCAAGGTCAGTGCGGGACCACTCGCCAGTGGCTCCATACGCATCACGCTCAGCAGATCGGCGCGTGGCACATGGCGACTCGTAAGCAGCACGGTTGCACCACAAGCCGCTAACGTATCGACCAGGCGCGCAATGGGAAAGCCCATCTCCACGTGGTCCAGTGCAATGAGCGTCTGCCGGTTGAGCAACACGCGCCGCAACTCGCGTTCCTGCCCGCTGAGCGTGGTGGCCTGGGCGACGGCGGGAACACGCCAGGCCGCGCCGATCTCTGTATAAGCCCAGCGGAGGGCATCTTCACCTTGTCGAGCATAGGCATCCAGGGCGATGATGCCGCCGGGAAACGCAGGCGGCGTATCGCTGGCCAGCAGGGCCAGGGTTTCCGCGGCCACTGCCGAAAGTCCCATGCCCGCCGCACCGGTCGCTAACGGCACCAACGCCACATGGCGGCCCTGACGCAACAGCCCGGCGAGGCGCATCACGGTATGCCCGCGTCCGACAAAGTGGGGCGCGCGGGGCAGCACGCCGACCACAGCGGGGGCGCGCTCCGTGGTGAAGGCCAGCGGCGGCGCACCGGGAGCCGTCAACTGGCGCGGCTGCGGACGGGGAGCCGGTGCAGGTGTGGGGCGGGCGGGTGGACGGGGCGGGAGGATATCGGCCTGCATGCGGGGCAGGGAAGGTTCACCCGTAGGCGCACGCGCGGTGCGTGCCAGTTCCAATGAGACATCGACGAGGCGCTGTAAATTCGCCATGGAACTGATCATCGCCTGCACGTCGCCGATCGTGATTTGCTCGATGCTGCCATTGATCCCCAGTTGGCCGATCTGCAACCAGTTCTGCACCGATTTGTAGATGGGTTCCGCGTAGACGCCCATCTGATACAGCGCGTCGTTCATCGCGAAGGCGCGCTCATCCTGATCGCCGGCGGAGGGCCGGGCAACGCGCGCGGCCTGTGCCAACGACGACAGCAATGTGAAGAGTTGGTGACGGCAGAGGAAGATGGCTTCTTCGATCTGACCGCGCTGCAAGAGCGCCTGGGCGCGCTCCAACGGAGTCGGCTCCGCCATCCAGCCTAACCTCCGCCCCACTCGCTGCCAAAGTGCTGCGATGCCCATAGCCGTCCTTTCGCATCTCCGTTGCGGCGATCTCATCCGTGAGCAAAATAGCGAATCCTACCGGCGCAAATCGTTGGTATCACGCACCATTACAGTCGGCGTTGACCCGAAATAGCGCGACCAGAGGGCGAAGCTCACCTTCTGGTCAATTGGCACTATATTACCAGGTGGGTTGCAATGCGTCAATCCTCTTGGCTGACCAGCCGCAATCTGCTATGATGAGATGGAAATGCAGCCTGGAGGAGCGACGGCAGGATGGGGATGACCTCTCTCGGCACGTACCAGTTGACGGAGACATTGGGGCGCAGCGCCTTGGGCGTGACCTATGCCAGTCAGGCACGCGGGGGTGTGTTGGCGGTGAAGGTGTTGGAATTGCGCGACGACCTCACAGAACAGGGACGCAGGCAAGCTGCACATGCGTTCCGCCGGCGCGCAGATGCTGTCGCAACCCTGTTTCACCCCGGCATCGTCCCACTGCGTGACTATGGTGTTCTGCCGCCGTATCTCTATACGGTGACAGGCATCCAGGTCGCGGGATCGCTGGGTGATCCGGAAGCTCAACGGTTGCTCCGTCCGCCGTTGCCAGCCCCCGTTGTGCTGGGCTTCGTACACCAGATCGCCGCGGCCCTCGCTGAGGCTCACCGTGCCGGCATCGTACATGGCAACCTCAAACCCAGCAACATTTTACTGGCCGAGGAACGCAATGTCGAGCGCATCACCCTATTGGTGAGCGACTTCCTGCCATTGCTCGATGATCACGCGGCCCTGATGATGCCGCCCGGTCAGTCGCGGGTCTGGCGCTATCTGGCACCGGAAGCGGTACGCGATATAGCGGTGCCGGCCAGTGATCAGTTCGCCCTGGCTGCGCTCGCCTATGGCTGGTTCACCGGGCGCGCTGCTTTCGCTGATGTGCCGGTGGCTCAACGCAGCGCCATCGTGCCGGTGACTGATCTCGTGCCGGGTCTCGCCGCATTTCCCACGGTGGATGCCGTGATGGCCCGCGCCTTCGCTGGCACGCCCACGGAGCGCTATCCCAGCATCACAGACTTCGCGCAGGCATTGGCCGCCGCGCTCAATCCGGCAGCGCCGGCGCTGGAACCACCCACATGGCGTGATCCCAATGATACGCGCCCCAGCCGGGAGATGCCTGCCGTCGTTGTAGACCCCACGATTCCCAGGGGGAGCAACGCAGGAGAGGCCACCCCGCCACAGCCCGATGCGCAGCCCAACGCGAGCGCGTTCCTGCTGGATGGCCCCGTTGGTCCCCGTCCGCCGACGGAAGCGCTGCGCCAGATGGATCTGAATGAATCGCACGCGGGCGTCGTCCTGCCCGCTGCCACTGCCGGAGGTCACGCTGGCCAGGCCGATCCGGCGGCGCAGTATAATCCCCTCGTGCGTGGGCCGACGACCCGTGAACAGGAATTGATGGCCCCGCCCTCGCCGCGCCGCCTGCCACGCACTCGCCGTGCCGCGCGTCCGCCCGTGGTTCCACTGCCGTCTTCGGCTTCTCTGCCCTCCGCACCCTCGCCCTATCCTGAAGACGAAGCGCTGCCCGCCTGGCTGCCTGATCCGGCGTCGCGGCGCACCATCTTGAAGATTGCAGGGGGGGCCGCGCTGGGGGTGTTTGGCATTGCAGGCATCACCGCCTTGGTCCGCCACTTTTCTGGTAGCATCCCCTCCCTGAACCCATTCCAATCCCACCCTAGCGGCCACGTGCCAGCGCCGGCGACGTTGGTAGCCCACACGGGACCTCTGCAAACACTGGCGTTCAGCCCAGATGGCACGCGCCTGGCATCCGGCGCTGGTGGTGACGCACTGGTACATCTCTGGGATCCGTCGCATCCAGGTACGCCGGTGGTCCAGTTGACAACGGCGGCAGCGCCGGGCGGTGTGACGGATTGCTCCTGGGCGCGCGATAGCCATTACCTGCTGGTGAGTGCCGCCGGCGCGCCAGCACAGGTGTGGAATGTAGCCCAGCAAGCGATTATCGCGCACCTGCCTTACCATACGTTGCGGGCGCAATGGCACCCGACGCATGACGTGGCGGCCCTGGTTGCGCCCGGCGATAAGGCCCACGAGACGAACGCAGGTAAGAACGTGCTGATCTGGGATCTGGCAGCCAGTTCGCTGCTGGCAACGCTTGTGGGTCATACTGCTGGGGTGGCGGCACTTGCGTGGCAGAGTGGCGCGGACGTTTTCCGGCTGGCCTCCGGCGATCAACAGGGGGCGCTGTATATCTGGGAGAATGCCACGGCTGCCGCTCTCGCTGCTGTGGCCAGTCCGCGCACCTTGAATGGCGCGATCGCGGGGGTGGCATGGTCAACGCAGACGCCGCATGTTGTCGCCGCCAGCGCCGCCGCCCCGGCACAGATCTTCGCTGATGCGCAGACCACGAGCATCGCCACGATCACCACACCACCATCCGGCATCAGTGCCGTCACCTGGCTAGCAAACAGCACGCTCATTGCGTTGGGGACAGGCACCGGCCAAATAATCCTCTTTGACACGATTGCCGGGAGCACTGTGCTCACCCTTGCGCCGACGACCGCCGCCATCCAGGCGCTGGCCTGGTCGCCGGGCGGGCGCTACTTGGCCGCTGGCGCAGTGAACCACCAGGTGTATCTGTACGACACAAGCCAGATCGGGTGAGTAGATGATTCAATAGCCTTAAAGCTCAGCTGAACCTAAATAATCTACTCGTTGGCGTGCCTCCTGGTACACGCTGTTATTTCGTAATGGACCGGTTTGTGTGAGCGAGATGATATTCCTCCATGCCTGTACATTTTGCGAATGTAGCTTACATGCCTGCTGATAGGCTTTGAGTGCCTCACCTAACATGGCCGTTGTCTTTTGTACAAAGAACAAATCCCCAAGCTTCGTCCAATATTCTGATGCTTGCTTATGATAATGGGGTGTATCCGGTAAGAGGCGGATGGCGATACGATAACACTCTTCAGCATCAGCTAGCCGATCTTTCTGACTGGCAAGCATATCAGCCTTGACGATCCAATTTTCGGGATTATCGGGATCGGTGGCGATAGCATGCTCAATTGTAAGCAGGGCTTCATGTTTTCGGCCAATTTTCTGGAGTGATTTGCCTTTTCCATAAGCAGCCCGTTCAGCAAGTTGGTCAATTTCTAGCGCCTGATCGAAAGAACGGATAGCGCGTCGTGGCCGACCTAGCTTATCTTGAGCCATACCTTTGCCAACTACAGCACCAGAGAACTGCGGATCAAGAGAAATGGCTGAGTTGAATGCGGAGAGCGCTTCATCATATCGCTCAAGTGCCATAAGCGCGAAGCCATACCCGTACCATCCGCTTGGCCGGTGATCTTGATCAGAGGCTCTCTCCTTCTTTTTAATACGCTCTTTTTCCTCATTGATCGCTAGCAATCTAGCTCGATCGAAAGCAGCGAGAGCCTCGTTAAGATGTTTAAGTCGTCCGAGGGCCGTTCCCTTACAATACCAGGCATCGAAGAGGGCAGGATCAGCATGTGCAGCAGTAGCGAGTGGCATGAATGCTTCTTCGTATTTCCCTTGCGCCAGCAGCGCACGTCCGCGTTGCAGGAGATCGCCTGCCTGGAGTTGAATGAGCGAAGGCTCGTTCTTATCGTCACGCGGCAATAATTCCAGATAGCGCAACAATTGGGTGACTGCATCATCAGGAGTGAGGGGTGTGGGGGTGGCCGCTTTAGCTTCGATGCGCAGGTAATCTTCCCAAAGGAAAAGCGCCGACGGTATCTGCTCATAGACGAATGGTTGAGCGGTTACAGGAATGAGGATCCGGGAAGGCTCACGTCGACGCAAGTTCAGCGCAACCTTGCATTCCATTAACACCCAGTCAGAAGCAAAGGCAGATGGTGAAAAAATGGGAATGAACACATTACTGACCTGAATTTGGCGCATGATCGTTTCTGTCAGCTCACCATGCGTTAAGTTTTGTTCATCCAACCAAGTAATGACACCGTGATCTTTCAAACGATTGGCAATGGCGATGCAAAAATCACTATCAGCACGATTATGGCTGATAAAAGCACGCATCTCGTTGGTAGCCTGCATGATCTCCTCTTTCAAAGGTTGAGTGGCTATCGCCTGATGGGTTGCTCAAGCAGCAATGCCAGATGGTGAATTACTTTCGCTCAGAAGAAGTAAGTAATGTGCGTCCGAGCTAGACTGAATCAGCCGGGAAAGCACAGGTGGCTCTGAGCGCGCTGTGCAGGACGCGCATATCGGCTACGAGCAGTTCAGCGACAGAGGCATTGGTGTGGCGGAAAGCCGCATCCGCATATAGGCGTAGCACCGTGCGTACCTGGCCCTGGGCGACTTCTTCCGGCAAGGCAAGTCCCTGTTCCCACAACCATTGGGTCGTAGGATCAATGCTGATCCCAGATGGGGTCTCCTCTAAAAACTCGCGGGCAATGCGTAAGAGGCGGCCCATGTCGGTGGCGGCGTCCAGAAAAGGCTGTAAGCATGCGGGATCGGTATGGCTGATAATATAACCACGTTGGCGCAACCGCACGATGAGGGCTGCGGGATCAGGATGAGGGGTGCGGTACATCTTAGCTTTCCTCAGCGCGAATCGTTTGCAAGACACATGCAATGGTCTTGATACGACTGCGAATCGTTTTGATATTGCGACCAAGGGCGGTTGCGATGGCAGCGGGATTGTAGCCATTGGTCCAGATCTCGTGCGCGATGGCGCGCGAATCCTCATCGAGGCGTTCTAGCAAAAGCTGATAGCGGCTCGCGCGATCTAGGGTATCTTCAATCTCCACGAGATCGCTGCATTCTTCTCCGAGGTCAAAATCGGCGTCCAGCGTCACGATTTGGCCGGTGAGCCGGCGGTCGCGCGAACGATAATGCTGAAGAACCAGCGTGGCAATGCCGAGTACATAGCTGATCTCTGCCTGGCAACGTTGCGCATCGAACTCACCCTGCAACACCTTCCGCGCGACCGTTTCCCACACGGTAGCACAGAGATCCGCCCGCTCATCCGCATCGGCCACGCCACGCGTGCGAAAGAAACGATCGATGCGTGCCTGGCCATCACGTGCCAGGATCGCCAATGCCGCCGAACGGGCGGCGATCTCCTGATGTTGGTCCAACTGAGCGGCAAGGGATGGTGTGGTCATCGGATGAAGTCCTCCCTGGCAGGCCGCCATGTGCCGGAGCCAGATGCACATGGCGCGCTGCCTGTCTTTGGGTATTGCCATATCCCATGCTTTTCTGCCCATCGCTTGCTATAACTGGTCGATTTGCGGAAGCTGATGGCAATACCTATCAAGGGGAGGCGATCAGTATGAAAGACAATGCGGATCTTTTGGTTGTGAGCGATCATCTCGCTGACGCTTTAGTGTTGGAGGAAAAGATGTGGCAGTGGGGGGTAGGTGCGGTGGTGGCCGTCTTCACGACACAGGAGTGGCTGCATGCCATTCTAACGACACTGCCAGCGATCATTGTGCTGGATCTAAGACTGTCACCCTGTTTATTGCACCACGCTAGACGTTCGCTGGGCGGTGACGGGCCAGGAGTTGGCCCAGCGGTCGTATTCGTCATTGCCGATCACGGTTTCATCGGGTACTTGCCATTACCGACCCACTGGTATTCAGTGACCGTGGAAGCGTTGGCGCTGACAGTGCAGCGAGAGTTACAATACCTGGCACAACGAAGTTACCATCATTTGCTTTATGAGTGAGAGGACGATTCTAACCGTGGCAGTTGGAGCTGGTTTGCCAGTTGCCGGCGTAGTTCCCGTGGGAACACGACAACCACGGGAACAATCGGCCATGCATGGCGCTGGCACAGGCGCAGAGGTGATGAGCGCAGCAGGTATGTAGCCGTCGTCTGTTGCGCCCGGAAGAGGGTAAACCAAGGTAAGATAGCTTCGAGAGCGGTGATGACGAACGTTTCGTAGCCACGTTGGCGTAGGCGAATTGCTATGCGGTCGGCTTCTTCATCAGTTGTCCCAGCGCAGACGACCAATACATCTACGTTATCCATCGGCTGCCTACCTGGCGGTGCAAGTCCATCACCATTCACCCCCCTCCTTGGTATTGCCAGCAGGAGCCTCACGAAAGCAAGCATTAGGATGTATACGAACAAAAGGCAATCATCGACGCGACTGGAAGTAACGGCAAGCATAAGCAGGAGATGCACGACATGACAGATGCAACGCTGTTGACCGCCTTTGATGCCGTCTATCGGGCAGCGTTTCGTTGGATCAAAGCAGCTTTGCAAATCACTGCTACCCTGGGATTTTACGGCCCACATCACCATACAGCCATAAGTCCCCAACGCCGTGCGCAGGTCTACGAACGAGACGGCGGCATTTGTTATTTATGCCGTTTGCCAGTTGATGCAGCCTGTAAGGATGGACCGTGGGCATGCACCATCGATCATATTCGCCCCCTCAGCTACAACGGCTTACGCCACGCCCTCGCCAACTTGTCACTGGCCCATCAGCAATGTAACCAACTCAAAGCCTGGTCGCCTCATCCCAGGACGCTTTTTGCCAGAGATACCTGGCGTTGCCGGCGTTGTGGTGAAACCATCAGCCATAATGAAACTGATTTCGATTGGCATTGGAATCGCCCAATTGTGGAACATCTGGTCCCCCTCAATGCTCCCGATATCTGGCAGCCTTCACGGGCTTGGGCCTGTCACCTACGCTGCCATGCCTACCACTTGCCCATTCCGGCTGCTCCCGTCGCGCCGTCAACAGTTGCCAGCACCGTTTCCGTCGGACATCCTGATCTCATGCCTGTATCTTTTTGCCCACCGCATGATTGGTATCGTGACGTTTATCCCCTGAGCGGCCAGGAATATGAGCGTTGTACACGATGTCACGCAACTCGTCCTTACTTGCCGCGCCCGCGTCTGCGCTGTGAGGCTTGCCAGGGGAACGGCTACCTCCAGCGCGTCTCATATCCCGCGCCGTGTAGTGCCTGTGGTGGTCTGGGGTTCATCGCAGGTGCGTTGCCCGACGAAGCGAATGATGAAAAAGTCCAAACATTCTTGGAGTAGCGTCCCTTTCTGTAACTTGTGCTAGATGAGGGAAGCAGGATCCCTTTGAATCACCATAACGAGGATGCTTCGCCGTAGTTGGTGCATCTGACTACCCTCGCTCAGGTTGGTGACACCAGAGTCGGAGGAGGGCATGATTTTTCACAGACTCATTTTCGTTGCCGTTGGCGATAGCGGCGCTCATGCGCCAACCACAGATCACGGCGCTCCGCGAGCAAAGCCTTGTGGTCCGGCGTCGTCGCCTCCACTTGCTCCCAAACTGCCCCAACCAGTGGGGTCAACAGCAGCTGCGCATAGCGGCGCAAGATCCAGTTCGCTTTCGCTTCATGCATGGCCGTCAAATAGGCCACCAAGCGCACATGCACTGCTGCCGGCAGCGGTGGAGTCAAGTGATCCAGGTGAGCGGCCAGGGCCATGCCGGTACGCCAGGTCTGGTGCCATAGCACCAAATCTGCAAGATCCAATGAATGTGCTGGCAAAGATGGCTCCTGGCCAACGCGGCGGGGCATCTGGTCAGTCGCCCACATCACTGCCTGGATCTCATCGTCGGTCAAAGGCGTGGGACTAGTGAATTCAAGCACAGAGGTATCAGCATGGAGCGTCACAACAAACCCCAATGCCTGGGCTAAAGTGAGGAAGCGGGTGGCGTGATGGTTATCCCGATACCACGTGGGATGCAATTGCGGCGATTCATGATCACTCATCATTGGTCCTTTCTTGAGGCGCATCATCGTAATCCTACGAAGTGGTCTCGCTGCGAGCTAGCATAGTGATGCTAGAACTATTGATTATCTGCCACAAAACTTGTTTACCTCTTGCTCCCCAGAAGCACAAGTTGGTGAGAACGCTGGCGCACATCTACCTCCGCTGGAGAAACTATTCAGCAGGCACGGCATTTTACTGGCACCGAACACGTGCGCTGGCCTCAACCGCCGCGAACCATTGATCGCACTGGTCGTGGGAAGGGATAGTCGTATTCAAGCGCACCATTTGTTGCCATGCCTCCGCCAGCACCTGTGCATCTTCTTCCGAGGATATGTCATGTTCCACCAAGATCGCCGCCGTCTCCTCCAGTGCCGCGCGCTCTTCCAGCGCCAAATAGGCGAGTAGTGCCTTGCCGAAAGGAGTGCTGGCTCCGCAAACGCGACGTAACTGGAATGCCCGCTTGGCTACGCGAACAGGTTTTGGCGCAGCGGGGCTAGGAAGAAGTGGCTCACCGCTGCTGGTGGTCTGGCCATCGGACGCTGCCCCGTGCCACACTGCCCGCCGTTCCATCTCGCTAAAAAGAAACCGCCAGCGTTCATCAGTTTTCGTGAATTGGGCCACCGTGAGCAAGGCGGCAACCCGACGTAAGACCACCAAAAACTCACGTTGATCCCACGTGCCTTGCTCGCGCAACGCCACCAGGCGCACCAGATAGTTCTTTCGGCTGGGTGGAGGAAGTATATCGAAATCTAGGAGTTTCCACAGCTGGGTTGCACGGAGGCTCCGCCCCAATGCTTGCGCACCTGCCTCCTGTGTTGGCTCTTCTCCATAGTCGGCACCTTCCATGCCCCCCACCTCCCTTGCCTCCTCGTCTGCTGCCACGTCTAATGGTCCCATCCCCGCTGCTTCCGGCAGCCAAATTTTCTTGGACGTAGGAGTGGTGGTCTGTCGTATAAAGCCATACAGATAGGCGCGGACATCGACAGCGGTCGCATCACTCGCTGTGAGGATCCAGTGTAATACTGTCCCCCAACTCGTCGCTGCGTGGCGTAATTGTCCCAAAAGGCGTAGATCCTCCCGATTCAACGCTAAGCCCAGCAGTTCACGGGCAGCCGCGTGGATCACACCCCGCTGGGCCGCTTTTGACGCCGGTTCAACCCTCAACAGCGCACGAGTCCAATACACCCGGTTCGTCTCACCGGCGCATCGTTCCGGTAGGGAAGGATGGGGGGGGCGTGCGGAATGAGGGGGGGCTGTAGTGACAAGAGGTGATGCTTTTCCCCGCGTTGCCTGTGCCGGTGATGGAACCGTTGGTGCAAGGAAGGTATCGCTTTCAACAACAGGATTCGCGAGATGAACCGAGGCGGTGGTCATGCGAAGCGTGGCACCTGCGGTAGCAGGTGTTTTCTTTTGTTGCTGTTTTTTTTGTTGTTTTTTAGAGGGAGGTGCTAACACGGCTTCCCGTATACTTTGGCTGCCGTCGGCGACAAATCCATCAATTTCGGCGCAGAAATCCATAGATTTGTCTTCCACAAACCCCGCAATTTCAGGCAGGAGCACGTGAGTATTCAACTCTTCATTCATGTTCCCCACTATTTTTGAACCAATGGGCGATTTGTTCATAGCGCAACTGGGTCGCCCCGCACCAGGCCGTGCCGGTCGAGGGAGGAAAACATCGGTATCCCAGGTTTCCCACGCGAAATTAAGCGTCACTTTGGTGGGATCGCCGGCGATAAAGTGAATGATGTTATAAGCATGTAATTCGCGGCGCAGGGTATAGATTTGCTGGGGTTGCATGCCACCGAGCCAGGCTGACCAATCGTCGATGGTCGGCGAGCAAATCTCGCCGTGGCGGCGCACGACGACATAGCCAGGCAGCGTGTGCCAGGGGGCGAATTCGAGGACGCAGAGCAGATAGCGCATCTGGGAGGCTGTGAGGCGACGAGCACGAGTGATCGCGCGCAGCACGATATGGGGAACCATCACATAGAATTCGTGCGGTTGCAAAGCGCTGCTGGGAATCATCTCTCCGGCATAGATTGCCTTACTCATCTCCCGTTTGCGCGCTACTTGGGCTGGATCCACCGGAAGGTGGGGCCGGGCGGGGGAAAGCGCGGGCGCGTAGGTCATGACGATCCTCTTTCGTAGCCGTTTCAGGCCAAACGAATGCCCGGATTGACACATCGCGCGGAAACCGGTATACTATCGGTAGGGAGCGATGTGCACTCCAGAGTGCAACAATCCTCTCGCGTTGGTCCTATGGACGAACGCTCCTCGGTAGATCAGGCTTCGGCGCAGTTTTGTACGCCGGTGCCGAAGAACTGATCCCTGTTTAACTTGTGTAGGGCTATATAGCCCCATTTCTTAGCTGCTGTCATAAGCTCCGCACAAACACTAGCTGGTTACTAGCGTTTGTATTGAGCGATGGTATCGGACAAGGCATATCCTTTCTGTGCCATTTTTAGCGCAGGGATGGCACAGCAGCTTGACCACGGTGGGAATATCCTCCGTGGTTTTTTTTGTGCGGGATCATGTTTTCTTATAGCCTTGGACTCTCGGAAACCTCCGTCATCATGACCTAGAGACAAAGTTTCCTGAATCCGCCTGACCATTTTGGTAGCCCTCCTTTATGATCGGATTACTAACGGTATACATGGCAACTGGCAATCGATCAAGACCTTGATCGCGTCATATCCCCCTGGTAGTTGCATGGGCAACACGCCGAATCTTTGACGTAGAGCCACTTTGGCCCTAGAACATGGTTAGAACATTCCCACCGTTGAATCTGGCAAGTCCACCGTTGAATCTGGCAAATTTGGCCCCAATCGGCCCATCCCATCCTGGCGACCCAGCAGGAATCAGTCTCGGCCGCTTTCCAACAGACCAGCAAGGGGTAGGGGCGGCTCCAAGCGCCAGAGTTGCTGTTCGTAGTCGGTCCACCAGCCCTGACTACAAAGTTGGATGCGCTGTTGCCGTGCTTCCCAATTGGGGGTACTCTCGACGATGAGGGTGGCGCGCCCCAGGATGCCGTCATTTTCCAACTCGGCCAGCGCATGCTCGATGGTTTGTCGCGTGCGGTTGGCATTATTGCGATTGATGGGAATGCCAGCTTGTTTGATCAGGTGGCCCATTGTGACTTCCACCGCGCTGCCGCCGGCGAATTGGAGCGTCAAGAAGCGCCCAAGGCGTTTGGCGAAGCGATCCCGTTGGGGGTGGTAGCTTAACACCTTGCGTAGCATAAGCACCGTTTGTTGCGATAACTGGGGTGCTATCATCGCCCAACTGCCCAATTCAACTTTACGTCTTTGCCAGACGATCTCTCCTGTGTCAAGAGTGTATTCACCGATGGTCTCTGCCAGCAAATGGAGGATCGGGCCATTGAGACGATAGACGCGATTTCGTCGCTTTGTGGGCAAGGTCGCGCTCACTTGGATACGTGCCAACAAATTCATCATGTTGATCACGCCGGCGCGCTGGGGTGCTGTATAAGCTCGATGCGATTCCTGCCGGCCACACAGCGCCAGGACATCATCCGGGCTGATATAAAAACTTTGCGCTAAAGCGGCCCCTCCATTGGTGGCCAAGGCTAGTGCCAGAACGGCGCAGAAGGTATCGACTGCTTCGTCTCCTAATTGATCGAGCACGTCCATCAGGTGTGTCCAGGTCTCCCCATCATTTTGGGCGATCGTGATCGTTACCGGCTGTTCTCCCATTGGAGGGAGCCAGGTGGCGACTTGGTGAGAGGGGTCGCGCTCATACTCGGCCCCCGACAGGAGGCTGCGCATGATGTGCTGGGTCAAGGCATCGGCGGGGACGATGATCACGGAAGTATCTTTGTCCACCACTGCCAGTCGTGTGTTCCCTTGAGTTGTTATCCAGTAGTGTTCAGCGAGTTCGCGCGCGAGGGCGCGCAGGTTTTGCCATTGTTGTTCCCAACGTGCTGGACTGGCTTGACGACGCCGACGTTGGGTTGCGAGGTCGGCGAGGTGCGTTTGGAGGGATGCTTGCAGTTCCTCCGAGTCCTGGGCGACCTGCGCGTCCTCTTCGGTCCACCATTCAGTCGCCGGTGTGGCCATCATGGCGATGGCTTCCGCCAGGTGCCGCTGAATTGCGTGGCCATCGGCATAGAGTACCTCGCGTTCGACGAGACGCCACGCGCCTGCCGTCCAAACAAGGGCACATTCGCCAAGACTTGGTGGTGGAACCGACTGGAGAACGCGGAGGGTCGCTCTCGGCTCGTGCAGGGTGATGCTGGCGCGGAAGGCGAGGACGATCGGATACTGTTCCACCTGCTCGATAGCCCCTCGTGGAGCCCAGAGATGTACGACATCGTCCGTGCTGATAGTCAACAATGAGGCGAGTTGTCCTTTAAGCGCGGCGAGCATGGTGGGCGACTCCATGTGTATCGGGGCATAGCCGTCGGTTACTAGTTCTGCCTGATGGAGTTGCTGGGTCCGTTCGATGCGTCCCGACCAACTATACACGCCGGCCTCCGGGTAGTATACCCACATCGACTGGGCTTTGATGGATGATCCCGTTCGCGGTTTAGGCATGGCACTTTCCTCGCTCAACTTCCGTCCTTCGCCCTATGGTAGCTAAGATACGGAATACTCCTCGTGTTTCCTGTCCTGTGGGGTATGGAATGGTTGGTGTTGTATAGTTAAAGACTATAGGAAAACATATCCTTTCCCCCCCACAAGACTATTTTAGCCATAAAGCCGCGTTGCCTGCTCACCCTTCGTTGAAAATCCCGTGTTAAAACTTACGCGAGCGTATCCCCATCTTTTTGCTCATGGCGGCTTTCTGGTCTAATGCTCTCCCGTTCCCACCTTAGTACAGCCAAAGCATAGACGCGCCCATGATAAGTCAACGCTGATACCCGTGAAATGGCATACCAGTCTTTACGTAAATCACTATCAGGCAAATAACCAAGACGTGTGATTGCAAGTTGCCCCCATTCTTTATGGGGATCAAGGATTCGCGTCCCCGCGATAGCCTCCCAGCCACGAAAGGCCATATGGTTGATTGCTACGATAGCCCCAGTTTTGCGGTTACAAAAAAAGCGGATCATTGCTTACTCCTTACTACTGATAGCTCCTCAATTGGAGCCATGACAGCCATTGACATACTGCATTCAGCTTGGTAACAGGTATGTGGGTTGGACTAGCTCGCCCACTCCCTTATCACGTAACTTGAAAAGACCATCACGGATACACCCTCGGCATCTGTCGAGTTCGTGAGGCTATACCTGATATAGCAGTCCAGGTTATGGACCGCTGGGAAGTAGAAGTAATCGATCGGCATTCTCCGCTTTTTCGTTCCAGCAGATGCGTGGCCGCCCAATCATATAACTCAAGCAGGGACCACTGCTGCCGAAAGAACAGGATTAGCAAGATGACAGTACGCTGCTGTTCTTTTTCGCAAACATACCCCTCACTGAGAAGCTTTATCAATGCGCGCATGAGGCCAAGTGTTTCCACCCCCTTCTTTCCAATCTGATCTGTTGTGAGTACCTGCGGATCTTGGCCGCTCCACCAAACACCACGAGTACCATACTCCGCCGGCGGTAGGTCAGCCTTTTCCCCTGGTAGCCGCCCTACGAGCGGGGCAAATCCCAACACGACGGGATGGGACGTTGCGAAGTCTTGCACCTCCTGCATTACCCAAAGAACAGTTTGATCATCTGGGTAGACCACGAAGATGACTCCTACCCCGAAGAATTGGCAAATGGTGGCCACCGGCTCACCATGCTGGGGAACGAAGCCAGCCGCCGACAAACGTTTCTCAATTTCAATCGTCGTCGGTCCTTCGGAACACACAGCAATAACGGGAATGCGGGGCATCCAGGACCAACAAGTGGGCGTAATGGCCGTTATCACCGCGCCCCAGCAGCCTGTGATCAAATCGGCAAATGACTCCTCCATATAACTCCCTTCTTCGTCTAACCGAGGTGTTACCTCGTGATGGACACCAGCCTGCTCAAGAGTTACCACTCCCACGCTGATCGTGTACATCTACACTCCAGTGTACGGGAAGTCGCTGATTTTACACGGCACCATGTCCCCCTATCTTCGTCCAACACGTCCCCCAATAGTGCGTCACGAAGTTGACCATAGTGGTTCTTAGCCATATCGCCGAGCTATTTAGCATCCCGAAAATATGATTCGCCTCTCAAAAGAGCGAGTTGTAAAACAATGGCTGCTATAACTGTACGCCTCACTTGATCGGCAAATGCCGCTACTTGGCATCCCGACATTTTGGGGACAAAATCCCTGCTAAGCGATTTCGGGCATCCTCATGATGGTGCGGCTACCTGCGACGGATTTTCCAGGCACACCGTGCATCTCCAGCGTGCAGCAGATGCTCCTCCACGTGCTGGCTGGAGATCTACTGCTGGCAAAAGCCTGCCTTCATTGTGGCCGGTGAACCGTACCCGGTAAAAGATTTGGTGAAAGTTCGCCTGATGCAGCGCCGCGCCCGCCGATATGTCTTGCCAGAGTGACTCTCATGTCTTACAATGGATAAGAAATCTGGTGAAGGAGACTACGATTACGCTGGACTTCCTAGAGGTAGTGGTGTTCTGTTCAGCGCGCACCTCCTGCGCCGACAAGCAGCGGAAACTTGGCCACGGTCAACGGGATCTTGCAACAGCATTCGCTGGCAACAGGGCTACGTAGTAGCGGAGTCCTCCCACCGGCAGCTTAGTGCATCTTTAGCCGTTCGTGTCACTGTAAGCAACCATCAAATGAGCAAGCTACACATATGAGGTATGGGCGATGACAAGGTCACTTTCAATTCGCGGCCAGCCAGCAGGTGGGGCGCGTCCTCTGGCGCGCTGGCGAACATTCATGCGTCGCCCATTCGACACGCTTTGGGGGCTATTCGGCTCGGTGCGCACAGCCATCGTCCTCATCGTCGTGCTGCTGCTCATCTGCACGGTGGGCGTGTTCGTCACCCAGGCACCACGCGAGGTCGTCGCTGCGCCCCAGGACTACGCTTCCTGGCTGCAAGCGAACGCGCGGATGGAATATGGCAACGCGACGGATCTGATGAACTGGCTGCAACTGTTCACCATCTTCACGAGCTGGTACTTCAAACTGCTGGTGGTGTTGCTGGCGATCAACATTCTGGTCGGTGGCATGCTTAACCGCATGCCAGGCATCTGGCAGAAATTTCGTCACCCATCGCTCAGGCGCAATGATGGCTTCTATGTCAACTCGCCAGTGAAGGTGGGCGTGACGGTGGAGGCTGGCGGGACGACGACGGCCACCGCCGCGCACCTGCGGCAGTTCTTCGCGCGTCGCGGCTTCCGTGTGGCGATGGCTCCGTCATCAAATGACGAGGCGACGTACCTCTACGTCCATAAGCATACGTGGTCAATGCTCGCGACGTTCGTTTTCCATACGAGCCTCATCGCCACGATGCTCAGTGCGGTGTTGACCGGCTGGGGCGGCTTTGGCTCGGCTTCTAGCGCGAGTCGCCTCTTACCGCGCCCCATCTTCGCCTATTTCCAAAATCTGGCGGGCTTCAGCTACACCGCGCCCATGCCCGATGGCTCAATGGGAGTGGTCTATCCGCTCGGCACACCGCACAATATCATGTATCGCGCACAGCAGTTCGTGATGACCGTCGATCCACAACGCATGATGCCGACCGACTTTTACACCGATCTGCAAGTCTTCCAGGATGGCAAGCTCGTCGCAGCAAAACGCATTCGTGTGAATGATCCCCTCACCTATCAGGGGGTGTCATTTCACCAGGCATCGTTCATGATGTATACCAGCTTATCCCTCCGCGATGCCAGCGGGCAGGTAGTCTACAGCGGCCCCATTCCGCTCTTCGACCAGCGCACGACCAAGCCGGATCCTAACAGCGGCAACGTGTTGCAGACGAACAACGCCGAAAACGTGCCGCTTGCTAACTATGGCGCGACGATGAATGTCGGATCATTCTTCATTGGCAACAATCAGTGGGTAGTGGGTATCAAAGGCTTCGACACGCAACAAAAGCTGCTTTTTCAGGGAGCCGGGATTTATAATGGTGCTTGTGTTGATTCTGCGACCAATGCGTTTGTTGCCAGTGGCACATATGGCTGTAAGCTATCGAACGGTTGGTGGATGCAGATCACCGCGCTGCGACGCGGGACGGTCCTGCTGGTGACGAAAGATGCCGGCTCACCGCTGTTGTGGCCGGTGCTGGCGCTGCTGGTGCTGAGCCTTTATGCCACTTTCGGCTTCCCCCCGCGCCGGTTCTGGGTGCAGATTCAAGGTGATCAGGTGCGCATGGCCGCGCTCAAAGAACACACGATCAATCTGCAACGCGATCTTGATACGTTCGCACGGGCCTTGGGGAATATACCGCTCCGCCCAGCCGCGCCCGAAGCGGTGCCGGTGAAGCGCACCACCAAAAAGGAAAGCCGATGAGCAATCTCAACATCGTCATCGCCTTCATCGCGGGCCTGGCATCGTTTCTGTCGCCCTGCTGCCTGCCATTAGTGCCGTCCTACCTGGCGCAGCTAGCCGGGCCGAGCGTGCTGGAAGCAGATAGAAGACCGACAGTCGGGCGGATGCACTCGGTCGACTCCGTTGTGGCGCTGCTGCCAGCGTGGTCACGCCGCGCCCCCCTGCTGCACGCACTGGCTTTTGTCACTGGCTTCAGCGTCATCTTCATCGCACTGGGCGCGACGGCCAGCGTGTTGGGCGGCTTTCTGAAAAGCCACCAATTGCAACTCAGCGAGATCGGTGGAATCGTCTTGATCGGCATGGGGCTGCACTATGCCGGCATCCTGCGCATCGGCGTATTGCAGCGCGAGGGGCGCGCTCACTGGCGGCCCGCCGCACGCAGTTACCCGGCGTCGTTCGCCATCGGCGTCATCTATGCGCTCGGCTGGACGCCCTGCATTGGCCCGGTTCTGACAGGCATCCTGGTATTGGCCGCACAATCTGGCACGCTGGCTGGTGGCATTGGCCTGCTGATGGCCTACACGGTGGGTCTGGGTGTGCCGTTCCTCCTGTGCGGCGTCGCCTTCGCGCGGATCTCGCCGTTGCTAGCCCGGCTGCGCCCGCATCTGGGGACGATCGAGCGGGTGACGGGGCTGGTGATGGTAGTGATGGGCATCATCATCTTCAATGGCTGGATCATCTATCTCAACGCCTGGTTCTATCGCCTGGGCGTGCGCGGCATCTAGGGATCGCTGGCGCATTCTGCTTCGAGGTAAACGCCATGAACGACATGTCAGCCAAGGCGCATACCCCAGTGGCCGCACCTATCGCGCGCTGGTCACGGCTGGCGCAAACCTTACTCGGCACGACGCTGGGACGATCAATGGTACTGGTTGCCGCAGTCGTGGCGGGGGATATGCTCCTGCCCGGCATCGCGCCCAGCCCGATCAGACGGCTAATGGCGCTGCTAGCGGGCATCTGCCCCCAACGGCCCGCGCACTCCTACACCATCGCCGGTGTGCAATTGCCCATCGAGGCGCGTATGCTGGGCATGTTCGCCGGTGTAACCACAGTCGTACTCGTCTTCGCCACCAGCGCGCGTGCGCAACGCTTTCGCTTTCCCGCGCCACGGGCGCTGGCGCTGGTAGTGCTGGGCTTCACCGCGATGGCTTTCGATGGCACCAACGCCCTTTTCTACGACCTGGGACTGCCCCATGCCTACGCTCCCGATCTGCGTGTGCGTCTCATCACCGGTCTGCTAGCCGGCATCGCGATGGGCGTCTTCCTGGTGCCAACTCTGGCTGCCGCCGTCACCCCAGCCCCACCACGCTCGGCACGACCCACCTGGGGCGACCTCAGCGTGATCGCGCTGGGCAGCGGTGGCTTCGGCTTGCTGGTGGCATCCGGCTGGGCATCGCTCTTGCTGCCTTTAGCATTCGTTGGCGCATTCGGAGTGGTACTGGCCTTTACGCTCATCAATCGCACGATTCTGAGCGCGGCGGTGTGGCCCGCGCAGGGCGAGGCGCACGTGCTATGGTGGCCGGAGATTTGCGGCGTCATCCTGGCACTGCTTGAACTTGCGCTACTGGCCTGGCTGCGCCATCTGATAGGGCAGTAATCCAGTGACACACCGCGCAAAGGAGCGACAGCCCAATGAATGAAGCGGATCGCATGACCACCCAGCAGCGTCCATATCTCTGGCGGGATCTCCTCACCCTTCTAGGACCGCAGGTGTTGTTGCTGCCGGCACTCATCTTCTATATCCGCTACGACGGTGCGAATCACTTCTTCTTGCACACGTTGATGGGATGGCTGGTGGCGTTGACGGTGCTCCTGGCTTTGGCAGAGCGCGGGCGCCTCCGTCGCCGTTATGATGGCGGCTGGCTCCTTCTGGGCGCATTATGGGCGATAACGCCCGATATCATCTATAGCATCGGTCCCTATCATCGAGATTGGATGGACGTATTTCTTTTCCATATCAGCCTTGACGAAATCTTGCCCGTCGCGGTTCCCATCCTGGCTGTGTTTGTGATCGGTCTGCTGGTGCTGCCGTCGCTGGCTCCGCGTGTGCGCTCCGTGCTGGTGCCGGGCGTGCTGGTGGTTCTGATCCTGCTAGTGGGCAGCGGGATGGGGTTGGAACGCGCCGAAGGGACGCCTCTCTTCCGAGTCGGCGCAATCGCCCCGGCCATCACCCTGCCGGCGACCACCGGCGGCAACTTCACCCTTGCCCAGCAACGCGGGCAACCCGTAGCCCTGCTGTTTCTGCCATCGGTGCGGGCCACCGCAAGTCAGACGCAACTCCGCACTCTGGCGGCGCTCACGGCTCAGATGCAAGCCTGTCATCTCCACCTGGCGGCCATCTCGACGGACACACCGGCGACGCAAGCCGAGGTCGCCCAGACGTTGCACCTGAGCTTTCCCCTCTTGAGCGAAGCGCCAGAATGGCACGCGCATCCCGCTGGCAGTGCCTATGGCCTGTTTCACTACGCGCAGCCGAACCCTGGTCCCGTCGATACCGCGGCCATTGTCCTCATCGGTGCCGAGGGCCACGTGTTGGCCGTGCGTGTCCACCCCGATCAGTCGTTGAATGCTGCGGATCTCACGGCACTATTCAAGTCTGTCTGCGCAGGCCAATAGTTCATTGCTGGCGCATGTCCGCTTGCTAGCAAGATCGGTTGATGGCCTTCGTCCTGCCAGCGGCAGGTGCTACCCGCACTGATCACATGCCAGATATTTATGTCCAGTGTTGGAGACAAGGGTGCCGATCATGACGACCTGAGTCAGCCCGTCAGTTAGGTGTTGCAGGGAATCTGAACGGGCAGTTCAGTCAGCAACAGGGTGGTGGGACTGGGATGCTGCACGTGTTGGTTCAGCTTGCCGGTATTCACTACAATGTTCTTGCCGCTGATGTCGATTTCAAACCGATCAGCACTGCGTGGTGCCGGACCGCTGAGCCACTCACCATCGTTATTGTAGTGCGAGCCGTGGCAGGGACACTTGAAGCTGCGGCAGTCGGTGCGGAAGTTGAACTTGCAGCCCAGATGCACGCACCGCTGGTAAATCGCCGCCCAATACGTCCCGTCGGTCGGATCTTGTACGATCCACTCCGAATCCAGGATGTTCTGCAACTCCTGTCCGTGCAACTGCCAGGGCGTATCCTTCGTGAGATGCACGATATACGAGAGGGCAGTGTATTCATAGAAGACGCCCTTGCCTTTCTCGATATCGAACCCCGCCAGCGGAGCCGCTGGGTAGTTTTTTTTCGGTTGCAGGGTGATTTTGCTGCCGAACTTGCCGACCAGCGTCGGGTAGATCATCACGATGCCTGCGCCGACGGATTCGACACCGATCAAGCCCGCTGCCAAGCCAATGGTGCCGCGCAGCAACTGCCGGCGGCTCAACCCTTGCCGTGCAATCTCGGCGCTCTCGGCACCGCCGCCGGATAGCACTTCATATTCCTGGGGAGTACGCGACGATTCTTTGTCGTTTTGAGCCATTTCCCTCACCACCTTGTAGAGGTTGAAACCCTGTCCCTGCCAGAGTCAGAATCTCTGCCAGTCGCCATAGAGGTTTGAGCGGGCCAAATCCCGTCGGCGGAGAACGCTCAATTTGAAGAGCATGTATCAGACATGCCAGGAAAGAAGAGATCTCTCCAACTCTCAGTGTAAGTCTTCATGACCACTGATACATCAGGAGGATACCTGATCTTATGTCAGGGTTTCTTGGGTATATCTCCCGACGATTGGGCCTCGTACTCTTGCCAGGCGTATTCTGGCAAGATATACTAGGATATGACACCTACACGATAAAAGGGTATCTATTATGCCATCCGAACCGGACTTTGCCACCATCCACCTGGATCGGCCCGGCATTCGCAAAGTGCTTGGTGATCTGGAAGCCGAGATCATGGAGTTGATCTGGGCCAGGTCCGCCGAGCAAGGAACGGCTGTGCGTGACATCTTCGTCATCCTCTACGAGCGGCGCAAACTTGCCTATACCACGATTATGAGTACGATGCAACGCTTGGCCAAGAAAGGCCTCCTGCGCGTCGAAAAGCAAGAGCAGACGTTTATCTATTACCCAGTCTTGTCCCAGCCAGACTTCGTGGCGCGCTTCGTTCGGCAGATCGTTGATGATCTGCTGGTCAGTTTTGCCGGCCCAACGCTGGATGCACTGGCATCCTCGCCCAATGCCGCCGAGACCGCCCAGGCGCAGCGATTGATCGCGGAGATCGCACGGCGGCGGGCGCAGGAAGAAGAGGCATGACCGTGCCAACTTTGCTCCTCACGACTGTGGCACTCGGCCTGCTGGGATGGCGCGGAAAGACGCCCTGGTCCTACGACTGGCGTAGTTGGCCGGCCCGCCGCCGGTTGCACCTGTTTCTCCTCGTGGCCCCCCTGCTCCTGTCAGGTGCGCTCCTTCTCATCCTGCATTTTTGCTTTGCTGCCACTCACACCTGTATGGCGGTACCTGTCCATTGCTTGGATGCGCAGGTCATCTGGCAGATCGGCTTGCGATGGCTCGCGCTGGGTGTTGCACTGTGGAGCATAGCGGCGTTGGTACTGACGGGCCTGCGTGCCATCCTCCTGTACTGGTGGTTGTGGCGCACCAGTGCGAAGGCACCAGTTGCGGTGCAGACAGCGGTGGCCGAGCTTGCCGCCAGGATGAGAATGCGAACGCCACCGGTGCGTGCATGGCGGAACAATGGGTCGGCGGCGGTGACGTGCGGGATCTTCCGGCCCACGCTGGTGGTTGCCCCCTGGCTGGTAACAGACTTAGACCCCCAGGAACAGGAAGCTGTACTTGCCCATGAATTGGCGCATATCGCGCGCAACGATTATCGCCTGGGCTGGGTGGCCCTGTGCCTGCGTGACGCCTGGTGGTTCGTGCCGGCTAGTCGGCGGGCTTATCAGCAGTTGCGTAGCGATCAGGAATGGGCGTGCGATGAGCGCGCCGTCGCCGTCACGCAGCGTCCGCTGGCGCTGGCCAGCGCGCTGGGCAAGGTCTGGCACCATACTGTGGCACCGCCGCCAGGATTGCACGTGCTGGGTTTCACCAGCAGAGGAGAGGCGCTTCACGCGCGTATCAAGCGACTCATGCGGCACGATCCCGCACCGCCAGCGGCCTTGATGGAATTACAACAGGCGGCGAAGATCTATACCGCCCTGCTGGGGGCGGTGCTAGGATGTGGCTTGCTGGCTTTGATCGGGACGGCGCTCCTTTCCCTGCATTGACGTGGCGCGCTATGCCCCGTAGAACACCGATGCCACAGCCGCCATCCAACACCTAGACCCGCGACGGTAGCCGTGCGCTTATAATCATGTACAAATCTTTACCTACTATTCACGGTAGTACCATTGATATTCGTATTTTGGCGGAGTATACTATGGTCAGTAAGAGCAGTATGTCCCTCGTTGTTCGCGCGCTGGAGGGCAGAACCATTCCTCATGCATCCAGCCCATTTGACTGCGTGCAGCGCGACGGCTGTTGCTGATGCGCGCTGAGGAGCAGGCAGACCAATGAAAATGCTCGAATGTTGTTTCAACTGGAAAGTCGTCGCTGGCCTCGCGGCGATCGCTCTGGGAGTCGCCCTTTGGCAGCCACATTTGTTCATCGTCGCCTTACCGACGCTCGCCCTGGCGATCTGCCCGCTCTCGATGGGCATCATGTTCTTCAACATGTGGCGTGCGCAAGGCCAGACAGCCTGTTCGATGAACCAGGCGGCACAGTCAGCCACCACGGATGTTGAAGATGCTGATACCGATCACGCCGCCTTAGCCGACTTACAGGTACAGTTGGCCCAAGTGCGCGAGCGCCAGGCGGCACTGGCCGAGCAACTCGCTGCACTACATGCGGAGCCGTCGCCGGTAATCGCGGAAGCGGAAGCAGTCGCGCATTCAGCTGACGCGCGGTGGCAGGCATCAGTGCGGGGTGAACACTGATGGACAGTAGTCTCTTCTTTGGCGGCTCTGTTGCCGCCGCCATCATTGCCGGCATGATCGCGCTCTTCGCGCCGTGCTGCATCTCGGTGATGCTCCCCGCGTATTTCGCCAGTTCGTTTCAGAACCGGCGGCTGCTGGTGGCAATGACCTTCGTCTTTGGGGGCGGGATCGCGACGGTTATTCTGCCGATCGCGTTGGGCGCATCGGTCGTGCAGCGCATCATGACCCAGCAACACCTCCTGCTCTACGTCGCGGGCGGCCTGCTCGTGCTGGGGCTGGCGGCGTATACCTTGCTAGGTGGTGAACTGCACCTGCCCATGCCGGGACGGCGCGCGAATGGCCAGGCCGGCGTCGCCAGCGTGTATACGCTGGGGATCTTTTCAGGGATGGCCAGCGCGTGCTGCGCGCCGGTGCTGGCCGGCGTCATCGCACTTTCCAGCGTCGCGGCATCCTTTGGTGCCGCGCTGGGCTTGGGATTGGCCTACGTGTTCGGTATGGTCGCGCCCTTGTTCATCATCGCGTTGCTCTGGGAACGCTATGGGGATCAGGTGAACCGACTCTTCCGGCCCCGTACCTTCACCTGGCAGATCGGCACTCTCCAACGCACACTCAGCGCCACCGATCTCGCCACCGGCATCCTGCTGGCATTCATCGGCGGGGCCATGATCTGGGTCGGGCTGACTGCCCATGCCATGCCGCAGCTCGCCGGCTGGCAAGAAAACTTTGCGGCCTGGCTCCAACATGTCGGCCACCTGCTGACCCTGCTGCTGGTCATGATCCCGAACGGCCTGTTGGCGCTGGCGCTGGTGGGGGCGCTCGTCATCCTCGCACGCCGCGCCTTCCAGCAACTGGCACCTGCCGCTGATGAATCGCAGATTACCGCAGCGGAGCATGCGCCCTACGCAGAGGCACCTCACACGAAAGAGGAACTGCATGTCTCATAAAACCGCGACATCCCATCGCCCCCGGACAGCGACCGCGCGCCAGTCCCTGCGAACGCCGGTTGCGTCCAATGGGCGGCAGGGGGCAGCCGGTGCGTTGTCATCCGCCTCGGTATCCGCCACACCTCGGAAACCCGCCGCGACGCCTGATGTGGCTGCCCGTACCGACGAGCGTGGCGTGCGCACATCGACCGCGCAACGACCCGCCTCCCGGCACGCCGTGCGCCAGCGCTCGTTCCCGCCCCAGTGGCGCATCGCTGGTATCGTGGGTGGCGCACTCATCGTTTTGCTGATCATCTTCATCCTGGTCAATCATTCCGTGGGTGGCGCGACGGGGCAAGCGGGGGCGTATCCCTATGCCGTCGGCCAACCCGGCATGGGCCAGGTCGCGCCCACCTTCACGCTGCCTTCGACAACGGGCAACACCTTCGATCTCAGCGCCCAGCATGGTAAAACGGTGTTGCTCTATTTTCAAGAGGGGCTGACCTGCCAGCCCTGTTGGGATCAACTCAAAGATATCAACACCCACCTGAGCCAGTTCCAGGCGTTGGGCATCAACGAGGTGGTGAGCATTACCACCGATCCGCTGGCCGATCTGCAACAAAAGGTGACGGATGAGGGGATCACCCTGCCCGTCCTCTCCGATCCCAATCTGCGTGTTTCGGGAGCGTACTCGGCCAATCAGTATGGCATGATGGGGACTAGCCGCGACGGCCACAGCTTCATCGTGGTAGGGCCGGATGGGCGCATTCGCTGGCGGGCCGATTACGGCGGCGCACCGAACTATACGATGTATGTTCCCATCTTGAACCTGCTGGCTGATCTCCAGAAAGGACTGGCTGTGCATGGTACCGGAGCGTAACACCGTGCAGGTGCTGATCCTGACGCAGGCGCACTGCGCCTTTTGTGAGCAGGCCCAGGCGCTGTTCGCCCGTCTCGCCCAGGAGTATCGGTTAGTCGTGACGACGCTGGATATCGCCACGCCTGAAGGGCAGATGCTGGCCCAAAGGGGCGGCCTGCTCTTTCCGCCGGGCATCGTGCTCGACGGGCAACCCTTCGCCTACGGGCGACCGTCGGAGCGGCAGATCCGCCGTGAACTTGATCGGCGTAGCGCGCGCCGTATGCCAGGCGATCATACCACTATAAACGAGGAGACGCAACATGTTCACTAATCGCCCAATCAACTGGAAATGGATCACCGGATTGACCCTGGGAGCCGCCCTGCTGTTGGTCGTCTTCCGCGCGCCCTTCGCGCTCAGCGCGCTGTTGCCCCTCGTGTTCGTGCTGGCCTGCCCTGTGGGCATGGGCCTGATGATGTGGCTCATGATGCGCGGCATGGGGAAGATGGGAGCGACCCAAGATGCGGTGTCGCCCACGACCCCCGTACCCACACCGCCCGCATCGTCTGTACCAAAGGCGGTAGCGTTGACGCGCGCCGAGCGCGCTGCCCAACTCCGCACCGATCTGGCGGCATTGCAGAAACAGCAGCAAGATCTCGAACAGGCGATTACCGGGTTCGCTGACGCTCCGGCGACTGATCGCGCAACCAAAAACGCCGTTCACCCATAACGTGAGGTGGCCGATGAGTCATTTACGCAACCGGACGGGGCATACCGTCACCCATTCGCACGCCGCAACACCCTCCCGCAAGACAGCCGGATTACCGCCTGCGGCAGCATCGCCGTCGGCCTCGCCGGTCAAATCTAGTCAGCCCAAAGCTGCGTCATCGTCGCCAGCACCAGCGAACAAAACCAACCCGGCCAGGGAGCGACGACAAGCGGAGTTTGCGCAACGTCAGGAAGAGCGCCGTCTGGCGCGCGCACGCGAACAACGCGCCAAACGGCTGAAACAAGTCGTCGCGATCGGTGGCGGCATCCTTGTCTTCGGCCTGGTGGTCTGGCTGATCATCCAAGCTTCGGCTCCCCCACCGACCATCCACGGCGTGGTGACGTATGCGAATCTCTCACGGAACCATGTCACTGGAAAGGTTACGTATACCCAGAATCCGCCGGTGGGTGGCGATCACAATCCCGTCTGGCTGAACTGCGGCATCTATGCCACGCCGGTCCCCAACGAGAATGCCGTGCATTCCCTCGAACACGGGGCCGTGTGGATCACCTATCAGCCCAACCTGCCGGCAACACAAGTGACCCAATTGGCCGACCTCGTGCAGGGACACAATCATGCGATCCTCTCGCCCTATCCTGGTTTGCCAGCGCCGGTCGTCGCATCCGCCTGGGGGCTGCAACTCAAGGTGACCGGCGCCAGTGATCCGCGCATCGCCCAGTTCATCAAGGAATATGAGAGTGGTCCCCAAACCCCTGAACCGGGCGCACCGTGCAGTGGTGGTGTTGGGTCGCCGACCGCCTAAATGATCAGAATAGCTTCGTAAGTTGTGTGAGGTTTCTCTATGCGAGTTGCGGTTGATACGGCACCTTCCCCTGCCACCACGCGCCCGCCCCGCCAGCGTGTGCGCCGGTGGCTTGGCCCACATGGCTTCTTTTGGCTCGGAGGAGTGGCGATCGCCCTGGTGATCGTGTTGTTCACCTGGTTCCTGTTTCAGCCTGCCGGCACGCCGGGATCGTCTCTATTGCCGATCGGGCAAGCGGCTCCCAATTTCACGCTGACAGATGCCGCCGGCCATACCGTAAGCCTGGCGCAGTATCGCGGCCATCCGGTGCTGATCAACTTCTGGGCCACCTACTGCGGTCCTTGCCGCACGGAGACGCCGCTGTTGGAACGCACGATGCAGGCGCATCAACAGGCCGGACTAGTCATCCTGGGAGTCGATCAGGGCGAACCGCTGGACGCGATCAGGCAGTTTGGCAATGATTATGGCCTGACCTATCCGTTGCTCGCCGATTACCAGCTCGCCGTCAACCGGCAGTATGGCGTGACATCCCTGCCAGATAGCTACTTTATTGATGCATCTGGGGCCATCAGGTATACGGTCAATGGCATCTTGCAGATGACCACCTTGGCCATCGGTTTGCAGACGATTGGGATCGCGAACGGCACACCGTCGTCCTAAGCAGCAATGCGGCAGTTGCAAGGATCGCATCTGGAAAGGAAATCAACATGCGTTACCGTATCTTAGCAGGCATCACCGGAGCGATTGCCGCACTCGCCGTGGTCGTGGCGCTCACGGCGGCGCTTGTGCATGCCGCCGATACATCCGGGCAACAGACGACACCATCGAGTGCGACCCCCAGTAGTGGCACGACCACGTGTGGGAATCAAGGCCAGGGCGGCATGATGGGCGGCATGATGTGTGGCCCCACACCGACTTCTCCGCCGGGAACACCACAAACAGGCGTCACGCAGTTGACGATCACCGGCGACTTCTTTCAACCGACCTCCATTCAAGTGCCGCAAGGGACAACAGTCACATGGATCAATCGTGATACGGATGACCACACGGTCACGTTCAGCGGCGGAATGATGGATGGCGGGGTGATGAACGGTGGGATGATGAACGGTGGGATGATGCCTCCCGGCGCAACCTATCGTCACACCTTTTCCCAGCCGGGAACCTACGAATATTACTGCATGTTTCATTATCAAAAGGGCATGATCGGTTGGGTGACGGTGACACCCTGAATAGCAAGCGTGCTAAGGCGCGTGGGGAAAGCTGCCCATGAGGATGCACAGCGTGCAGGTATCCCCGTTCCCGCCCGGCACCTTGGCAGCCGCTGCGCCTTTCGGCCAAGCGGCTGTACGGGCTTTCTGTAAAAATACCCACTGCTGATGCCGGAAATACCGCAGCACGACTTGAAAAAGCGCTATATATCTCTTACAATGTGTAAGACATGAGGAGAGGCCAGACTTCTCTCCTGGTGAGGTGAGCGGCATTGCACATCCGGAGACTTGCCCTGCCTCATCATGGCAAGCCGATTGGATGGCTGCTATTCCTTGCACAGGAGCATACCTAGCATGGCACACAAAACCAAAGCGCATCTGCGGCAAACAGCAATTACACGGGCTGCAGTGACTCTGCCTGCACCACATCACCCCCCCGCAACCACTCCGGCGAACAAGCCGGCTAGCGTGGCAAGCAAAATCCCCACGTTGTGGGAGACTGCATCCGCCGAGGTTTTGGCGGTAACGTATTGGTTCGAGCCAGAACCTCAACCGCGCCCCTATGCAGTGACGATCAAGTTTGTCGGCCAACGGCTTGACGTTGAGGGGCCGTCGCAGTTCGCTGATCAGTTCGTTCACTACGAGACGGTTGACGAGGTCATCTCCGGCAGCGGCTCGGTCGCCGTCACGGTGCGCATTCGAGACATCCATCCCGGCAAATGGGCGGTGACAGCGCGCATCCAGCCATCGGCAGGTGCCGCACGCAAAACGAAGCACGAGCCCGTAGATGGTCATGTTGCGCCTGCACAGGCATCACCCCAACCAATCGCGCGTTTCTGGCGACGGTGGATGCCGCCAACCGTTGGGTCCGCAGAAAGGACGCCACCACCGGCACAT
Source organism: Ktedonobacteria bacterium (assembly GCA_027459785.1). GTDB lineage: Bacteria > Chloroflexota > Ktedonobacteria > Ktedonobacterales > JACDGC01 > JAJPKG01. Next base: position 80,310 of record DAIDGU010000053.1, on the reverse strand, counting down.
ACCTGTCTGACGCCCTTTGTGCGCGCCCCCGGTGTGCTGCCGGGTGCCTGGATCACCTTTGTCATCGTCGGCATCGTGCTAGCGCTGGTCCTCCAATCGCTGGTCATACGGCGTGACCATCTCGCTTTCGGCTCAGTGGGGTTCATCAACGCTGTTGCCCTCGTGGCCGGCATCGCAGGCGCAAAGGTGTGGTACCTCGTCAAACACTGGCGCGCGCGTGATTGGAAGGGGTGGTGCGTCCAGGGATTCGTCACCGGCACCTCGTTGGCAGTAGTTGCCCTGCTGCTAACCCATCACATGCCGCTGAGTGCCTTTCTCGATGCAACGGCACCGGGGATGTTCACCGGGATGGCGGTGGGCCGGATCGGCTGCTTTTTTGCCGGCTGTTGCGGTGGGCCGCCGACCGCCTCCCGCTGGGGCATCTGGTCTTCCGATCAGCGCGTGGGCATGCGACGGGTTCCTACGCAATTGTTGGAGGTAGCGTTCACCTTGAGTTTGGGGCTGGCGACACTGATCGCTGTCTTGCGCCACGGACCCCTCAACGGAGCTTTTTTCATTGCAGCAATCGCGGCTTACGTCCTAGGACGCCAAGGGGTGCTGCGTCTGCGTGCCGAAGCCCATCCGAAGGGGCAGCGCGAGATGATCACGACGGCGCTGGCGGCGCTCGCGCTAGTCACGGCATTCGCCATCGTCATCGTCCATGTGCGGGTCGTGGGGTGATAGCATGCCCTGTGTCTTAGGGAATCTACCGCTTTATATACCGCTGGATGATGTATCCCCTTGTCATTGCCAGAGTGACCGTGCTATGGTGCAACACAGAAACGTTTTCTGCAAAGGAGCATCACCATGCCGGCCAAAAGTTTTATCGGAGGGATGGGTCACGGCGTGCGCAACTTTTACGCGCAGGTGTTGCGCGGCGAGGTGAGCGACGCGAATGTGCGCGGCTATCTCAATGCCGCCAGCCAGATCGCCGATCTCTGGCAACAGGTGGATGAGCGCATCGCCCAGGCGATCAGCGGTGGTACGATGCCCTGGGAAGCATACGCCCAGTATCGGTATGCGCTCGCTTTCGTGCGCGCCGCGCGTACCAATCAGGTGATCGTACAGGAGTTGCTTGCGGCCAATGATGCCGCCGATCCGGCTGCTGCCGGCTTCCTGCCGCACGTGACGTATGATCAGGCCAACGCGCTCTGCCACCAGATCCAGCCTAACGTGCAGGCGGCAGCGGCGGCGCTCGCCGATCCTACTTACGCCGCCACCCAATCGCTGCCGTTGGCGCTGGCAGCGCGTGTCGAAGCGCAGGGCCACGTCTGCCCGCTGCCCCACTTGCAAGGGATGATCGCGGCGGCGCGCGAAGTCCACGAATGGGCGACGGGCTTGCTGGCTGAATACCAGCAAGCGGTGGACCATGCCACACAGCCCGCGCCAGCGGAGATCGCCACCCATCTGACGGCGCTGCAACGGCTGTTGGCCGAAGCGGAGTCGCAACTGCGCTTCGGTGAAGATCTGGTGGGGCAGGTGTCACAAAGCAGTACCACGCCGGAGCTGCATGAGCAAGCTGAAACGCAGTTGTGGCAGGCGCTGGCGGCGCTCTTCCTGCTCAATCAGGTGGTGGCGATGCCCGGTTGGCAGGGCGCGCCGGCTCCGGTCGCTGCCGCGCCGCGTTCCACATATCATGATCAGCGGATCATGCCCGATGATCTCTGGCGTGTCGCCGCGCCTTCGGCCCGCGCCGAATTACGTAGCACACCATTTGGCGCGGATGAGATGCGGGAATTGTGCGCGAAGATGGGCAATACGCTCTCCGCCAACGCGCAGCAATATCTGGATGAGGTTGCCGCCGGTGAGCAAGCCGGCACGCTGGTGACGATTGCGGCGATGGCTAATTGCCCCTTCGAGCCGCTGTATCGCGCCCGCACGAACCTCACGCTGGCCGGCGTGCAGGTGCCTGCCGGCTATGAATTTCACTGGGACTTTCATCGCAACCACATCGAGATGGCCCCGCGCTTCGACCGCGCCGATGACTGGCAGGAGTGTGCGGAGTGAATGCGCGCCGGTCGCGCCTATAAAGCTGGCGTTCCTTGACCCATTATGGCGTATAACGCTGCCATATTCCCTGCGCGAGTTGCAGCATACCACCTGCACCGACGGCCCAACCGTCTGCGGCATCGCGCAGGGCGATCCCTTGCAATGCTAGCTGCTGGTCCGGCGGGGCAACGGCGGCGGGGCTGGGATTGCCGCGCACTGGCAGCGTCAGGCGTGCGCCGCCACTGCCCACGACCCAGCCAGTCCCGCCAGCCGTCAGCGCCAGAGCATTCCAACCGGCGATGCTCTGACCAGGCGTGCTGCCGGAGATGTTCTGTTCGGTCCAGATGCCGCCGTGCAGATGCAAGAGCACAGCGTTCGCCTGGCTACCGGGTGCGCCGGCCCCGCTGGCGGTCGCGGCAGGGGGGCCGGTGCCAGCTGCCCAGCCCGATCCGTCCGGTGCCAGGGCGATGGCGGCGATGCGCACCCGCGCCGGCGTGAGCGCAGTGGAGGTCCACCGTTCGCCGTCGAAGTGCAGCACGACTTCCGGCACATTGCCATCCGGGCCGGTAGCATGGGCATAATCCATGCCAGCGGCCCATACATCATGCCCTGTCGCTCCCACGGCGGTCAACAACACGTTCGTGAAGGCCGGATTCTGCACAGTCTGCCAGGTGGTGCCAACAAAGTGCAGCACCAGCGCCTGGCTGGTCGTGCCAGCTTGTTCGCCCACGGCCCAACCATTCGTCGGTGCGGTGAAGGCGAGCGCGTTCAAATGCGCGGGAAATTGCGTTGGCAGAACTGTCCATCGTAAGCCGTCGTAATGCAGCAGTTGACTGAAGAGGAGGCCGTCACTATTCGGTGGAAGGCGATTGACGGCGATGGCCCAACCCGCCGTCGGGGTCACGAAGATGATGCTCACCAGTTCCATGCTGGGATCAAGCAGCCCGGCGGGGACGGGCGCGCGATACCACTTGCCCTCTTGCTCCTGCAAGAGGATCGGGCGCACAAAGGGCGCGTGACTCGTGCGCCCCTTATAGTGCGGATCGGGGAGCGTGCCACCCACCGCCCAGCCTGCCGTCGCTGATGGCAAGGCCACCCCGCGCAGATCGAAACCGGCGAGTTGCGCTGCCGTCACGGGGGCGGCGGACACGGGGAGTGTTGTCGTGCCGGGCTGAGGGCGCACGCCAAAGATGACAGCGGTGAGCGCGCTGAGCAGCAACACGGCCCCCACGCTCACCAGGATTGAGCGGGCGCGCTGTGGGGGCGTCAACGGTTGTATGGGCGTGGTGGGAATGCGCGGCATCGTTGCACTTGGTGCCATATGGCTTCCTCCGGCAGGTAATGGAGCGTCGGCGACGATGTGGGCGCGCACCTGTGCCAGCACACGCCCTACAGAATCAGCAGGCAAAGCATCTGGCAGGGGATGGGTGAAAGCTGGCGCGAGCATCTGCCATTCCACCAACTCACGCTCGCACATGGCGCAGGTGGCCACGTGCTGTTCGACCAAATCACGCGCGTGCTGGTTGGCGTGACCATTGACAACGTGCGGCAGCAGGTCGCGGCAGGCGATACAGATAATATCTTCACTCATGGATCGGTTCCTTTCCCAGGCGTTGCAACAAGGCTCGCCGTGCGTAGGTTAGGCGGCTGCGCACGGTACCGGACGGAATGGCGAGGATCTGCGCTGCCTCTTCGATGGAAAAGCCTTGCCGGGCCACCAATTCCACCACTACACGATGCTTGTGCGCGAGCGCGGCCAGGGCGGCGGCGAGATCGACGGCGGAGGTGATGGCATCTTCCGGGGAAGGCACCGTTGCCGTCACCTCGTCCAGCGGCTCGGCTCGCCCCAAAGGCCGGCGTGCGGTGGAAAGTCGGGCGTTGAGCGCGCAATTGTGGGCGATGTGGAAGAGCCAGGTACGTACCTGGGCATCTCCCCGATAGCTGCTTGCCCCACGCCACACCGCCAGATAGACTTCTTGTAAGATGTCTTCGATATCCACCGCCGACCCACCCAACAGGTACATCAGGTAACGGCCCAGCGCCTGGTGATAGCGTTGTGCCAGCGCGGCCAGCGCATCCTGATCGCCGTTGGCAATCTGATAGACGAGCGTGTGATCGTCCGGCGGGTGGGACATAGCGGAGACCTTCCTTTCGCCCTCATGCAGCGATCTGCTGTCTTTTCAGACAACGCTCATCGCACTCGCGCTCATTACTGGCGAATGAACCGCCCAAATGTCCTAGTGACTGCACCCCCAGAGCGACCTTGGTCCGCAGCACTCTTCTCTAAAGCGCGAGGAAATGACTTGCCGCTTTAAGGCTTCTGTCTTACAATGAGTAAGACTTTTGAGTGGCGCATACGCTGGTTGGATCTCGCAGGATATCGATCCTTTCCGACAAATCTGGCAGTGTCGTTACTCACCGAGAGGCTTGCAGTTGAGTATGCACCATTCACAGCGCTCACACCGCCCACAATTCCTACCGCCCATTACCAGGGAGCGCAAACAGCAATCACCGGCAGCAGCCCCAGTGCGGCACCGGGACGAAGAACCGCTCGCCGCTCGCCATCATCCTGGCGAGGCGCGTGGAACAACAGGGATACCACGCTTCCCAGAACCGCACGACGAACATGCTGCTTGGGATGAAGATGTTGCTGCGACGGGCTGGAATGATCCTTATCCATCCGCCCCTCCCCGGCGCAATCCCTGGCGACGTGACTGGGTGCAGTGGACCGCAACCGATTTGGCCGTCGCTGATATCATGAACTATCCGAGCGCCGGGTATGGCGCGAGCGATGATGAGGTGCGCCGCGACCTTTGGGGTGGCGGACCCGATCCCTATACGATGGCCTCCGTCGCCCTGGAAGTGAGCCTGCCACGTCCCGGCAAGAAGGCGGGCGGCAAAGAGCATGCCGCAGTTATCCAGTTCTTCAATTGGGTACAACACAAGTTTGCCAAGGAGGTGCAGCCGACGCAACGGGCGATGCGCGTGCTGGTGGCGCTGTGCCTGCTGGGGGTCGTCTTGCTGACGAGCCTGGGGACGGGCCTAGCCGGTCTGGCGGATTACCTCTCGATCAAGGGACTGGCGACCGATGCGGTGAACTCGCTGACGCATGTGGGTGCTGATCTTGGTATGAGCAAAGGCGCGCCGCAGATGACCGATGCCCAGCGTGATGCGGCGGCGCGCAACGACCTCAACCACGCGCGCTATGACATGCAGGCGCTGCACGACCGCCTGGCGCATCCTGACTTCATTCTGTCCCTGGCCGGCAGCGTACCCCAGGTCGCGCCAAAGTTGCAGAGCGGTCTGGCGCTGAGCAATATCGGCATCGTGGGCATGCAGATGTTGCTGACGCTGGTGCCGACGCTGGTGAGCGTCTCAAAGGTGCTGACCGCCTCGCCCATCGCCACCTCCAGCACCACCAACAACACGCCCCTCCTGGGGGCCGACGATCTCGCCCAGATCGCCAGCAGCATCCAACAAATCCAGCCGACGCTGGCGCAGATGATCGATCTGATCAAGGCGACGCCGCCCAACATCCTGGTGGCGGCGCTCTCGTCCAAGCAACAGGGCGAGATCCTGCCGCTGTTACAAGGCGCGCAATATCTGCCCAACGCGCTCAACGTCATGACGCAGTTTTTGGACCTGCCAAATTCGACGGCGGCTACGCTGCTGGGCATCACCCACGGCCCGGTCGGCTATCTGCTGATGACCCTCGACAACGCCGAGATCCGCCCCGTTGGGGGCTTTCAGGGGCAATACGCCGTCATTGGCGTCAACGGCGGGCGCATCAGCCATATCGCCTTGCAAGATGTGTATCATTATCTTGAACCGGTGACATATTCGGGGCCAAATACCCAGCGGTATCGGGTCTATGATAACCTGTCTTTGGCGAACCTCGAACCTTGGTTTGACAGCACCGAATTGGGCTGGGCCATGCGTAATTCCGGCCTATCGCCGGATTTCCCGCAAGCGGCACGCTATGCCCTTTGGTATCTGCACAATGAGGAACTGAGTGTACCTACCGTTCCCAACCCACCGCCGTATCAGTATTACGATTGCCCCGATGGCGCTACCCAGCCGATAAGCAACGCAGCTTGTTATGCTGGCGGTGATCGTTTGCCGATCACCAATGCCAAAGGGGAAATCACAGGGTTCGCGGCGCAACGCATCCCAATGGCCGGCGTAATCGCTATCCAATCGCGGGTCATCGCTCAGTTGCTGGACATCACGGGACCCCTGACCATAGGCTGCCCCTATCGCCAGCAAGTGACCTCCGCCAACTTGCAGCGCCTGATCCACTATTACCAAGAAACCGTTGCGGGGCGTAAAGTCGGCAACCAGCCGTGTGGTGCGCAGGTTTCGGACGCGACAAAGCGTTTCACGGCATTGGTCACGCAGGCGCTGCAAGAACGGCTGCGGTCGCTGCCCAAAACGGCACTGCTGCGCTTTGTCGGTGACCTAGTGCAAGATCTGCATACTAAGGACATCCAAATCTACTTCACGGATCCGACGGCGAACCAGGCTGCCAATGCCGGCCCGTTGGCGTTTGCCAACGGCGATCGATCCGCCAGTGTTTATCCCGCCGATGCTGCCGCGGAAGGGTTTTTGCGCCACGATCAGGTATCGAACGAGGTCTTTCAGGGGACAGATGACGCATTGATGATGAGCCGCGCGGATGAAACCGGGTGGAAGCTGGAACCCTATGTCCATCTGCAATTGGTCGATCAGATCCAACTCCAGCGCGATGGGAGCGCCTTGCACACGTTCCAGGCAGGCTATCGCTTCACCATTCCAATGCTGCATGGTAGTCTTGATCCTGTCACCGGACAACCAACGGATCAGACAAAGCAAGCGATCTATGCAACGGTGTACAACGCGGGGTATTTCAACAAATATGTCGAATATTGGCGTGTCTATACACCCCCTGATGCCTTACTGCAAGCCAGTTCTGCTGGCTTTGCCGGCCAATATGTCGCTGATGTTCCCAACCACACCTACTTCGGCGGCTTTCTGCGCTACTACTGGTCGGTCGATCCTACGACTGGGCTGGTCAGGTGGTCCTCAGATGGCACGCTGAATCCTACCCTGTCATGGATTATTCCCAACGCGGTCAAGCAAGGGCGTTACACCATCCATGTACAGCCACAATCAGGGGTTGGCACCAGCATCGTACTCACCATCACCTCTGCCTGCGGCGGCGAGCCGCTGGCGCAGGTCCAAGGCGCGCTCACCACGAATCGGATGATCAGCGTGCCGGTGCCATCATGCTGATATGCAAAAGCAATGTGAATCAGCCTAATCGATGATCAGTGATGACCAGTGCATGGAAAGGAGCAGTAGGCGATGCAAATGGAGCAATTCTTTCGCTCGATCGAATTCCTAGATTGGGGGCTACGCGGCCTCTATAATGGGGAAACGGCGCAGGCTATCGCGCGCCGCAAAGGCGTGACCGTGTGGCAGGCAATTTTCGATTGGATGAATCGCGAAGAATTGGCGGCGAATATGGCGCGCACATTGCTCGTGCAACACCTGCTGCACACGCGCCAGGTCGCTGATCTCACCGAAGCGTGCCATCTGCATTTTGAAGTGGGAGCGAGCATCCGCCAAGCCATTTTGGATGCAGGTAACACGCCGCCGGAAGATCAGCCTACACCGGCCTTCTGCCAACTTTCTATAGATTGGACCACGTTGGGTTGGCAGCACAACTAATCGCTACCACCAACGGGCCGTATGCTTTAAAGAAGCTTGACAGCCGACCCCTATGCTGATGCCCGTGGTTTGCTCGGCTTGCGTTGCAGTTTCAGTAGCAAGAAGCCGTCCGGCAACCCTTGCCCCAGACTGAGCGCCAGACCGATGAGATACCCAGCGAAAGGAGCGACGAAGAACGCGCCCAGCATATGCATGATGTGATCGTGGCCGTCTTGGACCGAGACACCAGCATAAGGGAGATAGAAGACAAAGATCGCAGTCAACGCGGCGATGATCGCTTTCGTGGGCATGGCGAAGGCTCCCGCCTGGCGTTTCACCTCGGTCGCCACCATGCGCGTTTTGGGCTTCCCTTTGGCGGTGTTCATGGCTTCGCGCTTGTCCAGGCGCTGGCTTTCACGTAATAGCCGAGGAAACCAAACTACGTAGTAGACCAGCGCGATGCCGGTGCTGATCAGCGCGCTGGCAATGACGAGCGCCGGCAGTAGGCGCATGCGCAAGCCGGGCGTCCCCAGCAGGTGCAGGAGCAACGACGCGAGGAAGCCGCAAGCGAGGCTCGTGATGCCGGCTCCTACTTTGACCCGCCACTCGGCACGCAAGGCTTTCTCATACGGACCCAGCCGCCGGCTGCCAGTGCGCCGCCAGGCGGGTGGGGTGATCAGCGCGGGAGCGACGACTAGCAGTAGACCACCCACCGCGACGAATAAACTGATGCTGACCAACGTCCAACCCAACCCGCTGAGAGGTTCTGGCTGCGGCATCGTCAGATATTCCCAGAAGCGTGACCACCACTGCATGCGTGAGTACCTCTTGCTTTTGCGTACTTGGGCGTGTACCATGAAAACACGATAACGCGCGGCATCCACTCTTGTTTTCTGTAAGTCTTACGTGGTATAAGACTTTTGTACACAGTATAAGACATGTGCCGGCGTCAGTCAAACTGATGTACACATCAACGATTTGCGAAAGGGTTCTCCATGTTTACCTGGCGTTTTTGGGGCATCGCCGTCTTAGCCAGTGTGGGAGCAGCAGTGGTGATCGGCATACCAACGGTATTGATTCCGAATCACTTCTTCATTCGCATGACGCCCACCGCGCCGCTGGATTATGTAATCTGGCTTGCCTCGGTGCTGTTAATCGGTCCACTGGTGGCGCTGACCCTATTATTTCCGCTGCCACAGCGGCAAAACGACGGCTCTTCCGGTGTTATCGGGATGCTCTTGTCTTTCTTTTCGGTTGGTTGCCCCATCTGCAACAAGCTGGTGGTTCTGTTGTTGGGAGTGGGCGGGGCGATGACCTTTTTCAATCCCGTGCGCCCGTTCCTGGGCGTCGCGTCGCTTGCGATCCTTGGTGTTACCATCGGGCTGCGGGTGCATGTGCTGCGGAAGGGTTGCCCCGTCGCCCCAGCTGCACGACCGCACGAGCCGGTGGTGGGATAATCAGCGGCACATTCACGTAAGACAGAGGAGCCACGGCGATGACAGATGACGAGGCGGCTGATATTCGCACCTTTCGCCTGGATAGCACGGGATTGCGGCGCGTGCTAGGTACACTGGAAGCCGATATCCTGGAAGCGGTATGGTCCATGAACGCGGACACCAACCAGATCTGGACGACCATCGGTGCGGTCTGCCAGCGATTAGGACCGGCGACCAATTATAAAACGGTGCAGACCGTCATGAACCGCCTCGTCGAGAAGCATTTCTTGCGCCGTCGGCAGCGTACCTACCCCTATGAGTACCAGGCGACCCTAACACGCGATGAGTTGATCATGCAGGTGACGCGCGCGATTCTGGGAGGCTTAGTGCAAGACTTCGGCGAAATCGCCGTGTCGCAAGCCTTGCATACCTTGACAACGGTGGATGAAGCGTCGCTCGCGCTACTGACACGCCTGGCACAGGGGCCAGATCCCGCCGCCCCCATGCTGCCCGTTGAGAACCAGAACGATGATCAGGAGGAGGGGGACTGATGCGCCGCTATCCGATTATCCCTCGCATCGCCCTACGCTGGCTCTTGCTGGCCGGTTTAGGGATGGGATTGGGCCTTTTCACCTGTGGGATCTGGGCTATCCCCTTGATCACGCTTTTCCAGCCACATTCGCTGGCAGTACTGCTGGGGCTTGCGCTGGCGGGTTACGTCATGATCTGCCTGGGGCAGCGGTTGACGCGGCATTTTCACGCCGCCCAAGGCTGCCTGGCGCTGCGCCGGCTACCCTCTGCGCGCCTCGCCGCTGCGTCCCGGCATCTCGTGCCAGCAGGGGACATCTTCGAGTTGCCATCGGCCACGCCACAAGCTTTCTGCCTGGGACTGTGGCATCCCCGGATTTACGTGAGTACGGGGTTAGTTCACGGCGTTACCGCGGCATCGTTACGCGCCATCGTGGCGCATGAGGAAGCACATCGCCGCCGCCGCGATCCGCTGCGTCACTTTGCCTGGCAAAGCCTGGCAGCACTGTTCCCCCGTGGATCTGGTCTGGCGTGGGTGGCGGAACGCGCCGAGGTGCGCGCCGAAGTCGCCGCCGATCGCTTCGCCCGCGCTTGTACCTCCACGCCGGCCCTCGCGGCGGCATTATTACACCTGCTGCGCGCCTCTCAGCCAGAAAGTGCAGGGGGGAAAGTCATGCAGGCCGCGTATCTTGTAACACCAACGACCCCACCGGTAACAGCTCCTTTACAAGAGCGTCTGGCCTACCTGACGCAGTCCCTCGAAGCACCTCTGCCGCCCTGGCGGCTGGCACCACTCACCCCACCACATTTTGGCCAATCCCTCAGCGCGCCAGGATTCCTCGTGCGACTGCTGGCCGGCGGGGGCGTCGTATGCCTGGCGCTGTTCAGCAGCGACCTCATCGAGCATTTCAGTTGCCTGATCCAGCGCGGGTGAGCGCGTGCATAGAGTCAGGATGGTGACACGGCGATCGGCAAATTCACGGTACAGGCCCAGGTACAGCAGCTTGTCGAACTCGTGCTGGCCGCGCTTCGCCCAACCCACAACCATCCGCCTCTTCGCGTTCCTGACGCCGGCGGCGCTCTATGCCATGTATTTCGCGGCCTTTGCCCTGGCCTCACGCCTGGCATAGTTCATCACCCTTTGGCCGGTAACATGGGGCTGCTGGTCAGCTTCGCTTACACCGCGCCGCCAGAACCGGCACACGGCACCTGAACCAGCCGCCACAGCCAGACCAGATCAGGACGCTGGATGTGACGTTCCACATGAACATGGGGACGCCGACAAGCGGTATGGGGGGGATGGATATGAACCAACTTGAATTTTCGTGTCACCTCCCCGGTCATTACCAGGCTGGCATGGAATTACCCATCACGGACGCATCCCTGTGAAGCAACGAATGGTCTGCCGCTGGGATACGTGAAAGCGCGTGGGTAGGACAGGCACGGCGGAGTCAAATAATGGTGTGACAAGCGGCACGCGCATTGCGGGAGGAGCCAGCCATGATGACGCTCGCGAGCATTCATGCCGCCTATGGTGTGGCGGCGGCGCTGGCGGTGCTGGCGCTCATGCTGGGCGTGGCCGCGCTCGGCATCCCTCGTTTGGGGCATCCCCCCCCGCCAGCGGAGCCACCCCCGGAGTTCGGCGGGCGCTCCGGCCACAAGAGCTGGGTGCAGTTCCGGCTGCGTTACGCGGTGCTGGCGCTGCTTTTCGTCGCCTTTGACATGGAGATGGTTTTCATGTTCCCATGGGCGGTCGCCTTTCGCGCAATGGGGCTGATCGCGCTGGCGGATATGGTGGTCTTCATCGTTATCCTCGCATCCGCGATCATCTTCGCGTGGAAGGCAGGCGCATTTGAGTGGGAAGCTTGACAACCGCAGCCTGACCTATCTCCCGTTGGATGGCGGTATGGGCGCGCACGACCTGGCTGCGCTGGCCGGGCAACAGCCGCTGGTGATGCTCGTCGCCGCGCCGCGCCATGCGGATTGCCTGCTGGTCTATGAGCCGCTCAATGCCGCCTTCGCGCCGGCGGCAGCGGAACTGGCGCGCGGGTTGCCGGAAGGTGCGCCCGTCATCCTGTATCGCCCACCGGACCTCCCCGCGCTGACGGACGAAACACCCGGCGCAACCGTCTTTCCACATGCCCGGCGGATCACCGCCTGCACCGCCGCCGCTCTCCAGGCGGCCTATGCACAGGGGCGCAGTGATGCGCTGCCTGTAGCTGCGGCTTTCCCGTCCTTGCGCGCCGATCTCGTCGATCTCCCCCAGGAACACGAACTGGCGACGGAGTTCACCGTCTTCAGCCTGGGGCCGGCCCAGCCGTTCACCGCCGGCCCGGCGCGCTTCTGGCTGATCTGTGACGGCGAGCAGGTGGTGCAGTGCCGCCCGGTGATGGGCTACGCTGCACGCGGCATAGCCGGGCAGATGCACGGTATGGCGTGGGCCGCCGCTGCCGAACTGGCGGCGTGGTACGATCCGCTCGCGCCAGTGGCATCGCGCCTGGCGTTCGTTCAGGCTGTCGAGCATTTGCAAGGTATCACACCCAATGCTGCATCCCAAGGGATCCGTGAGCAAGCCCTGGCGGTGGAGCGCGCGCACAACGCGCTATGGTGGTCAGTGCGTTTTTTACGGCTGCTGGCGTTGGAGCCGCTGGCCCGCCGCGCGGCGCAGCTGGCTATGGCGCTGGATGCCGTCCTGGCGGGGTGGACGCCGGAACCAATCGCCGCCTGGCTGGCACCGCAACGCCCCGCGCCCGTGACCACCCCACCTGATTTAGCATCCCTGGCCCGCGCGGTCCGCGATCTGGCGGCGACAGTGCGACGCGACCGCTGGCTGCACCTGCGCACGGTAGGGATCGGCCAAATCAACGGCGCTATCTTGCATTCCGCTGGGGTGACGGGGTCGGCGCTGACGGCGAGCACAAGCGGCGCGGGTGACATTCAAGCCCGCCTGGTTGCGCGGCTAACAATGGCGGCCACAACCCTGACAGCCCTGGCGGAGCTTGCCGCTGCGCCGCAAACAACACCGACAGTGGCCGGTCGCCAGAAGGACCAGCAGGCCGATTGGTACGTGCCAGCGGGAACGGCGACGGGCGCGGTGGCAGGGCCGCGCGGCACGCTCGCGGTGGACGTGACGAGTGACGGCGGTATACATCCGGCACATGTCGCCTGGCACGCACCCTCCGCCGCGCTGCTCAGCCTCGTTCCAGCCTTGCTCGCTGGCCAGAAGGTGGCAGACGCGGAGATGATCCTGGCGAGCCTGGATCTGGTGACGGCGGAGGTGGATGGATGAGTGTCATGACAGCGTTCGTCAGGGCGGCACTGACCCTGGTGGGCCTGACCGTCGGCGTCTACCTCATCGAAGTGCTGGAGGGTCTGCTTACGCTGGGGCAGCGCAACTGGCGCGCGGTGCTGCGCCTGCCGCTGGCCCGCGCCGGCCAGCTCCTGCGCCAGCCGGATCGCCCGCCCGCCCATGCCGACACTTTCTTGTATCAGTCGGCCCCCTTCATCGCGGTGATCACGGTGGGGTTAGCGGCGCTGGTGATCCCGCTCGGCCCCGGCCTGATCGGTTTTGACTCCTCGGTGGGCCTCTTTTATTTTATTGTGCTGCTCAGCCCGTTTGTCATCGCCCAGATGAACGCGGGTTGGAGCCAGAACGGTGTGGTTGGCGTGCTGGGAACGTTCCGTGCGGCGGCACACCTCATCAGCTATGAAGTGCCGCTGGGGTTTGCGGCTATCGGCGCGCCAATGGCCGCGGCCTCGCTGGCCACTGGTAAAATCGTCGCCGCCCAGGCACATCTGTGGTATGTCGTCTGGCAACCATTGGGTGTGGTGATTTACCTCGTCGCCGCGCTCTTCCCGGCCTTCCGTCACCCCTTCGACGGCGCATATGCCGGCAGCGAATTGGAAGGTGGCGTGCTGGCGGCGTATGGCGGCGCGCGGCTGCTGCTCCTGCGCTGGGCGCTGGATGGCATCTTCCTGCTGCTGATGGCACTGGGCGTGGTGCTTTTCTTCGGCGGCTGGCAGGGACCGCTATTGCCGCCGCCGGTGTGGTTCGCGTTCAAGACGCTGGCGTTAGCGGCGGTGGTGCTGGCGCTCAGCCGGCGTGTGCCACGGCTGCGCCACGATCAGATGCTCAGCCTGGCCTGGAAGATCCTGGTGCCGGCCTCACTGGTGAATATCGCCATCGTCGGCGTGCTGGCGCTCTTTGTCTTCGGAGGTGGCGCATGAGCGGGATCATCGAGTGGCTCATCTTCGGCATGCTGGCACTCATCGCCGTCATCACCGCGGCAGGCATGCTGGTGACGATGAGCATGTATCGCGCCGGCCTGGCGCTGATGGCGAGTTTCGTGGCGCTGGCAGGCATCTTCATCCTGCTGGATGCCGACCTGCTGGCAATGATCCAGATCATGATGAACGTCGGCGGCATGCTGATCATGATCCTCGTCATGGTCATGCTCATGATGGACCCCGGCGGCCAGATGATGTGGGATATGAAACGGTCGATGCACATACGTGGGCTGGGCGCGTTTTCGATGACGATGCCGCGTGGCCACCATGAGGCGACAACCGATGCGCCGATGCCGATGGACGATCACATGCACATGCCACACGGCGAACAGGAGGCGACCGAAGAAGGTGCGGACACGCCGGGCATGCAGCATGGTGGCATGGATCTGCGCGACGGGCAACAGGCCAAGGGTGCCATGAAGATGAGTGGCATGAACGCGCAGCAGCATTATCAAATGCTGGTCAGCATGGCGATGACCACGGCCCAGTTGCCCTGGGCGTTGGTGGTGGGCGCAGCCACCGCTGTCGCGCTGATCCTGCTGGTGGTAGTGACGCCCTGGCACCTGGCCGGCACGGCCCCCAGTGGGGACGCTGCGGCCATTGTCGGCAATTTGCTGCTGGGGCGCTACATGGTGGGCTTCGAGGGCGCGGCATTCCTCATTGTCGCGGGCATCGCCGGCGCAGTGCTCCTCGCCCGCCGCGAAGGTTCGCCACCCAGCTATGCGCAGTCACTTCAAGCACCCACACCAGCGGCACAAATCGCGCAACCGACAGCAGCTAAGCCGATGTATACCTGTCCGATGCATTCAGAGGTGCAGCAGGATCATCCAGGGAAATGCCCGATCTGCGGCATGGACCTTGTGCCGCAGCCGCCGCAGCGGATGGGCGACATGGGAGGTGAGCAATGAACGGACCGGGTTTGATCCCCTACCTGATTCTGGGCGCGGTGCTTTTCGGCACCGGCGTGGCCGGCGTCCTCTCGCAGCGTAGCGCGCTGATGGTGCTGATGAGCATCGAGGTCATGATGAATGGCGCGCTGGTGAATCTGGTTGCATTCTGGCGCTTCGTCGCGCCGGGGAATTACGACGCGCAGGTGTTCTTCATCATCATCGTCACCATCATGGCCATCGAAATGGCCGCCGGTCTGGAGCTGATGCTGCTGATGTATCGCCAGCGCGGTAGCGCCAACATCGACGCCGCATCGGAGTTGAAGCGATGAGCGACACCGCGCTTTTCTGGCTGATCCCCGTGCTGCCACTCAGCGCGTTCGTGGTGCTGGCGTGCGGGCTGCTGCGCTTCGGCACGCTGGCGGCGGGGCTGGCCATCGCGGCGCTGGCGGGTGCCTTTGCCCTGGCGCTGGCGGCGCTGGTCGCCGTCGCATCGGGCGCGCGGGCCGTCGTCACCCTGCCCTGGCTCAGCACCGGCGGGCGCACCCTCGATCTCGCGCTGGCACTGGATCCGCTGAGTGGTGTGGTCGCCGCGCTGGTCGCCGGCGTCGGGCTGGTCGTTTTCTGCTATGCCGCGCGCTACATGGCGGGCGATCCGGGCTACGGACGCTTCTTCACGGAAATGAGCCTCTTCATCGGCGCGATGCTGGCGCTGGTGCTGGCGGCGGACCTCATCACGCTCTTCCTGGCGTGGGAGGTCGTCGGCATGTGCTCGTACCTGCTGATCGGCTTCTGGCACCAGCGCCCCGGCGTGCCAGCGGCGGCGACGCGCGCCTTCGCCACCACCCGCTTGGCTGATCTCGTCCTGCTCTTCGCCGTGGTCAGCCTCACCGGCCTTGTCGGCACCAGCCGCATCAGCGCGGTTCTGGCGGCAGCGACGAGCGGGCGCATCGCCGGCGGCGTGTTGCCGCTGCTGGGCGTGCTGATCGTCATCGGCGCAGCGGGCAAATCGGCGCAGATTCCGTTCCAGGGCTGGCTGCCGGATGCGATGGCCGGCCCTACACCGGTTTCGGCGCTGCTACACTCCGCGACGATGGTGGCGGCGGGCGTTTTCTTGCTGGCACGGCTCTTTCCGCTGCTGGTCGTCGCACCGGGGGCGCTGCTCTTGGCCGCGTGGCTGGGCGCGCTCACCGCGTTGCTGGGGGCGACCGTCGCACTGGCGCAGACCGACCTGAAGCGCCTGCTGGCTTATTCCACCCTCAGCCAGATCGGCCTGATGTTCGTTGGCATCGGCTCCGGCAGCGTGCTGGCCGGCATCGGCTTGTTGATCGCCCAGGCGATCTACAAAAGCGCGCTCTTTTTGGCTGCGGGCGCGGTGGATCACGCCGTGGACGGGACCGCCTTTGATCGCATGGGCGGGCTGGCGCGGCGCATGCCGGTGACGGCGGTGGTTTTCGCGCTGGCTGCCGCCGCGCTGGCGGGGCTGCCCGTCACGCTGGCGCTGCCGGCGAAAGATGCCGTGCTGGCCGCCGCGCAGGGGCAACCGGCGCTCTTCATCCTGGCGACGGTGGCCAGCCTTTTCACGGCGCTGTATAGCGCGCGGGCGTTCGGCGAAGTCTTTTTGGGGCGCACGTCTGATCCCGCCCGGCAGGCGCATGAGGCACCGCGCGGATTGCTGGGGCCGTTGCTGGTGCTCGCCGTTGCATTGGTGGTCGTCCTGTTGGCGAATGCCGCGCTGCTGGGCCAGCCTCTCGCGCGCCTGCTTCTTGCGATGACGCCGGAATCACCGGCGGTCACGGCGCTGGCGCTGGGGTGCGCCGTCGGTGGGGTGGTGCTGGGCCTGGCCGCGCGCGTGGCGTGGCCGGATCGTATCATCTGGCCGGTGGTGCGGCCCAGCGCGCCCGTTTTGCAGGAGGAATTCGGCTTCCGTCCACTCTACCTGGGCCTGGCGCGGGCATTCATCTGGGCGACCGGGGTGCTGGGGGCGGTGGATCGCCAGGTCTTTGATGCCTTCGCCGGAGCGGCGGCGCACGGCGTGCTGGTGCTGGTGCGCCTGGCTGGGCGCTTCGACCTGCGTGGCATCGACGCTGCCTTCACCGGCCTGGGGCGCGGCATCGCCGACGGCGGCCAGGCGTTGCGGCGGCTTCAGACGGGGATGATCGGCAATGAATTACTGGCAGTTGCGCTGTGGGGGCTGGGGATCGTCGTGCTGGCGCTGATCGCGCTCGCCGTGCGTTAAGAGGGGGAATCGAGTGATGGTGTTGACCTTGGTGATCTTCGTGCCACTGGCCGGCGCGCTGCTGCTGCTGTGCCTGCCGGCGAAGGCGGCGCGCTGGGTTGGCGTGGGGACGAGCCTGCTCACGCTGGCGCTGGCCGTCGTGCTGGCCGCGCAGTTCAACTGGCACAGCGGCGGCGCGCAGTTCCGCGTCTCCGTGCCGTGGATTCCAGCGATCGGCGCGAATTTTACGCTCGCCGTGGACGGCCTGGCATTGCCATTGGTATTGCTCACCACGCTGCTGACCTGCGTGGCGCTGCTCTATTCCTGGCCTCACGCCGAGCGCCCGCGCGCCTACTTCGCCCTCTTTTTGCTGATGGAAACCGGCCTGAACGGCTATTTCAGCACGGTGGATCTGTTGCTGTTTTATCTGTTCTTCGAGGTGGCGCTGGTGCCGATGTACTTCATCATCGGCGTTTGGGGTCACGCCGAGCGTCGGCAAGAGGCCGCGATGAAGTTCTTCCTGTATACGCGGGTGGGCAGCCTGGCGATGCTGCTGGCGATCCTCGCGCTCTATCTCGCCGTGCAGCCACACACGTTCTACTTGCCGGCGATCATCGCGGCGCACCCGTTCCCCGGTGCAGGGTTGGTGCCTTCGCTGGTGCTGCTCGGCTTCTTCCTGGGCTTCGCCATCAAATTGCCCATCGTGCCGCTACACTCCTGGTTGCCGGATGCCCACACGGAAGCACCAACGGCGGGCAGCATCATGTTAGCCGGCGCGCTGCTGAAGATGGGCGGCTATGGCTTTTTGCGGCTGGCGCTGCCGACCGTGCCGGGCGCGTTCCACTATTGGGCGCTGCCGCTGGCGGTGCTCGCCGTCGTCTCGGCGATCTATGGCGCGGCGGTGGCGATGGCGCAGTCCGATCTCAAGCGGCTGGTCGCCTTCACCAGTGTCAATCACATGGGGTATGTCTTGCTGGGGGTAACAGTGGCGGCCTATGCCGCCAATCCCGCCGACCGCACGGCGGGCGCGGTGGGCGCGATGTATCAGATGGTGGCGCATGGCCTGGTGACGGGCGGCCTCTTTCTGGCGGTGGGCATCCTCGCCGACCGCACCGGCACCCGCGAGATCGCGCGTCTGGGCGGCATCTGGGCAGCGTTGCCGCTTTACGGGGGCATCTTCACACTGCTCGTGTTCGCTTCACTGGGGCTGCCGGCGCTGGCACAATTCGCCGCCGAGGTGCAGATCGTCCTCGGCGCGGTGGGTGCATTCCCTGGCATCGCTGCCGCGATGTTGGTGGCGATCTTCGTGACGACAGCGATGTTCCTGTGGGTACTCCAGCGCGTGCTGTATGGCGCACCGCCGCCAGCCTTCGCACACCTGCCGCGTCTACGCGCTTATGAGATCGCGGCGATGGTGCCGCTGGTGGTGTTGATCGTGCTGCTGGGCATCATCCCCGGCCCGCTGACCACGGCCATCGGTGGCGCGCTCCATGCGCCCTTGCTGGGGCCGCTCATAGTCCATTAGGGAGGCACTGATGCAAGAACTCCAATGGACCCTGGCCCTCGCGCCGGAATTGATCGTCGCCGGGGCGATCTTGCTGCTGCTGCCGCTGGGCGAGATCCTGCCGCCCCGCTGGCGCGCGACCACGACCTGGCTGGCGCTCCTGGCGCTGGCGCTGAGCACGTGGGCCAGCGTTGCTTTGTCGCTGCAACCGGCGCGGCCCGTCTTCGACGACACCTATGCTGTTGATCCGCTCGCCGTCGCGCTCAAGCTCTTCGCGCTGGTGGCAACCGCATTGGCGCTGCTCGCCACCCCCAGCCTCTTCCGCGATCAGCCGCACGCGGGAGCGGTGCCGGCGCTCTTCTTGCTGATTTGCCTGGGGATCATGGGGCTGGCGGCCAGCCAAGATCTCGCCCTGATCGCGCTCTTCATCCAACTCATTACCGTCGGTTCCTATGTGCTGGTGGGCCTGGCGAAAGGGAGCCGTCTGGCAATGGAGGGCGCACTGAAGCTGTTCCTCTTCTCGGCGGCGTCCAGCGCGGTGATGATCTATGGCATGACCTTACTTTTCGGGCTGACGGGGACGCTGCGGCTGCCAGAACTGGCGCAGCACCTGCCCGGCGCTCCAGCGATCATCGCGCTGGCGGCCCTGGCGCTGGTATTGGCCGGCTACGGCTACAAGATCACCCTTGTGCCGTTCCACTTCTGGGTACCGGATACCTATCAGGGCGCACCCACGCCCGTCGCCGGCTATCTGGCGGTGGGACCGAAGGCAGCGGGGCTGGCCGTCTTGCTACGCACGGTGCTGGTCGCTTTCCCGCATGGGCGGGATGGCTGGCCTGTCGCCCTGGCGGTGATCGCTGCCCTCACCATGACGCTTGGCAACCTGCTGGCGCTGCGCCAGGTCAGCCTGAAGCGCCTGCTGGCCTATTCCTCGATCAGTCAGGCCGGCTATCTGCTAGTAGGCATCGCCGCCGCGCCACGCAGCAATCTGGGCATCCCCGCGTTGCTTCTCTATCTGATCATCTATCTCTTCATGAATCTGGGCGCGTTCCTGGGGGTGGACGCGCTGGAACGGCGCGTTGGCAGCGACGCACTGCGCGCCGTGGCGGGCGCTGGGTGGCGCGCGCCTTATGCCGCAGGGGTGCTGGCGCTGTGCTTGCTCTCGCTGGCGGGCTTTCCCCCTTTGAGCGGCTTTGTGGGCAAGGTGTTGCTCTTCGGCGCGGCGCTGGGCGCGGGCTGGCTTTGGCTTGCGGCGATCATGGCCGCGAATGTCGCCATCTCGCTCTTCTACTATGCGCGTATCCTCGAAGCACTCTACCTCAAGCCTGGCACGACGCCCTTCGTCGGCACTGATCCCCCTGCGCTACGGCTGGCGTTGCTGGTGCTGGGCCTGGGCGCACTGGTGACGGGCATTTTCCCTCAGCCGTTCATCCTTTTTGCCCAACATGCCGCCACCCTCCTGGGCATGATGCCGATGCCCTAATATGCTGATGCAAAGGAGCCGGCATCGCTTCCATCGACCATCGGGCTGGGGCAGCGGACTGGATTTGACGACATCAGGCGCACTCATTGGCGTGACATGGAGCATTACGTAGTGGACGAGCGCCTTGGTCTGTGTGTCGAGGTTGCAATAGACGCCTTCCTTTGTGCCTCACGGTGCCTTCCAGACCTTCGATGCGATTCCCGTCGATCTGCATGCCCAGCGCCACAATCAGGTAATCATAGGTGATGCGCTTGCCTGAAGAGGTCACGATGAGGTACGCCGCTGGATCGAGTTCCGTGCCACTTTCTTGCAGACAGCTAACATCAGGTGGGTGGAACAATCCCTGGCATCCCCCGCATTGTAGGCGTGGGGAGGATGTCAATCCGTACAATCATCCTCGCCGCAGGCGCAGGCAGCCTTGCCTGCGCGCGCGCCTGCCAGCGCTTCACGAGCTTCCGGCACAAGAAAGAGCAGCAACGCCAGCGCACCTAGACTGTCAGCCCACCACCAGCTGAACAGACCGGTCAGGAGCAATCCGATCAGCAATGCGGCGGCCATATAGGCACAGGTAAGCGAACATGCCGCATCGCCGCGCAACGCCGCACTGTTGAGTTGCCGCGCCAGCACCCGCTTGCGCCAGGCCAACAGCGGCATGCCGACTACCGCCAGCAGTGCCAGCGCGATGCCGGGAATGGAGGTGGCCGGGTGGGTATGGCGTACGAGGCCCACCCCAGAGCTGACTAGGATGTAGAGGCACAGCAGGCCGAGCGCACCGGCAACGACCCAGGCGGCACGCCGTTCCGCCACTTCCACTCGTGTCAGGCATGCGCCATTCGCTTGCAGCGTGAGGCGCCAGAGGAGGACGCCACCAGAGATCAGTTCGATGACGCTGTCCAGCCCGAAGGCGGTGAGCAACAGACTGTGGGCAACCAGCCCCGCACCGAACGCAACCACCGCCTCTAGCGTCATCCAGCCAACCGTGATTCGTTCAAGCTGAACACCCGCCCATACCGAACGAGGTGAGGGGGATGCGGGTACGGAAACGTTCATGAAGTCGTCCTTTCTCCCGCTAGCCCATCGGGATGGTGGTCGTGGTCGTGGTCGTGGTCGTGGTCGGGCAAGACACAGTAGAGATCGCGATGCATACAGCCAACTCGCTCCAGTTGCAACGTGGTGTGTTGAATCCCGTAGTTCTCACAGAGCAAGCAATGGAGTTGGTCAATGAGCGCATCGCACGCCACAAGCGTGCGATTGTCCGTCACTTGCACATGGGCGGAGAGCAAACGCATGCCGCCGGCGATAGACCAGACATGCAGATCATGCACATCCTCGACGCCGGGTACGCGCACCACATCGCGCACCAGTTGGGCGACATTGAGATCGCGGGGAGTGGCTTCCATCAGAATATCCACCGTCTCTCCCAGGAGATTCCAGGCTCCCTTGGCAATCAACAGAGCAATGGCGAGGGAGATGAGTGGATCGGCATATTGCCAGCCGGTGAGCAAAATGACCAGACCCCCAACGATGACGCCGACCGAGGCTCCCACATCGCCCAGGGCGTGCAGCATGGCACCGCGCACATTCAGATTCGCGCTCCCTTCCGCACGCAGGCCCAGACCGATATACAGGTTGATGGCGATGCCGACTGCCGCAGCAACGAACATGATCCACGGCGTCACGATGGTGGGATGCTGCAAGCGTTGGATGGCCTCATATCCGATCCAGGCGACGATGAGGATCAGGGTTATCGCATTGAGTAAGGCCGCCAGGATACCTGTGCGATGATAGCCGTAGGTGTTGCGCGCATCTGCCGGGCGCTGCGCCCGGAGGGTGGCAAACCAGGCCAACCCCAGCGCCACGATATCCGTCAATACATGGCCGGCATCTGAGAGCAACGCGAGGGAGTGGGACACCACGCCGCCGAGGGTTTCAACCACCAGAATCAGCAGCGTCAGCACAAAGGCACTGCGCAGTTTGGTGCTAACATTGCCCGCAACGTGGGTATGAGCGTGCTCATGTGACATGGTCACTGTCTCCCCTGCGTGAACTGCCGCAACAACTGCTCCATAGCTGGATGATCGGCATCGCCATCGCGCACATGGCTCAGCCCGACTTGGGTCAGGATGGCGATATGGGCATCATCGAGGGAATGAAAGACGAGCTGGCCCTGGCGACGACTCTTGATCAACCTTAACGCACGCAGGATGCGTAAATGCTGGCTGACCGCCGATTCGGAAATCCCCGTGAGGTCGGCGAGATCGCAGGTGCAAAGATCTTGATGCAACAAACAGAGCACCATCTTGGCACGTGTGGCATCGCTCAGCGCGCGAAAAAGCTCTGCGAGGTGGACATACACCGTGTCATCGAAGACGTGCGCACGGGCCTGCACCACGCGGTCATGCTCAGCACACGGGGTAGGACAGGCAACCGGAAGCAGATCAGCCATGAGGGATCTCCTCCTGTAGAGATGTAGTAATGACTACATTATAGACGACACACCGCGAGAGATCAAGAAAACCTCCGGGGAGTGGGCGGAAGGGATGCGTTAGGTTCGACTGCCGGGATATAAATAGCTGGTCATCCAGCGTCAGATGCTGCTCGCCTCGGTGAGCAGTAATTACTACCAGCCTACCAACTAGGGCAAACCTCTCTTTTCTTGGCTAATTTACAGCACTTCTCGAACTCAACTTTATTATTGTGGAGGTCAGCACGCGTTCACGTTACCACCAATCACTATGCAGACGTGGGAGGTAGTGGTCAGATCACCATGCATTTGATGGTGAGCATCGCTAGATAATCATATGCCAGCTATTCATCACGGGTGGTGATGCGGCGCACCTGCTTGGGTCGATTGCAGCGCGGTTCGATGCGCTGGCGTTCCCGATGCGCTGTCTTGCCGAACGGGCCACGCCGGCGCGTATTCTGTTTGCGGGGAATGACCACGCCGATGCCCTGGTGGTGCAGTTAGCGCATGAAGGGGTGGCTGCTGGAGCCATGCCGGCACAGACGTGGTATGGACACATATGGGGTCGGTCTCGTCCCACTCCTTTCCAACGAAAGGTAGCTTCCCTATGAGCCGATTTTTTCGCTGGCCATCGCGTCGATCTGGGGGGACAGCGTTCCCTGCCCATTGAGCAGCCCAGTGACACGAGCACTTTGGCGAATCGCTTGGAGGAACCCCAGGAGAACGGCTTCCGTTTCGCGCACAGGGGTATTATTATTCCGCCCATCAAGCCACTCCCGCAGCTCCTTGAAGGAGCCAGGAGCGATTGCCACCTGTTCTGGTTTGTCGGCGGGGACAACCACGATCGTAAAGCGCGTGGCTTCGCGCTGAATCAATGCTGGACGTGCAACCATCGTGCGATCATAGGTGACGGTATCTGGAACACGGCTGGCCCCCTTCCCATCCGGAGCCGTTACCAGTTTCAACGCTTGATCTGTGCGCACTTCATGGACCACACCACTCTCATCCACGTCCAGGCGACTCAACTTGGCTTTCAGGCGTTTGAGGACGAACGCAAACTCTTCTACCGTCATGCGTCGGCCTTGGCTTGCCAGTGTCGCACACAGTAAACAGAGGCGATCATCGCCCAGGAAGGCTTCAGCGAGATCGCGTGCATGCGTCCAGAGGATTTGCTTTCGATGCAGCATGTCCTGCACATTTTCAGGTAGCCCGGCGACATTAATCTGGTTGTAGACCTGTTGGGCTGATGGACGAGTCCGGTCCTCACGATTGGCCGCCTGCTGCTCAGCGATCTCCTCGACGGTGTAGCCATAAAACTCTTTCAGCCGGCGCGCCGCACGGCAGATCTCCAGAATCGACGGCTCGCGGCGCAACTGGCCCTCACGGCCCATCGCCTTAAGTAAGATCGCCCCTGGATGAGGTACCGACGGCACATGCACTTTGGCCCGTATCCGTTTGAGGTGGATCAACGCATAGTAGACGTAGGGCTGATCATATACCAAGTACAGGGGCTTCTTGGTTCCATCGGGCAAGGTCACATCACGGTTGGCAGGGATGACCGGCAGCGAAGGAATGTGTTCGCCGAGGGCAGTGATGGCCGCCGCATATTGCTCGAATTCAGGATCCTCTTGCGGGTCATACCGTGAATTCAGCAGATCATCCGACGGGGCGAGTTGTAACTGGATCAGGGGTATCCAAAAATCTACTCCGGCGATTTCGCCGGGCAGTTCGCCGTTGATATGCGGCACGTGAACTTCAACGGCTCCCTGAGACACGACATGGTGCGCTTCGACGATCGCAGCCGGTTGGGCCTCAACCCCACTGGCAAACCGGGCAAATCCCCCCAAGATACGGCTGAGTCCTGTCTGTTCTTGCTCTTGCGCCACGTTGATCGATCCTTCCTTTTGCAACTGATTGAGAGAAAGTGAAAATCTTCCTCCCTGAACACTACAAAGCTTGCGTGACGATACGATATGCCTGCGCAGCCGCATCGTCGGGGGCATAGATCGCGATAGGCACTCGCTCACCCGTTGATTCCCACCCTGCCGTCGTGTAGGGGATATAGGTTGGGCCGAAATGCGCGATGTGTGCGCCATCCAGAGCTTGTTGGAGGCTGGCGACGAGCTTCATCTGATCCGGATACACTTTGGCAATCAGCAGCCCTGCCAGCTTGGTTTGTCCCGCTAAACGTAAGCCATCGCGGGCCGCATTCATCTCCAGCAGGCTTTCGAGCAATTCCTGCACGCCATCCATTGCCATTGGCTCTGCGGCCACGGGTGCAATGATGGCATCCGCCGCGTAAATGATGGCCGCATTTACCCGGTCTTGGGAGGGACTGGGGTCGATGATCACGTAGTCATACTCGCCACAGAAGTGCTCAATGATATAGGGCAACACATGGTTGAACGTGGGAACCGGCTGGCGATCACGACTCTTGTCGAAGGCAGTCGGCGCTTCGGTGATCTGCTTCGCGCCAGGGATGACATCAAGCCGCCCCCCCGGCGGATACTGCACCGGATAGCGTGGGGTACCGGTGTATGCAACAACTGCACGCTTGATACCCAAGGATGGTTCGGTGATAACGGCATAAATGGTCGCCTGGCCAGGCCGTGGTTCAATCCCCAGATTCTTCGTTGCCGATCGCTGGGAGTCGCCATCGATGATGAGTACTTTCTTGCCGCAACAGGCCAACTCGTGGCCGAGATTGACCGATGAGGTCGTCTTGGCGACCCCGCCCTTGCTATTCGCAGGTGAGATAACTTTAGGCATGACTCACTCCTCTGTGGGTTGTGTGGATTGCTCTACGAGATGTGGATGTTTCCACGCGCGTGGAAAATGTGTTTTCCACGAAATTCCGATGTTTCCACGCATGTAGAAAAACGGTGCTTTCCACGCAACGGCGGATGTTCCACGCAACGGCGGATGTTCCACGCGCGTGGAAAAGTCTACCGCTACAGGATGTCGAGAACGGGGTCGGGGTCGAGTTCCTTACCTGGCTTGAGGCGACTGATGCGCTCCTGTTTGAGTGCAGCGATGGCATCCTGCACCATCCGCGGATCGACCTGCAATTCCTGAGCGATATTGAAGATGGACATCCGCTCGTCGCCAAGCAAGAGCTGCGCAGTGGTATAGACCAGGTTGTTAAACCTCTTCGTTCCCGGTTTAGGGAGAGCCTTCACACCTGGCTGGCGTACTCCGGCTGCCGTGCTGTTCGCGAAATCAGGGCTATTGGTGTCAGCCGCATCTTGCCCCTGCACGATGGCCGCGATCTGCTCCTCTAGCCCGGCGAACCGCTCGCCAAACTCAAGCGTTAGGCGCTGCCCCCATTCATTGAGCAGCGTGTTGCTATCAGGCGCAACGCTCGCGGCGGGTGCGGGCAGGGCTACCACCTGATCGCGAAGCGCCTGAAGCTCGCCCTCAAGACGCGCGAAGCGGTCTATGCTCTCCCGACCAGGCGGCTGGCCTTGCGCTTCCACTACAGCTTGCAGGCGCTCCTGCAAACGGGTGAGGGCTGCATGCGTCTGCTGATCATAGCGCTCCAGTTCCATCCCCGCATTGCTCTCGTGGGCCTTCTCCACCGGTGCGAGCAAGGCCTCGAACTCCGGTTTCCACGCTCCCTTTGCAATAAATTGCTGCTTCACTTCGCCCAGAGCGGCCAAGGCCAGGCGATTTGCGCCCTGCACACTGGTATAGCCTGCGTTGTCGCGGAAGATCGCCGCAACTGGTTCGTAGATCGCCAGCATCTGCCACACACTCAAGTCGTTTATGACATGCAACAAGCGTTGAATGATGGCGACCTTCGCGGCCCCTGCCTCGGCGGCCATCTCACGCCGCACATCATCGGGGCGAATGACGAAAGGGAGTACACCGATGATCAAGTACGCGGCGCAGACCAGGCCGGCGAAGGCGCGTACAAAGAACAGCAGCGTCGGCACGTTTTGCATGAACAGGGCAAACCCGGCGCTTAATTTGGGTGCCTCGATGAGATAAAACATGTAGCTACAGGTCAGACCTTCAACGCAGACCGTCACCAATAACATCGCTGCGGATACCGTCGTCCAGCCCCATTCTTTACGCAACAGGTGCATGCGTAAGCGGCTGGCCGCCGTAAGAAATGCGATCTCGATGGAGGCGCCGGTGATAACGATGACGAACAGCGCCAGGATGACGGGAATAATCTGCCCGTAATCGCCGGCACCGATCGAGGTGAACGCTTTGGCTACGTAATCTTTGGCCAAGGTATATAACCCGGCACTGGTGAAGGCGAGTGAGATGGCAAAAAGCACTGGTTGGTGCATCGCTTCCACCCAGGCGGAATGGCCTGCTGGACGCAGACGGCGGGGTTTCTTCGGTTGAGTGAGCCACGCAAAGGGCGGCACCACGCGGTACCAGGGCAGCGCCTGAGGCGCGCCAGCAAAGCTCGATACGATCGCTGTCATTCCGTAACCTCTTGAGCAGTGAAAATGCCGAAGTGGGTGTCACTCCGGTGTTCGTGGGAAACCGTTGTTTTTCCGAGCTGTTGTTGCCGAGGTTCCTGCAAGGAAGGCGTATCTCAAACAATCCCTGCGTTTGCAAATTCCTGAGCAATGTCTGCTTCAGGAAGAATCGAGGCCATGCCAGGAAGAGCATCTGCTGAGCATCCCCTCAATACGCTGGATCGCCTCTGCCGTCAAACGATAGCCATCATCTTGAATCGCCAAAATACGGGCCTGAACGAGATGTGTAGCCGCTTGTTCCTCGACAGCACCTACGGCTATCCGCCACAACCAGGTTTGCCATCCCTGACCTGTTGGGGTAAAGCACCCCTGGGAAAGAACACCCAAGGCGGCAATATCAACATCGGTGAGACACGGATATCCGGCTCCCCACCTTGCGGTCGTCTGGCAGGCAAACCCTAATTCCATGTATTCCCCCTTGTAGCGTCGCTGAATGCCGAATAATTATCACTTGTGTCATGTTGTGTTCAATTATATCAGATAGTTAGCGATAATACAATAGGGCATAGGACTTTGACCTTTTTTGTGGTATACTCTTTTTTAGATGAGAAGCCTATAGAGGACGTAGCAGTACGCCACGTTCCTGCTCATACCTACTCCATTGCCGCGAGGTGAACCCATGCCAGATCTCCCTCTCGAAGAAGCCGAACAGATCCTGCGCAGCCACGGCGGATATACCTGGCTGCTGGCCGCGCGTCAATTTTGGAGCGTTGCAGAAGTGACTGAACAACTGAACACTGTCGGCCTGCCGGTCAAAGACAACACGGTGCGCCGCTGGTTCCAAGATATCGCCACGCGCACTCCCCAACACTTTCAAGACCTGGGTGGCGCGTTGGGCTGGCGTGCATCCCGCAATGGCCTCATCTTGCTGTTCGCACGGATGACCGGTTCGGGCGAAATCGGGGAGCGCGCCACCGGCTAAAAACCCCCTGGTATCGGTCGCCCTGGTTCCCCCAACATATGTTGGGGGAAACGGCAAACATGCATATAAAACACGAGACATGCTGAACGGTGGTATCATAGAGATACAAGAACCCATCGCTTTCCAATGGTACCAATCGTTCATCGCAGGAGGCTCCGCGTGACGACATTGCCACCCACAATCAATGGTTTGACCTATTATCCTGTTACGCTGGCGCGCTGGACCTTCCAGGTCACAGTCATTCGTACCGCCGATAATTCAGTCTATTTGCCTATCACCACCGTATGTCAACGCCTGGGCATTGCTGAGTACCGTCAGATTCAAAAACTGCGTGATGATCCGGAATATGCGCCCTACGTGATGCAATTGCCCGTACCCACGAGCAAAGGCAATCGCGATACCTGGTGTATCCGGCGGCAAGCTGTCGGCGGTTGGCTGAATAGCATCCAATCGAATCGAGTCCGTTCGGAAATCGCGCCACGCCTCGCAGAATTTCGCATGGATGTGATGTCTGCCGCTGATCGCTGCCTCTTTGGTGAATTGGTGCAGCAACAACCGGCGAACGAGCGGGAGCTGGCGGAAACCACAAACTCCTTGATCCGGCATGCACTGTTCATTGAAGACCGCGTTGGTGATATCGAGGAAGATGTTGGGGTCATTAAATCGGCCTTGTTCAGCGAGGAGACCCTCGACGAGGATAGCGGTGCAGGTACGTACGAGATCGACGTTCCTCTTGCAGGGGGCAAAGGGCGTATACGGCTGACCCTGGCCGTCATCAAAGCCGAACTATTGCCATGAAGGAGACTGCATGCGCCTCCTGATTGTAGGTTGCTCAAAAGCCAAATCACCTGATCCTGGTTTGCTTCCTGCACGCTCTCGCTACCAGGGGACGTTTTGGAAGGTTATCCGTCGTGCGTTGCGAGAGCACCCGACTCTCGATCAAGAACTCGACATCCTGGTGATTTCCGCTGAGTTTGGGGCCATAGACGACCACCACCTGATCCCCTGGTATGAGCGACGCATGTCACATGAGCGCGCCAGCGCCTTGCGCGAGCAGATTGTTGCCACAATCAACACACGCATTAGGCAGAGCAAGTATGACAACATCCTCATCTGCCTAGGCGCCGATTATCGACCCGCACTTGTCGGCGCACACCTGGCAAACGCTTATGTAACGACAGGCGGCATAGGGGAGCAGGCACACCAACTGAAACAATGGCTGCGCCGGCATCCTACCTCATCGAACTTACACCATGCAACGCAGGAAAACTGAAGAGCAACCTTTTATCAGAAGCATGGAGTAAGCGAACAGGAAGGCCGCGATGCCCGCGAGATTCAATAGGCCCATATTCATGTGAAAAATTCGGTTCCCCTTCAAATCTTGTGATACGAGCGGATAAAATCCTAATGACACCTCAGTTATGCCCCCTACCCACCCCTCAGTATTCACCTTAGCGTGGATAGGAGCGCACAAAAACGATCGACTAGAAGCGAACGCTACCCAGCGCATGTAATACCGTCAGCACGATATGCACAAAGGTCATCCAATCGCAAGTCATAACACCACCTCCTTTCAGGCGAAGTCGTCTTGGCTGCTCATTCCGGCTACCCATCAGCAGCCAGCCAAAACGGGAACAAGGCGAACCGCATCCGGTGTCCCCCAACCCGTGACTGCATCCCAGCCAACGTGCGCTGTATCGCCCACGATGGTCTGGGTATGTCCCTGGGCATTGGGTACCTGAACCGTGTTCGAACCGCTGGTAATATCGAAGAGCAGGGGTGGCTGGATCGGGCGTGCAACGCGCGGATGTAGCCGACCTGGCGCAGAGGCGAAGAGGGCGTAGAGGCGGGGGTTCACCCACCCCAGGCCGTGGCCGGCATGCTGCACAGCCAGAGCCAGGATGCCGGCCCAAACCGGCGCGCCGGCGGAGGTGCCACCAAACGTGAAGGTGAGATTCTTCCCCATGCCAGAGGAACTCCAGATACCCAATAGACCCGTTTGGGGATCGGCATCACTGGCCACATCCGGCAGTCCTCGTCCACTTTGTGTCGAGATATCATTCTGGTAGATTGGGCGGCCATAGATCTCGCTATAACCACCACCGGTGGCCCCCAGACCGTTGTTCCATACCGTTTCCGTGCGATTCCCGGCCTGATTGGGGGCTTGCAAATGGGTGCCACCGACCGCCAAGACATAGGGATCGCTCGCCGGACTGCTGACCGCTTTGTGATAGCCATTATCCCGGCAATCCGGTAGCCCGGCCCCACTATCACCCGCTGCCGCCACCGGCGTGATGCTGTGTGCCACTGCCAGCATGAAGATCTGGTGTTGCGCATGCAGATAGCTCGGCGCGGCGCAATCTTCCGCCTCCCCATAGCTTTGGGAAAGGATCGCGCCGGCGTGCTGAAAAACCGCCCAGCGCGTCGCGGCCAGCAAATCCTGATCCGCGTCGGAACGTGCCTCGACCAACACGATGCGCGCCGCCGGAGCCAAGGCATGCGCCCATTCTACGTCCAGCGTGATCTCGCCGGCCCAATCCACCTGGGTCGGATTGGCTGGGTTAAACGCCGGCACACCTTGGGGCGCACGGATGGCGAGCACGGGATTTGGCAGATGAAAGCGGCGGTCGAACAGGCGGAGGTCGTGAGCCAGAGTCGGCGACTGGTAGGCGTCGATGATCGCGATTGCCACTCCCGCGCCGGTGTCGCCCTGGGAGAGCAGTGGAGTGACGTGGTAGGCCATCTGAAGTTGGGCAGGCGTGTAGCAGCGAGGCATGGCTCCTGGTAGAGTACAGCGATAGGGCCGTGCCTGATCAGCTAAACCAACGGGCTGCGCTAGAGTATGGTGGGGCCACATGATTCCTGCAACGGTGGACGTCGTGAAAGTAGAAAACGTCACGCTCGCACACCAGGTCACTGCCATAGCCACCAGAGCAAGGATACGCATGGGCAGACCTCCTTCGCTCAAACCAGAGGTGGAGCGGTCATGTTAGGTAGCGATGGAAACACCGGTGGGTAGACCAGCATAGCCACCTCCTGTGGGCAATCAAAAAGCGTAGCAAAGAGGAGCGGCACCGTCCGTTTCAGGTCGATGCCGGCAGAACACACCCCTGGACGAAGCGTTCGATTTTTCGGGCTGCCTGATCGAGCACAACGGCATGGGCTGCCATCAAGTTGTGGGGAGCATGGGGAATGAAGACGGCTTCGGTACCATAATCACGGGCGCTTTGGCGCACGTAGGGTGGGCGGAAGCAGACATCACGGGAACCGCCCAAAAACAGAATGTGTTCAGTTTGCAGGGGACGCAGGCCAAGGCGGGCCAGGTGAAGCAGATCGGGAAGGATCGCTGTCGATTCCGCCGTGATCTGCGCCAGCACCGGCTGCACCCTGGATTCTGGTGCTGAAGGTTCGAGCAAAAACGTGCGGACCCCGGCGGGTGAGTTGAATGCTTCGTCCATGCCCTGGCGGAAGGCGCGCAGCATGCGACACGGAAAGCGACAGGTCAGATCCAGCATGGCATGCAGGGTCCGCTGGGGGGCGACAGAAGCGAGTACGATTACCCCCGCCACCGAGAATCGGCGGGCATAGAGTTGGGCGATGATGCCCCCCATGCTATGCCCCAGCAGCACGAAGGCACCGTCACGCAGCTCAGCTAACCCGGTGACGACTGTACGCACATCCGCCACATAGTCGGCTGCGCGGGCAGTACGAACAGATACGTTGTCGGGCATCGGACTCTCCCCGTGGCCACGCAGGTCAAGGGTGATAACTGTAAGTCCACGCGCGGCGAGATCCAGCGCCAAGACATCAAAGATGCGGCGGGTATGTGCGGCACCATGCACTAGGAGCAGTGGTTGGCAAGGCGATGCATCGTGACCACCTCGCGGGGCGAAGCGGGTATAGGCGATCCCCTGGCACATGCCGGTGGTAATGGTGATGAGCGCCGGATCGGTAGGGACGCTTTCAGGTTCCGGATCATCTGGGGAAACGGGGGCGGGTAAGGTAGGCATCGTGCAATAAACCTTTCAAAAGGGCAACATGACAGCCGACGAGGAACTTGAGACTTGTCAGAAACACCAGCTAGCGCGGGTAGGGAGTAACCATATAGTCCACCCACCCGGCATGCTGCGCGGGAATCCCAACGGCGAAGACCGCAAGAGCTAAGTACGGTTCACGCCCATCGGCCACCCCAGAAAATGCTTGCAAAGACTGGCCAGGGCAGAGCGTTTGTGTGCGTGGCCGGGGAGGGGCGGTGGCCAGAGTACGACCATTAGCCGTGAGCAATTGCATGCCCGTATAGGCGTTCAGCAATTGCCAGTGCATGAGGTCGTACCAACCAGAGGAAGGTGCGCCAAAGGAGAAGACTTCGCAATTTGACGAGGTGTTGGTGACGATGAGCATGGCAAAATTGACACCGCCAGGGTAGTACGTCACCCAGGAAGGACACCAAAGATACAGGATTTGGCCACGCACATCCCCCCAATTGAAAGGAACTCCTTCGTCGAAGCCGCCAGGAAGGCTGAATCCGATGATATACGCCCGGTCGTTGCGACAGAACCCGAAGGGGTTGGGGGCGGCAAACACAGCTGCCGGCTGGACATGCAGGGCCACGAGGATCATCCCACGCGCCGCAGTGTGCCAGGTGATTCCCACACGCTGATGTGAATGTGACACGGTGGTGATGGGCTGGGGCGTGTGAGCGGCAACAGGTGTTGCCGTAAGCAGCAACAGCGGAAGTACGACCGCGATTGCTCCCACGCGCAGGCCGACGAACAGGCGCGACGCGCGAATGACCATCAGTTTCATCTCCTTTGCTTTGCTTTCACCGCTAAATGGCGGTGGTGCGAATGATGACCACCTTCAAAGAGAACATCTTGCCTCCACCCTCCATAACCAGCACAAGTCGGAATCAGAGAGCTACAGTGAAACCGTAGGCACCGGATCGATACTGGCGACACACCACGCGGAGGGCGTGACCAACCTCCGCGTGGCGCGAACAAACTTACGACACGCGATTGATCTGGTAGAGCATCCAAGCCTCCTTTCGCAGTGCGCGGCGTCAACGCACTCTTGGCTTCCTACCAGCACCATTTCTGGCAGGAGCACGAACCAGATCAGGCACCGCTTCTGGTGCGACGGGTTCTATGTACCAGGATACCGGAATAGGCCGGTGAATCCTGGCACTCAATCCCCCAAAGTTACGGAATGCCTCCCCCCAAATCTGTGCGATGAGGGTGACAGAGGACGAGGACGGGGTGTGGTGAGGGAGAACTTTCGATTCGCTAGGGGATTAGGTTTTGATGAATATATTGGTCGATGTAGACACAATAAACCTCTGTTATTAGAGCGGGCATGCGCAGAACAGGCATTGGTTGTGCTATAAGCTTCGAAAAATTCTACCCGGCGGGAGCATTCTTCTCATGCGCCATTTGTTTTTGCTCTTTTTCATTCGCCTTTGGCTTCTCGTCGGTTGGTGGTCACGCGCAGCAAAACTGTTAGCCTCCTATCTTGAGACCTCGCACAATGCTGCTCTCCACTGGAAATATCTCGCTATCATCGATCACCTAGATCTTCCACTTGAAGTACGCCTTCATGCCTATCACCGAGCCGTACACGTTGATCCAGATTCTCCCCGCACTGGACCCGCCTGGTTCCGTATTGGACAGATGGAGGAAGAACGTGAGCAAGGTTTGGAAGCCAGCGCAGCGTATCTTCAAGCAGAACGCCTGGGCTGCACTAAGCCAGTCCAAACTTATGTCCGGCCTTTTGAACTCATCACAATCGAGCAGGCAGTCACGCTTGGCAACCACTGATGTATATAAGTGGTGATTGACGCATCTCGTCCAAGTGCCTGCACCAAATGGTCACCTTGGCCTTTGTCCCTCTGCAAAAGTCCTGGATTAGCCTGACAGGTGCTTCCCTCTACGCTGCATCTATGCTATGATGGGGTGCCAGATGATATCACGCCAACGAGGAACGCCATGCCGCAGATCGCCCCACCGGAACAGGGAAGCATTGTCGCGGTGCGCCAGCGCCGTTTTGTGGTGGTCGAGGTCCAGCAGAACACGCTACCCGAAGATAAGCTGCATCCCCAGGAAGTTCCACAACACCTGGTGACGCTCAGTTCCATCGAAGATGATGCCTTTGGCGACGAGTTACAGGTGATTTGGGAGGTCGAACCGGGCGCGCGACCAGCTGAGCAGATGCGCGACCTCACGCCCGACGGCTTCGATGATCCGCGTCGGCTGGATGCCTTTTTGGATGCCGTGCGCTGGGGTGCGGCCTCGTCGGCAGATACACGCGCTGTGCAGGCACCATTTCGCAGTGGCGTCGTGGTGGAAGATTATCAGCTTGATCCGGTGGTACGCGCCATCCGCATGCCGCGCGTCAATCTGCTGATCGCCGACGATGTAGGGTTGGGCAAAACCATCGAAGCCGGGCTGGTGTGCCAGGAATTGCTGTTGCGCCACCGCGTCCGCACGTTGCTGGTCGTTTGCCCGGCGTCACTGCAAATTCAGTGGCGCGACCAATTGCGCGACAAATTCGGCCTGGAATGCCGCATCGTGGATGCCGAGTATCTGCGCTGGCTGCGACGCACACGCGGCTTGCATGTGAATCCCTGGACCAGCTTTCCGCGCCTGATCACGTCGTTCGACTATCTCAAGCGCGAGCGGCCCATGCGGCTGATGAGCGCGGTGCTGCCTGGTGAGGGTGAACCCTCCTTCCCCCGCCGCTTCGATCTACTGATTCTCGACGAGGCGCACAATGTCGCGCCCGCCGGGCAGGGCAATTACGCGGTGGACTCGCAGCGCACCCAGGCGCTCCGGCGTATCGCGCCGCACTTCGAGCATAAGCTGTTCCTTTCGGCCACGCCCCACAACGGCTATGTCAACAGCTTCACGGCGCTGTTGGAAGTGCTGGATGGGCAGCGCTTCGCGCGCGGCGTGCCGCCCAGGCGCGAGCAACTGGGCGCGGTGATGGTGCGCCGGCTGAAAACCGAGTTGCCGCCCAACTGGGACGGCACCCCGCGCTTTCCGCGTCGCCAGCTTGAGGCGCTGCCAGTGGCATACACGCCGTCGGAGCGCACGGCGTTTGCCTTGTTGCGCGCCTATGGCGACAGCCGCCTGAAAACCGAGGCACCGGCAAGCGAGGGTGAACGCATCGCCACCGAGTTCGTGCTGAAGTTGCTCAAAAAGCGGCTGTTCTCGTCGCCCGCCGCCTTTGCCGCCACACTGGCGCGGCACCGTGTGTCGCTGGACGAAGCGCGACCCCGCACGAGGGGCGCGTCCCCCGCGCCCCATCTGTTGCAGCGGCAACTGGACCGCGCCGAAGAAGATTTCGGTGATGAGGCAGCGTTTGATGAGGCTACAGGCGATGCGCTGGCGGCATCCGCCCGGCTCTTTCGCGCGCCCACGGCGGCTGAAACGCGCATGCTGGATGAGCTAGGAGTCTGGGCAGAAGCTGCGGAGCGGCACCCGGATAGCAAGGCGCAAGCGTTGCTGGCTTGGCTGACCCGCGAACTGCGTCCCAGCGGCGACTGGGGCGACGCGCGCGCCATCATTTTCACCGAATATCGGGATACGCAGAAATGGCTCCTTGATCTGCTGGCCGCGGCGGGCCTGACGGCGGGCGGGCGCGTACTGTTGCTCTATGGCGGCATGTCCACCGAGGAGCGCGAGCGCATCAAAGCGGCGTTTCAGGCGCATCCCACGCTGGACCCGGTGCGCATTCTGTTGGCGACCGATGCCGCCTCCGAGGGGATCGACCTCCAGAATCATTGCGCGCGCCTGGTCCATTACGAGATCCCATGGAACCCGAACCGGATGGAGCAGCGCAACGGACGCATTGACCGGCACGGCCAGCGGGCAAGCGTGGTGCAGGTGTGCCATTTCGTGGGCGCGCATTATCGACGCGCGGCGGCGATGGCTTTGACGACGGCGGACGGCGACGCGCTGGATGACGACCTGGAATTTCTGATGCGCGTGGCGGAAAAGGTGGAGCAAATCCGCGAGGATCTGGGCAGCGTGGGGCCGGTGATCGCGCGGCAGGTGGAAGAGGCGATGTTGGGCCGGGGGCAGCGCCGCCTGATGACGGAACCGGTGGAGGATCGCGCCCGCAAATCACGCGAGATGCTCGCCTTCGAGCGCAACCTGCGCGAGCGCATCGAGCGTCTGATGGCGCAACTGCGCGAGACGCGCACCGCCCAACACCTGGAGCCGGAAAACGTGGCGGCGGTGGTGCAGATCGCGCTGGATCTCGCCGGGCAGCCACCCCTGCGCCCCGCGACCTTGCGCGACGCGACGGGGACGCATCCCGCTATTCCGGTCTGGTATCTGCCCCAGTTCGGGGGTAGTTGGGCGCAGTGCAGCGTCGGCCTGGCGCACCCCCATACGCACCAACTGCGCCCCATCGTCTTTGATGAGAGCCTGGCGCGCGGACGGGATGACGTGGTGCTGGCGCACCTGAATCACCCGCTGGTGCAGATGGCGCTGCGCCTGTTGCGCGCGGAGGTGTGGGCCGCGGGCGACGCGCCACGGCTGCACCGTGCCACGGCGCGGCTGGTGCCAGAAGGCATCATCGCCACGCCCGCGCTGGTGATCCACGCGCGCTTGCTGGTGCTGGGGGGCGATCAGCAGCGGCTGCACGAAGAGGTGATCGCGGCGGGGGGACGCTTGCGCGAGGGGCGCTTCGCGCGGCTGAGCGTCGGCGAGGTGGAACGTGCCCTGGCGGCAGCCTTGCCCGATCCCGCGCCCGCCAGCTTTGGCGCATGGCTGGCGGAACACTGGCCGCGGCTGCGCCCGCCCCTGCTGGATGCCCTGACCGTCCGCCAGGATGAGCGCGTCACAAGCATCGGGCGTTTGCTGGATGAACGCGCCGCGCAGGAGGTCAGCGACATGACGACGATTCTCACGGAATTGCAGACGAGCATCATGGCCCAGGTGCGCCAGCCGCAGGGGCCGCAGCAATTGCAACTCTTCAGCCATGACGAACGCGAGCAATATGAGCGCGACGCCGACTATCTGCGCCAGCGCGCGGAAGCCATTCCAGCGGAGATCGCCCGCGAGACGGTCGCCATCCGCCACCGCTATGCCCATGTGCAGGCGCGCTGCTTTCCCCTGGCCGTGACGCTGCTGGTGCCGCGTGGCCTGGCCCAGACGGAGGTGCGCTGATGGCAACCACCCGCGCCTTCGCCGAAATCCTGCGCTTGTTGGATGTCAACGGCCCATTCATCGATGGCAAAACGCTGGAGCGCGTCTTCCCCCAGGGCTTCGCTGCCACGCCGCCGGAGGTGTTGCGTCGTTTGCGCGGGGCCTATGCGGAGTGGGAGGCCGCTGGGCATGACCCCGCCATCCATTATCAGTGGCTGCGCTTCGTGCTGCGCGAGGTGCTGGACTGGCGCGACGATCTGCTGCGCGAGGGCGCGGCCCTGCCACCAAACCTGACGCTGCGCGTGGCGCAGTATGGCGCGACGCTGGCCCCCACCCTGGCGCTGGTGACGCCGCCGGGCCGGGAGGCTGGCGGCATACCATGCCTGGCCGTGCTGCTGGTGCCGCCGGGGCAAGATCTGGAACGCCCATTGGCGGGTTCACCGTGGAAGGCCTCGCCCGCCCAACGCATGGCGGATCTGTTGCGGGCGGCAGGGGTGGAACTGGGGCTGCTGACCAACGGCGATGCGTGGATGCTCGTCCGCATGCCGCGCGACGCCAAAGACGCGACGGCCAGCTACATCACGTGGTACGCCGAACTGTGGCTGGAAGAGCCAGAGACGTTGCGCGCCTGGCGCAGCCTGGTGGGGCTACGGCGCATCAGCGGCGCGGCACCCGGCGAGGCGCTGGCCGACCTGCTGGCGGAAGGCGCGCGGGAACACGAAACGGTGGCGCTGACGCTGGGCGACCAGGTGCGCCGTGCCATCCAGGTGCTGTTGCGCCGCATCGATGAGATCGATAAAGACCGCGACCGCGCCTTGCTGGCGGGCATTGCGCCGGAAGACCTCTATCGCGCCGCGCTGACGGTGATGATGCGCCTGGTGTTCCTCTTTTATGCCGAGGAGCGCGCCTTACTGCTGCGCGGCAACGATCTGTATGATCGCTATTACGCCGTCGCCACCATGCGGGCGCAGTTGCAGGAAGACGCCGACCAGCATGGCGAGGAGCGGCTGGAGCGGTTCAGCGATGCCTGGGGACGCTTGCTGGCGACCTTTCGCGCAGTCTTTGGCGGCGTGAACCACGAGGCTATGCCCCTGCGCGCCTATGGCGGCGATCTGTTCGATCCCGACGCCTATCCCTTTCTGGAAGGGCGATTGCCGGGGACAACGTGGCGTGCCACGCCCGCCGATCCCTTGCCGATTGACAACCGCACGACGCTCTATCTGCTGAAGGCGTTGCAAGAGATTCATGAGCGCGGCACGGCGGAGCCACAGCGCGTGACCTTTCGCGCGCTGGATGTGGAGCAGATCGGCCACGTCTATGAAGGTCTGCTGGACCACACTGCGCGGCGAGCAGACGACGCCGTGCTGGGCCTGGCGGGCAGGGCCGAGGCCGTGCCAGAGGTGCCGCTGGCCGAACTGGAAGCCGCCCGCGACCGTGGCGCAGACGCGCTGGTAGAGCTGCTGAAAGATCGCACCGGCAAGACGGCGCACGCCCTGCGCAAGGGTCTGGCCACGCCCCTGACCCCGGATGAACTGGCGCGGCTGCGCGTGGCGTGCGACAACGACGCCGCCCTGGTGGCGCGCATCCAACCCTTCGCCGCGTTGCTGCTGACCGATTTCGCGGGCCGCCCGGCGGTCTTTGTCCCTGGCAGCATCTATGTCACCGCCGGGGAAGATCGCCGCAGCACCGGCACGCACTACACCCCGCGCCGCCTGACGGCGGAGATCGTGCGCCACACGCTGGACCCGCTGGTGTATCATGGCCCCGCCGAGGGCTTGCCCGAAGATCAGTGGCACCTGCGTCCGCCGCGCGAGATCCTGGCCCTGCGCGTCTGCGACCCGGCGATGG
Source organism: Ktedonobacteria bacterium (assembly GCA_027459785.1). Classification (GTDB taxonomy): domain Bacteria; phylum Chloroflexota; class Ktedonobacteria; order Ktedonobacterales; family JACDGC01; genus JAJPKG01. Next base: position 41,372 of record DAIDGU010000053.1, on the reverse strand, counting down.
GATCGGGCGCGTTCCTGGTGCAGGCCGCACGCTATCTGTCGGAGCGCCTGCTGGAAGCCTGGGAGATGGCGGCGCAAGATTTACCACCAGTACACGAAGCGGCACACTTCATCGCGCCCGATGGTTCACTCATTATCAATGCTGAACATGGCGAACGGGTGCAAACCCTTTGGGTAAGTGAATACACTAAAATCGGTGCATCAACGATCGTCGGATCTTCGTTGCCATCCAGCACAATCAATTTTCCGACTGATACCAAAGAGCGCGATAATTTGGCGCTGCGCCTGATCTGCGACCGCTGCCTGTATGGCGTGGACCGCAACCCGATGGCGGTGGAGATGGCGAAGCTGTCGCTGTGGATCGCCACGATGGCGCGCGACCTGCCCTTCACCTTTCTGGACCACGCGCTGCGGTGCGGCGATTCGCTGCTGGGGGCCGATCTGCATCAGTTGCGGGCGTGGTCGCTGGATCCCGGCGTGGCGCAGTTGGATTTCTTGAGCGAGCCGATCCGTCGGGCGCTGGATGAGGCCGAACGGCGGCGGCGACTGATTGCGCGGCAGCCGGTGCGCGATGTGCGCGACGCGCGCGAAAAAGCGCGCCTGCTGGCCGAAGCCGAAGCGGCGACGGCGCTGGTGCGCCTGGGGGCCGATCTGCTGGTGGCCGCGCGGCTGGCCGCAACACCCAAGGAGCGCGACCGCCTGCGCCAAACCCTGCAAGGTGACTATGCCGTGGTGATGGCCGCCGCCGAAGAACAGCTCGCCCACCCCTTCACCGTCGACCACCTGCGCGCCACCCTGGCCGAACGCCAATCGTTGCAGCAGCGCGCCGCCGCGTTGCTGGCGGGCCGCCACCCCTTCCATTGGCCGCTGGAGTTTCCGGAGGTCTTCGATCCCGTGGCCCGCGACGGCAACCCCGGCTTCGACGCCATCCTCTGCAATCCGCCGTTCATGGGCGGGAAAAAGATTAGCACGGTTTTAGGGGATAACTACTTTGAATATATCGCTTTAGTTATTGGAAATGGATGGAAAGGAAGTGCTGATTTGTGTTCTTATTTTTTCTTAAGATCTGGAACACTTTTACGCCAAAATGGAAATGCAGGATTATTAGCAACAAATACTATAGCTCAGGGAGGAACACGAAAAGTTGGACTTGAACAATTAGAAAACCTAGGAGTGGATTTCTTTAGAGCAATTTCTAGCATGCCGTGGCCTGGAGATTCTGCCCTGGAAATAGCAGAAGTTTGGCTATGTCGTGGAACATGGAATGGAATTTATATTCTCGAAAACAAACCTGTCGTTGGAATCACCTCATTTTTAGCCGAAAAAGATGGGTTATCAAGTTCTCCCTTTTCCCTTGTATCCAACGTTGGTAAATCTTTCATTGGTTCTTATGTGTTGGGAACAGGTTTCATATTATCGATGGATGAAGCTGCCGACCTAATAGAACGTGACCCCCGCAACCGTGATGTGTTGTTCCCATACCTCAATGGTGATGATCTCAATTCACGTCCTGATCAATCACCCAGCCGTTGGGTCATCAACTTCCACGACTGGCCCCTGGCCCGCGCTGAGGAATACCCTGATTGTTTAGCAGTACTACGTGAGCGCGTAAAACCTTTTAGAGATGGGATTATAGCGAGAGGCAAGCAAATACATGAATATGATTTTTGGAAATTTTGGGATAAGCGTCCCGCCCTCTACGCGACCATCGCGGGGATGGAGCGGGTGCTGGTGATTACGCTCCATACAAAATATGCTGCCTATGCTTTTGTAAAACCTTCGCTTGTTTACAGTCATGGGGTAGGAGTAATAGCAAGCAGTAAGAAAAATGTATTCTGCCTGCTAGCAAGTGGAATAGGAGAAATCTGGGCATTTCAATTTGGTAGTAGTTTAGGTGAAACACTTCGTTTTACCCCATCCGATTGCTTCGAGACCTTTCCGTTTCCCGAAAGCATGGATGATTTGGAGGAGATCGGCGCGGCGTATTACGCGCACCGGCAAGGGATCATGCAGGGGCGGCAAGAGGGGCTGACGAAGACCTATAACCGCATGCACGATGCGGGCGAACGGGCGGGCGACATCGCGCGGCTGCGCGAGCTGCATGCGGCGATGGATCGGGCGGTGGCGCTGGCCTATGGCTGGGGCGAGATGGATCTGGCCCACGGTTTCCACCAGACGAAGCAGGGCATGCGCTTCACCATCAGCCCGGCGGCGCGGCGCGAGATGCTGGCGCGGCTGCTGCGGCTGAATCACGCGCGCTACGCGGCGGAAGTGGCGGCGGGACTGCACGCCGTGCCACGCAAAAAAGGCGGCGCGGGCAAGCCGGGCCGGGCGCCGGCAAACGACGGGGGGCTGTTCGCTGGCAAGCACGCAGCGAGCAAGGAATGATCTGATCAGTCGCTTTTCAGCCCCAGCCAATGTAAAAGTCTAGCGATAAGCTTTTTACCGGGTCGTCGTTCTGGTTGCACTTCAGCATCCATTTGATCGGCAGTTCTGCTAGGCGATTGTCTGCCCGCAAAATACCGTTCGTGATCACGTGCTTCACGAAGCCTTCCTGCGGCAACTTGTTCTGGAGTCCAATCCTCTGCCCATCTAACTCTGTTCGATCTGATCCAGTAATGCGAGCGGCATGGAAATTGCCAATTTCCGATAGAGGGCGTGAGTGAAACAGTATCACCATCAAAAAATAGCTGCCAGTCAGCGGGGCTAAAAGGCGTCACCACTTTATTACCGCATCCACAAGCGCATTTATGCACCGCGGTCGCAAATTGGACCGAGACGTAAAGCGTTCCTTCTCTTAGCTCGGACGGCATGAATTCAACAAACTCATGGTCGATTGCGGTGTGCTTCATTTCGGCTGGTCCTCATTAAGCAGATGATTTCCATCGACAGTGTACGTGCTTGAATATTCATGTTCAAGGTCGATGTAAAAGCCGAACAGCTTCTTCCATTTGATGACGGCCATGATCGCATTGAGCGCATTGAGATCGGCAATCTGAATGTTCTGCTCATATGCGTCATCATCTTCTTCAGCGAAAGAGATGCGCTTCCGCACGTGCTGTCTGTGTGCTGGATCGCTCGTTGTCGTTCGAACGATACCCGCCAACGAACCGGCAGCTTGAAAAACGCTGATGCCTGTATCAATGAATGATACACCGAATTCTCCCAGCTTTTCAATGATGAGCTTCTTGGCTGGACCGGTGTCCATTGCGAGAAACACAAAGCTCATGTCTCTCAATTCGTCAACGTTCGTTTTATCGATGTAAACGGGATGCGGAATGATGTTTCGGTGCAAGGGGTCATACTTTCGTTGAAAGTAATCAACCTTTTTTGGCATCGCGTCAAGTTCTTCAATGGAGGCCGCGCCAGGTGCGCGAAACGCATTGTGAGTATAAAATACGTCGCCGTCGTATAAGTGGATTTCCTCAATGGGAGTCTTGGTGATAAGGTCCAAGATGTACGATCCAGTCCCTCCGAGGCCGATTATTGCTATCTTGCCAAGTTTGAGTTTCTCCGTAATTGCGCTTATCTGCGCCCGGCTCGACGCTGAATCCACGTATCGAAACACGGAATCGTTGGCATCGGCTCTCAACGGAGGGAATGTTTGCGCTGTGATACTTGGATCGATTGCGCGGGCAAAGCCGAGCAGGATGTTGATGTAGGCCGTCATCTTTTCGTAATAGTCCTGATATCCCTCAGCAGGCTTGCTTGAGAACGTACAACTTGCCGTGATGTCCCCACCGAGAGGGACTGCCGCCCGTTGGTGGATAATTTTATCGAGTTCACGGCCATGATTATCGCAAGGAATCGATCCAACAAACGATACCACGTGCGTATTTGGAGGGATAGTGACGCTGCCACTGGTTGATAATTCGGACACCAGGATGCCGCGTTCTACCATTCTACCAGCCGTCACATAGGGAACTTGCTTAACCAACAAGCAATTCGACCGGACCTCAATATCGTAGCCCTCTTCTTGGAGACGCCGCAGGTCGGGACTACGATTTACCAGTTGCTCGGACATTGAAAATGGTTCCCTCTTCCCTAACTTTTACCGATTGACCTTCAACGAGGCTGCCGTCGTGAGGCTGTCCTGCAGCCTTTCGGTACGTAACCGTGAAAATGGTGTTTGGTGATGGGGGTGTTGGGTAAGCAAGTGCAACAACTTCGTCGTATGACACCTCACGTGTTGGCACCGTCTTCAGTGCAGCGTTCACGATGATGGTGATTGCTTTGAGGTGGTCAGCTTCTTCAGCGACAGTGGTAACGTCCGTCATACCGGCAAATGGGTACCTTTCTATTGGTTTGTAGTTCTATGCTATGCCTCTGCTTTATTATTGCACATTCGATGGTCAATTGCAAATTCGCAATCAACTGTAGGATTTTGCAATGGCAGCAAAAGGCTGGTAATAGTCTTTTCTCCAACAGAAGTACGGTATCGGAAGCGTGAGATACTCAGAAGAGGCACTCATGAGGATTATGATAAAGTACCAAGTATCTTCACCACGATAGAAAGGGCGTACATAAAGTGGTTCTCTTGACACGATGCACATTGAGAAGGGCTAGCGCCGAGCTATCCTGACTCGTTGCTGTGCTGCGGTCACGTTCAATCGAAAACGAACCATTTGTTCACTTACCCTGTAGATGGCAGCCGCTTTGCTGAGCGAAAGCCCTTTTCGTGCGATCAATAATGCCGCCTGCTCGGTAATGAGCAAAACACCTCCGAGCCAATTCGCTTCATCTTCGATCGTCTGATCCCACTCGCGACAACCCCGATCATCAATAGCTGGAGTTGGCGGATGTAGAAGTAGTCCATGAGCCAGTTCATGAGCCAGGTTGCTGGCTTGACGCTCCGGTGAATGGATATCATTATGGTAAATTGCTCTCTTGGTTGGTCCGTCGAAGACAGTGACAGCTGAAAAAACAGACGGACTGACATGAGAGAAGTGATGAAAGGCCGAAGCTGCCCTTTCGCGTAATACAGACATTGGGTGAACGGGGATCTCAAGATGCCGCGCCAATGCCCAAACGTCGAGTGGGTCAATCGGTCTCAGGTGAAGTTCGCTTCGCACCTCTTGTGCGATTTCGTTTGCTTCCGTCTTGAAGCCTCGTCTAAATGGCAACGCCTCAATCCTTTCGGAGATGCTGGTAAGCAGCACGAATAATTTCCTCTAATGCTTGTGCGTCCTCCTGAGTCAAATGAGGATCGCTTCGGAGATAGGTGGAGATCATTGCCATAGGTTCAGGTTGCCCTTGCTGCTCACTACCACCGCGTGTATATGCAGCGGGATCGAGACCAGCCCACTTTGATAGAGCGGCAAGGCCATCAACATCCGGTCGCCTACCCTGCGCCATTCTGGTTAGCGTAGAGGCACTTACGCCAGTAACAGCGGCAACTTGCTTCCAAGTCATATTAAGTACACGTCTTTGTGCATCTAGTGCAGCGTAGAACGCTGCTACATCAAAATACACCTTTTCCATGTATTGACCCACCTTTTTACTTTTAATGACTTTTTTGCAGTTGCATGTTTAACATGAAATCAGGCACAACGGTGATTCAATTCTACCAATTTGAACCTACTTGCACAAGGTTTTTTTTATCAAAGTAAACATTTGTAAAACTACAGCTGCGTACTGTTTGATCCCATGGGCCGCGCTCATCGAACCGAAAATCGCAGAGCGCCTCGACGATCGGGGCTGCTTTGTAGTGACGTTGCATACCACCGCCCCTTTCCTCTATGTGTGTTCATTATAGCGCAGAAAATGCTCGCCGTGCAGGGCCAAGAAGTCCCTGTCATCCTGATGAAGAACGAACTCATGTTTTGCACGTTACCCCAAACGGGCTATAGCGCCAGAAAGCCGCGTGCTATACAATAAGCAACACAAGCTGACATCGCACAGGAGGCGTGCATTCGATGGACGATCCCCAGACCCCACCCACCAACACGGCCTTGCAGGAAGCGATCCCCGGCGCGGGCGCGCTACGCGACGAATTGCACCGGCTGGTGGTGCAGGAATTGCTGGGGCCAGCCGGGGGCGCGGAAGAAATCGTCACGGAGCGCCACGTCTATGAACGCTATCTCGTCGGGATGTTGGCCCCGCCCCGCCGCGATGCCGCAGAGGAGGCGGATACACCAGCCCCCGCTGCGCCACCGGAGCCGCCCGACGGGCTGGCGCTGGAACTGGCGGATGATGCGCTGGCCGTGGCCGGGCCAGACGGGGCGGATGACGATGACGACGAAGTTGACGTGAAACTCCCCGCCAGCCAGGGCTTTTTGCCGTCATCGTTCGGCTTTTCGTGTTGCGTCGCAGGTGAGGCAACGGCACTGGAAGTGCGCGCCGCCTGGGGGCGCTATGACCGCGCCCGCGACATGCCCCTTGGGGAAAAGCAGCGCCCGCCCTGGCACCGCCAGCCGATGGGCGGCGCGCAGATCATCCCCATCAAGCGCGGTCCCATCACACCTTTCGCCCCCGACCCCGCCGCACCGGATGTGAAGGTGCGCGGTCTGGTGCGCCGCCTGGATGGCACCTGGATCATCACCCTGCATCTTGTCAATGAACAACTGCCGCGCCGGATCGATAAAGATACGGCCTGGCTTTTTCAGCCAGAATTGAGCGCACGGTCGCCGGATGGTGCGGCTATCTTCAGCCGCCACGTGCCGCAATCCTTCGCCCCGCCGCCAGATGATCCGCTCAGCGAAGAGGCTGCGCTGAAGCTGCGCTTCCGCCGGCAGGTGGAATTCGCCGTGGGGCATGGCGTGGGCGTGCATGTCACCCGCGCCGGCGCTGATCCCACGCGCGCCCTGACCGTCGGCACGCGCGTGGTGCCGGAATATGACGTGGGCCGCACCCTGCCGGATGTGGCCGATCTCGCCGGGCTGGAAATGGATATGCGCGCGCTGGCCGAATGCGATCTCGCCGCCTTGTCGGCGTTGCTCGCGCCGCTCACCAGCGCCTATGCCGCCTGGATCGCCCACCAGGCCACCCGCGTCGCCGCTGGCACAGACGGGCTGGCCGAATTCGCCGTGACCGCCCAGGCCACCCTCGCCAATTGCCGCACCGCCCTCGCGCGCATCCAGGCCGGCATTGATCTGCTGGGGCGCGATGCACTGGCGGCGGAAGCGTTTCGCTTCATGAACGCCGCCATGTGGCAACAACGCATCCACACCATCCAGGCCGAAGCCGTGCGCCAGGGCAAGCCAGCGCCACCAGATGCCGACGTGCCACTGAGTCGGTCATGGCGCCCCTTCCAGCTCGCCTTCATCCTGCTCAATCTGCCCGGCCTGACCGATCCGCTCCACCCCGACCGCAGCGCCTCGCCGGATGCCATCGCGGATCTGCTCTGGTTCCCCACCGGCGGCGGCAAAACTGAGGCGTACCTGGGCCTGACGGCCTATACGCTGGCGTTGCGCCGGCGGCAAGGCGCGCCCAGTGGCGGCGATGGCGTGGCCGTGCTGATGCGCTATACCCTGCGCCTGCTGACACTGCAACAATTCCAGCGCGCGACGGCGCTGATCTGCGCCTGCGAAATGCTGCGGCGCGACGATCCTGCACGCTGGGGGACGACGCCCTTTCGCCTGGGGCTGTGGGTGGGCAGCCGCACCACGCCCAACACCAACGACCAGAGCGATACTGCTCTCAAAAACCGCGAACACGGCACCTGGCAGCGCGGCAGCACCATCGGCGGGCTGGGAACGCCCGCGCAATTGCCGAATTGCCCCTGGTGCGGCACCGCCATTGACCCCAGCCGCGACATCAAAGCCTATACCCACAAAAGCGGGCGGCGACGCACGATCATCTATTGTGGCGATGCCACCGGCGACTGCCCGTTCAGCCAGCGCCTGGCACCGGAAGACGGGTTGCCCGCGCTGGTGGTGGACGAAGATATTTACCGCCTGTTGCCCGCGCTGCTCATCGCCACCGTCGATAAATTCGCTCAGATGCCCTGGAACGGCGCGACGGGGATGCTCTTTGGCCGCGTGAGTGGCTGGTGCGCGCGGCATGGCTATGTGGCCGCCGGTCTGCCACCCGATCTGTGTTGCACGGCGCATCCCCGTTTGGGCGACCTGCCCGGCGTCCGGACGGAACCGCGCGCTCCCTTGCGTCCACCAGATCTCATCATCCAGGATGAATTGCACCTCATCAGCGGGCCGCTGGGTACGCTCGTCGGCCTCTATGAAACGGCAGTGGATCGCCTGGCGACGTGGGACCACCAGGGGCAGCCGGTGCGGCCCAAGGTCGTCGCTTCCACCGCCACCGTGCGCCACGCGCCAGAACAGATCCACGCGATCTTCGCGCGCCAGGTACACATCTTTCCGCCGCAGGGCGTGGATGCCGCCGATAATTTCTTCGCACACCAGCAAGCACCGTCAGATGAACTACCAGGCCGGCGCTACGTGGGCATTTGTGCGCCCGGCCACACACTGAAGCGCACGCTCATCCGCGTCTATGTCGCCTATCTGGCCGCCGCGCAACGCCTGTATGAGAAATACGGCAAGGCGGTCGATCCCTGGATGACGCTCGTCGGCTATTTCAATTCCGTCCGCGAATTAGCCGGCATGAAGCGCCTGGTGGATGACGACGTAAACACCCGCTTGAAGCGCATGGCTGACCGTGGCTTGGCCCGCCGTGCCACGCTGAAAGTCGAGGAATTGACCTCGCGCCGTTCTGCCACTGAGATTCCCCAGGTGTTGGATCAATTAGAAAAACCATTTGATGGTGCGCTACACACAGCCAAACCCACTACCGTGTATGCCGCGCGGCCTGTGGATGTGTTGCTGGCGACCAACATGCTCTCCGTCGGCGTGGACGTGCAGCGGCTGGGGTTGATGGTGGTAGCAGGACAACCCAAAGCCACCGCCGAATACATCCAGGCGACAGGGCGCGTCGGGCGTGCGCTCCCCAGTCTGGTCTGCACCGTTCTCAACTGGAACCGCCCGCGCGATCTGTCGCACTACGAGCATTTCGAGCATTTTCACGCCACCTTCGATGCGCATGTGGAAGCGCTTTCTGTCACCCCCTTTGCCCCGCGCGCCCTGGATCGCGGCCTCTCAGCCCTGCTGGTGACGCTCACGCGCCTGCTGGATGATCGCTTGATGGCGAACACAGGAGCCGAACACGCGCCGGCACATCCGCTGGAGTTGGTGGAACACTGCGCGGCGATCATAGCCCGCGCACGCATCGTCACCGAGAATAGTGACATGGCTGAACTGGTGCGCAGCGAGTTAGATAAACGCACGGGCGCTTGGCAAAATCTGGTGGATGGGCTGGCGGGGGGCGCGCAACTTGGCTATGCCGCCGTCAAAGACGGCGTAACGCGCGCTCTGCTTCATCATCCCCAGGAACGGGGCTGGCACCAGTTTACCTGCCTGGATTCCCTCCGCGATGTCGAAGCGGAGGTCAGTTTGATTTTGGAAGACCACCTGAATATGGCCCGCGATGCGGAGCGACCCTGGTTTGTCGCACCCCTTCCCCCGACGGAGGCACAGGCATGAATGGCAAGGAAAAACGACGGGTGGGCGCGTTGCGCCCCAGTCAATTGCTGACGACCTTCGGCGTGGGCGCGGTCGTCGATCTGCCCAATATTTCCGTGATGGTGATGGGCCTGGATCACTGGCAGACCGAGCGCATGGAAATGATCACGGAACCACGCCTGCTCCATGCTGTGCGCACGGCGCTGGGCGAGCAGGTCCAGACGCTTTATAAGCCACCCGCCCAACCGGAGCGAACCGGCACCAGCGACGATGCCTTTGGCAGTGACGCCATCACAGGCGTACCTGTGGCCACCTTTCCCCGCTGGATGGTGTGTCCAAAGTGTCAGTTGCTCGCACCGCTCGAATCGGAATTGTTCCAGCTCAAACACGACCCCGTGCGCATCGAAAAGACGCGCTATGTACATACCAATTGTTCCAAGGCCACCGCGCCACCCAACGTGTTGCCTGCACGCTTTTTGGTGGCGTGTGAACACGGCCACCTCGATGATTTTCCATGGGATTTCTTTGTGCATCGTGGCCCCACCACCTGCAAAGCCAAACTTACGTTCCGTGAAGCTGGAGCCTCCGGTGAAGCCGCTGATATTTTCATTTACTGCGCAACCTGTGAGGCAGGGCGTTTTCTTGTCGATGCCTTTGGCGATGCTGCGCAAGCAAGCTTACCCCAATGTCGCGGGCGCTGGCCGCACCTGCGGAGCTTTGCTGATAAGCCATGTTTTCAACCCTTGAAAACGATCGCCTCCGGCGCGTCGAATAGCTGGTTCTCTACCCGATTTACCGTTCTGTCGCTGCCCAAGGCCGAGGATCATCTCGAACAGCTCATCAAACAGCATGCCGACATAATGGACGAAGTGAACAGCGAACGCGACTTGTATATGATGCGCAAAGGTGGCGGCTTATCTGCTTTCACCGAGTATAGCGATGCGGATATCTGGAATGCGCTCACCCGCAGCCAACTTGTTTTTGCTCCGGTGGACGAACAAGGCGGCAACCTCAAAACACCAGAATGGCGACTCTTCATTGATCCCGACCACGCCCCTGAAGATCGTGATTTTCGCATTCGCGCCGTGGAAGTGCCAAGGGCATTCGCCGGCACCATCGAGCGGGTGGTGGTGGCCGAGCGGCTGCGCCAGGTGAGCGCGCTGGCCGGCTTCACGCGCATCATCGCCCCCGACGACCTGACCGAGGTATCTGAGGATACGATGGTGCAATGGGCACCTTTGGCGCATACGCAAACAACCTGGGTGCCGGCCAACGAAGTGCGCGGCGAGGGTATTTTCCTACAATTCCACGAGTCGGCGGTCCAAAGCTGGCTGATCGAGAACCAGGCGGCCCATGAACTGAGCCAGCAATTCCGTGAGGCACAATTGGCCTGGTGCCGCCAGCGCCAGATCAATCCCACGCATATGCCCTACCCCGGCCTGCGCTATGTACTGCTGCATTCCTTCGCGCATGCCCTGATGCGCCAGGTCATCCTGACTTGCGGCTACGCTGCCGCGAGCCTGAGCGAGCGCATTTATGCGCTGGACCCCGAAGCCGACGACGGGCCAATGGCGGGCATCCTGATGTACACCGCCGCACCTGATAGCGAAGGCACCTTGGGTGGCCTGGTACATCTGGGCCAGGCGGCGGAATTACAGCGGCATCTCGCCGGCGCACTTGAACAGATACAATGGTGCGCCTCTGATCCGCTCTGTGCCGAACATCATCCCCAAGGTGACGCGCTGGCCCTGCATGCCGCCGCCTGCCATGCCTGCCTCTTCGCACCTGAAACGTCATGTGAACGCGGCAACAAGTATCTTGATCGCTCGGTGCTGGTGCGGACGGTGGACCAAGAATTTACGGCATTTTTTAGATGAGGAGGGCTTGTCCCTCCTGATAGACCAGGAGTAAAACCACTATCATATTCCCGAAAAATAAATCATAGATAAATACCAGTTTACCAAGGCTCGTAGCGGTTTTATGTGTTTACTAAAACCGCTACGAGCAATCCACATACCTCCCTCGTCAGGCTGGCAGATCTTTCGGCAATAAGACAACGTCGATGCGCGGAAAGGCTTTATACATCTGCCGGGCGTATGGTTCGAGGTCGCTCGAAACATATTTGCGCACGTGGCGGGCAACTGTCGCGCTTTTCGTGAGTAACACAAAGACTTCGGGAGCCATTTGCTCGATTTTCGCCTCGTTTGCTGGCGCTTTGATGATCCAGCAGGCTTGCATGCCTGACAGATAGTGATACATAGCCGGCACACCACGGCTGCCCTCTTTCAAGAGCGCGAGAACACTCTGGGCCAGCCCTAAATACGACTGCTGCGTATAGATGCTATCCGCCGCTGAGGGGGGGGATTGTGTATCCGAGGGGGGCCAATTGGGTATCGCTGGCATAGTAAACTCCGGTAAGGTTTCCTCGGTTGCCACGATCTCCGTCTCATCCAGCGTATCCAGATCTGCTGGTATCGCAGCCTGCTCTTCAGCGTGCAAGTCTTCCTCTTCGCTCTTCGACAGGGCAATCGCCACTAAAGGAGCCACCGCAACATGAATCGCAAAGCTCTGCTCCGGCTTGGCGGGAATCTGCTCGAAGGAGACCACGATCCCGGCGGCGATGAGCTTGTTGAGGGCTTTTTCTAACGTCTTGCGCTGCCAGGTCACATTCGTGGTGGTGATGCCGGCACGTTCCAGCGCAACGCGCCGGGTGAGCGTTACCGAAACCGTATCCGTCGGTTCGAGTTGAACTTTGCGCCGCTCCAATTCGTTCAGGCGATAGCGCGCGATCATGAGCAAGCGCCTACCAAGGGCGTCATCGGTGCGATGATGCGACGCATTGCCCAGCCCAGGGCGCAACCGCTGAATACGTATGTAATCGGTGCCTGGTCGCCCATCGGGCCGGCGCACACCCTGATACCAACCAAGAGCAACGATCACGTGCGAGGGCCGCCGGCGTTCTTTTCCCGGATTTTCCCGCTCCCGATAGTCGGTGGCGAGGATGCTGATTAGCGGGCGCTGGATCTGGCGGAAGATACGCTCGCCATTTTCGTAAATCCCACCTTCCCAGATGAGATTAACTGATTGTAGCGCCTGCAAGGTATCGCGCAGCTCAGCACGCGCCTCGCCCCGGTGATGGCCATACTTATCGGGGGTTAATCCCAGTAAGGTCAAAAAAGAGTTGAGATCCAGCCGAAAAATAGGCATGCGCCAGCAATCATTTGCCGCTTGATATAAGCCGTGCATGACACGCGCAGCATAGGCACCCACCAGCCGTTCGGCCACGTCAATGACCGTCGTCTGTAAAAGCTGGTCGGATACCTGTTCAACTGGTATCTGTTGTTTTTCAGCTTCACGTTCGAGTTGCTCACGCACTGGTAGTGCATCGAGCGGTATTTCCCAGGTCAAATCATTGTGGCGCGCTATCCAGCGCGAGCCATCGATGATCTCGCCTTCCGGTACGCGCCCGACATGGGCTTGCGAGCCAACGCGCAAATAGAGGCCATCAAGGGCAATTTGGCCATCATGCGCCTCAGCAATGATCCGTCGTCGAAACGCCACCTCATCTTCGAGCGAAGGAGCCTGTAAACGCGGTAACGTCCCATCGTAAAAGCCGACGAGGCTGCTGATGTCTGATACAGCACCGATGATGGGACTCGCAAGTCCCGCTACAGATGACTCAGTTTTCTCATCAGGCTGGCGATCCATCTGTGAAGGATCCAGTACATCCCACAACGTCGGCGTACTCACCAAGTGTTGATCCTGCCCTTTCACTTTGCGCGAAGAGCCACCTTTTGCTTGTGACATCGCCTATCCCTTCCCCTTCAACAACAGAGAGATGGATGATCAGCCAACTTAGTCAACTCTATCTATTCTACATGATTCTATTCTCCTAAAACTACTTATCTCTTCTGACAAATAACCGTTTACCCTTGGCGGTACCAAAGGATCTGGCTCGCAAGGCTTTAGTAGACCCCACGAACGATCTTTAGCAGACTCCACAAGAGTCGTTTAGTGTATCCCACGAACATTCTTTAGTGCAACCCGCGAACTGCTTTAGCAGACCCGACGAACCGTTTTTAGAGCAACCCACGAACCATTTTTAGCAGACCCCACGAAAATCGCTGCCGATATTTAGAACACCCCACAAAGATTCTTTAGTGCTATAAGTGGAAGCATGGTATTGATGCGCTCACTTCACGCCAGCAGTTGTATTTCCTGTTTACAGCGATCGCCTAACGATATGCAATATATCCAACCTTACTATCAATATAAGCTTACGCTCAGTGGAACGTTCAGGAGAAAATTGTCCTGATCATGCACTCATGGGAAACGGGGGAGGCATTTGGAGAAAACATGGGCATATTTAACCAGCTTCATCCCTGTCGGCACCGCAGCCGGAGGGAAAGTGGATGGAGTATAGTGCGCATGGTGCCATGCACCATTCTTTGTTGGTGCACATGCTGCGAAAACTGCGGAAATGGTGTCAGTGACGATGGGCGGATGCAGCAGATTCTTTGTCGGAGATCCCTGCTTGCGACCTGAATTATTGAGCCAGCCAGATATGACCGCTAATGTGCCTCTGGCAACTCATCCCACCGCGTCGTGTACCTGGCGCTGCGGTTGCCCTGCTTCATGGCCCACGGCCTTTTGACACCGCTCGCGGCGTAGCGGATAGTATCGCGGCCCCAGCGCGTATTGATGTCGTCGATGACCACCTGCAATTGTTGGCGGCGTGGGTCCGTCTCTGGCGCGAAGAGCGTGGCTTGGATGAGATGATCCGCTGTGAGATTGGTCAGTACCACGCCAGCCTTGTGGTAAGCATATCCTGATTTATAGCATGCATCGATGCCGCGCAGGGCAGCCGCGATGAGATCCCTCGTGGTGTTCGTCGGCGCGACGGCCACCGCGCAATGAGCGGCATATTGGGGCAGATCCTCGGCAAAGGGGTTGGTGTGCAGGAACACGGTGACGATGCCGGCAACGCTATGTTGGGTACGAAGCTTCTCGGCGGCGCGTGTCACGTAGGTTGCCACCGCTTCACGCAACGCCGCGATCTCCTGCACGTGGTGGCTGAAGGCGCGTGAGACGCAGATCTCTTTGCGTGGCTCACGCATCGCCTCTAGCGGCAAAGCAGCCACGCCGCGTAGTTCCAACGCCGTGCGGGCGACAACGACCGAGAGCTTGCGCTTGATGATGCCGATGTCGGCCTGCGCCAGATCATATGCCGTGTGGATGCCGAGGTTACGTAATGCTGTCGCACGCCGGCCAGCGATGCCCCATATGTCCTCTACGTCGGATCTCCTGAGCAGATCGTCCACAGCATCCTGGTCGTGCAGGAAAAGTATACCACCAGCCAGCTTCTTCGCCCGATCATTGGCGAGCTTACTGAGGGTCTTCGTCGCGGCGATGCCGATGCTGATGGGAACACCAGTATTGCGGCGCACGGTCGCACGGAGGTGGGCAGCCGCCCGTTCCTGCTCGTCATGTGGCACGTGGGCCAGGTCCAGGAAAGCTTCGTCGATGCTATATACCTGCATGGCGGGAGCGTAGGCCGCCAGTTCCTGCATGACGCGCTGACTGATGTCGCCATACAGCGCAAAGTTGGCGCTGAAGACCTGGATGCCGTGCTGTTTGACGAGATGACGGATGGTATGCAAGGGCGCACCCATAGGGATATTCAGAGCTTTGACCTCGTTGCTGCGCGCGATCACGCACCCATCGTTATTGCCCACGACGAGCACCGGTTTCCCTTCGAGCTGAGGGTGGAAGATGCGCTCGCATGAGACATAGAAGTTGTTACAGTCTGCTATACCGATCATCAGCGGCTACTCGTTGGGGTTATGCACGACATACGTCACCACTCCCCAACAGAGGAAACGGCTGGGGTCACTGATGACGATGGGCGCATAGCGGGGATTATCGGCCTGCAAGACAATGCGACCGGCCTCGCGGGTGAAGCGTTTGACGGTAAATTCGCCGTCTACTACAGCCAAAATCACGGTATGTTGAAGCGGTGTCAGGCTCTTGTCTACGACTAGGATATCGCCATCAGCGATGCCAGGAGCCATACTATCGCCGGTCACGCGCACGAAGAAGGTGCTCGATGGCCGCCGGACCACATAATCATGCAGGTTCAGGTTGCGCTCGATGGAATCTTCCGCCGGCGAGGGGAAGCCGGCGGGGACGCGCACCAGGTAAAGCGGGCGCGTGGGGAGCGGGAATTGATTCAGGGGCAACGGCTGCATAAGATACACCTCTCTTGACCATGCGTTCTATTCATAGGATACGCAATCGGGCCAACAGGGGCCGCGAAACCGGTAGTGGTGGGACTGATAGGTAAGAAAAGATAGGACTTTCGGAGAATATAGATCAAGCTACCTTTACGGTCAGCAACTTTGTGAATCTGTTACACAATATTACCCTCTGTGAATGGTGCATCGCACCATGCGACATAGTTGGGTACAAGATGGCACCCAAAGCAGGCAGTGCCTGGGGTGGATAAGGTAGCTATAGCGAGGTTTTCTCTCAAACACCCCCCTCCAATACCCTGTGCAAGTGCCATTCACCCGCCCCTTGCAGACGGGCAACGGGCATGCTACACTAGATGATGAAGATTGTCGTGGTGCTGTATCCCACCCCGCATCGTGTTATCACGATCAAGCGTGAGGTGGCTTGACCCAGATTCTGCTGCCATTGCGCGGATGGGTTGGGTAATCTCCCCAAGGATACCGAGAAGGATTGGTTCAATGTCGAGCGCCAAGCGCCGTGTGAATTCACATCCTTTTCCCAGTGGCTCGTGCTGATCTCTCCGCTAACTTTTACTCGTGCGATCAGCCGGAGCCACGTTGGTAGTTGATTCGTCATGCGTTAGTGGAGTGTGTCCCTGTAGGTGTGTACTGTGCAGTGCGTCCAACTGAGTATGTATGGAGTGTGTTGCTGCTCGATGGCGTTGGAGGTGTGTATGCTGACGAGAGGCGATAGATGGTATGTGTTGTGCCAGCGTTTCTCGCCGCAAACAGAAGATAGCAGTGGAGCATAAGTTGCAAACGATGAGCTGAGTATATTCATGAAAGGAGGATACTTCGACAAAAAATGCATCCGCGCCTACACATTGGCATCTTGATTCAACCCGCACCAGCCATTATCGCGTTGCTGGTCATCGCGTTTGGCGCGTTCCTCTTGGTGAGTAGCGTGTTCCTGCTGCTGTTGGCATGGTTGGAAGCCTTCTTCCTGACAGCACCGCTGGTCGCTATACTCCTGGTGGGTAGCGGTCTGGTACTGGTAGGTTGGTGTCTCCGGCTTTTGCACGCAGGATATCGCCGCTATCTTGCACCATAAGTTTCTATTGGTCTCGTTGCGTCACTTCCTCTGCAACAAGGCGAGTATCGCTGTGGTCTGTTTCCCGTAACTCTTCTACCTGATCCCTGAAATTGCTTCTCATGCATTCAGTCAGGCTGCCCCGTCTTCGGCACCGCTGTGCTTTTTCACACAACCAATGATCTAATGCGCATTAGCTTCGTTTTCCCTTAAGCCAAGGTAGCCCTGTTTACGCGAATGCAGACGCTGCGCGGACTGCTGCGCGATGTGCTGGTCAAGCCGGCATATCACGCGGACGCCTGCGGGTGTCTGCATTTTCTATTGTGGAGGAAGCGCATGTCCCCAACTCGTCCTGCGCCGTTGAGTGATCAACGGAAAATCTTTCTGCTTCGCCGGATCATCTACCTGGGAGGCTGCCTCGCCATTGGCCTCTTGTGTGGGTTGTCCTGCGTCGCCGGCAATCTGGTGGCCGCCCTTGCGCTTGATCCGTCTCTGGTGCCTGGCAATTCTGGCGGGAACCCTGGGGCATATCCACCTGTGCCTCCCTTACCCACGGTCACGCCGACACCCCTCACTCCCTTCCCAACACCGATCCTCCTGCCGACTGTGACCAGCACACCTACCTCATGAGGAAGCATGCCCCTAAGAACGGTGACTGTTGGGCCGGCCAGACCAAGAGCGTCTCCCTAAGCAGGTGAGGCGCTCTTGGCGTTTTTCACTTGATGCTTCGTGAACGGCTGGCGTGTGATTCACGCGCTAAGCCACTATGATGACCCCTCCGCACGACCGTGCGCGAGGGGTTTTTGGTGTTATGGAGGTTGTATGTATTTTCTTCGTCGGCCAGGCCAAGCCTTGCTCATCGGTTCCTATCGCTTGGTACTGCTCGCCGCTACCCCACTCTGTTCCCACTGGTGTTTGCAAGCTGACCCCACTGAGGTTGCCGTGCATAAAGCGGCGGGTCCTCTCACCTATGGCCTGTATCCTCATGCCACCTATTTTAGCAAGATCGCGCGAAATCCCCCTGGCTTCTCGCTATGGGGATGAAAGCGCGGTCGCCGCAGCGACACCGTACCTGTCGCAATAGTTGACAGCGTGCCATCTAGTGTGGTACACTGTCTGTATGAGTGAGTATCGGAGCAACCACAACGTTACCTACACCTGTCGCTATCACGTCGTTTTTTGTCCCAAGTATCGGCGCAAGGTTTTGGTGCCGCCGATAGATGAGCGACTGAAAACGATCCTGATGGAGCAGATGGAACGCTGGGGCCAGGAATTGATTGAGATGGAAGTCATGCCCGATCATGTCCATTTGCTCGTTGGCTGTGATCCGCAGTTTGGCATCCATCGGCTGGTTAAACTGCTGAAAGGCTTTTCATCGCACGCCCTGCGTCAGGAATATCCGAGTCTGAAACGTCGCCTGCCTTCGCTTTGGACCAATTCCTATTTTGTCGCTACGGTTGGCGGCGTCACGCTAGAAACCGTGAAGCGGTATGTAGAAACACAGAAGGATCGCTAGATGCCGACCGTTCACAAAGCTTTCAAGTACAAACTTGATCCGACGCCCGAACAGGAACGCCAACTGGCGTGGACCCTGACGCGGTGCCGTGAGTTGTACAATGCTGCTTTGCAGGAACGGCGCGACGCCTGGAAAATGCGGCGGGTCAGTATCGGCTATTACGAGCAAAAAGCCGAACTGCCGGGCGTCAAAGAGGTGCGACCGGAGTACAAGGACATCCAAGCCCAAGTGTTGCAAGATGTCATCTTGCGTCTGGATCGGGCGTTCAAGAAGTTCTTCCAAGGCGTCAAGAACGGCGAAAAGGTCGGCTACCCCCGCTTCAAGAATGAGCGCCGTTACCACTCGTTTACCTATCCTCAATATGGCAATGGGGCTTCCACGGATAACGGCTTCCTGGTGTTGAGCAAGATCGGGCGAGTGAAGGTCATCTGGTCGCGCCCGTTGGAAGGCACGCCCAAGACCGTCACCATCCGGCACGAAGCCGATGGCTGGTACGTCTCCTTTGCCTGTGCGAACGTCCCCTGTGTTCACCTGGCTCCCACGGGCAACGAAGTGGGCATCGACATGGGCTTGCAATCCTTCCTGACCACCAGTGAAGGCGAGCATGTCGAGAATCCCCGTTGGTTCCGTGCCACTGAACGCAAGGTGCGCTGGCACACCAAGCAGGTGTCCCGCCGTAAACCAGGGAGCAAGCGCCGCAAGAAAGCCGTCAAGGATCTCGCCAAGGTGCATCAGACGGTGGCACGCCAGCGGCTTGACTATCAGCACAAGGCAGCGAATAAGCTGATCACCGAGAACGATGTCATCTATCATGAGGATCTGGAAATCCGCAACATGGTCAAGAACCACCACCTGGCCAAGAGCATCAGTGATGCGGGCTGGGGGCAATTCCTGACGATCCTTCACCACAAGGCTGCAAGTGCCAGTCGTGAAGTGTATGCGGTGCCTGCCCAGTATACCAGCCAAGATTGTAGTCGCTGTGGCACGCGGGTTCCCAAATCGCTCAGTGTCCGGACACATGTGTGTCCGCACTGCGGGCTGGTGATGGACCGTGATGAGAACAGCGGGTGTGAGATCAAGCGGCGCGGGCAGCGCCTTCGGGGAGTCCCTGGGGTACCAGGGGCGGAACCTCCCTTCGGGGAGAGGAACCGAGAATCCCCTGCCTTTTAGGCATGGGGAGTGTCAATCTGGTGCCAGGTGCATGGGCCAAACTCGTCCACCATGAGTGGAAGAATGGGGCTTGCGTCCATATCCGTTTGTCGTGGTCATCGCCACGGCAGGTCCACCTCATTCTGTGCGCCCCGCCCGCGCTGCGGATCCTGCGAGCAGAACTCAATTCATCCTGTCCCCTGGTGGAATCTGCGGCGCATGTGCGATGCTGAAAGGCCAGGTCCAAAAGGCCGAGGTGGAAAAAGAAAGCGAGCGTGAAGCATCACCTCTCCCTAAAGGAACGAGTATGCGCCTACAAACTCTCATTCAGGCATTGCCGAACGCCACAGAGATTGTTATCATTGGAGGGACGGTCGTCGAGCAATACGTGCCGTCCTACCAAACCAACGATTTCGACGTCTGCTACAACGACACGCCCGCAAATTGGCAGCGCATTATTCAATGGTTGGACGCCTTTCGTCCCGTTGAATTACGTGCTGGGCCAGGTCTCACGGTTCCATTTCCGTGGGACCACCACACACCAATGGCTGACTACACGCTCGCGACCGCAGTTGGAGATGTTGATTTGTTGCGCACCGTTCAAGGCGTGGGTGGTTTTCAACAAGCTTTAACGCACAGTATTCAGGCAACCCTGTTTGGACGACAGATACCAATGCTTGATCTGCCGGCGCTCATTGCGAGTAAGCGATCAGCAGGCCGACAGAAAGATCTTGCCGTTCTACCTGACCTGGAACGCATCAATCAGCAACGGCAGCCGTAAGGACTGAGCATTTCTCGCAAAATTCAGCGCGAAGAGAGGTGGGCGATGACTCTACCGATTTCATCCCATCCACTTTCCGATGAAGCAGCGCAACAGCGTCTCGCGGAATTGGCCGAGTGGGGGGTCGATCTGGGGCTGATCACAGTCAATCTCCAGCGTTCACCGGAGGAGCGTCTGGATATCGTCGTTGGCCGCAACCAGATGGCAATCCAGGCCAGTCAATCATTAGGGATGGTGGCGCGTTCCGAATTGCGCAATGGCTATTTTGCCTCCCCGCTGCCTTTGTTTGTGGCCCTCGCGCAAGCACAAACCGCTACCGTTCTGGTGGGGAATCTAGCCGCCGCACTCCTTGGCACCCCCATCGCCTCGGCGGTGGTGGAATTGTGCATCGCTACGCATCCGTCTAATCTCGCTGCGTTCCTGCTCGCCGTGCTTCCGTTCCAGCCCTACGTGGACGGCCAACGCCTCACGCGGTCAACCCTGGAAAACTGGCTGGCGCAGGGCGGCGCTCCGGTGCGCGTGGAAACGACGCTGGTTCCGATCATCGTGATGGCGCGGGTTGCCGGCATCGGCACCTATGAGCGCGTCCGAACGTTCACACGCACCATTTCCTTCGATGGGATTACCGTGAACGTACTTGATCTGCCAGGGATCATCACGAACAAACTCGCTCTTGGTGCAGCAGAAGATCGATTCAGTTTACCTCAAATCGAGGCGACGCTGCGGCTAAGGGAACAAATCTAGCTACCACGTTATCACGAGGGTGGGCATCATGACTTCGGTGTGATGCCCACCCTTTTTTCTCGGCCAGTCAGGAAATTTGCTCCTGGCTGGCCTTTTTGCATGGGAGCAACGCTCACCCAATGAACAAACACCATCAGGGAGATCTTGCGGCGTTGAAATGCGCGCATCCCATCGAAGAGATCGTCGGCCAGACGGTGCAGCTCAAGCGCGTGGGCAAAGGCTACATAGGTCTTTGCCCGTTTCACGCGGAACGCACACCGTCATTCTACGTTTATCCTGATCCGCTGACCGGCGGGAGTTGGTATTGTTTCAGCGCGCGCTGCCAACGTGGTGGGGATGTGTTCACGTTCGTGCAGATGCGCGATGGCCTGACCTTTCGCCAGGCGGTGGCCTATGTGCAGGGCTTAGCGCCGGCGGCGGCACGACGGCCCACTGGCGGACACGGACACGGGCAAGCGCCACGGCAGCGGACGCCGGCGGATGAGCAGCGGCGCGCGTTGCAGGTCGCCGTCGATCTGTATGCCCGGCGGCTCTGGCAAACACGTAGCTATCCCGGACGACGGTATCTCGAGCAGCGCGGGATCACGGAACACACCGCCCGTGCCTATCGGCTGGGCTATTGTAGCGGAGAGGATCACATCGAATTCGCGGCGGAACTGCGGCGACTGCATATCCCTTTACAGGCGGCCAAAGATATCGGCCTGATCGATGGCGTGACCGGGTGCGAACGCTTCGCCGGGCGCATGACCATCCCCGAACTGCGCGGCGGCCAGGTGCGCTGGCTGACGGGACGGCATCTTCAGGATGTGCCGGATAAATACCTCAACATCTATGGCCCACGTCATATCCTCGGTGCGGATACCGTATATGGCGCGGCGGAGATCATCGCCGACGAGGGGCCGTTCAACTGGCTGACGCTTTGCCAGTGGCATCTACCTGCCTTTGCCTTCACCGGCGGCTCATTGCCGGAGGAAGGGATGCAGTGGCTTCAGGCGGCCCGGCGCATCTATCTACCATTCAATCGCGATCAAGCGGGCTGGTCGGCAACATGCCGCTTAGCACCACACTTGGATGGGCACGCGGAGATCATCACCCTGCCGTCACGCTGGCATGACCACGAGATCAACGACATCAACGATCTGCACTGCGCCAGCGCCGACCCGTATGCGGGCTACCACCTGTTCCGGCACTGTGGCCAGGCGGCCCTGCCCTGGAACGATGCGTATCTCGACCTCGATTTTCACGATCTGCCCATTGTTTTACCATAGCTTGGTATTTCCCCGGCAGAGGGAAGGGCGGCGGCAGCAGACGCAGTGTTCGACCAAAGATGCTGCCGCGACAGCATGTGTCAGATGCCCGCTTCGCTGGCAAGTGAAGCAATGAGGGGCGCGGAAAGTCTCTCGCTTCCTCCCGCGCCCATCCCCAACGTGGGGCCATCACCAGTTGTGCGGTGATGGCCCTTTCAGTATCGCACATCCGCCTGATCAGTTCAAACGGCGGGTGTGTAGGAGGAATGAAGGTGTCCAAGACGTGTCCCAAGTGCGCTGAACGTGCTGCCGCCTATCGCACGACAGCATTGGCGCATCTTGCTCAGGCGCAGCGCACGCTCGATCTGGTACGTGAGCGGTTGCGTGATTAACCACCGACGGCGGAGATCCTCGCCGGACCGCGCATACATCGGGATATGGTGGAATGTTCGTTGACCGCGCGTGACCTCAGCCGTATCCTCGCGTTCGGTCAGGCGATTGCCACGAAGCCCACCACGGATCGGGAGTGTTTTACATTGACGGTGCGTTATACATTTCCGCGTGATCAGCCCGCTCACCCGCACGCGACCACCTACCATGTAGTCCTGGAGTATACGTGGCCGCCCGACATGGAGCAGTGGATCTGTTTTCTGGTGCGGGTCTACGAGCCGACGGTGTGGTTTGACGATGCTGGCTACCAGCGGTGCTGGTGTTCTCACTACGAGGAGGATGATGATGTATAATGACAATCAAAAAGCAAGGAGTGGGTCGATGCGGAATTGTCCCCATCTCACGATGACCCCGTTGCCGCACGGCACGGTTCATCAGGTGGCAGTGCGGGTGAACGGTGACCAGCGCACCGTCCTGGTCGAAGGATTTCCAGCCTCCTATTGTCCCGCGTGTGGCGAAATTTTTACAAGCCTGGGATGGGACATGGCAGCGCAGGACGCCCTGGAACATTACCTAAATAGGGATGAACCACTGGCGAACGTCATTTCCTTCGCTGACCTCGCTGTCCATCAGCCCAGCGTTTTAGGCACCTAGTCGTTGCGTCTGGTCCTATTGTGCGCGTAACTCCGGCCAGACAACCATGCTTTTGCGTGTGGTTGTCTGGCCAGTTATTTAACAGCCTGTCCTGGCATGTGTCGGGGCAGGCTGTTGTGATCGGGAGACGGTCCATGAGAACAACAACGATGCTGCCAGCACTGCTGAGGTGGGAAGCGGAAAGGGGAACTAACGGTGAGGGATAAGTACAGTCGGATTATGCCGGCACTGCGGTTCAGGAGGCACTCCATGCACACCTGGTTGCCGCTTCTTTGGGCGTGTTGGCCAGAAGGAGCGCCGACCAGGCGACCTCACCCGTGGTCCCGCCAGGAAGCATGGTTCATTCCCTATTGGCGTCCCTGGCATTTGACCTAGACCATGCTGCTCCAAATCATGTGGGAACCGTAGCGTGAACATGCCTTGCGCCGCCACCTATCTCGACCCTGCCAGGAAGCAGCGTGCCACGTGCCACATGTTTTTTCACCCGCTAGCGTCCGGTTCCCATTGTCCCCGTGACGTGTGGGAACCGCATCTGTTCATGAGCTGCTCAGCGGCCCATGCGCGTTCATATGGAGGTAGTCTGATGCCCACTTCACGTCCCGCGCCAACTCCGCTGCGCTGGTGGCAGACGCGCGCGATACAGCGCATCTTACACGATTTGTTGTTGGTGCGCACTCAACGGCGCTATCGCCTGGATCTCTCGACCGCGAATCCCCTGGGGGCCACCGATCCGGTGCGCAAACTCGTCCGTATCAATCCCGAAGGGGTGGCATTTCCCGCGCCGGCGGAGTTGGCGCGCATCCCCTACGCGCCCCATGCCCCCGAAACCTTTCAGATGGCGATGTGTCGCGCGCTCGTCGAGCATGAAAGCGGCCATGTGGTCAATAGTGGGCGCAAACCCGCCGCACCCCTCCTTGGTTGGCTTTGGAACGCTCTAGAGGACCAGCGACAGGAGCGCATCCAAGCCACCAATTACCCAGAACTGGCCGACGTCTTCACGATGCTGGGCGGCGCGATCTGGTTGATGCAGCCCGCGACGCACCGGCTGCTCGACGGGTGCCTACTCTACCGTTGGGAGTGGGATCGTCCGCCGCGTGACCGCCGGTTTCGCCCTTTGGGGGCTGATCAGCAACTCTGGGAGAATGATGTGGTGCCACGCATCGAACAGGCGTGGGCCGCGCCCACCAGCGACGCCGTAACCCACATCGCTTTGGATATTCTACGGGTGCTGGGCCTCGACCCGCAGGCTCCCATACCCCCCGATCTGCCCTGCACAATCTGCGCGTGTGGTGCTGGGGAGGCGCATCGTCCTCCCCAGAGACTACCTCTTCCCACTTTGCCCGAACTGCCGGCGACGATGCAGCCAGCGCGTGAGCCTCACACGGCAGCCGGGGCGCTGAGTGGTGATCCGCATGATCGCCGCCAGCCAGCAGAAGCCGACCCTAGTGTGCTTCAAGCGCGTGTCGCCGGCTATCAACGCAGCGTGGCGCAGGCGCTCAGGCCCATCCGTCCCCTCACCTTGCCGCGTCCCAGCCCGTCGCGCGGCGACCTGGACCTGGAGCGTGCGCTGGCAGGTGATGCCCGCCCCTTCGATGCCCCATTGGCTCCCGGCCCGACGCGGGATGTCGCGGTGGGTCTGCTCCTCGATCTGAGCCGTTCGATGACGCATCATGGCATCATGCCCAGTGTGCGCGAGGTGGCGATGTTGGTCAACGGCGCGGCAGAACTTGCCGGCATCCCCTGTGCCATCCTGGGTTTCGACGACGGGGCGGAGCCGATCCTCATTCGTCCCCTCAGCCGTAGTCATGATGCCAAGGCCCAGCGGCGCATCGCCGGTATGGAGGGCCAGGGGGGAACGCGCATGGCCCCCGCTTTCCAGCGTCTGGTGCAAGTGCTGAACAGCGCGTCGGCGCAGCGGAAACTGCTCATCGTCCTCGTCGATGGCGATCTGACCGCATCGGACACGGCGGAGATGCAGCACGCCCTAGCCCATCTGCCGCATGGCATCGTGTTACTGCCTTGCTACGTGGGGATCGATCAGCAGATCATCCAGCAGGTGCAGACCCTCTTTGGCAAGCTCCTCGATGCCAGTGATCTCGCGTCCCTGCGCCCTAAGCTCTGTGCCTGGCTGCGAGGCAGCGCGAACTAAGCAGCTCCATATGTTCGGCGTGCTGGCCCCTGCTGGTGCGACCCTATCACTTTTCAGGAGAGAGTATGACCTCAAAGCTGATCAACCCTTTGGCGTTCCTTTACAACACGACCGATACGAGCAGTTGGCCAACCCTGAGCCGCCAGCAACTGATCCCAGCACAGGTAGCAGCGAAGCACGCCTCACCGCACCGGCCCTCGAAAGTCGGCCCTGGCATCATCAAAGGCATCTGTACCGTGCTGACCACCGACCGGGTGATCAGTCTTGCGCAGGACGCTGACCGCTGGAGCCTCCGGTTGACGAGTAGTACTGGCGGTGCGGATCATGTGTTGGGGGGGACGGTGTCGGCCTGGTATATCGAGTATCGCTCCTATCTGGCCGCCGTGGTGGCCCTCACTGATGCCTTGACGGTGGACCGCTTGCACCCCCGCACGCAGGATGTGCTTGCGCGCTATACCGATTTTTTGGTACGCCTGTACGCGCTGTTGGGTACGTCGCCACCCTATACAGCGGACCAGTTGGCGCGACAAGCTGCCTATGACGTTGGCGCGACCGAGACACTTATGGGGCTGAGCGATGAACTCTGGTTCTGGTCGAAGGCACGCATCCATGATCTCACCACCGTCTATGAACAGCCGGATCCACATCCCGTGCCGTTGGTCGTCAACTCCTGTGAGCACGTGTACTATCTACGCCCCATGCCCGCGCCGACAGGTACTGCGGCGAGTTGCCCCGCGCCCCAGACCCCCTTGCGCGTCCTCACCCGGCTGATCGAGCGGGGCGGGACGGCGCTGCTCTTTGGTCCGACAGGCGTGGGCAAAAGCGAATTGGCCCGTGCGGCGGCGCGTGAGCAGGGCGTGCGCCTGATCAAGGTCGAAGGGCGTCCAGGGTTGGACGATAAACAACTTTTCGGCGGTACACGCCCGGTACCAGGGGGCTTTCAGTGGGTGGATGGTCCGCTGAGCAAAGCCTGGCGACTGGCGGCACAGGGCGAACGAGTGGCGCTGATCGTCGATGAACTGGCCCGTTTCGATCCCTGGCATCTGGCCGCCTTCATCGGTGCGCTGGACCCGGTACGGGCCGGCGATCTCGCGCTGATGGACGCGATCCCCGCTGAGGCGCTGGCACAGGCCCATCACCAGCCAGCGTGGCGCTATTACGTTCTGACCCTGCCGACGGGCGATGTGTGCGTGGCCCCGGCCAACCGGTTATCGGTCATCGCGACGACCAATCTGGGTGCGGACTATCTCCAGGTGCAGCAGGCGTTTGATGCCGCCCTTTTACGCCGCTTCGCCTTGCATCTAGAGATCGCGCGCCTCGACGCCGCGACGCGGCAGCGGTTGGTGCAGGAACTAGGGCTGCCAGCAAAGATCGCGCGGCTCATGGTCGCTATCGAGGATCATACCACCACTGCCACCGACCAGGCGGGAGGATTGCTCAGGCGCGAATTGAACCTGGGGGTCGTACTCAACTGGGCGACAGAGGTGCTGGCCCAGGTCAATGATGGCGTTCCCTTGGGGGCTGCCGTGCGCAGTGCCGCAACTATGACCGTGATCCCCTTCGTCTGTGATCGCGACGACTTCGGGCGCATTGAACATGCCGCTGCCGAGGGGTTGCGCCAGCAAATCGACAAGTTGCTCGTTTCCTGTGGCGTTTAGTTTTGCCGAGCTTTTCGGAAACTCCCCCAACTCCGCTCTGTGTTCTCCCCCTTCCCGCTCTACCAGCACCCTCGTTTGACCTCCAGGGACGTTAGCCGCCGTGGAAACGGACCCTACTACCTGCTGACCTGAAGGTGTGGTACGCGCGTTGAGCGTGTACGCCTCCGGTGTTGTGCTGCCCCCCATAATTCAGCAACAAGAGATCATGGTGACCAAACATGACCAGCATTGCACTTGGAAATGCTGGCCACCTCTGATTGGAGAACCTTTCCCATGCGAATAGCACACCTTGCCCCGTTCGTGGTGACGGGAACTTTACCCGTGCGTCCCTTTACGGACCGCTTTGTCGGGACGGTGACGGCGGATGGCGGAACAGCC
Organism: Ktedonobacteria bacterium; assembly: GCA_027459785.1. Classification (GTDB taxonomy): domain Bacteria; phylum Chloroflexota; class Ktedonobacteria; order Ktedonobacterales; family JACDGC01; genus JAJPKG01. The sequence continues at coordinate 13,914 of DAIDGU010000053.1, read as the reverse complement.
CACGTGAGCGCCATCGCCTGTGATGGCACGGGGGCGATCATTCTGCTCAGTCTGATCGGCTCGGATACTACGTGTGGTGCGGCGTTTGCCATTTTGAGCAAAGACGCGCCACTGACCTTTACTCCCGCGGCGGATCTTGCCTGGTCCGCACCTGGCCAACTACATCGCCCCGCCGGCGGCATGCGACTGCACAAGGCCATGCTCACGGGAACCTACCGGCGTACCTCATACCACGTATTGGGTCTGGCCAACACGGCGAACATCGCGTTTGGCCTCACACATCCTCCTGTGGTTGCGCCAGCACCCACACCCGCGCCAAATGAGGCGTTGCCTGCTCCTCCTGCCACGGCGACAACATCGGATGCGGCACAACCCCGCTATCTCCTTGGCAATCTCGCGGAAGGTGTCCCGCATCCCCTGGCGTTGCTAGGCCACCTACGGGCATTGCGCATCATCTTTCTGCCGGAGTGGGTGGATGCCTTATGGGAGCAAGCTGGTATCGCCGGCCTGATCACCACCGCGCCGGCCCTGGGCATCTGTGCCTGGCGGATCAGCGATAGCCGAGAGCGGTGGAATACGCTGCTATCTCACGGTGTGACTCAAGGCTGGTTAGCCAGCGGAGCCAGTGGCGCGGTAGCGGCCTGAGATATGCCGACCTCTGATCGTCCCCCCTCGGTATGTACTTTTGACATGCCGAGGGGGTCGTGTTGTTATGAAAGCGAGCTGTTATGCCATCTGGCACGCTAGAAAATTTGAGTACCTCCGGGTTCGTGCGGACGCCACCCGCCATCAGCGCCCGGATCGTCGCCAATCTCCTATCATTCGGTGCGTCGGTCACGGTGCTTGATCCCACCAGTGGGGCCGGCGATTTCTTGCTGCCCTGCGCAGCGTTGTCCCAGGCGCGGCTGCTAGGTATCGAGACCAGCGATGACCGCGCTACCATTGCGCGACAACGCCTCCCTGAGGCGCAGATCCTCACCAGCGATTGTATGGCGGTGCGCGTTACGCCTGGGTCGGTGGAGCTGTTGCTAGCTAATCCCCCATATTTCTTCGTCGATGGACAACGTGCCGAATATCGCATCATCAAGCGATTTGGCGAAGCGTTGTGTCCAGGCGGCGTGCTGGTGGCGATCCTGCCCGCGCGCAGCGCCTGGACTGATGCCATGATCCGTCACATGGCCACATGCTACCATGATGTGCGTTGCTGGAAATTTCCCGACGTGGCAGTGGATGGTGAAGGTGACTTCGCGCGCTATACCCAGATCATCGTCGCCGGCATTCGTAACGCCGTTCCTTGCGCCGCACCTGATCCTGCCGCGCAAGCAAGATTCAAAGGGTGGCGCTGGACCCGACAAACAGGGGCGGCATCGCCCTGGGGGCAGGGGACGCCGCCGCCCGATCTGCCTGATCTGCCCATTCCCGATCCCTATCGCGTCCCTGACGCTGGCGACATCATGCCGGCGATGCAGACGCTGCACGCGACGGAAGCACAACTGCTCGAAGCACTGACTGCCTCCGGTGCGCACCTGGCCGGTCCGTGGCGGCTGGCGACCACCTGGGAGGTGGATGTGGCGGCGGAACGCCCCGCCATGCCGCCGACGGGGGAAGCCCACCTGGCCGCTGATATCCTCACCGGCCTGCTCGATGGCGAGGTCATCTGTGGCCCCACTGGCGAGCGCTGTGTCTTTTCGAGCTTTGTCAGCAGTACCTGGGTGGATATACCCGTGGATGACGAGGTCTTGCAAGAGAACCACGCGAAAGGGGTCGTGCGGATGAGCATCCGCCAGATGCAGGATCACATGGTGCTGGGGGTGCTCAATCTGGAAAGTGGGGCTATTACCTACTATCAGGGCGAGGAGGTGTTTGGCTTTCTCGCGCCTTGGATGGCGATCCTCGCGGCGGTGGTGCTGACGCGCCGCCAGCCGCTATATGCGCTGCATCCTTACCAATGGGAGATGCGCGCGGTGGTGCGGATCGGACGTGATAAACGCTTGCCACATGCGGCACACCCCGGCCTGGTGCCGCCGCAACAGCACCGCGTCTACGCACTGGGCCGTGCGCTGGACCACCTAGGCGCGATCGCGTTGCAAGGCGAACCGGGTACGGGTAAGACACGCCAGGCGCTCGCCCTAGGCGCACGGCAAGCGGTTATTTGGCGCAGGCCCAGGGAGGTGCAGGCCGAAACCGGCGGACGCTTACCAACCTGGCGCAAACGGCTGCGGCAGGCGTGGCTGAACAATCCCCGCCTGCGCGCCCTACTACCCCCTGGAGCTACGGGACCCAGTGCGTTGCCGATGCTCGTCATGACGCCCAAACGTGTAACCAAAACCTGGCGGGCTGAGCTAGAGGCCGCGTACCCGGAAGCCGAGTATGTTGTTATCCAGGATTATCACGATATCGTGACCTGGTTGCGTCGCTGTGCCACCAGTACCGCTCCCCTTGTCTTGGCCATCGCCTCCCACTCGCATAGCCGAGCATTTGGGCGGGCATGGCGGCCAGCGGTGATTGAACAGCAGGTGCGCCAGCGCGTGCCGCTGCTCGATCCGCCACCAGGTGAGGTGGCGGCGTATGTGGCGATCAAAGAGCATGACCAGATTGTTGGTTATCGCGCACCTGCAACCGGGGAGCTGGTAACGACGCTGCGGACGGTGACACGCTTTCGCTGTCCACACTGTGGCGTTGTCATCCGGGGCAAGCCGTATGGTGGCCAGCATGCGCGTGCGGAGGTGCCAGCACCGGCACCTGAGCCAACGGCGGAGAACCTTTCGCCGGCAGCAGAGGAAGATAATGATATCCTGGAGGTCGTCACTAACCGAACGTACTTTACTACGAGGCCGCGCACCTGTCCTGATTGTGGCGATCCCCTATGGACCGCCGTGCGCACCAATCCTAAGCAACGCGGCATCCCCTTTGGCGCATGGGCGGCGGCGGTGGCCGCGCAGGAAGCGCCAGCCCTTCAAGCGGCAGATGCGGCAGCACATGCCCTGGCCATCCAGGCACGTCAGTGCGCCAGTGGCACCAACACCCTCAGTCGGGATCTTTGCTCCTCCTCACCACCTGCTCCGCCTCGTCGGTTGCCAGCGGAAAGGAGCACAGGCGGTCGGGAGGCGATGAAGGCGACACGCATTGTTGCCGCTGACGGGACGCGCGGTGCGCCACCGCCGGATAGTTTTTCTCCGTATGAGTATCTTCGCCAGTTTTTTCCCGGCGCGGTGGGCCTCCTCGTCATCGATGAAAGCCATAATGGGCGGGGGCGTGCCACGGATATCGCGCAGAGCATGCACAACGCGATGTTGGCTTCGGTTACGCATGTTCTAGCCACCGGCACCCATTATGGCGGCAGCCTCGACGGCTTTTTCCACTACTGGTTTCGCTTCCAGCCGCGCTTCTGGCTTCGGCTGGGCTTAGGTTGGGACGATGTAGAGGAGGCGCTGCGCACCTACGGTGTGATTGAGCAAACCACCAAGGAATATGAGGAGGATGCCCGGCGTGGGACCGGACAGACGGATAAGCATATCACGACCTTGCCGGCACCGGGGATCAGCGCCAGGCTCATTCCGCATCTCCTGCAAACGCTGGTGTTCTTGACGATCCTCGATGTTGGCGCATTCATGCCGCCCCGCAAGGAAATCCCAGTGATCGTTTCGATGCAGGATCCTGAGTTGCAGGAGCAACTGGATGCCGCCAACGCGGCGCACCAAGCCACCTTGCAGCGGGTCAAGGACGCGCATGCCGCGATAGGAGCCTTGCCGCCCACTGCCGATCCCGCCACCGTGGTTGCCGCGCTGGAGGCGGAGCAGCAGGCCGTTACGGCGGAGACGGCGGCGCGGGAGCAGGTGGTGCGTACCCGCGACTGGGTGGACCGGCGCAACCTCTACGCGCACTACCTGCATCTCGTGGAGGAGTTACAGGAGTATGCGCGCCAGCAAAATACGGCGGCGCTGCTAGCGAAGGGGACCGTCCCGCGCTGGTTCGCCGCCCTGCCGTGTAGCGACCCGGCGTATCACGTGATCGCCAGATCGCGCGACGAGTGGGGTAATGTGACGGACACACGCCTTCTCACGGCTACACCGATCCTTGAAGCTAGCTGGTTGTATCCGTTGGAGCGCGAGTTGTTGCACACCGTGGCCCGTGAGATCGCTGAACCCAGCGGCGATCCTGCTGATCCCACCCGTGGCCGGCGGGTAATGATCTATGTCGAACAAAATGACATCCGCAGCATGGGCGAACGGTTGCGGTGGGTGTTGCGTGAGTTCGACCCATGGCTTTTGCCCAATGAGGTTGCAGCGGAAGAGCGCGAAGACGCGCTGCGCGCCGCCGTCGCGCGAGGACATCAGGTTGTCATCGTCCCATACAAGCGTGTGAGCGAAGGGCTGAACCTGCAATTTCTGGACAGCATTATCTGGTACGAGATGGCGCAAAACCTGTTCCACCTCGACCAGGCATCGCGCCGCGCCTGGCGGCTTGGGAAAGCCAACGAAGTGCGGATTTACTATCTCGCGTATGCGGGGTCGGCGGCGCATCATAAGCTGCAAAAGCTGGGCAGCCAATCGGGGGCAGCGGCGGCTTTCGCTGGGGAACCAGCGAAGGGGGCGCTCGTCGAACACGCCGGCGCGCATAAGACGATGCTGGCACGCTTGAGTCAAACCCTTGAGGCCGTCGAGCAGGATCTCCACCGCGCGACGGATGACGAATTACGGGCGTGCTTTGCGCAGCGGGATCAGGAGTTGGCCGCGGCGTTAGCCAGCGGACGAGCCTGGATGGGTCTCGACGATCCGCTACCCCGTTTGCTCGAACCCATTTACGCCGAGTTGGCTGATGCTCTGAGAACCGACCCTATCGCCATGCCGCTGCCGCGCCCTTCTGTGGGTCAGCCATGCCCGGCACCCGCCCCGGCGGCCCCGCCCGCACGTTGGGCTGGCCCGATTCCCCCGGTGGGGTTGCCCACACCGATCGCGCCGTTGCCCTGGAATGATCCGGTGTTGTTCGCCCAAGCGTTTCCTCGACGCGCCAAAAAGCGCGCAGGACGGCCAGGGGTCGCTAGCGCCGCGCCGCCTGCCAGAGTCCACGGCGTCACCGACCATGCCGACCAGACCGCCCAGCCTTTTCCACCAGGAAGCTTGTGGGCATGCCTGGCCGAAAACGCTGCTGCCGAGCTGGCCGCGCGACACCAATCTCCTGACCTTGATACAGAACGGGGAATTAACAACTTTCCCTAACGCCTGTAGCCCGAACAGAAAAGAGGTTGCGATGCAGCATACCTTTCCAGATGACGAGGATGCCACGCCACTGCCGGCTCTACCAGGCAGTGATACGGGGCCACAATTTATCTGCCAGCAGTGTCAACGGGAGCATCCGCGCTGGCAACGCTTGCGGTTTCTCGGCCAGGCGTTGTGCCTCCAATGTGCAGTACGACTGCTGATGACCACCTCACGCCGGCGACCGCCTCCCCACGCCTAGCATACTTCGCTGCTAGCCCTGGCTGGTCTGGTGCGACCAGCTGAACAACTCATCCAATTCACGGACATCCCCAGCGGGGTGTCCGTTTGTTGTTTTTGGAAGAAAGGCCAAAGCTGAAATGGTACGCCAACCACCGACCATCCCATCCGATGGGATATCTGCGTGTGCGATCCAAGCACACTTGTTTGCTGGCGACACAGAACCCATGCTCGATGATGCCATCGCGGAGGTGATGCAATCCTTGGGGATGACCGAGCCATTGACGTATGAACGCCGGGAAATTCCCCTGGCGCGCGTGCGCATCCCCCATGAGGAGCGGCTGCGAGGGGTGAATCGATATACCCGCAATATCCGTCTCGTCGGCGTCTTGCATGATCCGGCGGTGGTGCCGGTGCCTGACACGGAAACGTTCGAAGTGGTGTTCGGACGCCATCGGATCAGTGGGGCGCACGACGCCGGCCATGAGACGCTGTGGATGCGCGTGTATGCCCACCTGAGTCCCAAGGTAAAGGCGTTCCTGCGCCTGACGGAACAGCGGCGGCGCACGCTGAGTTGGGTTGATGAATTGGAACAGGTTCTCGATATCCTTGATGACGGAGGTGGTTTGAGCGAGCAGGAGATTGCCTGGTCACTGGGCGTTCCCATTACGACCCTGCGCTTCTACTTCAAGGTCGCCAAACTTCCCGACTTGGTGCGCGAGCGCATTCTAGTCGGAGATGTGACAGCTACCACGGTTCGGCGTCTGCTGCGGCTGGGATCCGAGCAATTGGCGGTGGTTGAAGATGCGGTGATCAGGGATCAACCATTGGACGACACGCTGGTCAAACCCCTGGTGCAGCAGCGCGTGAGCGCCGGTATGCAGCAGATACCGTTGCTCCCGACGGGGTCGGAATCCCCCGTCCCATGCCCACCGGCGACCGCAACGCCGGCGTTGGGGACCGCGCGCCAGTTGCTGCACGCCCTGGAAGTGGTGTTGCCGCAATTGACCGCTGCGCCCCTGGGCAGCGCGGCGCGGGTCCAGATGAGCGGACGCATTTTCGCGCAGGAAATGCGCAATTGGCTGCGCGCGGCGGAAGCCCCACCGGAAGGCGGTGCTGTATGAATCCGCCGCTGGTCGTGGCCGATCCCGTCGTGCGCGGCTGTGGGGAACGCACCCCTGGCGGTGTCTATGTGGAAGCCGGCCTCGGTGTGGAGGGACGGCCCATCGAGGATTTCTTGATCGATCCGCCGCTGCCCGTTCCCGCCGGACTGGATTTGGTCAATAAACCTACTCTCTGGCAGGATGAGCGCAGTGGCATAACGCACCTGCTGATCTGGGTGGGGGCCGAATACTATCCCTGGCCGGCGGACTTCATCGAAGAAGCCAAGGCACATGGCGTGTCGCGCAAGCTGACGCCCTTCCTGGACTTCACGCAGTTGTCCGACCAGAGCCAGATGATTCTGGCCCATCCACGCGCCCGCAATACTCTGTGGCAGGACCAGGCATTGCCGCACACTTGCCACAAGCAGTTGCCAGGGCATGCCGCCGCATCTGGGGGGCAGATGGCGGCCCAGGGGCCGTGTTTGTTCAAGACCTATGAGTTGATTCCCCGCGCGGCAGCGGTCGATCCGACCGCTCCTATTGATCTGGATGGTCGCCAGTATTTTGTCCGCATGATCGGGAGCACAGCTTACTATTTCAACCCCAGCGGTGAATCTGTCGTCGGATTGGACGAGGGTGTGTTTGCGTCCGTGCCGATCACGGGCTTTGCGCTCATCAAACGCGCCGACGGCAGTGTGCAGGAACAGGCCGAGGCGGCCTTGCGCCGGGGTCACTTGCGCTACTACCACGCCGATCGCTAAAGGAGAAATTTGGGAATGCCGCAGCGGCGTTGCCGGTGGCCGCGTGCGCCACCAGTGGCACAAGTAACCTTTCGCTGGCACGTGAAGCGGGATGAGACATTCGGCAAATACGGAAGACCGAACCTTCGGTCATCAAGAGTGTGGCGGTTCCCTAGAAGGAGGGAGCCGCCACTTTTTGTGTGAAAGGTGATTCCACATGGATACAGTAGCACATTTGCGCACGCTCCACCAGCACATCAGCGAGATGGTGGCTGCCCTGCCCGCTTTAGAAGGCGAGATGATGCGCCGGCTGATCGCCGTATGCGACAGCCAGGCTCTGGTTGCCCCGCCGTATGGCGCTCATGCATCGCTGGGTTCTTCGCTGTGCGCCGTTGCCCGTGCACCCCAGGTGCAAGAGATAATGGAACGACTCGTGGACTACTTCACGTTCTGCCACACGCTGCCTGCCGCAGATCTGGCGGCAGTGGAGTATCCGCTGTGTTTGATGTACAACGCCTATCTCTTCGCGCTGGCCGAGTTGTTGGGGCATCTCCCGCTGACAGAGATGCTGCCGGGAATGCGTGCGTGCTTGGGAAACGTGGGTGCGCAGCAACAGCCGCTGTCCCTCGTCAGCAAGTGGCAGCAGTGGGCGTTGTGCAGCCGGGCCGAGCCACGCCTCGATCAGGCGCTTGACCACGATTTCGTCGGCACCGTGCTGGTCAATAACGTGGTATTGGTGAAGGTGGTGCCGGGCCGGTTGGCCGGGGTCGCTTTATATTGCACACCAACACGGACCGGTTTCCTGCTACCGGGTGTGTGGTATGCCCCCACTGATGAGAATCTGCGGGAAACCCTCCGCGAAACGTTCTTTCAAGGCAAGACGCGCCTGACGTTGCATGAGCTGTCGTCCTGGGTTATCATCCGGGGCGTGCAGCCCACCGAGGGCAATCTGGTCCACTGGTTGCAGGCAAAGCGTTCGGCGTTGACACAGATCCCCGCCGTGCTCACGAGCGGCACCGTGCGTGATCGCCGCGATGTGTATCAGGCGCGTAACGAATCGTTCTCGTGATGTGAGCCGAGGGCGGCGATAGATCGGATGATGGCATGTCTCTCTCTGAAAGGGGAGGGGCATGCTATGCGTGCATTGGTAGCGTCATGCCCAGCGCAACCGCGTCGAGCAAAAAGCATTGGAACTGGATGGCCTTACCACCGCGCGACGACAAATCTATGTTCCCCTGGCTGCTGCGGCCACGCCACGCGCCCGATCCCATGCCCGCGCTGGATACCCAGTGGCGCACTCCCCTGACGCGCGAGCAGATCGACGACGCCATCCAAGCCTTCATCGACGCGCCAAATTTCGATGCCACGCGCCGCGTGTTGGAACAGCAACAATCCGTGCTGCTGAATCTGGATACGCTGCGCCGTTTGCTGCTGCTGGAACACGAGGATCGGCGCGAGCGGCGCATGACGCTGCGGCTGCACGGTGCTGGGCGCGATGACCCCAGAGGAGCGCCATGACTTCGACCAGGCGATGCGCGCGCTGGCCAACGACCACTCCACGCCGGAACACCGCCAGGCGCTGGAACAGCAGGTTCAGGCGATTCTGGTGTGCGTAGCCCAGCGGCTGGACACCACCAATAAAGGCTCGCAGCAGGATCGGAGAATGCCATCATCGCCTATCTCGAAGCGCCGGACTAGTCTCAACGGTTTACCATCCTCCGCGAGCGCGCCGGCGAGTTGCTGCACAGCAGCGTGACCACACAGGCGCAGGATCTGGCGCGCGCGGTGCGCCACCAGGGCCACGCGGAATTAGCGGATCAGATCGATGAATGTGTGCGCGTGCTGGAAGACGCCAAGGCACGCGGTATCGCTGCCGCCCGCCAGGCATTCGATCTGCGCCACGGCAACGGAGGTGTCAGTGATGGGGCGGGTCTCACCATGTTCGACGACATGCCTCAGTCGCCGTCATCGCAGGGGCAGGCGGCCCCGCCCGCCCCTTCTCCCTTCCCGCCCCAGCCGGCAAGTGATGCGCCGGCGATGCCCGAAGTCTCGCTGGCCCAGATGGAGTAGATCCGCGCGTTAACCCAGCAACCTGGCGTGTTGGATGAACCGACGCGGCAGATCCTGCTGGGCTGGCTGGGCGAAAGCGACGCGGAAGCCTCGCTCGACGACATCGCCCGCGCCCTGCAAACTGCCCTGGCTCTGCTGGCCGACCGCTAGGGCGTATTTGCACCTTCATGTTTAGCATCGCTTGGTTCAATGCCGTGAGCGCAAACATCCTGCCGCTCCGGCATCTTCTTTGCAATGGAAGAAACTGAGGGTTGGAGCGCTATCTGGGGTATCAGCAGTAAGCGGCTGTACTTGTTCTCAGTGGGGATTGGTATTCCATCAGGTTCTTTCGAGGAAGCTTGATCAACATGGCTTTTTCCTTATGGCTTCTTCCTTTCAAATGAGAATACATTGGTTCAGTTGTCCTTTCGCTGCCCAAAGTTTCATCGTGATCTCCCCCAAACACCATTGACAGAGAAAGAGCCAATGCATAAAAGCTAAATAGACGTTATGTAACGCTTTTTTGGCTTTTATGTGTTGGCTCTTAAGGCGTTATATAACGTTTAAAACTCCAGGCCTGAGCAGGATGCGAGTAATAAAGGTGCTAATAAGGCGTTATATAACGCCTTATTAGACTATCAGATTACTGGGTATTATAAATCGTGCCTCCTGATCGACAGTATAGGCGTTACGTAACGCCTATACTGTTTCAGTGGATACCGATGTAGTGTGCTATAGACGTTATATAACGTCTATATATACCGCAACTCCTATCAAATCCTTTTATCCAACACGTGAAAGAACTATCTTCTATAGGAAAGAAGCATCCAAGGAAGAAAATTCGGGAGGGGGATTTGAACGTTATATAACGTCATAAACGGGAAGCTACTAGCCCAAAGGTCATCTTATATCTATCGTGCTAAGTAAAGCTATACAATGGACTAGACGCAAAAACCGGCAAGATCCCCACGACTGCTAGGGAGGAAGTATGTAATGAATATATCTAGATCTGACTAACCTCAGATTCGCAAGGGGCGACGATAACGACGTACATTTGTCTATCAAGACCGGAGCAGTATCAGGATGAACTCGTTCTGTGAGAATGCACAACCACGGTTGACACTCGAAGAAGCGGCTAGGCGTATTATCCATAGACAAACGCGCGTTTCAATCCGGCCAGGTACGCTGCGTGCTTGGATTGCTCAAGGACGCCATGCTGCACCAACAGAGCGTGACTCTTTGTTTACTGATGAACGTAAACTTATTAAAATGGGAGTACCACATCGGCTCACTGAATCGCAAATCCTTCAATTATTAGTTGACCGCCCCTATGAGTTCCAGGGGGAGGCAACCGAGGATGAGGAAGAGCAGTCCGAGGAAATTTGTCGTCTCGAAGTCCAACTCAAAGAACTACACCGCCAATATCGTTATCTGGAGGAGATGTATCAAGTTCTCCGTGATCCCTATGCTGTGATCCCGATACCCCCAGACATTACACGAACGGGGCAACCGCAATTATCCAAAGCGCAGCAAACTCCTTATGTTCCTTCATATAGGGCAACAACACCCTCACATTCCCTGCGTGTACTTCCACTACGTGATCATTGGGTAGGGCGAGGCGACACCCACGGCTATTTCGCCCTCTTCGTTTATTTACAAATCGCGCATGGGATCAGCGAATCAGCCGCCAGCCACCGACGCCAAGCAGCGAAACAGGCAGCTAAGCAACATCAAAGACAGAGCTATCCGCTGACCATTGTCGCAGGAGGAGCTAATGGTCAGGATGATCGCTTAGTGGTCGATGAAGCACAAGCGATCCAGAATATCGCCCGTATTCACACTGAGGCACAGGAACGAGAGGGCTCAGGAGAAGTACCTCATGAGGTTATCTGCCGGGATGCTGTGTGTCCCGTATGCCGTGCTCTTGATCAAGGGTCACATCGAACGTTATATAACGTCGAACAAGAGGTGTTTTGATGCCATTTGTCACGCTCGATCAAGCTGCCATGCGGATCGTTCATAAAGTCACACGCGATCCGATAAAACTACGGACGCTACAACGCTGGGTGCAGCAACATCCTGACGTCGCCGATAAGCGGTATATTAAAAGTAAGCGCCAGCAGCACTATCTTGAAGAAGCGGATCTCCAGGCACTCCTGCGCTATTATCCTGATTATGAACTTCTCCCGGCAGGGAAACCTCTGTCACGGGTACTGTCTCTGTCACTGAGTGTCCAGCAGCTCGAACAGGATATCAACGAACTGCGCCGATTGGTCTTGATGGCTCTGGCAGAGCGACGAGAAGTAGGCGACCGTATTTTGACAGATATGGTTGCACACGATGATCTGATGAGTCGTGAATTGGAGATGGCCCTAGCCACCGAGCCACACGTGATGCGGCCAGACATGCAAGAAGAGCGAGCATATTCCTCAGTACATCTGCCGGCACCCCGAAAAAAGCCATCGAGTAAAAAAGCCTTATCAGAGGAGGAAATCGCCGAAATTCGCCACTACTGGGTGGGTCGTGGCGAAACGTTTGGTAAATTTTCCCTCTTTATCTACTGCCAAATCGCGCACGGTCATAATCCATCCAGCGCGGGGACACAGTGTGTCACGGCCAAAGCGAGATTGGCTGCTGGTGAAGTACCACGCTTTCAAGTGACGCCAGTGAAGTTCAACGGACGGGATGATTGTAACCTGATTACTGAGGATCAGGCCGTGTTCAATATCAACCAGACGCACCGAGAAGCATGCGGCAAATCTAAGACCGATATCGTCCCTGAGAGCAATCTCTGTTTCGATCCTCGATGTCCAGTTTGCTCAATTTTACGGAAAAACGAAGAAGGATACATCCGTTTATGGACAATAGCAGATATCCTCGGAGATCGAAAGACGGTAAATAGGGAAAGTTGAAAGAAGGTGGCAAAAATGTATCGGCAATTTCCTCAAGAGAGCAATAGCAGACTCTGAGAAGGATACTATTGGTGCTCCCTTGGATAATACTGAAAGCGATAGATTCTCAGCCCATACTTAGCTCGAATATTACCTGCTGGATAGCAGTGTGAAAGACCATATTCCCAAGGCCATATCTTAAACAAGTAACTCACCAACAGAATCGTTTCTGAACTTGTTCAGTGTTTGAGGCATGGATGATCCCTCTTTCCTTTATTCCTTCACCTGCTTTCATCGATGGGAGCTATTCTCAAATCCTGTTGAGCAGCATAATCGCCGCAATGACGTCGTCCGAGATCTTCTTCACGCACCAAATCTAACACGACCAGCACATCGTCATGCGCATCGCTTCCGACGTGCTGCGAGTTGCGTACCTGGTTGATGACATACTCCCAGGCCTCAGCTAGAGAAAAGAGTGGAAATGTGGTCAAACCATAGCCCGCCGCGACGAATAAGGTCTGCACCGGAATAGGCAGACATTGAGCCAGGCGCAGGAGGTGAACCGGGTCAGGGGATGCCTTTTGTTGGAACCAGCGATAGATCGTTGAATAGTCTATCCCCGTTAAATGAGACAATTGTGCAGGATTGAGCGGGGGACGTTGTTCCCACATATGATTGGCTAATAATTGGCAAAAAGGGGAATACTCCTCTATCGCCTTCCATCTGAACGTCGTCATCAGTCATGCCTCATTTCATCGCTCATGCGTAGTAGCCATAAATATAGTCGAACAGTCCTTTTTTGTCAAATCAAGTGGAAACAAGGCTAGGACCGTTGATAAGTAGTTTTACGCGAATAAATAGTTTAGCTAGAATCTTGTCATTTTATAGATCTCTCTCTTTTCAGCAATATCCTCAATTTCAGTAGGTCACTGCCTGTCATGCAAATTAGTCGCTATTGGAAGGAAATAATGGCTATAGTTAGATAAGCCATTAACGGCACAATGCTATACTTGGAATAAGCGGCATTATTCAAAGTAACATAATTGCCTCCTTGTTGGTATGCAAAACTGCTAACTTCCACTGCATAACGTGGTATGTTCGGCTTTATCGGAATACGTGATTTTAAAAGGAACCAACATAATAGCTATAAATCTACAATTTAGGCGAAAGTATCGCAACGTGCGCACGATTACTATACATGGTACTAAAGAACAAATCGGAAAAATCATCCTTGCATGATTTATTCTTGCAATAAGGCATATTCTCCTAGTATCCACAGATCTTGTCCAGCTATGTTATACTGCTAGCAGAGGTACACTTCTGACGTTTAGGCAGGAAACCCCTAAGATGGAGTCATTTGCAAAGGAGCCGTAATGTCTACAGCGGAACATCCTATTGCATCACTTCCACTTCCCATCACATCCATCGATATGGCGATTGCTGCCTGGCTTCATGCCAAAGACCAACGCTCCCAAAGCAGGGCGACGCGCCAGACCTATGAAGCCACCCTGGTGCGCTTTCGGACCTGGCTCATCAAACAAGGGCTGGATCTTGATGCAGGCGATCCACGCTGTGTTCAGGAGTGGCTAGAGGCCGAGGAAACGTTTAGCCGTGCAGAGCTTCCCATGCGCGTAGCACAGTTCGTCGAGACCCGTCTGGCCGCTTTGGCTCTCATGGCTCAAGGTTTCGCAGC
>DAIDGU010000052.1 GCA_027459785.1 Ktedonobacteria bacterium | reverse complement strand
GCGCTCGCCCCCACGTTCGCCGTCTTCGTGATCCATACGGGCGCGCCTTTGAAGGCGGGCGTCTTCGACAGCGGATCGAGGTTAGCTTTGATGAGGATGTTCGCTTCGGGGTAGTACATCGCCGCGTTGCCAGCGCGGATGTTGCCGATGACGACCTCGATGTTCGGCATCTCGCCGGCCTCGCCGCGCACCGTGACGCGCTCGCCGTCGCGCACGTGCAGCTTGGTGGCGTCGTCGGCGGCCAGGATGATGCAGTGGCGATGGGGGACGCCGCGATAGAGATCGTATTCCTCGTACACCACCGTGTTGAACTGGCCCTCGGAGCGTAGCGTCAGCAGGCGCAGCGCATCATGCGGGAAGGTGGGTAGCGGCGTGCGCTGCATCGTCGCCTTGCCGTCCGTGGTGTTGAATTCGGGCGTGTGGAAGACCCTGCCGCCGATGGTGAATTCGCGGCGCGTCGCGTCAATCGCGCCCAGGTCTTGCCAGCCGGGGATCGCCTCGGCGATCAGCTTGCGCACCTCGGCGTGGTTGCGCAGCCGGTTCCAGTCCACCGGCGCGTCGCCCAGCACACGATTTGCCAGATCACAGATCACCTCGGATTCCGCGCGCATCTGGCCGGGCTGGTTGGGCTTGCCGCCCTCCGACATGCGCACGAAGTTGAACATCGACTCCTGGGTGGTCGTCTGCGCCTCCTCATCCCGCGCCAGAACGGGCAGGATGATGGTCGTTTCGGCGGCCAGGCCGTGAAAGTGACCAGGATTGAGCTTGGTGGAAAGATAGACGATGGTTTTGATCTGCCCCAGCGCCTGCGACGCCCACGCCAGGTCGGGATTCGATCCCCAGAGGTTGCCGCCCAGCGCGCTCAGCACGTCGATGCCGCCGTTTTCCGCCGCCACCAGCGTCGCATGCGTGTCATAGCCTGCCGTGGTCGGCAGCGGCTTGCCATACAGCGTTTCCAGCGATTGGCGCACCACGTCTTGCAGCGCCGGCGTCACGCCGACCGATCCCATCCCCTGCACGTTCGAGTGGCCACGAATGGGCAGCAGGCCCGCGCCGGGCTTGCCCACGTTGCCCGTCGCCAGCGCCACGTTGCTCAGCGCCAGGATGTTCGTGACGCCGGAGGTGTGGTGCGTCAGGCCCATCGCCCACGCGAAGATGGCGGCCTGCGCGTCCGCGATCATGTTCGCCATCTGTTCGATCTGCGCCTGCGCCACACCGCTGTTGGCGACGAGAACGTCCCAGCTTGCCGCCTGGGCATCGGCGATCACGTCTTGCCAGCCGGCGCTGTGGTCCGCGAGGAAGGTTGTATCGATGCGGTCGCGCTCGGCGAGCGCCTTCAGCACACCCACCAGCAAGGCGGCGTCGCCGCCCGCCAGCGGCTGGATGTACAGCGAGGCGATCTTGGAGCCAAAGAGCATGGATTGCACGTTGGACGGCACGCGGAACTTTTCCAGGCCGCTCTCGCGGATCGGGTTCACGACGATGACCTTACCGCCCCGTTTGCGCAATTCGTAGAGCTGCGTCATCAGCCGGGGATGATTCGATGCCGGGTTCGCGCCCAGCAGCACCACCAGATCGCTCTTGCTGATGTCGTCGAGTTCGATGGTGGCCGTGCCGGTGCCGAACGTCATCTTCATGCCCACGCCGGATGCCTGATGGCAATAATACGAGCAATTCATGACGTTGTTGGTGCCATACAGCCGCGCGAAGGATTGCAGCAAGAAGCCGGCCTCATTCGAGGAGCGCCCGGAGGCGTAAAAGGCCGTGCGGTTGGGATCAGTTTGGCGCAGCGCGTCGGCCCAGTGCGCCAGCGCGTGGTCCCACGAGATCGTCTGGAAGCGGTCGCCTTTGCCATCGGCACGATACATCACGGGATACACCAGCCGCCCGCAGTCTTCGGCCTGTTTCGGCGTCAGCTTGCGCAGATCGTCCAGCGTGTTCTGGCGAAAGAAGCCGGGCGGGATCGCGCCCTTCATGTCCGCGACCTGCGCTTGCACGCTCTTTTTGCAGACTTCGGGGAAATGCCCCTTCTCATTGACCATGCCGCCGCGCTGGCCACCCATGCCCACGGCGCATGTCTTGCATGCATTCTTCGCCGTCAGCCGGGGCAACAGCCGCCACGGCCCCACCTCGAACGCCTTGGCTATCGTGTAGTTGATGGCGCGCAGGCCGCCGCCGGCCACCGTTTTGCGTGTTTTCATCGCCCGCTCCTCTGCTCGTTAAAGAACGGCGCGGCCCCGCAGACTCACGCCATCCTCGCTGGCAAACCCCTCGTCGGGCTTGCGGCGACTGTGACTAATCCTATCTGTACTATAGCATGCGCCCAAGCACCACAACCAGATGTTGCCGTGGCACGGTCCCATCCGCTGCGGAACAATCTCTTTTCAGCTTCTGAATATCCCAAATGAAAGGATTGTCGCTTCACAGCCTAACAAGAGTAGCTCATTCGTGCTACAATGAAGTGACGTAGCGCAAGAGAAAGCAGCGTTTGAGGTGGTGTATCAATGAATCTCCAAACCCAAGCAGTGCGCGAAATTGCTCGGCTGATTGCTAGCCATCCGACGCCAGAACAGATCATCGCCTTTCATCCCTCTGCGGAAGCGGCTGATCGAGCCTATGAACTCATCGATGCTGAACGCGAAGGTACGCTCACTGAAGCAGAGCGCGCCGAACTTGAAAGCTATACCCTGCTCGAAAACCTCATGGAGTTGGCGAAGATCGAGGCACATCGCCAGTTGCAACAACAGGCGTCCTAACCGATGACACGTAAACAATCTATCCCAGAACACTTGCGTCGTTTCGTGCGAGACCGCGCACATGGTCGATGCGAATATTGCTTGATACATGAAGAGGATATGCTGTTTCCTCATGAACCGGACCATATTGACGCGGAAAAACATGGTGGTCATACCGATGCGGCTAATCTTGCCTGGTCGTGCTATCACTGTAACCGCAACAAAGGCTCAGATATTGCTTCGCTCGATCCGCTTACGGGAAAGCGAGAGTTTTTGTTTCATCCGCGGAACCAACACTGGCACCGCCATTTTCGGCTCAACGGTCCACGCATCGAACCGCTCACTGCTCGTGCGAGAGCAACAGCCGCTTTGCTGCATTTCAATGATCCTTCCCGCGTTGAGCGGCGGCTCGGTCTTATCGCATTAGGGCGTTATCCACGCAGGTAATAATCCGTTAGCGGTGCTTGCGGCGACTGTGACTAATCCTATCTGTACTATAGCATGCGCCCAAGCACCACAACCAGATGTTGCCGTGGCACGCTCCAACTGCTGCGGAACTATCTCTTTTCAGCTTCTGAACATTCCTAATGACGAATGGTAGGTAGCCTAATGTTCATGTGCTAGCTCTCGCCCGCTGGCGCACATGGGCAATCTCATCGGGGCGCACTGGGCGCACCTGTATCGCAGCCAATGTCTCTACAGCGATAGTCTCGCCTCCTAATGTCAGAAACTCGACGGTATAGCCTTGCCCGCCGGCGTGGACCATGACCACTGTCCCAATATCGCCTGCCGTCAGGCGTTGCTGCGGCAAATCCACGAGTAATACTGCGCGATCAAGTTCTGCAAGCATCGTTCGTTGCTCCTTCCGTTTATGGATGGGGATACGCGGTGACAAGGTGTGGGGCGCTATCCCCTGTAGCAATGAACCAGATGGTACGCACTGAAGGATTGCGGCCATCCGGTGTCACCAAGATGCCTTCAATCACATAGCGTGTGCCAAAAGGCGTCACTACCTGCGCCGCTACTTCGTGTGTGGCCGCATGCTGCTTAAGAGCGTCAGCAAAAACCTGCCATTGATCAGCGTGAAACCCAAAGCGACTGAAAAAGATCGCTTTGCCTCGGCCATCAGGATGACTGAAAGAAAGGAGGTAAGCCACGATCTTCTGCTCGGAGACAATCGCTGATGCGAATTCTGGGAGCATCATCAATGCCTCTTCTCCTTTTAGAAGAAAGTGTAGCATGAAAAAGGCTTTGCTTCAACTGAACTATTATGTAGCATTGCTGCCCGTCGTTCTTGGCCCGAATCAGCGCGGGCACAGCACCCAACTTATCAGCGACGTTGCCCACTTCATCCAGCGGCTAGGGAAGCGCGACGTCAACATCCAGGCATTCTATTGTATCGGCGCGACCGAGGAAGGCCGGCGCATCGCGCGCAGCCTCGGTTTCACCGAGATATACACCGGTCCTGACGGCGACCGGAGCGGATACAAGCTGCTGACGAACGATGAAGATGTAGTGTTGTAATAGATTTACTTTCCCTTCCTGTAGCTATATCTTCATAAAAACGATCGCCCAATATACTGACATCTGCAAACACCGCACGGACATATTAGCCAACCACATATTCTACATTCGTAGTTTAGTAGGGATGATAATTCTTGATGACATTTATAGCAGTGAGTCTCCCGGTGTGCTGTGTTTGAAGGCGGGGTTATCCCTTGAATCAATTGTTCCAATAAGTCATTAACTCTGTCCTTTTCTTCATCTATTTTTACTTTTTCAAGAACTACATCGACTAAAGACAATCTTTCTAAATAAGTATGGATAATTTCCACTTTTAGTGCCTTAAGAATTATTGTGTCGCCTCTACCTCTGGCAACTGCAAAATCATGAATTATAGTTTTAAAATGTTCATGTAATTTTTCAAGCTTCTGTCCTCTTCTATATCGCTCGATTCCGTCTCGTCCTCCGTATCTGTTACATAAGTTCTCCCATATTCTCAACTGATTTTGGTAGCTGCACTTTTCGTACTCTCCAGCTTTTTCTCCAGACAGGTAAAGAATCGTTACCCACACCGCTGACTGAGTAATAACTCTATATCTTCCGTTATGGTTTTCGTATTCTTCTCCCAAGATTAATGCCATTTGCTTGCCTCCTATATTTGGTATGCTGAGCATAAATATATACTCCTTCAATTGGTAAAGCAAGTTTTATGGCTATCGAAACAAGATTGGCTAGCCAGTTCGGTCAGAAGTCACTTTTCCAAATTGATTTCCTGGACACACAAACCATTACCGCTCCTACATGAGTATCTCCCATTCTATATGAGTAACTGCATAAATACCAGCCCACTTACCCTCTTGACCAGGGCGTTTGCAAAGTCGCTGAAAGATGTGCTTTTCCAACATCCCACCTGGCGAGCGTTGCCGATCTCCAGCCTGGCTTGGCCAGGCTTGGTGATCGGAGGCGCGGGTTTACCCGCCAGCCGTCTCTGCCTTGCATATCCCCGTTCCCCTTGACACACCGCCGCCGCGTGGGCTATCGTCGGAGCATAAGAGCAGCGGTGGGAGAGGTGACATGCGGGAGTATTTGCAAGCGGCAAGTGACGCGGTGCCGGCGGTGTTGGCGGAAGTGCGCGAGTGGGTGGATATCGATTCCGGCTCGCACGACAAAGAGGGCGTGGATCGCGTGGGGGCGCTGGTGCGGGCGCGGCTAGTGCGGGCCGGCTTCGCGGTGGAGATCGACCGGCAGCAGGTGTATGGCGATAATCTGGTGGGGCGGCGGGCGGGCGACGGCACGTTGCGGCTGCTGCTGATCGGGCATATGGACACCGTGTATCCACGCGGGACGGTGGCCCAGCGGCCTTTCGCCGTCCGCGACGGGCGCGCATATGGGCCGGGGATCTTCGATATGAAGTCGGGCATTCTGGCGGGGATCACGGCGCTGGATCTGGTCGGGCCGGACGTGCTGGCGCGCTATGGCAGCATCACGTTCATCTGCAACAGCGACGAAGAGATCGGCTCGCCCGGTAGCACGCCACTGATCCAGGCCGAGGCGGCGCGAGCGGACGCCGTGCTGGTGCTGGAACCGACGCGCAACCCGAACTTCGTTACCGTTGCGCGCAAGGGCATCGCGGCGTATACGCTCAGCGTGCAGGGGGTGGCAGCGCACGCGGGCGTCACGCCGGAATCGGGCCGCAACGCGATCCTGGAGCTGGCGCACCTGATCGTCGCGCTGCAAGCCCTCAACGGCACGATCCCCACCCTCAGCCTGAACGTCGGCGCGGTGACGGGCGGTGGCCAGCGCAATGTCGTCCCCGCCGAGGCCAGCGCGCTTTTCGAGATGCGCGCCGCCGACCGCGAGCATTTCGACGCGGGTCGCGCCGCCATCGAAGCCGTCGTCGCAGGACCGCGCATCGTGCCGGATACGACGGTGACGCTGGAACCGGGCGCGGTGCATCTGCCGCTGGCCGTCACCGAGGGCGCGCGGCAGCTTGTCGCCGTCGCCGAAACCGTCGGCGCGGACCTCGGCCTCAGCATCCAGCCGCAAAGCACCGGCGGCGCCTCCGACGGCAACACCACCGGCGGCATGGGCATCCCCACCCTGGATGGCCTGGGCTTGATCGGCCAGCACAGCCACAACCCCGCCGAACACATCACCATCGCTCAGATCCCGACGCGCCTGGCGCTGCTGGCCGGCATCATCCGCGCGCTGCCGGAACAGATGGGATAGGGATAGATTCCCGCGTAGGGGGCAGGGCGATGAGGGATGGCGGAGGGGAAGACGGCGGGCGGTGAGAAGGGGTGCGGGGACGGCGGGCGGTTGAAACCGCGCCTGAACGTCTGGCGACGACGAAACCCATCGTCATGGGTTTCCGGTTCCCCCCACCGTACCGCGTTTCCCCCACCGTATCGTTCCCTCCGCGCTGTTACCTTGCCTGTTGCCAACCCGCGACGGCGGGTTTCGTGGCGGCACGCCCTTAGGCGCGGTTTCAACCGCCCGCCGTCCCCGCACCCCGCCCCACCGCCCGCCGTCCCCGCCGTACTATTATCTCCTTTGCCAGCGCCGTCCATCCGCCAATTTGTGTGAATTTGTCACGAAAAAGCGCGTGAGCGTGCATCATGACTCCTTGATCTGCTATAATGGTTAGGCGACAGCGCGCCTGGTCGCCACTTTGGTTAAGGAGCCGCCCGCATGCAATCCGATCGCCATCCCAGCATCATTCCCATCGACCGCCTGCGCGCCAAGTGTGATCCGAACAGCTTCACGTTTGCGACCACTGCGTCTTTGCCGCCCCCGCCCAAGATGGTCGGCCAGGAGCGCGCCGCCGAGGCTATCGAATTCGGTCTGGGCGTGCCGGACAGCCACTATAACATCTACGTCGCCGGACCGCCGGGATCGGGCCGCAGCGTTGCCGCCGAAACACTGGTGCGGCGCTTGGCTGCGGAGATGCCTGTGCCGGATGATTGGTGCTACGTCTATAACTTTGCCCAGCAATACGTTCCCCGCGCACTGGCCATGCCACCGGGCCGGGCCAAGCCTTTCGCCGAACAGGTGGACGAGCTGATCGAGACGACGCGCCAGAGCCTGCGTGACACCTTTGATACCGATCTCTATCGTAAGCAGCGCAGCGAAGCCTTGCAGCAGATCGAGGCCGAGCGCGAGGCGATTGTTGAACGCCTGAATGTCGCCGCCGCCGCGCTAGGCTTTGTCATTCAGTCCGGCGAGAACGAGCCGAACTTCCTGCCGATCAAGCCATCGGCGGACCCCACCGCGCCACCCGAACCGTACTCCCGCGAGGAGTTCGAGGCGCTGTCGCCAGATGAGAAGCAGCGTATCAGCAATAATTATGACGAAGTGCGCGCCTTGTATGCCGGCGCGATCTCCGCCGCGCGCCAGTTGGGCCTGCGGGCGCGTGAAGCGCTGCGCAAGCTGGATTTAGAGGTGGCGCGGGGTGTGGTGGCACCGCTTTTCGCCGCGTTGCGCCAGGAATACGCCGCGCTACCCGCTGTCGTGGATTATCTGGATGCGATGCGCGACGACATCGTGGAAAACGCGGAGCGCGTGCGCGCCAACGACGATGACGACGGCCAGGGCGGCGATCCCGCCGATCCTACCGCGTCAGCCACGGCGGCACCGGGTTTTCTGGCGCGCTATAAGGTCAATGTGATCGTGGACCGCACGGGCCAGCAGGGTGCGCCTTACGTCAACGCACACAATCCGACGTACTACAACATCGCCGGCAAGCTAGAATACGGCCAGCGCGCGGGCAACCTGTATACCGATTTCAATTTCATCAAGACCGGCGCGCTGCACCAGGCCGACGGCGGCTTCCTCATCATCCATGTCAAGGAATTGATGAGCTATCCCAAAGCGTGGGAGGCGATCAAGCGCACGCTGCGCACTGGCGAGGTGTCCATCGAGAACCTGGTGGATCAGCAACAGGCGGCGTTGCTGGCGGCCTCGCTCAAGCCGGAGCCGATTCCGGTCAAGGTGAAGGTCGTGCTGCTGGGCGGCTATGGCGAATGGGACGTGCTGCACGACGACCCCGACTTCGAGGAACTTTTTAAGGTGCGGGCGGACTTCGACGACGAGATGCCGCGCAACGCGCAGACGGAGATGTTTTACGCGCAGTTCGCCGGCGACGTGGCGCGCAGCCTGAAGCTGCCCGCGCTGGATCGCGCGGCGGTGGCGCGCGTGGTGGAAGAAGGTTCGCGCATGGCGGACGACCAGACGCGCCTTTCGACCGTGCTGACGGACGTGCGCGATCTGGTGATCGAGGCTGGCTATTGGGCAACGCGCTCGCACCTGGCGGTCATCGCGGTGCAAAACGTCGATCAGGCGACGCTGACCCGCCGGCGGCGCGAGGGCTTGATCCGCGACAAATATTACGAGCAGGTGCGCCAGGGGCGGCAGATTATCGCCACCAGCGGCGGCGCGGTGGGCCAGGTGAACGCCCTCTCGGTGGTCGCACCGCTCGGCACACCGATCGGACGTGCGATGCGCATCACGGCGCGGGCCGCGCCGGGGCTGGAAGGCGTGGTGGGCATCGAGCGCGACGCCAAGCTGAGCGGCCCCATCCACAATAAGGCCGTCGCTATCCTCGGTGGCTTCCTGGCGGGGCAATATGGCCAGGAGCGCCCGCTGAGCCTTTCCGCCACGCTGACCTTCGAGCAGGTCTATGAGCCGGTGGAAGGCGACAGCGCTTCGGTGGCCGAACTCTGCGCGCTGCTCTCCGCGCTGGCGGAGATCCCGGTGGAGCAGCGGCTGGCTGTCACCGGTTCCGTCAACCAATGGGGCGAGGTGCAGCCCGTCGGCGGCGTCACGCAAAAGATCGAGGGCTTCTTTTACACCTGCCAGGCACATCCTATGCCCGGCGTGCGCCAGGGGGTGATCATCCCCGAAACGAACGTGCGCAATCTGATGTTGGGGCTGGACGTGCTGGAGGCCGTGCGCCAGGGTAGCTTCGTCATCCATGCCATGCGCCACATCAGCGATGCCGTCGAACTGCTGATGAACCGTCCCGCCGGCAAGCGCGGCCCCGACGGCTCCTACCTGGCCGGCACGATCAACGCGCTCGTCTCGGAGAAGCTGAACGCTTATGCCGACACCGTGCGGCGCTTTCGGGGGTGATGTGAGGGCATGGGGCATCAACGGGTGGTAAAGCGGGCGGTATGAATCGCAGCCAATGTGCGCCCCTACGTGCCTGGCTGTACCGCTGTCGAGGCCGGGCCAGCACAGGTATTGCCCCTCCAGGTGGTCGCCCTATCCGTCGCGGGCTGGCGAGCGGCATATCCGATCATTGACATATATGGGTCACATACCTCGTCTGCGCCGCTCCGGCGGATGCCCGACAAGGTGGAGAGCAGCCCACCCCCACCTTGTCTTATATATAATTGACACCAATGGACGCATGGGAGAGAGCGCAACAAGGTGATCTTTTCCCTGTGATTCCACGCGGCCTTTATACGTTTCAAGATGAGACACGCAGGAATCGATGGACATCCAGGGTGCGCGGAGGGCTCAGCATGCGCAATATCAGTGTGATCGGCACGGGCTATGTGGGCCTGGTGACGGGGACGTGCCTGGCGGACATGGGCAACACGGTGACATGCATCGACATCGACACCGCGAAGATCGCCAAATTGCAGCGCGGCGAACTGCCGATCTATGAACCAGGGCTGAAAGAGTTGCTGGAACGCAATATCGACGCGGAACGGCTGTTGTTCACGACCGACTACCCGGCAGGCTTGCGCGAGGCCGAGATCATCTTCATCGCCGTCAATACGCCCACGACCGCCGACGGCAGCGCCGATATGCAGTATGTGCGCGCGGCGGCGACGAGCATCGCAGCACACCTGGACCATGATGCCATCATTGTCAACAAGTCCACCATGCCCGTCGGCAGCGGCGATCTCGTCTCCGATATCATCAGCGCCAACCTGGCGTATCCCAATGTGCAATTCGCCGTCGTCGCCAATCCCGAATTCCTGGCGCAAGGCACCGCCGTCGCGGACTTCCAGCGGCCCGACCGCGTGGTGCTGGGGTCGGCGGATCGTGATGCCGCCAGCCGTGTCGCCGAACTCTACCTGCCCCTGCGCGCGCCCATCATGCTGACCGACCTGTATACCGCCGAGATGATCAAATACGCCTCGAACGCCTTCCTGGCAACCAAGATCTCCTTCATCAACGAGATGGCGCGCGTCTGCGAGCGGCTGGGCGCGGACATCAAGGAAGTGGCGGCGGGGATGGGCTATGACCACCGTATCGGCAAATATCACCTGGAAGCCGGTGTGGGCTTCGGCGGCAGTTGCTTCGGCAAGGACGTGACCGCCCTGGCGCACATGGCCAGCGACGCCGGCCTGCATCCGCAGATGTTGCATGCGGTGTTGGAGATCAATCATGACCAACGCGCGCTGATCGTGGATAAGGTTCAGACGTTGCTGGGCGACCTACGTGGCACGACCCTCGGCGTGCTGGGGCTGGCGTTCAAGCCGAACACAGACGACATGCGCGACGCGCCGGCCATCGACATCATCCACGCGCTGGTGGCGCAGGGCGCGCAGGTGCAAGCCTACGATCCAGTGGCGCGCGAGACGGGCCGCGCAGCCATCGGCGACGCCGGCGTGAGCTATTGCGCGGACGCTTATGCCGCCGCGACGGACGCGGACGCCGTGATCATCGTGACGCACTGGAACGAGTTCAAGGCGCTCAGCCCGGCGAAATTGCGCGCTGTCATGCGCCGCCCGGTTATCGTGGATGGCCGCAACATCTATCAACCCGCCGCGATGGCCAAGGCCGGCTTCATCTATCACGGCATCGGGCGCGGCACGCCGGCCACAGACGCCGCGAACGCCGCCACCCCCGCGCGCCCCGTCATGCAAACGCGCATGGCGCGTCGGCCCAGCGTCTATGCCCAACCACCCCGGACGCTCCCCAAAACACGTTGACCACGGGGCGGGCGGTTGACACACGGCGGGGGGACGGGCGGCGATGCGCGATGGGGATAGGCGGGGACGGGCGGGCGGTTGACACACGGCGAGGGGACGGGCGGGCGGTTGAAACCGCGCCTAGGGGCTACGCCACGAAGTCCACCTACGTGGACTAGCTCCAGTCCGCGACGGCGGACTTCGTCGCCGCCAGGCGCTTAGGCGCGGTTTCAACCGCCCGCGTCCCTCGTCCCCATCCCCGCGATATACCCGATTGACGAATCAATCGGCATTAGTCGCCCGGCACCCAGGCGACGTTGGGCCGCAGCGCGGCCAGCAGCGCGCGGATCTGGTCTTCGCTGAGCGAGCTGGCGATGGTGACGTTGATGCCGGCCTGGGTTTGCTGGCAGGTGGCGATGGCGGTGGTGGACGCAGGGTGCGCAGCGCTGCACTGCGCCTGGGGCAGCGGATGCTGCGTCGGCACCTCGGCGATGCTGAGCGCGCCATCGTTGGGCAGCGCATAAACGACGGTGAAGCGGCTGCCGAAGAGCGGATTGCGCACGACACCCCCGCCCGATGACAGACAAGCATCCTTGGGCAATTGCGGCGGCAGCAGCGGCGCAAAGCCCAGCAGCTTCTGCGCCGGCGGCCAGGTGGTAATCGTCGCGGGCGGCGCGACGCCGTCATCCTCGAAGGCGATGATCGCCGGCCCGCACCATGGCACGCGCGCGGGCGCGATGCTCGCCGGCGTGGTGGTGCCGCAGCTCGCCAGGATGCCCGCCACCCAAAGGGCGTACATCAATCGCTTCATGCCTGCTCCCTGTTGCCAGTTGCTTCGCGCCGGTGGTCACCCCTCGAAGGCGCGGCGGCCTTCCAGCGCGCGGCTCAGCGTCCCTTCGTCGGCATATTCCAGATCGCCGCCCAGCGGCAGGCCGCGCGCCAGGCGCGTGAGCGTCACGTTCAGCGGGCGCAGCAGGGGCGCGATATAGGCAGCGGTGTAATCGCCTTCGTAATTCGGGTTGGTTGCCAAAATGACCTCGCGCACCGCACCACCGGCGTTTTGCACACGCGCCACCAGCTCGGCGATGCGCAGATCCTTCGGGCCGACGCCTTCCATCGGCGAAAGCGCGCCGTTCAGCACATGATAAACGCCGCGAAACGTGTCGGTCTTCTCAATCGCCAGCACGTCCAACGGCTCTTCCACCGCGCAGATGACGCCGTGGTCGCGTTGCTGATTGGCGCAGATCGGGCAGGGGTCAGTCTCGGTGATGTTGAAGCAGGTCGCGCAGGTGATGACCTGTTCCTTCATGCGGATGATCGCGTCCGCCAGCCGCCGCGTCTGGTCCGCCGGACTGCGCAGCAGGAAAAACGTGAGGCGCTGGGCCGTCTTGGGGCCGATGCCCGGCAACTTAGCGAATTCTTCGATCAGAGCCGTGACGGCGGCGGCGGTCGTTTGCATACCTAATTCCTTAGCAGCTAGCAGAGATTGGGCGGCTCTGCGACGAGTCGCCCTGATCGATCATTCTTCAGAAGCCCATGCCCGGCGGCAGTTTCAGCCCGCTCATCGCCGCCGATTGCATCTTTTGCTGCGCGTCTTCCTGGGCCTGTGCCACTTTGCCCAGCACGTCGGCCAGCGCGGCGGCGATCAGGTCTTCCAGCGCGCCCACATCGGCGGGGTCCACGGCGTCGGGATCAACCGCGACGCTGCGCACTTGGTAGTCACCAGAAAGGGTCAGCGTCACCGCGCCCCCGCCCGCGCTACCTTCCAGGCTCATATTCGCCAGTTCTTCGGCCATTTTTTCTTGAGCTTGGGCCATCTGCTGTTGCGCCTTCATCAATTGTTGCTGCATCTTTTGCATCTCGCGGGGATTCATGGCTATGCCTCTCCTTCGCCGGTATGGTTGGACTTGATTATCGGATGCGGGTCGTTCACCGCTGCTACCACTATAGCACGTCTAGCACGGCGCGTACCGCCGGCAGCACCCGTCCGGCCAATTCGGGCTTGCGTTCAGATTTGACGCGCCCCCCATCCTGCGTCTATACTACAATGATCGTGGTGGGAGCACGATGCGCGCGGTTGATGGCGCGCAAAAACAGGCGATGCCTCCCACAAGGGAGCGCCCGACATGCTAGGGGAGGAAGGGGAACGACATGGCGACCAAAGCGAAGATGAAGTGCGCCGACTGCCATAAAGCCTTCAAATCCAATAAGACGACGCAACTGCTGTGCGACGAGTGCGAAGCCAACCGCCGCAAAAAGAAAGCGGACGGCACGACGAAGCCGGCCCCCAAGGTCATACCCTCCGCCAGCGGGACGGCAGATGGCAAGCCTATCTGGCTGGCGAACGCCACCGTACACGACGCCGATCATCCCTATACGACGGAGATCCCGCCGGAAGAGCGCCTCCCCGCGCCGCCGCGTCCGCCCCGCCCACCAGTGTCGCCACGGGCCAGCGTCCCCTCCCGCCCGCTGCGCGAGCCATCAGCGGCCAAAGCGCCGCCCGCTCCCCGTCCGCCCAAGCCGCCACGCGCGCCCAAACCACCGACCCCGCCCTACGTGCCGACGCCGACAGAGATCGAGCGCGTCGAGCAGCGTTACCTGGAACTGGCGCAGCCAGAATTCGACGGCATTCGCACGCAGATCGCCCAGGAATTGCATCTGCCCAAACGCATCGTTAAAGAAGTAGTCGCCGCCCTGCGCCAGCGCGATCACCTGCCCAGTTGGTGGGAGGCCCAGACCTATCACGACACGCCGGAAACGCTCGCGCGCATCAGGGCCGCCTACCTGGTGCATCTGCCGGTGCCGCCGGTCGGCATTCACCGCACCATCGCCAAAGACCTGAAACTGCCGACGCCGGTGGTCTACCAAGGCATCGGCGCGATCCGCACCGAACTAGGGCTGCCCCCCTATAATCCCCCCGACGCGCACCCAGAGGTGCAGGAACGCTTGGAGGCCGCGACGGCAGGAGCGCCGCCAGACGAAGCCGGCGGATAAAGCCACGACAGCGAGCGGTTGAAACACGGCGAGGGCGGGCAGGGGACGGCGGGCGG
>DAIDGU010000051.1 GCA_027459785.1 Ktedonobacteria bacterium | reverse complement strand
CCGGCACCGCTTCGGTACCCAGTAACGGTGTCATGGATGGCTCCTGGCGGACGAGGACGAGTCGTCCACTCTGGACCATCCTACCCTATTTCAGCCCGCGTTTCCAGGTTTGGAAACGCCCTCAGGAATGTCTGTCCTCCGTGGTGAGGGGGAATGGCTGTCCTCCGGGTAATAGGGTAATTGCATGAAAGGGGTGAAAAAGCAAAATTGGTGGGGATAGAGGTTATCTGTTCCCGCTGGCACTATCCTACCACATCCACCTTTAGCCGACATATCGCCGATAGATGAGCGAGCGAGGCGTGTCAGCGCGCGTCGGGCGGCGCGTTCCAGAAGGGGTAGTTGATGCCGGCCAGGCGGTTGATGACGATGGCTTGCAGCACCAGCAGCACCACACCACCATACATCACCAGCACGCTGAACGGGTTGATCACGATGCCCAGCGCGATGATGAGCGCGGTGGATGCGGCGGGCGGATGGGGCGTGCGGGACCAGATCATCAGGCCGGAACTGATGCCGAGCGCCAGCGCCACGGCGCAGGTGCGCGACCACGTCAGCGGGGCATCCAGCGCGGAGCCGTGCCAGAGCAGGCCGGTGACGAGCAGCGCGAAGTACGCCGCGCCGATGGCGATCAGGTGGCCGATGAGCGTGCTACGCGGCGAGGCGCTGACGGTGAGGGGCGCGTAAAAGATCAGAAATGCCGTCGAACCGAGCGAGGGAAAGACGAACGGCGTGCGCGTGAGCATCGCCAATGCCGCCATTAAGGCGATGCTAATGGCGGCGCTGATGAAGCCGAAGATCGCCAGCACGTGCGACCGCTTGTGATGCGCCTCTAACCAGGGCAGCCGCAGGCGCTGCACCAGCCCGCCGACAACCATGTGCATGTCGCCGCTCTGGGGCTGGGGCTTGCCGACGATCTCATCCATCCGTGCTTACCTGCCAATGGTGAAGGGGAGGTGCCAGCCGTAAACGTACAGCGCCACACCGGCGATGATCGCCAGCACCAGCACCAGCGCGAAGAGGATCGCCACCAGCCGCGCGCGGCGCTGGCCCTGCGAGCGGCGCACCATCTGGCGCACGTGATGCCGGCTGCTCACCGGCAACCGATCCCACGCATATTCAGGCATAGCGAACCGCTGGGCGATGTCTTGGTCAGCGAAATCCGCCCTGCCTGTCAGCGGACCCGGAAACGTATTGGATGCACCGAGATCTTCCTGATGAACGGCCATGACTGTTCCCCTTTCTGCGCGGTGGCTAGGTGCCGGGGGCCGGTTCCACCGCGAACGAATAGCGCTCGATGACCGGATTCGCCAGCAAAGTGCGGCACATTGCGTCCACACGGTCGCGCGCCGTTGCTTCGTCGGCAGCGTCTAGCGTCACCTCCAGGTACTTGCCCATGCGCACGCCCTGCACCTCCGCGAAGTGCAACTGGTGCAGCGCGCTCAGGATCGTATCGCCCTGTGGATCGACCACTGCCGCCTTCAATGTTACGTGGATGCGCGCCAGCCAAGCTGTCGCCGTCTGCGTTGCCTCACTCACCGAAGTTCGCTCCCCCGCTGTTAGTCGGCGGACAGGAATGTCCGCCCCACGACCACCTGGAGGACAGACATTCCTGTCTGTCACACGGCGGACAGGAATGTCCGCCCCACGATGTATGGGCGCGATTCATCGCGCCACCCGTCGCCCTCTTGCACCACTATGCCGGTTGCCTGCCTCCTATGCGGGTTGCTTGTCAGCGCGCGCCAGGCGGCACTCGTCGCACTCGCACATCCCGCGCAGCCGCTCGTAGGTATAGATGCCCGTCTTATGGCCGTCGCCCCAGATCGGCGTCAGACCATAGCGCCCTACCATCGTCAGCTCATACAGCGTCACCATCTCCGGCGAGAGCGGCGTGGTCGCAGACATGTTGCCGGCGAAGCCGCCCTCACCGGAACACCAGGCGCAGGGGCAGGCGCGGCGCAGCGCCTCATAGCTATGGAGGCTTTCATGCCCGTCGGACCAAGACAGGTGCAAAAGGGCATGGTCTTCATCCAACTCATAGCTGGTGGGAACAAGATCGGGCGGTAGTTGTTGCATATTTTAATATCCTCTAATGGATCGACAACCAATGACGTGTTGCCTGGGGTACGATCTGTAGCCCACCTTGAGAATAGTATAGCCCATTTGGGCCTGGGACGCCAGTCCTTGCAATGGCAATTTCGATGTTATATGATCAGTGATTGTAGGATTCGTTGCACAATGGAGTGGCGTTCCCGTTCCCTCTTGTTTGCCCGTGCTATCATGCATTGCAAGAATAGATACAAAGAACAGCGACACCCGCGCCCACTCAGGCACAACCTGTGCGAGTACGGCGCGCCAGCCACGCACGCGGAGATTGGCTCCTGTGCGACAACCAGGCACAACGGGATCACGTATCCCGCTCATATGGAGCATAGACACACCATGGCAAAAAACTTAGTGATCGTAGAATCGCCGGCTAAGGCGAAGACGATAGAGAAATTTTTGGGTGGCGACTTCGAGGTGCGCGCGTCGATGGGGCATATCATCGACCTGCCGCCCAAAGGGTTAGGCGTGGACGTGAAGCACGATTTCGCGCCGAACTACACCGTCATCGAACGCAAAGAAAGCTTGATCAAAGATCTGAAATCGGCCAGCAAAAAGGCCGAAACGGTCTATCTGGCGCCGGACCCGGACCGCGAGGGTGAGTTCATCGCCTGGGCGCTCAAAAAGGAATTGGGCCTCAAGCAGCCGAAGCGCGCGGTCTTCAACGAGATCACCAAGCGCGCCGTGCAGGATGCCATCGCGCATCCGCGCGAGATCGACGAGAATCTTTTCAACGCGCAACAGGCGCGGCGCGTGCTGGATCGCCTGGTGGGCTTTAAGATCAGCCCGCTGCTGTGGCGGCGCGTGCAGAGCAACACCAGCGCGGGGCGCGTGCAGTCCGTGGCGCTGCGCATCATCTGTGAGCGCGAGGCCGAGATCCGCGCCTTCGTGGCGGAAGAGTATTGGACCATCACCGCGCAGCTCGAAAAAGCCGGCGTGGCGCGGCCCTTCCTGGCGCAACTCGTCGCCCGGCTCGACGATGCCAAGAGCGCGGCGGGCGAGGACGAGGCCGACACGGGGACGTTGGCCGCCGACGCGCAGGCCGCCAAGGACCGTGAGCGGGCGCTGAAACTGCACATCACCAACCAGCAAGAAGCCGACGCGATCCTGGCACACCTCCAAGGCGCGACGTATACCGTCAAGCAGGTGACGCAGCGCGACGTGCGCCGCCAGCCGTACTTGCCCTATACCACCAGCACGATGCAGCAAGACGCCTCCGTCCGCCTGCGCTTCAAACCCAAGCGCACGATGTCGCTGGCGCAGGAGTTGTACGAGGGTATGGAGTTGGGCGACCGCGGCCACCAGGGCTTGATCACGTATATGCGTACCGATTCGACGCGCATCTCTGCCGAGGCGCAGGCTGCCGTGAAAAGCTACATCACCGGACGCTGGGGCAAGGAGTATGTCGGCCCTGGGCGCACGGCCAAGGCGAAGGCCGGCCAGAACGTGCAGGACGCTCACGAGGCGATCCGCCCGACCGATCCGGCGCTGACGCCGGAGAGCGTCAAAGCGCACCTGAGCGCCGATCAGTTCAAGCTGTATCAACTGATCTGGCGGCGTTTCGTCGCGTCGTTCATGGCCCCCGCCGTCTTCGACACCTTGCGCGTCGATATCGCGGCGGCGGAATATCTTTTCCGTGCCACAGGCTCCGTGCTGAAGTTCCAGGGCTTTTATGCTGTGTGGCCGCACGAAGATGAGGACGGCCAGTTGCCGCCGCTCGCTGCCGGCGACGCGCTGAAGCTGCGCCAGCTCGATCCTAAGCAGCACTTCACGCAGCCACCACCCCGGTTCACCGAGGCCAGCCTCATCAAAGAACTGGAGGAGCGCGGCATCGGTCGCCCCAGCACCTATGTGCCGACCGTTACGACGATTCAAGATCGCCAATACGTGGAGCAGCAGGACCGCCGCTTCGTGCCGACCTGGCTGGGCGAGACGGTGAACGAGCTGATGGTGAAGCATTTCCCGGAGATCGTGGATGTGAACTTCACCGCCGCGATGGAACGCCGCTTGGATGACATCGAAGGGGGCGAGACGGCCTGGACGGCCTTCTTGACTGACTTCTATGATCGCTTGAAATCGACGCTGAGCATGGCGGAAAAGGAGATGGGCTTCGTCAAAAAGCCGACAGAGGATCTGGGGGAGCCTTGCCCGGAATGCGGCAAGCCGCTCTTGATCCGCCAGGGCCGCTTCGGGCGCTTCATCTCCTGTTCCGGTTATCCAGAGTGTACCTATAAAGCCCAACTGCTGAACAAAGTCGGCGTGAAATGCCCGTTGGACGGCGGCGAACTGGTGGAACGTAAGTCGCGCGGGCGTGGCAAGGTTTTCTTCGGCTGCGCGAACTACCCAACCTGCGAATTCGCCACGTGGAACCGGCCCATTCCGTTGCCCTGCCCCGAAGATGGTGGACTGCTGACGGTGGCGAACGGGGCGAAAGCAGCGGTGTGCCAGAAATGTGGCGCGGAAGTTGAGGGCTTCGCGGAGGGCCAGCAGCCCGTTGTGGTGGGCCACCGCGCTGTCGGCGATGACACCAAGCCCAAGCGCGCCACGCGCGCCCGCACCCCGGCCACCGGCGAGGCCGCCGCCCGCACGGCTCCGGCACGCAAGCCCCGCGCCGCCGCTGCCGCCAGCACGGCCAAGAAGCCGCGTAACACTGCCGCGCGCAAGGTTGCGGCGAGCGAGGCCGCGAACGGCACCGCTCCCGCTAAGCCCACGAACACCCGCAAAACCCCGGCACGCAAAGCTGCGGCCCCCAAGACGACCACCACCAGGGCGCGCAAAACCGCCGCCCGTGCCAGCGAGTAACTTTGCGAACGAGGATGGTGAGTGGGGACGGCGAGGGGACGGGCGGGACGGCGGGGACGGGGCGAGCGGAGGGGGCGGCGGGCGGGGGGACGGCGGATGTAGGACGGTGGGACGAGGGACGAGGGACGAGGGACGAGGGACGGCGGGACGGCGGGACGAGGGACGGCGGGCGGTTGAAACCGCGCCTAGGGGCGTGCCGCCACGAAGTCCACCTACGTGGACTGGAGGTAGTCCGCGACGGCGGACTTCGTCGCCGCCAGGCGCTTAG
>DAIDGU010000050.1 GCA_027459785.1 Ktedonobacteria bacterium | reverse complement strand
AGCGTGAGCGACGAGCGCTCGTTGGCGCGGAACTGATTCATGGGCGCGGCGCTGTCGTCGCGGATTCCGAGGAAGGCCGCCATGCCAGCGGCCTGCACCCGGTCCATCGCGTCGTCCTGTGCGGTGTGGGCGAATGCGGTGCTTCCGGGCTCCGGCGCGGATTTCCCGCTCATCGCGGCTTGCAGCCTGGCAGGATCTCCTGTAAAGCCCTGCACCAGATGGAGCCGTGAGGTCAGGGTGAAGACTGCAACAGGCGTACCCGTCCGCAGTCCGCGCACGAAGCCGCGAACCCCTTCGAGAAAGGCAGCCTGGTCGGCTGTGCGTGTGTTGAGCTTGTCCAGCAGAAGGACGGTGACCTGGTCGCCGGGCGGTGTCGTGGGTTGGTTGGTGAATTCCCGCGGTGGCAGCGGCGGCGTGATAGGCGCGGCTGCGGTGGAGGGCGCTGTGCTCTCCTGAAAGAAGTCGATGGTTTGCGGTTTGCCGTTATCCAGGACCTGAAAATCCTGCTGCTGCAGATGCAGGGCAGGCTGGTTCCCTTTGGTGACGACGACGTCGATGAGCACGGCGCGCGCCTGGGCCTTGATGGTGGGCGGCGGCGCAACTGGCGGCGCGCTGTTCTGCGCTGATGTACTCAAGGCGAACGGTAGAGCAGAAATTGTCGGCAACGCCAAACGCTGAATCCAGTTGCGCATCGCGAGCCCCCGCACGACAGCCCAGTATATGTGTGAGATGCGGCCACGCGCCGGTTGGTACACTGCCTGCAGCGCATGATGGAGTGGACAAATCCCGCGGCGACGGCTTTGCAGGAGATTCGCACCGCGCCCCTTGTGCGTTTCTCGCTGCTGGCGCTGAGCTCGATCTTCTTTCTTGTCGATCCATTTGCGGCGATCCCGTCGTTTCTTGCGATCACGAACCAATGCGACGCAGCGCGGCGCAAGCGCATGGCGCGCAAGGCGGCGCTGACCTGCTTCATTGTGCTGACAAGCTTCGCGCTGGCCGGGCAGCTTATCTTTCGCATGTTCGGCATCACGCTGCCGGCATTTGAGATTGCCGGCGGGTTGATTCTGCTGCTGATTGGGCTGGACATGCTGGAGGCCCGGCGCTCGCCCACGCAGGAGACCACGGGCGACACCGAGGAGGCCGCCGCGAAAGAAGACGCGGGGATTGTGCCGCTGGGCGTGCCCATGTTGGCCGGGCCGGGCGCGATCTCGTCGGTGATGGTGCTGGTGGGGCCGGTGCCGACGCTGTGGCACTGGCAGATGGGAGCGATCCTCGGTGCGATTGCATTCACTTGCCTGGTGAGCTATTGGGTGCTGGCCGGCGCGGGGCGGGTGCGGGCGTTCATGGGCGAGACGGGCATCCGCATCCTGGTTCGAATCATGGGCTTGCTGCTGGTGGCGCTGGCGATGCAGTTCTTTGTAAACGGGCTCACGGATCTGGGCATCATCGCCAAACCGTAAATCGGAGTTTCCCACAGAAACAAGGTGCTTTCCACAGGCACGGACGCTTGCCATCAGGCTGCTGGATTG
>DAIDGU010000049.1 GCA_027459785.1 Ktedonobacteria bacterium | reverse complement strand
GGCGGGCATGCGCATCGAGGGGACGGACATATTGCGCGAATCTTCGTCCCAGTCACGCGGCTGCACCATCGACCGTCCGCCGGTATAGTCGCGGTCGTCGTACTCGTCGTCGTCCCAGCGCCGCTCCTCCGTCCGGCGGATCATATCCGTCTCCAACGTGGGCGGGGGCATGCGCCCGGTATCCTCCGGCACGCCGGGCGGTGGCAGATCAGGCGCGGAATGGCGGGCGGTCAAGAAGTCCGCCACTTCCATATTCGGCGGGCGGGATGGCGTGGGGCGCGCGGGCGGTTGACCGCTGTTGTTGTCGGCAAACAGCCAGCCCAGCGGGTCGTCTGGCGCGGCCTGGGGCGGCAGCGCGCCCAGCGGCGGTGGGCCATAGGGCGGCGGGGGGGCCTGGCCTGGCAACGGTTGCGAAGGGATGCGCGGGCGCGAGATCGGCTGTTGGGGCGGCATCTGCCCCGGCGCGGGACTGAACATCGGCGCGGGCGGGTAACCGGGCGGCATCTGGCCGGGCAGGGGCCGCGAGTTCGGGATCATCTGCCCCGGCATCGGTCCCACGCCGGCACTGGTGCCGGGCGGCGGGCGGTTTGGCAGGGCGGGCGGCAGCATTGGGTTGGGCATGCCGGGGGTAATGATCGGGACGGCGCGCGAGGGCAGGTCGTTCGCCAGGTTGCCGGCCTCCGTGATGGCGCGGGCCAGCGCGATGGGCGTCTGAAAACGGGCATGCGGATCTTTTGCCAGCGCCATGCGAATGACTTCCTCGAAGACCAAGGCACCGCCCGCCAGCGGCGGCGTGACGCTGGCCAGCGCCGGCACCGGCTGGCGCTGATGGCGCGATAGCACCTCGAAGGGCGTCTGACCAGGGAAAGGCGGCAGGCCCGTCAGCGCCTGAAACAGCAGCGCGCCCACGCTATAGATGTCGTTACGGATATCGACGTAGCCTTCCATCTGCTCCGGTGCCATGTATAGCACCGCTTCGGCGCGCACGCCGGACTGCGTCAGGTCGGTTTCCGCCACCTGCCAGAGCTGGCCGAAATCGCTCAGCAAGCAGTGCTTGCCCTCGAAGAGCAACACATTCGTCGGTTTCAGGTTGCCGTGCGTCATGCCCTGGCCGTGGATATAATTCAGCGCGTCACAGATCTGGTTGAACAGGGGGGCGATATCTTTTGGCGAGAGTCGCCCGCCGGCCAGCCGGCCCGCGAGCGAACCTTGCGCCACGAACGGCATGGCGGCGTACACCTGCGCCCCTTGTTCGCCGGAAAAGTCCAGCGGCAAGATGTGCGGGTGATCCAGCCCGGCGACGGTGGCGCTGATCGCCAGGAAACGCTGGCGGATGGCAGGGGAATTGACGAAAGGGGCGCGCAGCACCTTCACCGCCATCTCGCGCCCATCCGGTCCCTGCGCCCGCCAGACATCACCAATGGGGCCAGCGCCCACATGCGCGCTCATCTGGTATGCGCCCAAGGTTCGCCCCGGACCCTGTGCTCCGGTCATAACTCATATCCCCCGTGGTGATCGCTTGTTTCCAGCAGATATCAGGCAGGGCGACCACCCGGTCGCCCTGAACATACGTGTCACTATTGGTTTTGCTTATCGGCCAGGCCGTTCGTCAGGCGTAGCTTCATCCACGTGGCGCAAGTATAGCACATGTGGCAATAAGCGGCTAGCCGCATGGCCCATTCGGCGCGGGAAGAAGGGCAACGAAGGGGGACGTGGACAAGGGAGGCGCGCTCCATCGCGCCCGTACCATGCTGAAACATACCGGAAGCTCCTGGCAAGAGGCGCTTCCGGTATTTAGGTAGGCTGTGATGTGGATCAGTCCGTCCAGCCGGTGCGGCGCAACAGCGCGGCGTTCTGGCGGCGCAGGGCGCCGGGCAGGGCGTCGCCGAATTCGCTGAGGAAGCGCCCGCTGTCGAGCGCCTCGGTGCGCCACTCGTTGGGGTCCACGCGCAACAGCGCCTTCACGGCATCGCGGCTGAGATCCAGGCCGTTGAGGTCCAGGCCACTGGCGGTGGGGACGTAGCCGATAATCGTCTCGTCGGCCTCGCCGCGCCCCTGCACGCGCTCCAAGATCCAGCGCAACACGCGGATGTTTTGCCCGAAGCCGGGCCAGAGGAACTTGCCGTCCGCGCCCTTGCGGAACCAGTTGACGTGGAAGATCGCCGGTGGGTTCGGGATGCGCTTCCCCATGTCGAGCCAATGCGCGAAGTAATCGGCCATATTATAGCCGCAGAAGGGCAACATCGCCATCGGGTCGCGCCGCACCACACCCACCGCGCCGGTAGCCGCCGCCGTCGTCTCGCTGGCCATCGTCGCGCCGACGTAGACGCCGTGTTCCCAGGAGGTCGATTGATAGACCAGCGGAGCCACGCGCGCCCGGCGTCCGCCGAAAAGGATCGCGGAGATCGGCACGCCCTGCGGATTTTCCCATTCCGGCGAGATGCTGGGGCATTGGCGCGCGGGCGCGGTGAAGCGCGAATTGGGGTGCGCGGCCTTTTCGCCGCTGCCGGGCGACCACGGTTCGCCATGCCAATCGATCAGGCCGGCGGGCGGTGCGTTCTCGGTCATGCCCTCCCACCACGGCTCTTTGTCTGGCGTCAGGGCCACGTTGGTGAAGATCGTGTTGCGGCGGATCGTCGCCATCGCGTTCGGGTTCGTCTCCTCGCTGGTGCCGGGAGCGACGCCGAAAAAGCCGGCTTCTGGGTTCATCGCCCACAACCGTCCATCAGCGCCGATGCGCATCCACGCGATGTCGTCGCCGACCGTCCAGACACGATAGCCCGCTTGCTCCAACGGCGCGACCAGCATCGCCAGGTTCGTCTTGCCGCAGGCGCTGGGGAAGGCCGCCGCCATGTACGTCACCGTGCCGGTGGGATCTTCCAGGCCCAGGATCAGCATGTGTTCGGCCAGCCAGCCTTCGTCGCGCGCCATCCAGCTTGCCAGGCGCAGCGAGAGGCACTTCTTGCCCAGCAGCGCGTTGCCACCATAGCCGGACCCGATGCTCCACACCGTCTGCTCTTCGGGGAAGTGCAGGATGAAGCGCCGCTTGGGATCAAGGTCGCCCAGCGAGTGCAGACCGGGAGCATAATTTTGGGTCTGGTTGATGTGTTCCATCGCTGCATCGCCCATGCGTGTCATCGTGCGCATATTCAGCACCACATACGGGCTGTCGGTGATTTCGATGCCGGCTTTGACAAACGGCGAGGCCGGCGT
The DNA here is from genome assembly GCA_027459785.1 of Ktedonobacteria bacterium. Taxonomy (GTDB): domain Bacteria; phylum Chloroflexota; class Ktedonobacteria; order Ktedonobacterales; family JACDGC01; genus JAJPKG01. The sequence continues at coordinate 35,466 of DAIDGU010000049.1, read as the reverse complement.
CCCCATCAGGTACGGCACCACATACATCGTGCGCCCGCGCATGCAGTCTTCGAAGAGCGGCCACACCTTCGCGCTGGCCTCGGCAGGCGACATCCAGTTATTGGTGATGCCGGCGTCGCGCCGTTCCTTGGTGCAGATGAAGGTCAGGTGCTCGGTGCGCGCCACATCGGTGGGATTGCTGCGATAGAGATAGCTGTTGGGATAGGTTTCAGGATTCAACTGCGTGAGGGTATTTTCGCTGAGCATCTGCGCGACGAGCGCATCAAACTCGGCCTGGGAGCCATCGCACCAATGGATGTGATCGGGGTGGGTATAGGCCGCACATGCCTCCACCCATGCTTGGGGCGTCAGGCCGGCAGAGCGAATTGGTTCCATACTAGCGTCAACCTCCGGTGGTTTTCGGGACGGCCCCTCGTCGTTGAGCGGACCTGAACGGTCGGGCAAACAACAGGAATTTTTGAGCCGCGAGATGTTGCTAGTTGCACTCTAGCACCCGCTTTCATCCTGTCGCAAGGGTGTGCATCGGCTTCCGGTCAACCGCCGTATTTTCCCGACAGGGGGACCGGGGACGCGGGCGCAGGGGAGGCGGGCGCGTTGAATCGCGCCCATACAAAGATGAAGGGCAGTCTGTTTATCCGAAATGGGCTTGAGCCAGGGAAGCCGCTTAGGCGAGCGCGTGGACAGCAGGAGGCGTTCATGTTATGGTGGAGCGAGAAACTTGTAGGAGAACTGCATTGATGGGCAGACCGACGCGCCGCGTTCTGCGGCCCCTGCATATCCGCCTGGTTATTGTGCTGGCGATGTACGCGCTGGCGCTGCCCTTCGAGGCGCTCGTCGTATGGAGCGCACTGCAAGTGCTGGTGGCCAGCGATCCCACGGCGCTGACGCGCGTGGCGGGCGTCGCCCTGGCGCGCGCGCATCCCATCCCCGTCGCTGTCTTCACGCTCGTCAGCCTCGCCGCCGCCTTTCTCGGCGCGCGCTTGCATCAGGCGCACAGGCGCATGCAGGCGCGGAGTATGCCGCCAGCGACGGTTGCTGAGGCGTGATCACGCGCGCAGGTGGGCGCGCAGGTCGGCAGCCAGGGCATCCAGGTCGGCCCGCGCCGGCGGCGGATAGTCAATCGCCAGGCGGAAGCCGTCGCCAGCGAAGCGCGGGAAGACATGCGACCGACAAGTTGGCGCTCAGCGTGGGGTGCCGTCACCCTGCACCAGCCCCGACGGCGACACGCCGGGCGTGGGTAGCGCCCGCACCGCGCCGACCGCCGCATTGGCCATCGTCAGGTAGATGCCGAACAGCGCGATGAGCAGCACCAGCACCAGCACAGCCACGCGCACGTTATCCCAATTCCTCACGCCGGCTTTGGGCGGCGGCGGGGCCACGGCGGGAGCGTGGAGATACGGCGAGGCCACCACTGGTGGCGCTTGCGGCGGTTGATAAGCCATGTTTATAGCCCTCCATTGCCACGCGGCCCATTTTCAAGGGGAACGCTGGGCGGCATATACGGACCAGTATAGGTCATCTGCTGCGGTTGATAGGGCGCGGACGGCGGCATCTCCGGCGCGGGCGGCGCGGGCGGCACGATCATCTGCGCCAGTTGCGTCGCGTTCGCTGGCAAAGACCCCAGATCGATCAACAGCGCGGCGGCGAACACCAGTAGCGGCACCGTCAACACCAGACCGCTGAGGACGCCGGCAGTATTGGCGAAACCGATCACCTTATGGAGATCCGTGCTAGTGCCGATGGCCCTGTGCGCCAGGGAAGCGGTGACGAGATCATAGACGATGCCCCCGATCAGCGCCAGGATGCTCACTAGCGCCGCGCCATACAGCCAGGCACGGGCGGCGGCACGCGGCGTTTTGGTGGTGCGGCCCGTCAAGGCATCGCCCAGCGCCAAGGCGGAGGCCAAAAAGGAACGCGTGGGCAGTGCGGGCAGGGGGCGCGCGAAATAGCCGCCCAGCGCACCGAGGATCACGCCGACGATCAAGGCGGCGATGAAAGTGCTGATGGGGTTCGGCCCGCTGGTCTGCGTCGATGCCGATCCTTGAGCGAAGAGGCTCACGCCCGTGCTGCCGTCAGCGGTTTGCGCCTCCGTGGTCGTGGCGACGCTTGTGACCAACACCAACAGGAAGGCGCTGATGACGCCCATCAACGCGCCCGCCTGTGCGCCCTTCGCCGGATCGGTCGTGTGCATCACCCGCGCCGCCGTGCGCCCGCCGACGATGAACGCCGCCAACGGGAGCAGCGCCAGCAACCACGGGCTGATCAGGGCATCTGCTGGCAACTTGAAGAGCGAATATGAAGTGGACGTAAGCGAGGTGATCGTCGCGCCAGAGCCAAGGGCGAAGTTCGTGATCGCGTCGCCCGGTCCCTGCGCCAACAGCGCCAGGAAGAAGACCTGGAGGGGATGGTTGGCGACGGTGGGATCCGGCGCATTCGCCACACTGCCGTCCACCGCTGCGTAGCCAAGCTGATAGATCGCGTAGACGAAGCTGAGCGCCAATCCGGTGCCGAGCGCCGCGACCGCGCCAAAAAAAGCGGCGGTTCCCATCACGCGCGGGCGGCTCAGCAGATACGCCACTGTGCCGCCGCGCCACTGCGCGCCAAAGATCTTGAGCATTCCACCGACGAGGCTGAAAAGCACGGCCCAAATGAAGCTATTTATCAGCAATGGCAGCCAGGGCGCGCTATACGGCGTCCCATCCGCGCCCTTGTGCGTGCCGAAGGCCGCCACCACGACGGTCAGCAGGGCAGCGTAACCCACGCTGACGGCTGCCGCACGCAGCAGCACGAAGCGCAGTTGATTGGAATAGTCCGTCGCGGCGGAGATATAGCCCCCTAGCGCCAGGCTCACGGCGGGGATCACCAGCAACAGCGGCACCGGCTGAATCATGGCCAGGGCCGTGCTGTAAACGTCTGTGTTGGCCCCGATAACGAGCGTAGCATGGTGTTCCAGCGCCACGAAGTTCAGGAAGCCTACCGAGGTGAGGGCTTGCGCCAGGGGATACGTGTCGAGGTCTTTGGCTGAACCACCCAGGAGGTTGCTGATCAAGAACAGGATGAACGAAAGGAGACCGGTGGCTACGAGCGCCACCACTGTGCCGGCCAACGCGCCGGCGATAGGATTGGTCGCGTACTGCGGCAGCTTGCGCTTCAGCGTCTCTTGCACAGGGTTGGTTGGCTCGACCACCGCGATATTCGCCGACACCCCGAAGAGCGTATCGATGCGCTGGCTTGTCGCCGTCAGCGGCGCATCCCCCGGCAGCGGCGGATTGGCGAAGGTCGAGTATGCCTGTGATGGTGACGGCTGATAGACACCCGATGGCATGGCTGGTGGCTGCGGCGCGGACGGCTGGTAGGCTGGCGGCGCTGGTGGCGGCTGTGGCACCGGCGGCTGATACACTGGCGGCAATGGTGCTGGCGGCGTGGCAGGTGCAGCAACCACCGGCGGCACAGCAGGTGTGGCAGGAACTGATGGGCTGGCGGGCGTGGGTGGCGATGCTGGCTGACGCTCCGGCACTGGCAACCCCAGCGCGATGCGGAGCGCACTGGTGTCAAAGCCACAATTCGTGCAGTAGCGTTGCTGCTCGCCTACCGCCGTCCCACACTGCGGACAGGTGACCATATAGGATGCGCCTCCCTTTCAAAGCCAAGGTGGTCGGCGGGGGCGACCCACAGCATGTGATAGGGTTACGAAAAAAAGGAGACTAAAACCAGATCGCAACAACAACCGTTCGCTAACCCGCCGTCTTGTATGGTTAGTCTAACATCAGCAGCGGCGGGTGTCAATTGGGATGCACAGCGCATAGGATGATGTGATTGCAGCGCGAGGAAAATCACAGCGTATTCAGCGCGTGCGCCGTTTGAGGATGGCGGTCAGCGCCTTCGCCTCGTTTTTACCCCAGGTGGTGGGGATAAGGCTCACCAGTTCCCAGCCCTGCACGCTCAACCCATTCAAAATCGCCTGCAAGCCCTCGACCTCCTGGCCGTTGGGCAGGTGCGTCCCCCAGTCGCTATAAGGATCGTCCATCGTGCCATAATAGCGGCGTTCCAGCGTCAGTGCCAGGTGTTCCCAGCTTTCCATTGGTTGTCCTTCTTCTCCGCGCCGGGCGGCGCGGAAACTGCGCGTGTAGCTGCTGAGGATCTCACCCAGAGCGGGCGTCGTCAGCACGATGAACTATCGCAGGCTCTACCAGCATTGTGTTCGCAAACAGTCGGCAGGGCAATCCAGCATCGCCAGCGGTATGTCACCCGCCCCACTGACCTCAGCATACCGCAGATCTGGCAGCGTCTGCACCGGCCCAGCGGTGCGGTATGGGGCGCGCTGGGGCTGGGTACCACTTTCGCCGCTGGCTACCGCTGCATCGAATTCGCGCCGTCCTTGTGGGATAGCTCACCGGATGCCAGTGCCATTTTCCAGCAATGGTTCAATGCTGATGTGAGCCTACCAAGGTGATATCGCTTATAGCATGCCCTGCCTGAATGGCAAGCTCCATATTTGCTTGCACCACCTGCCAGGTCAGCGGCGTCGCCGGACTGACATCGTAGCTCTGGGGGGCGATCTCCGGGCCAAGATTCCAGAAGCCGATGCCCGCAGCGTGCGCAGCATGGGCGCGCTGCAAGATATCAGCGTAAGCGGCAGCGCGGGCGGCGTCGCCCAGACTTTGACGAAAGCCAAACTCTTCCAGAATAAACGGTTTACCATTTTGGGTGGCCCACGCCGCGACCAGCGGCAGGGAGATAGCGCGGTCGCCGGTGGAATAGACGTGGATGGCGGCGAGATCGATATGCGGGAGCGCGAAGATCGTCTGCCACGGGATGCCGTATGGGCCATTCAAAAACGACAGGCCGCCGGTACTGATGATGTGCTGCCCTCCGTCAGCCGCGGCCAGCGTGGCGGCAGTCGCGCGATAGAACGCCACCAGTTGGTCAGCGGTCGGGCGCAAAGGATCATGGCCGTTGGGTGGCAGGGCTTCGCCAGCGATGGCATAATAGGCGATAGCCGGATCGGCACGATACCGCTGGCCCACAAACGTCAGGTAGGCGTGCCAGTCGGCGGGATTATAGGGAAACTTGCCCTGCTTATATAGCCGATTGCCGAAAGTCGTCAGGCTGATGATGACATGCATGCCGCGTGCCTGCGCCTGGCAGAGCAGACTGTCAAGATTCAGCCACACCTGGGGCGTGCGCCAGTCGGGCGCGGCGGCGAGGAAGTCTGTCGCGCGGATCGTGTTCAGGTGGGCTTGTTGCGCGAGATCGAGCATGTGGCCGATGTATGCCGGGAAGTCGGCGCGCAGCCAGGCGCTGCCGCGATAGGCTTTGCCGCCGGCGATGACATCAGGATAGATCGTCGCCGCCGCCAAGGCTAAGGGCGCGTCACCGACCATCAGGTGTGGTCCCTGGGCGCGCACAAACGGCTCGCCGCCATGCAGGCACGCGCTGGGCGCGGGGAGGGACACTCCCTGCGGCGCGGTGCCGCCGCACCCTGCCAGCAGCACCAGCCCCACCAACGCCGCCAGACACACCTTTATGCATCCATGCATCTGCTCATCCCCTATGTTTGTCTATCGTCTGCATGTTCAGTATACTCGTTGGCAGGCGGCTCCGCACGACGACGGGCCAGCCATGCGGCGATGCTCTGTTCCGCGCCCTCGGCGTGGTCGCCGGGGTCGTAGTAGTGCCGGTCGCGCAGTGCCTCCGGCAGATAGCCTTCCGGCTGCACCGAGGCAGCCGGCGGGCGGGCCGGATCGTCGGGATCGATGCCCTGATAGACATCATGGGCATAAACGTAGCCGCCCCCATACTTCGCGTCGCGCATCAGTTTCGTCGGCGCGTTGCGCAGATGCAGGGGAACGCCGTCGTTGCGGGTGGCGCGCACATCGGCCTGCACCGCCTGGTACGCGCGCTCCAGCGCGTTCGACTTGGGCGCGCACGCCAGATGCACCACCGCCTGGGCGAGGGCCAGTGCGCCTTCCGGCATGCCGACGAAATGGACCGCCTGCTGCGCGGCGACGGCGATCACCAGCGCCTGCGGATCGGCCAGGCCAATGTCTTCGCTCGCCATGCGGATCACGCGCCGCACGATATACAGCGGATCTTCCCCCGCTTCCAGCATGCGCCCCAGCCAATAGAGCGCGCCATCAGGGTCGGAGCCGCGCACGGACTTGTGCAGCGCGGAGATCAAGTTGTAATGCTCCTCGCCGGCTTTATCATAGAGCAGCGCGCGGTGTTGCAGCGCATCTTCGACGAGTGGCAGTGTGATCGTCGTCGTGTCCGGCGGCAGCGCCGTGGCCGCCGCTTCCAGCGCCGTGAGGGCGGCGCGGGCATCGCCATTGGCGAAGGTAGCGATGAAATCCAGTGCGTCGCCGGCCAACGCCAGGCCGCGTTCGCCCAGGCCACGCTCAGCGTCCGTCAGCGCGCGTTCGATGATCAAGCGGATGTCGTCGTCGCTCAGCGCATGCAACGTGAAGACGCGACAGCGCGAGAGCAGCGCGGCGTTGACCTCGAAGCTCGGATTTTCCGTCGTCGCGCCGATGAGGATGATCGTCCCGCGCTCGACATGGGGCAGGACGCTGTCTTGCTGCGCTTTGTTGAAACGATGGATCTCGTCCAGGAAGAGGATGGTGCGCTGTTTGGTGGCGCGCAGGAGCTTGGCGGCATCATCGACCACGCGGCGCACCTCGGCCACGCCGGCGGAAACGGCGCTCAGGCGCACGAAGCGCGCGTGGGTGGTGTGGGCGATGACCTCGGCCAGCGTCGTTTTGCCGCTGCCGGGCGGTCCCCAAAAGATCATAGAGGGGATGCGATCCGCCTCAATAGCCCGGCGGAGGGCGTGACCGGGCGCGATCAGGTGATCCTGGCCGATGACCTCATCCAGCCGGCGCGGGCGCATGCGCGCGGCCAGGGGCAGCGCGGCGTCGGTCGGCGCATCCTGCGCTGGGTTGGCGCTCTCCGGTGCGGGTTCCATCCCGAAGAGGCTCGTCTGGTGTGGCATGAATTTAACTATCCTGATCGAATGGTGACATATCTAAACCGAAATACCTGCCAATAAGACAGATTTTTTCAAGACATCGATCCATTTTCTCTATACAGCTATCTATTACCTCATGGAGTTCAGCTATGACCTGACGATGTTCAGCCAATTTTGCTGCCTTGGCTGCATCCTCTTCATCTTGGCTCATCAAGATTTCTTGATCCATTTAACGCCTCCCCTTTTTTAGATCATTATATCATGCGCACCGAGTAGATGATTAAGTTACTCTAAAATTGGCCGGTTGCAGCCGCACCCTGGCGCGGCGTGCTATTATACCGGCATGCATGACTACTACGCGATGACTCTACCGGGGATCGAGACGGTCGCCTTCAGCGAGATTCGCGCGCGCTTCAGCGATGCCGAGTTGGTGAAGTTCGCGCGGGGGATCGTGCTGTTTCGCACGGCTGCCCCGCCTGGCGACCTGTTGCAACTGCGCACAACGGAGGATGTCTATGTCGCACTGGCGCACATCACCGACCTGGGGCGCGGACCGGATGCCCTGCGCGTCTTGCACAGCGCCACGGCGCACAGCGACCTAGCCGGCGCGCTGGCGGCCTTTCGCCGCGCGCATGGCGGCGCTGCACCGCGCACCTGGCGGGTGGTGAGCCAGAAAGAGGGGACACACACCTTCCGGCGCATGGATGCTGGCCAAGCGGTGACGGACGCGCTGCGCCGCGCCCTGCCACGCGGCATGCATCTGGTGCCGGATGATGCCGATGTCGAGTTCTGGCTATGGCTGCACGGCGGCGAGGCACTGATCGGTCTGCGGCTGAGCGACGCGACGATGCGCCACCGGCGCTATAAGCACGAACATCTGCCGGCTTCGTTGCGCCCGACGGTGGCGGCGGCGCTGGCCTGGCTGGCCCAGCCCCAGGCGACGGATGTGGTGCTGGACCCCATGTGCGGCGCGGGGACGCTGGTGATCGAGCGGGCGCTGCTGGGGCCGCTGGCGCGTGCCACCGGCGGCGACATCCGCACGGAGGCCGTGGCGCTGGCGCAGCGCAATGCCCGCGCGGCGGGCATCACCGCGGACTGGCACGAATGGGACGCCCGCGCGCTGCCGCTGGATGATGCCAGCGTCACCACCCTGCTGACCAATCTCCCGTTCGGCAAGCAGATCGGCACCCTCACCACCAACGTCGAGCTATATACCGCGCTGGCGCGCGAGTTCCGCCGCGTGGTCGCGCCGGACGGCACCTTGGTGGCGCTCACCAGCGACGACCGCCTATGGGATGCGACCCTGCGCGAACACGGCTGGCGCATCACGAAAAAGCTCGTCGTCGTTATCCTGGGCCAGCCCGCCACGGTCTTCGTCGCGGGGGGCGCGGGCAGGTGAAACGACAGGCGGAGGATGCGCGGGCGGGAGATGGCGGGCGAAAGATGCGGGCGGTATGGATTGAAACTATTTCCGCGCCTAAATGCCTAGCGGCGCCGCTTTAGGGGCGTACCCTTGTGGTCGCCCTGCCGTCGCGGACTGGGATGCCAACCCACGCAGGTGGGTTTTGTGGCCGCATGACTCCACCGGCGCGCAAATGGTTTCAATCCATACCGCCCGCCTGCGCTAGTCGTCTTGCTCATCGTCGTCGTCTTCGCCTGGCAACTGCGCCCACAGGCCCGTGCGATCTTGTTCGGCCAGCATCTCGCGCACGGCGGCCTCGCGCAGCAACTGCTCGTAGCTTTTGGTCGGCATGGGCAACTCGTTGATGTTGATGCCCTCGCTCAGCAAGAAGCGCCGCACCGCCTGGCCCGCTTCGTGGTGGGTGCGCGCGACGCCCGGCAGATCGGTGATGCCGCGCTGGTCGATATGATGCACCGCCAGCACAGATTTCATGTCGTTGCCCACCGTCTCCACGCTGCCCATATGGCTGTAGATGTCATCGGTCGGCTTGAGGCCACGGCGCTTGCGAATCTTCCCAGCGGTCTCGCCTTCATACAGCCCGGTGAGGCCGGCATTGAAGACGCCCTGGAAGTGCGCCGGTTTGGTGGCCCCGGCCATCTTGGCGCGCAAGGCAAGTTCAGAGTTGTGCAACGCGAGTTTCTGCCGCGCCTCGATGCGCAGCGCATCTTCCTCGCTCTGCGCCAGCAGTTCATACCGCTCGGTCGTGAAAGCGAAGTAGATCTTGGCCCACGCCACCTCATCCTTGCGCCCGTCCGCGCTCTCGGCGATGAGATAGCAGGCATGGCGGCTAAGCTGATAGTCATCGCCTTTGCGCCCTCGCGCTTCCTCTGCGGATTTATTTTTACCGGTACCGGTAAAATTAGTTTCAACAGCGCCCGGTCCTTCCTGAGCACAAATGGCAATTGCTTCCTGAATCACTCTGCTTTGGAAGTGTTGCCACTTTTTGTAGCCCAAAAGGGTCATCAACTCACGGGCATACCAAAACTCGTGGCCGTGCTCGTCGCGGTGTTTGATCGCCTCGAAACGCGAGATCTCCGGTCCTGGGGATGGGATGTTGGCAGGTGTTTGGCTCACGGTTCCGCTCCTTTACAAAAAAGCTGCTTTTCTCAGCCGGCGGGGTGACAGCGTTTCGTCCTACGCAGTATAGCAGATCTCTTGCCCTGAGTACATGCATCTGGCGGTGAATGAAGGAAAGCGTTCGTGTCACCGAGCAGACATGGTGGCTGAGTTGCCAGTCTTCGCCCTTGTGCCGCGCGTTTCCTCAGCAGATTTAACTTTACCGATAGAGGGAAAGTTAATTTCGATCACATTGCTGCCATATGGTATACTGGCGGCGTTACCTCACGCATCGTTCGTTTCCTGGCAGCCACCCAAGGAGGGTTATTCGTTCCATGTCGCACCCGCTCCACGCTTATCTGGCCGCGCTGCGCGAGAATCGGCGCGTCGGCACCCGCGAAACGTCGTCCTATCCCGCACTGGCCGCCCTCTTCGACGCCGCCGGCAAAGACCTGAAGCCGCGTGTGCGCTGCGTCATCCATCCTCAGAGCCAGGGCGCGGGCATCCCCGATGGCGGCTTTTACACGGCGGAACAATTGCAGGAAGACGCGACGGGCGATCTGCAAAAGCTGGCTCCGGCGCGCGGCGTGCTGGAGGTCAAGAGCGCGGGGGAGCAGGTCGGCGACATCATCGCCAGCGACCAGGGCCAGAAATATCTGGCGCGCTATGGGCTGTTGTTGGTGACGAACTATCGTGATTTCACGCTTTTTGGGCGCAAGGGCGGGACGGGCGCGGCTAAGGATGCGCCGGTGGCACGCGAACGTTATACGCTGGCTCCCGACGAGGCGGCCTTCTGGCACACGCCGCTGGACGCGCTGACACAGGCCCACGGCGCGCAGTTCGGCGAATTCCTGCGCCGCGTGCTGCTGCATAACGCGCCGCTCAGCCGCCCCGAAGACCTGGCGGCCTTCCTGGCCTCCTATGCGCGCGATGCCCTGGTGCGCGTGGAACGCGCCGCCGACCTGCCGGCGCTGGACCAGTTGCAAGCCGCGCTGGAAGACGCGCTGGGCATCCACTTCACCGATGCCAAGGGCCGCCACTTCTTCCATTCCACGCTGGTGCAGACGCTCTTTTATGGCATCTTTTCCGCCTGGGTGCTGTGGAGCAAGGAACATGCGCCCGCTGATACCGCTGTCTTCGATTGGCGCAATGCCGTATGGTCGCTGCATGTGCCATTGATCAACACGCTCTTCGGCCAGCTTGCCCTGCCGGAAAAGTTGCGCCCGCTGGGCCTGGTGGAAGTGCTGGATTGGGCTGGCGCAGCGCTGAACCGCGTGGATCGCGCCCAGTTCTTCGCCGCCTTCGAGACGGGCCACGCCGTGCAGTATTTCTATGAGCCGTTCTTGGAGGCGTTCGATCCGCAGTTGCGCAAGGATCTGGGCGTTTGGTATACCCCGCCGGAGATCGTGGATTATATGGTGGCGCGGGTGGACGCCGTTTTGCGCGACGAACTGGGGCTGCCCGCCGGCCTGGCGGATGAGCGCGTGGTGGTGCTGGACCCCTGCTGTGGCACGGGCGCGTATCTGGTGGCGACGCTGCGGCGCATCGCCCGCACGCTGACGGAAGACGGCCTGGGCGCGGTGGTGGCGCAATATGTGAAAGAGGCGGCAACCAAACGCATCTTCGGCTTCGAACTTTTGCCCGCGCCTTTCGTGGTGGCGCACCTGCAACTGGGCGTCCTCTTGCAGACGCTGGGCGAACCGCTGGACGCGGAACACAACGAGCGCGCCGGCGTCTTTTTGACCAACGCGCTCACCGGCTGGGAGCCGCGCGAAGGCGTTGAACAAACGAAGATCGATTTTCCCGATTTAAAAGAAGAACGTGATTCCGCCACTCGTATCAAGCGTGAAGAAAAAATTCTGGTGGTTATTGGTAATCCGCCGTATAACAGCTTCGCAGGGGTCAGCCCGAAAGAAGAAATGGGCCTGGTCGAACCGTATAAACAGGGCTTGATCAGCGAGTGGGGCATCAAGAAATTCAATCTTGATGATCTCTATGTGCGCTTCTTCCGTCTCGCTGAACGCCGCATCGCAGAGATGACGGGGCAAGGTGTCGTGTGCTTTATCTCCAATTTTTCGTATTTAAGCGATCCTTCGTTCGTAGTTATGCGACAACGGTTCCTCAAAGAATTTGACGCGCTGTGGTTTGACCGGATGAATGGCGACAGCCGCGAGACGGGCAAAGTGACACCGGATGGCAAACCAGATCCATCGGTCTTTTCGACATCGTTCAACAAAGAAGGCATTCGTGTCGGCACGGCTATCGGCCTCATGGTTCGCCGTCAGCAACGCGCTGCCAAGCCCACGGTGCGCTTTCGCCAGTTCTGGGGCGTGACGAAACGCGCCGATCTCCTCGCCAGCCTGGACGCGCCGAATCTCAATGCTGCATATGAGCCAGTCGAGCCAACGCAGGTGACACGCTTTAACTTCCAGCCGATTCAGGTTGATGCACACTATTTGCAATGGCCGCGCCTGACCGATCTGTGTGCGATCCCACCCAGTAATGGCCTGATGGAAAAGCGTGGCGGCGCGCTCATTGACATCGACCGTGCTGCGTTGGAACGCCGAATCCGCCAGTATTACGACCCATCGGTGTCATGGGATGAACTGAGCCGGCTAGATACCGGACTAACGCTGGATGCTGCCCGATTTGAGGCGAGAACCGCCCGTTTAAAAGTATTGGCTGCGGAACGTTTTGATGAAACTAAAATCCGGCCTTACGCCATTCGTCCTTTTGAAAATCGCTGGTGTTACTATAGCGGTATACGCCCACTATGGAATGAGCCACGGCCTGCTTTGTGGGCGCAGTACTGGGAAGGAAATGCATTTCTGATGAGCCGACCCGCAGGCGTAGCTGAACCGGAGGGTTTTCCACTTTCATTCACCAGCGCACTTGGCGATAACGATTACCTGCGTGGTCATGCATACTATTTCCCCTTGCAAGTCAAAGAAGTTGCTCCCATACCGGAAACAAAAAGTGAACAGCAGATGACCATACTTGATGCGGAAGAAAGGTCGCCCAAGGCGAATCTTTCTGAGAAAGCGCGGGAGTATCTACGCTCGTTGGGCATCATCGATCCCGATGCGGATCGTGAAACCGCCGAATTGATTTGGATGCATGCGCTGGCAATCGGCTATGCGCCGCTCTATCTGAGCGAGAATGCCGACGGCGTGCGTCAGGACTGGCCGCGCATCCCGCTGCCGGCGACGGGCGATCTGCTGCGCGCCTCGGCGGCGCTGGGGCGGCGCGTGGCCGCGCTGCTGGACGTGGAGCAGCCGGTGAGCGATCTCGCCGGTGAGCCGTTCCGGTCACTGGGAGCGATCGACCGCGTGGGCGGCGAGCAACTGGGCGCGGGCGAACTGGCGGTGCGCGCGGGATGGGGGCATCGCGGCGAGAGCGGCGTCACCATGCCCGGCAAGGGCCGCACGGTGTTGCGCGACCGAACGCCAGCGGAAGCGGCGGCGCTGGAAGCCGGTGCCGCCGCGCTGGGGCTGACGCCGGAGGAGGCGCGGGCGTGCCTGGGCGCGCAAACCTATGACGTGTTCCTCAACGACACGGCCTTCTGGCGCAACGTGCCGGAGCGCGTCTGGGACTACACCCTCGGCGGCTATCAGGTGATCAAGAAGTGGCTGAGCTACCGCGAAAGCGCCGTGCTGGGCCGCGCCCTCACGCTGGACGAAGCCGCCCGCGCCCTGCCGGCGACGGTCCGCCGCATCGCCGCGCTGCTGCTGCTGGCCCCCGCGCTGGACGCGCACTACCACGCCGTGTGCGCCGCCACGATAGCGAGCGCACGGTGATGGAGTGAAAGACGAGCGAAACAGCGAAAATGGTAAAAAAATAGGATGATGATCCTGATGATCTTGATAGCTTCTTTTGATTGGAATACCTTTTGGGTCTCTTTTTGGGCCTCTTTGGCTTCCGGCCTCTGTTATAGTCTTTTTGTTACGTTTACAATCGGTGTCGTATTATGGAAATTACAGACACAAGCCGAAAAGAAGTCGCTTGCTCGTCAGCAAGAGCAAGAAATAGCATCATTTACAAGAAGGCTCAAGTCAATACTCGATAAACCTGTTATAGAAAGAGCAAACGATATTTTAGAAATTATACCTTTTCCTTATGATGAAGCGGAAATGCTGATCAATGATAAATATGTTAGCTCTTGGAATGTTAGTTCTCAGGAATTAAAAAGTATTTTAGATTTAGTTGTACAGTTTCAACAAAAGATTTCCAACTTAAAGGTTGTATCTGGTCGCTTATTTGAACCCTTGAATAGAGTTATTCTTGAATATAGGGAGGAAAACCAGATTCCTCGATTGCCTGTGAGTAGTTGGACAGGTTACGCGCCATATTATTTACGTAGGGTGTATGGGTACTCTGAATCAGAGGCAAGGAAAGACTATATTGGATTCCTAGGACCTGACGCAGAAATAGCATATAATCGTATCCATTCAGATGTTGAAGTATCTACTTATGAGGTTGCTTTCACCCAGGCGAGAAGAGAAATTTTTGAGACAGCTTCGCATCTCAAAATTCTGCTTGGCTCTTATAAAGCTATGTAGTTCTTTATATTCGTTATAGGCTTGCATATTATAATCGCTCTAGGTATTGTCAAAAGGCGAGCCAGTGCAGTGAAAGGACTGGTCGATCACTTTGCTGGATAGCGCCCCATTGCAATGAGCCTGAGGCGATCAGCCATATTTTCCGGTGTATTGAATTGCAAGCAAAAAGCTGTAGCGCGGCCAGCGGCGGTCAGCGGCTCGATGCGTCCATTATTTAGGTGAAAATGACGCTTCCATTGCTGCATGCGGGGATTGAAAAGGAATACTGCTTTGCCGGTCATAGGGTCTATTGAAGCGAGATCAGTGCCTTTGTTACGGTTGCAAATGCCACAGGCCCAGGCGAGGTTTTCGAGCGTGGTTGGGCCAGTATGCTTTTCGGCAACGATGTGGTCAGCCTCATGTGCATACATGACATCATCTTCATGGATAAGGCAATATTCGCAGCGGCCTTGCGCGCGGTCGCGCACCTGGCGGCGTAGGCGTTCGGGGACGCGCGGCATATTACGACGCCCGTTGTTGCAAGACGAGATGCGCTTCGCCCTTGATCAGCCGCATCATATGTTCGAGATTGACGCAGCTATCCAACTCAGCGCGTTCTTCATCTGTGATCGTGCCGGCACGCTCGGCATCGATCAGCGCATAAAAACGCTCTGTCGCTTCCTGGGAAGGATGAAAGGCGACAATCTGTTCCGGCGTGGGACGCCCGACAAGGAATCGCGCGATTTCGAGCGCGACCTGCGGTTCGATAGCCATACACGGCTCCTTTCTTTCACTCACCTCATTGTAGCATAGATGGGATAGCACTTCGTAGCATCAAAAAGTTCAATAGTAAACGCTCTACGCGCGTCATAGGCAGCACTGTTTCGATGAGGGCGAGCCGCTCAGCGGGCGGCATCTGACGGATGGCGGCGATGATTTCCGCGTGACTCATAGCGTGGCCTCTTTTCCACATATCTGCTGGTGCTGATTGTATAGCATCTCTGAGCGATTTGCCATTGTCTGGCTTGTGTGCTTTGCTAGCAGGAGACTGCGCGTGAGGGAGAGGGACCATGCCGGAAGAGCGCCATGATTATGATCAGGCGATCAAAGAGATGTTGTTGGCGGGGCGCGACGGGGTGCTGCGCCTGATTGGGCTTGAACATGTCGTCTGGGTGCGCGAGCTCGAATCCGAATTGGTCGTGCCGCGTCGCACTGCCGATTTGGTGTGGTTGATCCGCGTCAATGGCAAGTTCTACATCGTGCATATTGAGATCCAAACGGTTGCGGATAAAGCGATAGCCATGCGCATCGCGGAATATAATGCGCGCATCCATTTCCGCGAAGGTTTGCCCGTTTGGTCTATTGTGATATACTTGAAACCAACGGAAGCGTTGCCCAGTTCGCCCTATATGACGACGTTGCCGGATGGGCGCATCAATTATCATTGTGATTTCGATGTCGTCACCCTCTGGACGCTGCCGTCCGCAAGCGTCCTGGAAACGCCGTACACCGATCTCTGGCCGCTGGCCGTGTTAATGGCCGGTACCAACGCGGAGCGCGTGGTCGCGGTCGCGCGGCAAATCGCCACCGCGCCGATCACCATCGAACAACAAGAGAAACTGGAAGGCTTAGTGGTACTCTTTGCCGGCTTGCGCATGCCGGTCGCGCCGCTGGCCCACTTGCTTCAGGAGGATACCATGCTCAAAGACATCTTTCAGCATTCCAGTCTACGCGAGCTGTTGATCCAGGAAGTCGGCGAAGAGAAACTCAAGGAAGGCTTCAAGCAGGGATTCGATCAGGGCATCCAGCAAGGCATCCAGCAAGGCATGCAACAAAGCATCCAGCAGGGCATCGAGCAGGGCCAATTGTTGACGTTGCGCCAGATGGTGACGTTGCTGGCGCAGCAGCAGTTCAGCGACCTCAGCGCGGTGGCCCGCGAGCGCATCGCGGCCTGCACCGATAGCGTGCGCTTACAAGATGCTGCTTTAGCGATGGCCTCGTTCGCTGATGAGGCGGCGCTGCTCGCCTATTTGCCCGCAGTGCCGACGGGGCGCGCAGACAGCGGTGGTACTGAACCCGCTTGAGGGTTGGGGGCGAATGCCTTCAGCCGCTTCCGGCGCGGGATGAAAGGCGCCGATCTGGTCCGGTGTGGGATGCCCGGCCAGGAAGCGCGCGATTTCCAGCGCGACTTGCGGTTCGACCGCCCTACACCGTTGCTTTTTCGCGTCTTTTAGGTATGGTACATGCGGGCGCTCCTCTCCATCTTCACTCAATCAGGAGGATGACGATGGATATGCGCCAGATGTTGGGGCGCGGCATGCAACAACCGCTTCAGTCGCAAACGAACCACAGCGCTCCAACCCCACAAACCGACATCCGTGGCTTGCGCCAGGCGCTGCGCGACCAGATCGCCGGCGAGGTGCGCTTCGATGTCGGCAGCCGCGCGCTGTATGCCACCGACGCCTCACAGTACCGCCAGACGCCGCTGGGCGTCGTCATCCCCAGCGATGAAGCCGCGCTCGTCCAGACCATCGCGCTCTGCCAGCAGTATCACGCGCCGGTGGTGCTGCGCGGCGGCGGCACCAGTCTGGCCGGCCAGGGCTGCAATGCCGCCGTCGTCATCGACTGCTCGAAATATCTGCATCATATCATCGATCTCGATCCGCACAGCCAGCGCGCCGTGGTGCAGCCGGGCGTCATTCTGGATACTTTGCGCGACGCGGCAGAACGCTTCCACCTGACCTTCGGCCCCGATCCCGCCACGCATGATCGCTGCACGCTGGGCGGCATGCTCGGCAACAACTCCTGTGGCGTGCATTCGGTGATGGCGGGGCGCACATCGGATAACGTCGAGGAATTGGAGATCCTCACCTATGACGGGCTGCGGCTGACAGTGGGCGCGACCAGCGACGACGAGCTGGCGCGCATCATCGCCGAGGGCGGGCGGCGCGGGGAGATCTATGCCCAGATGCGGGCGCTGCGCGACCGCTATGCCGACGAGATTCGCCGGCGCTTCCCCCACATCCCGCGCCGCATCTCCGGCTATAATCTGGACGAATTGCTGCCGGAAAAGGGCTTCCACGTGGCGCGGGCGCTGGTGGGGTCCGAAAGCACGCTGGTGACGATCCTCAAGGCCACCGTGCGGCTGGTCCCCAGCCCGGCGGCGCGCGTGCTGCTGGTGCTGGGCTACCGCGACGGCTATCACGCCGCCGACCACGTGGTGCAGATTATGGCGCATCAGCCGATCGGCCTGGAAGGCTTTGACCAGAACTTGATCCGCGACATGGGACGCAAGGGACTGCACCCGCAAGACGCCGCGCTGTTGCCGCCGGGCGGCGGCTGGTTGATGGTCGAGTTCGGCGGCGCGACGCCACAGGAGGCCGAAAGCCAGGCGCGCGGCCTGATGGCCGAACTGCACAGAATGCCGGACCATCCCAGCATGAAATTGCTCACCAAGCCGGCGGATGCCCACAAGATCTGGCAGGTGCGCGAGGCAGCGCTCGCGGCCACGGCCTTCGTGCCGGGTAAACCGGCGGCGTGGCCGGGCTGGGAAGACTCCGCCGTACCGCCCGCCAAGCTAGGCAGCTACCTGCGCGATTTGCGTAAGTTGATGAACGAGTTCGGCTATCAGGCGGACCTCTATGGGCATTTCGGCCAGGGCTGCGTCCACACGCGCATCGACTTCGACTTCGCCACGGCGGCGGGCATCCAAAAATATGACGAGTTCGTGCATCGCGCGGCGGCAATGGTGGTGGGCTACGGCGGCTCGCTTTCCGGCGAACACGGCGACGGGCAAGCGCGCGGCGCGCTGCTGCCGATCATGTTCGGCGACACGCTGATGCAAGCTTTCCGCGAATTCAAGGTGATCTGGGATCCGGCGTGGCGGATGAATCCGGGCAAGGTCATCGAGGCGTATGGCGTGACGGATAATCTGCGCCAGGGCAGCAATTATCAGCCGCTGCCAGTCAAGACGTATTTCCAGTATCCCGAAGACGGCGGCTCGTTCGCGCGGGCGACTTTGCGCTGCGTGGGGGTGGGCAAGTGTCGCCACCTGGCGGGCGGCACGATGTGTCCCAGCTTCATGGTGACGCGCGAGGAAAAGGATTCGACGCGGGGCCGCGCGCACCTGCTGTTTGAGATGCTGCGCGGTGATCCGCTCACCGGCAAGTGGCAGGCCGGTGCCGTGAAAGACGCGCTGGACCTCTGCCTGGCTTGCAAGGGCTGCAAGAGCGACTGCCCCGTCGGCGTGGATATGGCGACCTACAAGGCCGAGTTTCTGGCGCACTATTATCGCCAGCATCCCCGTCCGCGCAGCGCCTACGCGATGGGCCTGATCGCCTGGTGGGCGCGGCTGGCAGCCATTGCGCCGGGCCTGGTGAACGCCGCCACCCACGCGCCGGTCCTCAGCCGCATCGTGAAGGCGCTGGGCGGCATCGCGCCCCAACGCGATATGCCGCGCTTCGCGCCGGAAACGTTCAAGCAGTGGTTCCAGCGCCGCGACCCGCGCAACGTCGGTTCGCCCCAGGTGATCTTGTGGCCCGACACGTTCAACAACCACTTCCACCCCGCAACGTGCATCGCGGCAGTGGATGTGCTGGAACACGCCGGCTTCCAGGTGATCGTGCCGGCGCAAGCCCTCTGCTGCGGTCGCCCGCTATATGATTTCGGCTTCCTCGATCAAGCGCGGGATTTGCTGAAGCAAGTCATGACGACGCTGCGCCCACAGATCCGCGCCGGCATCCCCATCGTCGGGCTGGAACCAAGCTGCGTCTCCGTCTTCCGCGACGAACTGCACAGCCTCTATCCCGACGACCCCGACGCCACGCGGCTGATGGAGCAGTCCTTCCTGCTGAGCGAATTCCTGATGAAGTACGCGCCCGATTTGCCGCTGCCCCAGTTGCAGCGCCGGGCGGTCGTGCATGGGCATTGCCACCACAAGGCGATCATGCGCATGACCGATGAGGAGGCCGTGCTGAAACGCCTGGGGTTGGACTATACCATCCCCGACGATGGTTGCTGCGGCATGGCGGGTGCCTTCGGCTTCGAGCAGGGCGATCACTACGCTGTGGCGCAGAAAGCGGGCGAGCGCGTGCTGCTGCCCGCAGTACGTCAGGCCGGCAACGAAACGCTGATCGTCACGGACGGCTTCAGTTGCCGCGAACAGATTCGCCAGAATACCCGCCGCCAGGCATTGCATCTGGCCCAGGTGATCCAGATGGCGCTGGCGCAGGGGCCACACGGTCCGGCGGGCGACCTGCCCGAAACCGCCTACGCGCGCCACCACTCACCCCCGCCAGAAGCGCAACGGCGACGGGCGCTCCGCGGCGCAGGGGCGACGGGCGTGGCGTTCGCCCTCACCGGCGCGGCCCTCGCGCTGGCGCAAGCCCAAAGGCTAGCTGGCAAAAAGCGACAGCGCAAACGTAGATAAGCATTTCCTATTTTTCACGCACGATTGCGGCACTACTACCGTGGGTAGTGTCCGATGGTGAGCAGACTCATTCGCTCATCCAAGCGAGCGGTAGTGTTGAATTGCAATAATATGATCCAGTTCATGAGGGAGCATCATGTCATCTTCATGAAGCAAACAATATTCGCAGAGACCTCGTGCACGTTCGCGCACTTGTTGCCGTAACCGTGCCGGAACAGCACGTTTCTCTGCCATCGTTATGATGCTCGCTGGCGCAACTGGAGATGTGCTTCAGCTTTCGCCAGAATCATGATGTGTTGTATCGCTAGATAGCTTTCCATTTCGTGGTGTTCCTCAACAGTGAGGGATCGCTCGCGTTCAGCGTCGATCAATGCATAGGCACGTTCAATCACGGCGGGCGAGGGGCGAAACGCGATCACTTGCTCCGGCGATGGCTGGCTGGCGATAAAACGCGCGATCTCTAATGCTGCTTGCGTTTCAGGTTCGGGTAGCATCAGCCGTTCCTCCTGGCAATCATCTATTTAGCATTGTTTGATTATTTGACTCTTTTCACAGCGGCTAGCACAGTAGC
The DNA here is from genome assembly GCA_027459785.1 of Ktedonobacteria bacterium. GTDB lineage: Bacteria > Chloroflexota > Ktedonobacteria > Ktedonobacterales > JACDGC01 > JAJPKG01. Next base: position 15,444 of record DAIDGU010000049.1, on the reverse strand, counting down.
AAAATCATCTTTTGCACGGCATTGCTGCTCTTTAATCATACCATTATTGCCACTGGCTTCGCAGATGTGATTGCTCCGCACGCGGCGAAGCGGTTACGCTGGATAGCTGAATAGTAGCGGCGCAAACAGTGACCCAAACTGTATTAAACACGCATAATTTCAGGTTCTTCGTGCCGTTTTCGTGGTCTTCGTGTTCGCGTCCCATCCCCAATTTCACGCGATCGCTTCTGGCGACGCCAGCGGCGTCAGGATGGGGCGGATCGCGTCGAGGGGCGGCGCGAAGAGGGAGGGTTGGTCGTCAGCGGCGAACAGCGTGGCATAGTCCGCCGGGGTGAAGGCACGGGCGAGGCGGATGGCATACGTCTCGCGCAGCAGGCGCAGGTAGTGGGAGATGTCATAGTCGCGCCGGTCGGCGGCGTCTTCGTCCCACAGCGCGAAGTGGCCGCCGGTGGCGCGATAAAGTTGCACGCGGTCGCCGCGCCGCCAGGTCGTGCGCCCGGCGTTGCGCAACGCTTCGTAGGGCGCTTCGCGCCGCGCCCCACGGGCGGCGTCATATTGCGCGGGCGTCTTGGTAAGGCGGGCGCGCGAGACCACCTGCGCCGTGGGCAGTTCCCGCCGGCGGATCGCTCCCGCCGTCGCCAGATAGGCCGCTTGCACGCCCGGCACGTCGCCGCGCAAAAGGCAGCCGACGGCCTCGCGCAAGAACGCCTCGCCGAACGCCTCGAACTTGATCGACCGGAAGGCCACGCCGCGCAGGATCACCTGGCCCGCGTAGGTCAGCAGCGCATAGTTTTTCGGCTCGTGGCTGAGCATGGCGGCATAGCGGCCCTCGAATTCCAGCCGCACGAGGGGCGGCAGCGTCGCGGCGACTTCCGCCACGGCGCGGCGCTCGTCGGCTTCGCTCCAGCCGGCAGGCGCGGCACAATAGACGCCGTCGGTGTCGGCTTCCAGCAGCGTCAGCCCCCGCGCGGCCAGTTCGCGGCAGAGTTGCGCCAGCAGGGCGCGGCCCCGCGCCGTCACCTCGTTCGCCGCGTCGGTGTCGGCGCAGCGCGTCAGCCCCGCCGCGCCCAGGTAGCCATACGCCGAATTGACCAGGATCTTCATGGCGGCGGAGATCGCCTCGTTGGTATGGCGCTCCGGTGCGCCGGGCGGCGCGGCGCGGGCGCGGTCCTTCGCCGCCAATCGCTGCTCCACCAGGCGATCCACCAGCGCCAGCAAGACGCCCAAACGATCCGGGCGCGGGCTGATGCGATATTGGCGCATCAGGGATGGGTACAGGCTCGACACGTCGGCCTTGATCACGCGCTGCGCCACGCCTGACGCGAAGAGATAGAGCGATGCCCCGCTGTGCTGCGTGCCGTCGGGGACGGCGTAGGCCGGCAGCGCCGCGCCGGCGTGGAGATAGGCGCGCACCAGCAGGGGATCGAGGATGCCGGTGGCGGGGCCGGCATCCGCCAGGCGCTCATAGCGGCGCGGGGCCATCGTCGCCATGGCGAAAGCCGCGCCGCCCAGCAGCCGCGCCACGCCGTCGGCTTCCGCCACGTCATCCAGCGCGTACCGGCGCACGCGCTCCGGGTCTCGCTGCCAGGTCGTGTAGATTTGCGCCCCCTCCACGTATTCGCGGTCGGGCGCGGCCAGGCCGAAGTGGCGCGCGACGGCCTTCAACCCGTGGCCGGGCAGATCGCGCGCGGCGAAATCGTAGCGCCGCACGGCATCCAGCGTGTCGATCAACTCACGCCCAGGAATGATGTAGCGGACAGCGCGCTCACGTTCGCGCCCATCGCCGGCCTCCGCTTCATCGCCGCGCACAGGGCCATAGCCGCGCCCGACCGGGCGCTGGCGCAAGCCGGGCGCACCGGCGCGGCCCAGCAGCAACGGCACGCCGAGGAGCTGGGCGCGCGTCGCCAGGAAAGGCAGGTCGAAGCCGTGCAGGTTGTGATTCTCGATCACGTCGGGATCGGCCTCGCGCAGCAGCATGGCGAAACGGCGGATGAGATCGGCTTCCGCCGCCGGCTCGTCCAGGCCGTTTTCGCTGACATCCAGCACGTGCGCCAGGCCACGATTCGAGCGCACGGCGATGAGGAAGATGCGCTCCCGCGCCGGATCAAGGCCGGTCGTTTCCAGATCGAATTGCAGACGATGCAGATCGTCGAAGGCCAGGCCGCGAAAATACGTGCGCCCGGTGGCGACGAGGTACTGTTCTTCCGGCGGCAGCCACACGACCTCGTCCGCTCCCAGATCGGCCAGCCGCGCCAGCGCCCGCCCGGTGCGCCGCTGCACACCGGCAAGGATCGCGCCTTCCAGCGTGCGCCCGTCCGCTGCGCTGACTAGATAGCGCAGGTGGCCCGGCCCATCCAGTTCACGGTAGGTGAGCCGCGTGGTCGCCGCGCCCGGCGCATCCTCCGCCGCCAGGTCGCCGCCCAGGTGGCGCACATCGCCTAGCGTGCTGAGCAGCACCCAGGGGCGGAAGCGTTCGCGTTCGCAGACGAGCGTGGTGCGGTCCAGCCGTCGCCACACCAGCGCCCGCCCGTCGCGTTCCGCCCACACGGAAACGATGCCCGGCGTGGCATCCCAGCCCCAGAGCCACTCGTCTTCCAGCGCCCGCCGCGCCGCGAGGTCGTCATCATGCATCATGCGTCTAGTATACAATTCTTCAATCCGTGGCATCTTGACGCGCCCGCCCGCATGCTGCTACGCTTGTGATCGGCACTTGTCCATAAAGTATGGGAGGACGGACATTCTTGTCTGTCACAGCACGAAACCTGGAGGACAGCCATTCTTGTCTGTCACCACGGCGGACAGGAATGTCCGCCCCACGCTTCCCCGGAGGACAGCCATTCTTGTCTGTCACGCGGCGAACAGGCATGTCCGCCCCACGATGGCCACGATCCTTGTATGGGCGCGATTCATCGCGCCCCCGTTCCCCCGCCATATTATGGCTGGCAGCAAGCGAAATGAGGGTAGCAACATGGCGGCGAGCGCGTCGGTAACGGCTGTGCCAGCGACGCAATCCAAGCGTCCGATCTGGCTGGCGATTCTGGCGGTGTTGTATGTGCTGTTGGGCATCGTGACGGCCATCCCGCAATTGTACTACGTGTTCTATTACGCGAATCTGGTGGCGGCCTCGCCGCACGCGAACCTGCTGGGGCAGGTCTGGTACTGGTATGGCACGCAGGTGGATACGGGCGCGCTCAGCAAGGATTCCGGCACGATGGCCGGCGCGCTGCTCGACGCCTTCTTCCTGGGGCCGCTGTATATCGCATCGGGCATTGGCCTGTGGGGTCGCCGCCCGTGGGTGCGCCAGGTGGGGTTGCTCACCGCTGGTGGCGCGCTCTATGCCATCCTCTACTTTATCTTCGTCTACTCGCTGGATAACCTGCATTCGGTGACGAATCTGCTGACGTTCTGGGCGACCACCTTGCCCTACCTGGCGCTGCCGGTCTGGTTGCTGACGACGCTGCTGGTGCGGCGCGACCTCTTCGCGCCCCGATCAGCTAAGGTATAAGTTGGGGAGACGAGAGCGAACACGAAGGCCACGAAAGGGCCACGAAGAGCACGAAAAAGAATGATATCGTAAAAGGGATTGGAGGTGCAGCTATGGCCGAGGAAAAACAAGTGCGGGGGTTCCACCTCAACGCCGGCGTAAGGAGAGGATATCACATGTCGAATCCGCAACCACCAAATCCAGCCAACGGGCAATCACCATTTGATGCCATTCGCCACCAAGACGAGCAGGGCGAATGGTGGAGCGCACGGGAACTTGCGAAAGTGCTGGGCTATGGAGCGCGCGATAGCTGGCGCAATTTTGAGAACACCATCCATCGCGCCATGAAGGCGATTGAAAACAACGGCATGGCCATCTCAGACCATGTTGTCGAGTTCAACAACATGGTCCCAATTGGCTCAGGGGCAATGCGCGAAGTCGATGATTATCGCCTTACCCGCTATGCCTGCTATCTCGTCGCTCAGAACGCCGATCCCAAGAAACGCAACGTTGCCAGGGCGCAAGCATATTTCGCCGTGCGCACCCGCGAGGCTGAGTTGCAAGGCGTAGCGGCCATTCAAGCGGAAGTGGTGGATCTGGCCGCGCAACTTCAGGGCGATCCCCTCGCTGAAGTTTCCCTGCGCATCGCGCTTCGGCAGGACTTGACCACCGCCAACAAGGATCTCCTACAGCTCGCTTATGAGGCGGGCGTCATCACCAAACGCCAACTCGCCCTTTTTTTCGACATGGGATATAAGGGGCTATATGCTGGACGCACTGAAGACGACATGCACGCCCTGCGCGGTCTGCAACCCAATCAGGCGATCTCCGATTATATGAGCGCGCTGGAAACGTTCGCTAACTTCCTGCGTGCCATCCTGGGCAAGCGCAACATGCGAACGCGCCAGGTGACGACCATGCGCGCTGCTGGCATCGCTCACTACGATGCCGGGCAACAGGCACGCGATATCTTCCTGCAAACGCTGGGCATTGCCCCGGAAGACTTGCCATGCCCAACCAAAAGCTATGAGCAGATCGTGCGGGAAGAATACGAGCGCATCCAGCGCAAAGAAGAGGATGCTGTCGGGCTATGGGCGGCAATGTTACCAGACGGTGACGAGGCAGACGATAACAGCGATTGACAGATCGCAAAGATTAGCCATTGTGGCTAGTTTCTTGGTTTTGACCCATGTAATTACTGACCTCGGCGTAGAGAATTAAACTTTTCCGAATCGGACGATGCCTTTCATTCGTGTCCACGTCAGGTTTTGTTCGGAACAGGAACCTTTAGTTCTTTTTGTCGAGGTCAATAATACCGTTCGTGTTCTCGCCTTTCGTAGGGCGGACATTCCTGGCCGCCGCCTGTGGCCTAACCGAAGGCGAGATGTGACGTGCGCTTGGGGAAAAGGACATCGAGCAGCGCGGGGGCGAGTTCGCCGCGCACACGACAGTCGGCATGGGCGAAGATGAGTTCGGCCAGCGAGCGATAGCCGAGTAGGAGTTCGGTGAAGGTGAGGTCGGGGAAGGCTGCGTCGTTGCCGTCATCGGGGTGGCCCAACAGGAGGGTGCCGTGCGGCGTGTGGCCTTCCATGATGTAGCGTTGGTGTGCGCCAGCGGTGGGATGAAACACAGCGGCGCTCCAAGCTTCCAGGGGCGCGATGTCGGCGGGCGTGGCCCGGCGCAGCATCAGGCCGCCGCCGAGGTCGCGGGGTAAACTAGCGTTTGGTGCTGGGGTCGTCATGTCGCCCTCTTTCTTCGCGTGCTTGTGTAGGATAAAGCTACGTTCAGTCGTTGCCAAGTATAGCCTATTGCCCCATCAAGCTGAGAGTTGGCGGATGCTGGTCCCATCCCGCCTGGGCTAACGATTTGCTATCTGGGCGAAGCGAGTGATATACTGACTCATGTTGTATCCCCAAAAAAAGATAGCGAGAGATCGATGAGTACTCTGATCGATGCCGTTGAGGCATCTTTTTTTCGGCAAGACATGCCGGTGATCGAGTCCGGTGACACGGTGCGCGTCCATGCCCGCGTGGTTGAAGGCAACAAGGAGCGCATTCAGGTGTTCGAGGGCGTGGTCATTCGCCTGAACGGCGAGAAGCTGAACAAGCATTTCACCGTGCGCCGCATCGCGCATAACGTCGGCGTGGAGCGCACGTTCCTGATGAATTCACCGCGCATCGAGAAGGTGGAGATCGTCAAGCATGCCGTCGTCCACCGCAAGAACCTCTATTACCTGCGCGGCCTGACGGGCAAAGCGGCCCGCCTTAAAGAGCGCCGCTGAGGCGCGCGGCGATGGCTGCCGGCACCGATCCTGATCTGAGCGCGGTTCCCTGCCCCTGGGGGACCGTGCCAACCCTCGTTGCCGAACGGTTCCTGGTCGCGCGCGGCTGGCTGACCGTGGCGGGGCTGGACGAGGTGGGGCGCGGCTGCCTGGCGGGGCCGGTGGTGGCCGCCGCTGTCATTTTGCCGCTGGATGCTGGCATCGAGGCCGACCTCACGGGCGTGCGCGATTCCAAGCAGCTCAGCGCCCGGCAGCGCGAACGGCTGGCGACGGTGATCCGCGCCCGCGCCGTGGCGTGGGCTGTGGGCCAGAGCGATGTGGCGACGATTGACGCGCAGAACATCTTGCGCGCGACACGCCTGGCGATGCACGCTGCCCTGCGCCGGCTCGCCGTCGCGCCTGCCGCGCTGCTGCTGGACGCCCTGCGCCTGCCAGACGTTCCCCTGCCGCAGACGCCGCTGATCAAGGGCGACCAACGCTCGCTCTCCATCGCCGCCGCTTCGATCCTGGCGAAAGTGGCGCGCGACGCGCTGCTATGTGACCTGGACGTGCAGTACCCCGGCTATGGCTTCGCGCAGCACAAAGGCTATGGCACGGCGCACCACCTGGCCGCGTTGGCCCGCCTTGGCCCCTGCCCCGAACATCGACGCTCCTTCGCGCCCGTCCGCGCGCTGCTCGAAGCCCCCCGGCAGCTGTCCCTGCTGGATGACGCTTAAGGAGCAAACGATGCCCATCACGCTCATGGTTGTCGCGCCGCCTGACGCGCCTGCGCTGGTGCCGTTGCTACGCGACGCCGACGAGGGCGAAGACCGGCTCCTCGCGGCGCTCTGCGATCCGGCGCATACGGCGTATGCCGCCGAGGATGGGGCGGCGCGGGTGGGGGCGGCGGTGGTGTGCTGGGAACCGGCGACGAGTGAGATCCTGCTGCTGGCCGTCGCGCCCGAACGGCGCGGGCGCGGCATCGGGCGCGCGATCCTCGCCGCTTTGGTCGCCGAGGGACGGCAGCGCGGCACAGATGCACTCTTGGTTGGCACGGCGAACTGCGCGCTGGGCAACATCGCCTTCTATCAACGCTGCGGCTTCCGCATGGACCACGTGCGCCGCGACTATTTCACCTATGTCCAGCCGCCGATCAGCGAGAACGGCATCCCGCTGATTGATATGATCGTGTTTCGCTGCACGCTGGCGGGCGCGTGAATGACCGGCAGGCGACGACGGGGACGGCGAGGCGATGGGCGGTTGATGAAGTTTTCTCAAATTGGGCGGACATGCTGCGCCCGCCCACTGGGGGTATTCTTTCCATCGCCGCCGCGCAGTCATCGGGGGCAGGCTCACTAGCGCCGCGCGGGTGTCGGGAGCATCGATTGCAAGTACCAAGTCATCCCAACGCGGAACAGGAACTCCTACGGGCTAGAAGGCGACATTCCGGCCATGCCGGGTGGGTGGTGGGATGGTCGGGGGATGTGCTTTTCAGGAGGCGCGAACCGTAGTAGGATAGAGAAGCACATCTGAGCGAAACTAACAGGCGCTTCGCGCCGAGGAGAATACCGCGCATGCACCCCGCTTTCGTCCTGTCGCTGCTCACGCAACAAGCTGCCAGCGCGCAGCCGACCCTCTTGCAAGTTATCGGTTTGGCGCTGTTGCAGGGCTTCACCGAACTCTTTCCGGTCAGCAGTCTAGGCCACACGGTCATCATTCCGGGCCTTTTCGGGCAACATGATCTGTTAAAGTCCGACACGTTTTTGCCGTTGGTGGTGATGTTGCATCTGGGTACGGCGACAGCGTTGCTCACGTTTTTCTGGCGCGACTGGCTGGCGCTGTTGCGCGGGGGGATGCGCGTCTTGATTGCGGGCAAGCTGACGCGGGATGTTGATCCCGATGGGACGGGGCGGCAACTGGCGCTGGTGGTCGTCGGCACGGTGCCGGCGGGTTTGCTGGGGTTGCTCTTGCAGAAGCCGCTGGAATCGCTCTTCAGCCAGCCGATTCTGGCGGCGGCCTTCCTGGTGGCGAACGGCGCGGTATTGTTGACGGCGGAACGGCTGTGGCAGAGCCGGCAGAAGGCTCTGATCCGCAAGAGTGGCGCGCATATCTCGCCGGACGCCGTGACGCAGCCACGCGCCCAGGCGCTCCTGACGGCGGAAAAGATCGGCGTGTCCATGGATGAAATGACATTCGGCCAGGCCGCGCTGGTGGGGACGGCCCAGGCGTTGGCGCTCTTGCCGGGCATCTCGCGCTCTGGCTCGTCGATGGTGGGCGGCATGCTGTGTGGCCTGAGCCACGAGGCGGCGGCACGCTTCTCGTTCCTGCTGGCGACGCCGATCATTCTGGCTGCCGGCATATTGGAAGTGCCGAAGTTGCTCGCGCCCGCTGTAACCAATCACACGCGGGTGCTGGCGCTGGGCGGCGGGGTGCTGGCGGGTCTGGCGGCGTATCTTTCTGTGCGCTTTCTGATGCGCTACTTCGAGACGCGGCGGCTCGATCCGTTCGCGTATTACTGCGTTGGCGCGGGCCTGCTGGCGTTCATCTTTTTCTTCTTGCAGTACATCCATGTGATTTAGGGCGCACCAGCCATTCTGGAAAGGAAGTTGCGGGATGGGCTACGCAGAATGAGCATACAAACAGGCGGGATATGATACCCGCCCCACTGTGGAGGTAGCCCGCAATGGCCGAAGAACGCAAGCGCAAACCGCGCACTCGCAAGACGACGAATGGTGGCTCCAACGCTAGCCGCGCCAACCAGGCGCGCAACAGCGGCGCAGCCGCCAATACAAATGCTTCAGCAAATTCTGACGATCAACAGATGGGGCAAGCGATCGTCAATGACGAGAATAGCCTTTTGGCTGAAACCACGCTGGGCGAGGAATCCTGGCAACAGGAGGCGACACCAGAAGATGTGTTGCCGGACGACGCCGATATCCTGGTCGCCGAGGTGATTCCCCTCAACACACAGGGCAGTGATGACGCCACCAACGCGCTGATCGATCCTGATGCGCCTGACCTGACGCCGCCCAACGAGGTGATCACACCGCAAGAGACGGCGCGCGACCGCGCGCGCGGCCAGCAGGTGCTGGCGGACCTGGACGAACTGGACCGAGAAGCGGCGGATCTGGCTGCCGCCGAGGCGACGCCGCCATCGGGCAACTTTACGAATGTGGCGGGACCAGCGGCGGAATTCGACAATGCGGCGACCGAAGGGACCGCGCCCGCGCAATCATTCGTTGCCCCCGATGACCTGGATGGTGATACGGCGACGATGACGGCGGGGTTGGCGGCGGTAGCATTGCCGATGACGACGGGCGCTGACACGGTTCCCATGCCGATGACGCAGGGCCAGCCGACGGAAGCGATGCCGATGATGCAGCGCGCCGGCGGCGCTCGCACCGGGCGCGGCAACCGCGCCCGCACGGCACGCGCGTCCTCGCCCGCCGGGGACACGACGCAAGGAACGCCGAACACGGCGACGCCATCTCAGCCACAGCCAGCGGCATCAACGCATTCGCGGCAGGGACTGCCGTTCGATGATCGCTGGCTCAGCATCATCGGTGGTGGTGCGCTGGCGGTGACGGGCGCGTTGCGGCGCGGCTGGCCGGGCGCGGTGATGGGCCTGGTGGGTGCGGGCCTGGTGGCGCGTGGTATCGTGCAGACGGTGCGCGGACGCAGTGCCTACCGCGCCCTCACGGTGGAACACGCGATCACGATCAACCGCACGCCGAAAGAACTCTATCGCTTCTGGCGCAACTTCGAGAATTTGCCGCGCTTCATGCAGCATCTCGAAGCCGTGACGGTGCTGGACGAGCAGCGGTCGCACTGGAAAGCCAAAGCACCGGCCAACACCGCCGTGGAATGGGACGCGGTGATCACGGCAGATGAGCCGAATGCGCGTATCGCTTGGGAATCGACCAAAGATGCCCAGGTGGCCAATGCCGGCTTCGTCACGTTCACGCCCGCGCCGGGCGGGCGCGGCACGGAGGTGCGCGTGCGCCTGCGCTATCTGCCGCCGGCAGGCAAACTGGGCGCAGCGGTCGCGGCGCTCCTGGGGCAGAATCCCGATCAGCAAGTTCACGAAGACCTGCGCCATCTCAAAGAGATGATCGAGACGGGCGAGATCCCGACGACGGACGGCCAGCCCGCCGGGGGAAAGCGAGCGCGACGATGAAGGCGCTGTGTTGGTTCGGCGTGCATGACGTGCGCGTGCAAAACGTTCCCGATCCCCAGATCATGAATCCGCATGATGCCATCGTCAAGGTGACGGCGACGGCGATCTGCGGCTCCGATCTGCACATCTACGATGGCTACATCCCAACGATGATGCGCGGCGACATCCTGGGCCACGAGTTCATGGGCGAGATCGTGGAAGTCGGCAAGGAGGTGACGAACCTCAAGGTCGGCGACCGCGTGGTGGTGCCGTTCCCCATCGCCTGCGGCCAGTGTTATTTCTGCCAGAACGAGTTATGGTCGCTGTGCGATAACTCGAACCCGAACGCGGCGCTGGCAGAGGAGATGTTTGGCTATTCGCCGGCGGGCATCTATGGCTACTCGCATCTCTTCGGCGGCTATGCCGGCGGGCAGGCGGAGTATGTGCGCGTGCCGTTCGCGGATGTCAACCCGTTCAAGGTGCCAGCGGGGCTGTCGGACGAGCAGGTGCTGTTCCTCACAGACATCTTCCCGACGGGCTACATGGCGGCGGAAAACTGCCAGATCCGGCGCGGCGACGTGGTGGCCGTCTATGGCTGCGGGCCGGTGGGCCAGTTCGCCATCAAGAGCGCGATGTTGCTGGGTGCGGAGCGCGTCATCGCCATCGACCGCATCCCCGTGCGCTTGCAGATGGCCCGCGAGCAGAGCGGCGCGGAGACGCTCGACCTGACGGCGCAACCCGACGTGGTGGAGGCGCTCAAGGAACTGACCGGCGGACGCGGGCCGGACGCGGTGATCGACGCGGTGGGCATGGAATCCCACGCCAGCGGCGTCGTCGGCGCGTATGATCAGATCAAGCAGAATCTGCACCTGGAAACGGGACGGCCCCACGCGCTGCGCGAGGCGATTCAGTCGTGCCGCAAGGGCGGGACGGTATCCATCGCTGGCGTCTACGGCGGCTTCGTGGATAAGATCCCGATGGGCGCGGCCTTCAACAAGGGCTTGACCTTCCATATGGGCCAGACGCACGTGCAGCGTTACCTACGCCCGCTGACGGAACGCATTCAGCAGGGCGAACTTGATCCGGCCTTCGTCATCACGCACCGCTTCGCGCTGGAAGACGGCCCCAAGGGGTACAAGATCTTCCACGACAAGCAGGATGACTGCGTGAAGGTGGTCCTACACCCCTAGCAGGGCGGTCCAGCCGGTGAGAAGGCAGGGCGGACCATGGAGGACCAGGGCGACCACGTGTAGGAGCAATGCCTTGTGCTTGCCCTGCCCCTACAGAATCTGGTGGCAACTGGGATCGTGGGGGGGAGGACGCGCGGGTGCGATGAATCGCGCCCGTACAAGGATCGTGGGGTGATTGCGATTATTCGTGGGGCGGACAAGCCTGTCCGCCGTCCTTTCTCCTAATGATGCCATATGCTGAATCGAGCAGGTAGGCTGCCTTCCAGCCCACAGGGGTTCTCGCAAGGGATATAATACCGTTTGCGGGTGAATAGTATGGATACCGGAGGACAGCCATTCCTGTCTGTCCGGTCCCAATGACCACCGTCTTTCCCTGCAAGGGTATAAAATTTCTTTTTATCGATCTGAAATGTACTCTGGTTTGTGCGAGATTCTCCCTACCGGTCGGCTGATGAATCCCTGCAAGCAGGGACGATTCGGCGTGCGATCAATGGCTTTTGCCCCTCAAGATCGCGGGCGGGATGGGTTACGCTGGGGAGGCAAGACGGTGTGTGCAGGAAAGGATGCCGAACATGTCGCAAACGACGACCCTGACGGTGTTGGAACAGGCGCTTTGGACGGTCGCGCAGCTCAGCGGTCCCCTGTTGGCGGCGGCGCTGATCGTTGGCGTGGTCATCAGTCTGTTGCAGGCGGTGACGCAAGTGAACGAGATGACGCTGAGCTATGTGCCGAAGATCATCGCCATCGCGCTGGTGTTGATCATCGCCGGCCCGTGGATGTTGCAAACGCTGATCGCCTATACCGCGCATCTCTTTAGCTCGCTACCCAGCCTGGTGCAATGATGGGCGCACACGCCGCGCCGCTGGTGATCTGGCTGCTGGTCTTCGCGCGGGTCAGCAGCACGCTGGCGACCGCGCCGATCTATGGCGAGAGCGCGCTGGCGGTGCCGGTGAAGATCGGCCTGAGCGCGCTGGTGGCGCTACTGTTCACGCCCGCGCAGGTGCAGGTGGCCGGTCCCGTCGCGGCTGATCCGGTCGCTTTCGCGGTGCTGGTGGGGGAGCAGGTCTTGCTGGGATTGGCTTTCGCGCTGGTGTTCACGGTTGTTTTTCGGGCGGGCGAAGCGGCGGGCGAGCTGATCGGCCAGCAGATGGGGGTGACGCTGGGAACGTGGCAGAAGCCGGGCGGCGCTAGCCAGATGCATTCCATCGCGCAGCTCTATCATGTCGTCGCGGGCCTGCTCTTCCTGGCGCTGGACGGCCAACACTGGGTGTTGCTGAGCCTGGGGGCGAGCTTCAATGCCATGCCGGTGACGCGCGTGGCGCTGACGCCGGGCCTGGTGCGCGTGCTGCTGCCGCTGGGCGGCTCGGCCATCGCCTTCGCCGTGGCGCTGGCGCTGCCCCTGCTGGCGACGCTGCTGCTGGCCGACCTGGTGACGGGCCTGCTGAATCGCGCCATGCCGTCGCTCAATCTTTTCGTGCTGGGCCTGCCGCTGAAGGTGACGCTGGCCGTGGTGGCGCTGGTGCTGGCCGCGCCCTTCACCGTCGCTTTCTTGATGCAGATCTTGCGCCAGGCGACACTGCTGGGATTATGGCGATAGCTCGAACACGAAAGCCACGTAACAGCACGAAAAGCACGAAAGTTCTTCAAAGAATTTTTCTGATCTTCGGGGATTTTCGTGGTCTGCGTGTTCGATTCACGCAGAAGGTGAGGATCGTGAGCGATGGCGGAGGGTGGGCAGGAACGTACCGAAGAGGCGACGCCGAAACGCCGGCAAGATGCGCGCAAAAAGGGCCAGGTGGTGCGCAGTGCGGATCTGCCGCCGGCGCTGGGGTTGCTGGCGGGCGTGCTGGCGCTGCGCCTGGCGGGGCCGCTGGCCTGGCAGTCGCTGGCGGGCGTGCTGGCACGCGGGCTGGCGGCGCTGGCGCAACCGGACCTGACGGCGAATGCCGCGCTGGGGGTGTTCGGGCAGAGCTTGCTGGCGGGGCTGCTGGCCGTCGTCCCCGTGCTGGCGGCGATCATGGTCGGCGGCGTCACTACGGGCCTCATCCAGACCGGCGGCGTCGTCTCCGTGCAGGCGATCCGCCCCAAGTTCGCTAAGCTGAATCCCATGAACGGCTTCAAGCGCATCTTCTCGCCGCCGACGGGATTCGAACTGGTGAAGATGGCGTTGCGCCTGGCGATCTTCCTCGGCGTCGCGGCCAGCTTGGCACAGGAGAGCATGCAGGATGTGCTGAACCTGGGGGTGACGGGCATGCAAGCCGCGCCGGGAATGCTGGGCAACGTCCTGTTTACATTGCTGCTGCGCCTGGCGGCGGCGGGGGCCATCCTGGCCGCGCTAGATTACATTGTGCAGCGGTGGCAATTCAATCGCAACCTGCGCATGACCAAACAGGAGATCCGCGACGAAATGCGCCAGACGGAGGGCGACCCGCAAGTGAAGCAACGCATCCGTCGCTTGCAGCGCCAACGCGCCCGCCAGCGCATGATGCAGGAGGTACCAAAGGCGACCGTTGTCATCGCCAATCCCACGCACTTCGCCATCGCGCTGCGCTACACCTCCGGCAAGATGCGTGCGCCCGTCGTCGTGGCGAAAGGCCGCGATCACCTGGCCCAGCAGATCAAAGCGGTGGCGGCACAGCACGGCGTTCCCATCGTGGAAAATCCGCCCCTGGCACGAACGCTGTATGCGAGCGTGGCGCTGGGCCGTGAAATCCCTTATAACCTGTATCGTGCGGTGGCGGAAGTGTTAGCGTTCGTCTATCGCCTCAAACGCCGCTGGTGAGCAGCGGCAATCGCTCATAGTCAGTTCCCCCTGGTGGCAGGCGCTTGTTGAGATAGCGTACAATGGAGGTACGAACTGAATCGTTTCACAAGAATGCGAGGCGGGCGATGACCTCAACCCTTAACCGGCGTGCCAAGATGGTTGGAGAGAATGGTGTTGCAGAGAGCCTGCAACCTCTTACACGGCGTGGGGTAACGGTGGTGTTGCCGGCCTGGAATGAAGAGGCGAACATCGCAGCGACGACGGCGCAGGTGGTGGCAACGCTGAGCGAGATTGCGCCCGACTTCGAGGTGATCATCGTCGATGACGGTAGCCGCGACCGCACCGGCGCGATCGCCGACGAGTTGGCGAGGGCGGACGCTCGTATCTGCGCGGTGCATCATTCCGCCAATCGCGGCTATGGCGCGGCGGTGATCACCGGCTTCGATGCGGCGGCGAAAGAATTGGTGTTTTTCATGGATGCCGATGGGCAGTTCGCCATCACCGATATCGCGCGGCTGATCCCGCCCTTCGAGCGGGGCGACGCAGATGTCATCCTGGGCTACCGCGAACACCGGCGTGATCCGCCGCTGCGCATCCTCAATGCCTGGGCGTGGAAGCGCCTGGTGAGCTTCCTATTTGGACTGCACGTGCGCGACATCGACTGCGCCTTCAAGCTGATGCCGACGCGGTTGGTGCAGGTGGCGGACGTGCATGCGCAGGGCGCGATGGTGAATACCGAACTGCTGGCGAAATTCGTGCGGATGGGCGTTACGCTGCATCAGGTGCCGGTCGGCCATTATCCGCGCCGTGCGGGGCGGGCGACGGGCGCGAACCTCGGCGTCATCTTGCACGCCTTCCGCGAACTGTTCCGCCTGGCGGCGAAGCTGCGATCATGGTCGCCCCCGCCGGACTCGTGGTACTGAGCGGCTCAGGCCACCTGCGACTTGGCTGCAGACGCCTGGCGTTGCGCGGCGACGAAAGCATCGAGCGCGGCCATATACGCGGCGAACTTGCGCTCCAACACGTGGGCGCTCTGCCCGCGTTGCTCGGCCAGCGCCAGATCATACCATGCGCGCTGCATGCTGGCCTCCAAGGGCTGGAGGTCCGGGGGCGCGCTGCTTGCGCGCGCTGTAACTGTACGTTTGGTCATAGTGACCTCCTGGAAAGAAGCAGCGGCGGCGGGGACAGGCGGTTATCGGTGCGTCAGGACGGCGGATGGGTGTCAACAGGCGGGCGGCAACAGGCGGGCGGTTGAAACCGCGCCGGTGGGGCGTGCCGCCACGAAACCCGCCTACGCGGGTTGGGATCCCAGTCCGCGACGGCGGACTTCGTAGCCGTTAGGCTCTTAGGCGCGGTTTCAACCGCCCGCTCGTCTCCGTCGTCTCTCACGCTCGTTGGCAACCGCCCGCCGTCCCACACTTGGCGGTTCTTTCACCGATTTCCTGTTCCTGTGATCAAGTGGGGTCAACGCCGTTGTCGCACGCTGGACAATGCCCACAGGGGCTAGCTCGCCTGGCGCGCTTCGCTATAGGCTTGGCTGAGCTGCGTCAGCAGGTCGCGGGCTGCCGCGAAGGTGAGCGTGGCGAGGTC
>DAIDGU010000048.1 GCA_027459785.1 Ktedonobacteria bacterium | reverse complement strand
CAGATGGGGAGGGGCCGGGGGTGGGGCCATCGGGGACGGGGGTGGGGCCACGCAACTGTGCGCACCTAACAAAAAGGCATGGCGTGGTTGCGCACGATCCCGCGCGATGCTACAATTTCAGCGAATAATGTGGCGACGCGGCGGGAGGCACATGCGATGCGGCTGGATGAAGCGCCAGGGGCCGAGACGGCGGAAGAGACGATCACAACCACGGGAACGCTGCCGGCAACCGCTTGGCGCACGCGCGCCCAGGCGCTCGCCGCACGGCTGGACTGGTCCGCTGTCGCGCTTGGCGCGGTCACGATCATCGCCTTCTTCCTGCGCATCTTCGACATCAATTGGGATGCCAACAACCATCTGCACCCCGACGAGCGGCAGATCACGCTGGTGGCGCAATGCCTGGGCTGGCAGCACGTGCAGGCCGGCTGCACGGTCGTCCCTGATCCCGCGAATCCGCACTTTTTCGCCTATGGCTCCTTCCCGCTGTACCTGCTGGCACTGGTGGCGCATGGGCTGGCGCACATCTTCGCCGGCCACCACGGGCTGCCGACGGACGGCGGCACCTTCGATGATTACAACCATTTCACGCTGATCGGGCGGGCGCTTTCCGCGCTCTTCGACACGGGAACCGTGCTGCTCGCGGGGTTGATCGTGCGTCGGCTGGCGGCGCGCTGGTGGGGCGTGGTCGCCGCCGCTTTCGTCGCCTTCACCGCCTTCGAGATCCAGTTATCGCACTTTTACGCCGTGGATACCGTGCTGACGTTTTTCGTCACGCTGACGCTCTTTGGCGCGCTGGGCCTCGCCGGCTGGCGCAAGGCGCGGATCGCGGGGACGACGGCGGACGATCCGGTGCATCCCCACGTGCGCGTGACGCTGGCCTGGGCGATCCTCACCGGCCTGGCGCTGGGGCTGGCGATCACCAGCAAGGTCAGCGCCGCGCCGCTCGTCGCGCCCATCGCGCTGGCGCTGCTCGTGCGCTGGCGCAAGCTGGGGCTGGGCGGCTGGCTCGATATCGCGTTGAGTGCCACCTCGCTCGCTACCACCACGCTCATCACCGTCGTCGCCACCATGCCCTATATGTTTTTGGATTCTAAGGAGTTTTGGAGCCAGATCAACGAGCAAGACGCGCTGGCGAAAGGCACCATCGTCTATCCTTACACCATCCAGTTCGCCAACCGCACGCCATACATCGATCAGCTCAAAAACTTTTTTGTGTACGATATGGGCTTCTTGCTGGCGCTGGCCGGCTGCCTGGGCGTGCTGTATGCGCTCGTGCGCGTCTGGCGGCGCTGGGACGATGTGCTGATCATCCCCCTAGCCTGGGTGCTGATCTATTTCGGCATCACCGGCGGCTTCTATACCAAATTTTCGCGCTACCAGTTGCCGATCATGCCGATCATGGCGGTGCTGGCGGTCGTCATGCTGCGCGATCTGCATTGCCGGCTGCGGGAGGTGGATGCGCTCAGCGTGCCGGCGCGGCTCCCCGCGCGGCTGGCGTACCTGGCGCTGCGCCCCGTGGCGCGGCTGAACGCCGCCTGGCAGCGTTTCCGCGTGCGGCGCTGGCTCGCGCCCGCGCTGGCGGCCCTGGTGCTGGCGGGCAGCGTCGGCCTCACCCTCGCCTTCATGCAGATCTATGTCGATCCGATGACACGCCTCGCCGCCTCGGACTGGATCTATAAAAACGTCCCCGCCGGCAGCGTGATCACCCATGAGGTCTGGGACGACGAGTTGCCGCTGGCGCGCCCGTCCGGTCAACCCTACCAGTACCAGTTTGAAGATCTCAATCTGTATAATCCCGACACGGCGGATAAGGCGCAGCAGTTGGCGCAACAACTGGCCGGCGCGGATGTCATCGTCATCGCCAGTAATCGCCTGGTGGCCTCGATCACCGGCGTGCCAGACACCTATCCGCTGACGACGCACTACTACCAATTGCTCTACGGCGGCCAACTGGGCTTCCACCTGGCCCAGACCTTCGCCAACCATCCACACCTGGGACCGTTTCAGTTGCCAGATAACGGGCTGCACGAGAACCTGGCCGACGAGAGCTATTCGGTCTATGACCACCCGACGGTGTGGATTTTCACGCGCAACCCCGGCCCGCGCCTGACGGCGGACCAGATCGATCAGCGCCTGCTGGCGGGCGTGACGCTGCCGCCGGTCGTGACCTCGCTGGCGAGCCAGAAGCCCTTGCTGCTGACGCCGCAGGCCAACGCCGCCGATCAGCAGACGGCCCCGCTCTGGCAGACGTTCGATCCGCAGGGGCTGGCGACGAAGCTGGCGCTGCCGCTATGGTGGCTCACCGTCGAGATCCTGGGCTTGCTGGCTTTCCCGCTGGCCTACCTGGCGCTGCCCGGACTGCGCGATCGCGGCTGGGGCTTAGCGAAGGCGCTGGGCGTGCTGCTGCTGAGCTACTTGATCTGGCTGCCGGCCAGCGTGGGCCTGCTGCCGTATGAGCGCGGCACCGTCTGGCTGGCCTTCATCGCGCTGGCGGGCCTCGCCGGCGGCATCTTCTGGCGCAAACGCGACGAGCTGCTGGCCTTCCTGCGCGACCAACGCCGCACGATCATATTGACGGAGGTGGTGACGCTCGTCGCGTTCTTGGCCTTCGTCGGCGTCCGCGCGGCCTTCCCCGACCTGTGGCACATCTATCGTGGCGGCGAGAAGCCGATGGAACTGGCCTTCCTCAATGGCATCCTGCGCAGCCGCAGCCTGCCCCCGCTGGACCCCTGGTTCGCGGGCGGCACGATCAACTATTACTATTTCGGCCAATTCCTGGTCGCCACCCTGATCCAATTCACCGGCATCGTGCCGACGACGGCCTTCAACCTGGCGATCCCGCTGCTCTTTGCGCTGACGATCTCCGGCGCGATCTCGGTCATCGGCGGCATCAGCCGGCGCTGGTGGGTGGGCCTGCTCGGCGGCCTCTGCCTGGCGGTGGCCGGCAACCTCGACGGCCTGGGCCAATTCTGGGTGCAGGCGCAACAATGGCTGGCACACGTTCCCATCCAGCCGTTCGACTATTGGGCCAGCAGCCGTGTCATCCCCTACACCATCAACGAGTTCCCCTTCTGGAGCTTCCTCTATGCCGATCTGCACGCCCACGTGATCGACCTGCCCATCGCGCTGCTCGGCCTGGGCGCGGCGGCGTCGCTGCTGGGGCAAGGCCGGTCGAACACGAAGACCACGAAAATCCACGAAAGCGTGGGGCGGACATTCCTGTCCGCCAGTTCTCTCGTGGGGCGGACATTCCTGTCCGCCGATGCGGGGCAGCCGACGGCGCAGGGCGACCACAAGGAGCCGCAGGGCGACCACCCCCACGACCAGGGCGACCACAAGGGTACGCCCCTACAGACTCATGCAACATTTCGTCCCCATTATCTGACCGTGGCGCTGGCGGCGCTGGCGCTGGGCGCGATGGCGTGCATCAACACCTGGGACGCGCCGACGTATGGGTTGATCATCGTCGTGGCGCTGCTGCTGGCGGAATGGCAGGGCATTCGGGCGACGGCGGCGGAACATGGCTGGGGTGCGGCGCTGGGCTGGCCGACCATCCGGCGCGTCGGGGTGACGCTGGTGGGATTGGGCGTGGGAGCCATCGGGCTATTTCTGCCGTTTTACACACATTTCCAGTCGTTCGTCAGCAGCACTGGCCCCGTGACTACACCGACCGATCCGATGCTCTTTCTGCGCCTCTTCGGCCTGTGGCTGTTCTTGATCGTCACCTTCTTTGGCACGGAGATCGCCGACCGCTTGGAGCAGCGCATCGCGCGGCGGGCGGACGAGGAAGGGCGCGCGGGCATCCAGATGGACGCGCCCCAGCGGGCGCTGGCGCTGGCGCTGCTGGCCGTCGTCGTGCTGACCTTCCTGGTCCTCCTGGGCGTCAAGGCGATGATGCTGGCGGTCATCGGCCTGGGCCTCTACCTGGCCTTCACGGGGCGCAACTCCCCCGCCAAGCTCTTCGCCTATCTGCTGATCATCACCGGCGCGGCGGTCGCGCTCGGCGTCGAATTCATCTACCTGCGCGACTTCCTGGACGGCGGCGCGTGGGAACGCATGAACACCGTCTTCAAATTCTACTACCAGGTCTGGTTGCTCTTCGCCCTCGGCGCGGCCCTCGCTGCCGCCCACATCATCGACCGCTGGCTCCCCGCCCTAGTCCGCGACGGCGGACTTCGTGGCCCACGGCCCCTAGGCGCGGTTTCAACCGCCCGCCCATCCCCCGCCCGCCCGTCC
>DAIDGU010000047.1 GCA_027459785.1 Ktedonobacteria bacterium | reverse complement strand
CCGGCACCGCTTCGGTACCCAGTAACGGTGTCATGGATGGCTCCTGGCGGACGAGGACGAGTCGTCCACTCTGGACCATCCTACCCTATTTCAGCCCGCGTTTCCAGGTTTGGAAACGCCCTCAGGAATGTCTGTCCTCCGGTATCCATATTCATCAGACGGGCGATGGCGGGTTTCATCTCACCAGCCGCAGGAGATAGGCGGGGTTCAGCACGGCCCAGGGTGGGCGGAAGTCGCCGGTGACGGCGACGATGGTGTCGGCCATGTGCTTGCGTCGCCGCATGATGGCTGAGATGTGGTTCATCAGCGGCGGCACTTGTACGGCCAGTTGGATGATCTGCTCGATCTGGTGCTTGCCGCGCAAGGCAGGATAGGGGGATTTGGTGGTGTGCGTTTTGATGGTTGGATAAAGCGTTTTTGGGGGTTCTGATTAGAACAGTAATTTTAGTTATACCAAGACGATAAAACAAAGTTGACTGAGTAAGCGTAAACTATAGATATCCGTAGTTGTACAATAATCATGTCCGAGTGAGATAGAAATAAAAATAGCAAGGAAAAGGGTTGAAAGCGGTCATAATATATGGTACAATAGTAGTGCATTGTTACAGTTCAATGCATGTAAGCTTCACCGACCAGGAGGATCACGTGCAATTTTTTTTCGCAAAGGTACTCGCAATTTTGACAGGTATTATCATGCTTGGAAGTTTCTTTCCAGGGCATGAATCCACAACCACACCTTTTTACCCAACAATCGGAACACTTCCTTTCTCCGTGCCGAATTGCGTACAACCACCATCCAATGTAAATCTTAGTAAGCTTTCTAATCAACAGCTTGCTATTTACGGGCTTCCGCCTAAACCACGGGATGCGACTCTCATATCAACATGGCGTTTCAACTTGCTTCATGCCAAGCATCGATCATGTAGTGGCTACCGTCCATTACATCCAAAAATAAATATTCATCCCTTCACATCACAATGGAGTACCACCAACTATGCTGGAAACCTGGCAAATAGTGATGGCTATAACTCTGCCTGGTCTTATTGGAACGTGCCATGCGTGAATACGCCAAATAATGCGTTCTCTTCGGCTTGGGTTGGTATCGGTGGCTATCCAACAGGTAATGCTGACCGACTTATCCAAGCCGGGACAGATTCCGACATGACAGGAGGAACACCTTACTATACGCTATGGGTAGAAAATCTACCAGATTATCCAGCCACTTCAAATTTCCACCCAACTTGTGGCGATCGAATCTGGGCAGTTGTGTACAACGACTACCTGGGAAAACAATGGGCTTATGAGGAAGTGGAAGATGTCACTCGTAACGTCTACTGGACGGGCAGCCAAGAAGGAAGCAGTTACATTGACAAGTCGAGTATTTCCGCTGAATGGATAGTAGAAGGAGACTATCAAGATCCTGATTATATCCCTTTGACGAAGTTCGGCTCAGTGCATTTCAATTATGCCCTCGCAGATCGGAATGGAGTAAGTTACAATGCCGGCAGCTTGCCGCACGATTATGCCGTGATGTGTACCAACTCTTTTTGGGGGGTTTGTGGTTGGGGATCAACGCAGTTAGCCCATCCGGGTCCAATTTCAAGTGATGGAAACAACTTCACTGTTTACTGGGATAATTCTCAATAAACTCTGAAGGAGGTTTATATGTCAGCCAGGCAATAAACCCGGCTGACTCGTGGCTTTAAACACTTTAGGAGGGATGCTTACATGCTTACCGTAATCGCTGCAAACGCCTGTTTGCCGCAACCCCAGTCGGCCTTTTATGTGCCGGTGGCACTCATCCTCTTGCTACTGGCCGGATCGCTCGGTTGGGCATGGGCAACCAGCACACGCCAGCGCACCATATCACTGCTGACAATCGGACTTGCCCTCTGGTCGGTTCTTTTGGGTGGCTATCTGCTGTGGTATGCGCTTCTGCCAGATGGTGCGGGTCTTTCCTGCACCGTCGGACACCTGCCAGCCGGCATCAGAGCAGCACCACCGCTGGTCACTGTCGCGCTCGTCCAGGTGATCGTCGCACTCCTGACCGTCGCGGCGGATGTCGGGATGTTGTTGATAATGCTCGCCACGGTCAAGCGACTGCAACAAACACCGACAGCCAAATAGACAATTTACATAACCAGCCGCAGGAGATAGGCGGGGTTCAGCACGGCCCAGGGCGGGCGGAAGTCGCCGGTGACGGCGACGATGGTGTCGGCCATGTGCTTGCGCCGCCGCATGATGGCTGAGATGTGGTTCATCAGCGGCGGCACTTGTACGGCCAGTTGGATGATCTGCTCGATCTGGTGCTTGCCACGCAAGGCGGCATGGTAGCGGCGATCATAGCGCGCCAGGAAGGCGGCGCTGGTGTCGCGCGCCGTCAGCGCCGCGTGCGCGACGGTGGTGGCGATCTGCGCGCCGTGCAGCGCGCGATAGATGCCCTCGCCGGTGAAGGGATCGTAGTAGCCGGCGGCGTCGCCGACGAGCAGGACGCCCGCCGCCGAGAGCCGGCGCGCGTGGACGCATAAGTGGCTCGTCGCCAGGGTCTGCCGTGCCACCGTGACCTGGGCAATGCGGTCTTTGAGCTTGGGAAATGTGGCGAGGGCGGCGAGCAAGAACTCCTGCGGGCGACCGGCGAGCGCCTGGGCATCCCGCGCTTCATCCACCACCAGCGCCACGTTGCAGAGATCGCCTGTGCCATGCGGTTCCAGCGGGGCCAGGCCCACGTAACGCCGCCCGGCAACGTGCATCTCGCCATACTCGCTCAGGTCCGCGATGCCGCGCAGGTGCGCGACGAGGGCGATCTTGCGCATGCGGCTCTCGCGCTGCAAGCCTAGCCGTTTGGCGATGGTGGAATGCAGCCCATCGGCAGCCAGCACTAACCGCGCGGTGATCGGCGCGGCGTCGCCGACGGGGACGAGCGTGCGCTGTGTTGTCACGGCGTCGTAGTGCAACTGCGCCAGCCGCCAGCCCTCGCGCACCTCCGCGCCAGCGGCACGGGCCGCCTGCACCAGCGCGTGATCTAGGTGGTAGCGTGTCACGCTCAGGCCCGTCTCGAAGAGGCTCGCGCCTGCCGTGTCTTTCGTCGCGGCGAAATCGCCCTGGAAGTACGTGCCATCCGGCGCGTAGATGCGAAAGCCCTTCAGCCGGCCCGGTCGCGTCGCGGCGATCTGGTCCAGCACGCCCAGGTCGCGCAGGAGCGGCTCGGCGGCGGGCGAGAGGTATTCGGCGCAGGGCTTGTGGCGCGGAAAGGTACCGCGATCTACCAGCGCCACGCGCCAGCCGGCGCGGGCCAGGTGAATGGCGCTGGCCGACCCGGCAGGCCCAGCCCCGACGATGGCAACATCATAGATCTCCGGCGCGGACGACATCAGCGGCCTCTTTTCCCAGGTGTGTCGATGCTTTGTCCAGATTATGCCGCAGGCGGGGAACCCGATGCCAGGAGCGCCAGGCGAAAAGGGAAGCCGACGCGCACCACGGCATCCGCCAGCCCGGCGCGGCGCGCGAGGGCGCGCAGTTCCGGCGCGGTGTAAGCGCGGCGCACGGAGGCGGGCGCATCGTGGCGCGTCATCGCGTCCATCGGGATCAGCCGCGTCAGGGGGATGACGCCCAGGTAAGCCAGCGGATGCCGTTCGGCGTCGAAGACGAAGACCCGCCGCCCCACGCGCGCCAGTTCGCGCAACAGCGCCACGGCATGGTCAGGGTCGAAATGGTGCAGCGCCAGCGTGCAGAGCGTGATGTCGAAGCTGCCGTCAGCATATGGCAGGTGCAGCGCGTCGTGCTGAGCTACGGTGACGCTGGGCATAGCCGTCGCCTGATCGGTGGCAATCCGGACGATAGCGGGGCTGAGGTCGCTGGCAACGATGCGCGCTGGCACGCCCGCCCGCGCCGCCCACCGCGCCAGCGCCAGCGGGATATCCGCCGACCCCGACGCGACATCCAGCAGCGTGAAGCCGCCGGGGCAGTGCGCCCGCACGTGGCGCGCCACCGTTCGCACGGCGAAAGCCGTCCACCCCAGGATGGCGTTGATGCGCCGGATGTCGCGCAAGTTACGCCGCAAAGCCGCCGGATCGATCTCGTCGGCATCCAGCCATTCCTGGATCTGGTCATCGCGCGTCGCAAGCATGGTGGTTTCCTTTTTCGAACACGAAGACCACGAAAATTCACGAAGGACACGAAAATTATTGGCATCCCTTTTCGTGTATTTCGTGCTATTTCGTGGCTTTCGTGTTCCCGTCCTCACTTTTCGCCGAAGGTCATCTGTCCTACGCTCGTGTGGGCCAGCAGGGATTGGCCGGTGCGCCAGAGCACGTTGGCGCGGGCGGCGTCTGACCAGCCGGGGAGGGCGTTGAAGGATTGCAGCCAGCGGTCGGGAGTGATGAAGGGATAGTCGGAGCCGAAGAGGAACTTGTGGTTGAGCCGGCCCGCCGCTTCTTGCAACAGCGCGGGCGGGATGTATTTCGGCAGCCAGCCGGAAAGGTCGTTATAGACGTTCGGCTTGTGTTGGAGAATGGCGATCATCTCCTGCTCCCACGGCCAGGAGGGGTGCGCGCCGATGATGGTGAGGTCGGGGAACTCGGCGGCCAGGGTGTCCAGGTGGATCGGGCGCGAATATTCCAGCCGCACACCACCGCCCCCCGGCATGCCCGCGCCCAGGCCGGAGGTGCCGGTGTGGAAGAGCGCGGGGATCTTGAGGGCGGCGATGCGCGCGAACAGGGGAAAGAACTGGGGGTCGCTGGGCGCGAAGGCTTGCAGGTTGGGATGAAACTTCGCGCCGCTTAGTCCCAACACTTCCACCGCGCGGGTGATCTCGTCGATGGCGGCTTGGCCCTTCAGCGGGTCCACGCTGGCGAAGCCGACGAATTGCTGAGGGTAGCGGCGCACCAGGGCGGCGACGACATCGTTCGTCAACGGCGGCTGGCCGGTGGCCGTCTCGGCATCGAAGGCGAGCGCCACGCCCACGATATCCTGCGCGGCATACTCTCCGGCAATCGCCTCAGCGTCCTTCAGCGTGATCTGCGCGTGAAAATACTGCTCGGCGGCGGCACGAAACTTGCCGATGGCCCCATCCATGAACTCGGTGATGGGCAGATGTACGTGAAAATCAATCGCGCGCGGCATGCTTGCATCCTCCCCTGGCGTGTGCTATCTGTCGTAGCCAGTGTATCATGCCGGTTCGCAAGGTGACAGACAAGAATGTCTGTCCTCCGGGGTTATGGAGAATGACTGTCCTCCCGATGTTCGTGGGGCGGACATTCCTGTCCGCCAGTCCCTTTGTGGGGCGGACATTCCTGTCCGCCAGTCCCTTTGTGGGGCGGACATTCCTGTCCGCCAGTCCCTTTGTGGGGCGGACATTCCTGTCCGCCGTCCTGGCACTATCTCCTGTCAGGCGAGGAAGTGCGCCAGCAGAGCATCCACCTCATCCAATGAGAAGGGCTTGGGCAAGAGGGCATCGGCCCCCAGATCGCGCATCTGCGCTTTGCCCACGGCGGACATCAGGACGATGGGGAGGTCGGCGTACCCATTGGCACGCAGCGTTGCGATCAGTTCCGCGCCGGTCAGTTGCGGCATCATCAGGTCGGTGACGACCAGATCGGGGCGATGTTGGTGGATCACCGCGAGCGCCGCCTGGCCATTGATCGCCGTCTGCGCCGTATAGCCGGCGTCCTCTACGATCATCACGAGGGCGAGCGCGATCGGCTCCTCATCTTCCACGATGAGTACCATCTTGGTTTGTGAAGCCTCGTTCGCCATTGTCCCCCCGCTTTCCCTACCCGTTCATCCGTGCTTGCCGCTGCTGCTCCTGCTCGGAGGCGGTGCCTTCCAGCAGACCCGTTTCCGTCTCGAATGGCCCTAACACGCGAATACCGCCGGGCGGCGCGATCAGGAATTCCCGCAAAGCGGCATCATGTGCCGAATAACGCTGCTTGAGCACCGAAATGACGCGATGCAGCAGACCATGATAGGGAACCTGTTGCAACAACAGCACATTTTCCGCCAGCACCGCCAGCGGATCGGTCGAAAAATCGAGCGACGGTGCGATCACCTTCGTCGTTTCTTTCACGAGCAAGGCGGTGATCTGACGCTGATGCAGCGTGATCAGCAGCGCGGCCAGATAGTCTTCCAGCCGGGAGGGATCGATGCCGCGCGAGACAGCACGCTCGATCTCCGCGAGGCTGTCGATCACCAGGCGTTGCGCCTGGGTTTCTTCGAGCGTTGCCAGTAGGTGCTCAGCGAAAATATCAGGGTTGATATTGATGGCGGGCAGCTCAAGCAGGGTGAGCGTGCCATCTGCCAGGGCTTGCTTGAATTCAGGGCCGATGGAAAATGCTTCAACCGCCATTTCTAATTGATCGCGCATCTCGCGCAAGCTGACATAGACCACCGGCTCCCCGCGCCGCACGCCGGCCAGGGCGAAGTGCAGGGCCAGCAGCGTCTTGCCGGTTCCCAGGCTACCCGCCAGCACCGTGCTGGTGGCGCGATGCACACCGCCTTCCAGCAGCCCATCCAACTCCGGAATGTCGAAACCCACCCGCTCGCGCATGCTGGTCAGGTTAGCCTGCACCGATACTGCATCTGGAGTACTCGCCAGATCAGCGATCATCAGCTCTTCGAACTGCGGAAAAACCGATACTCCGACGGAACTGATCGTGAAGGTATGCAGGCCGGAGAGGGGTACACCGCCGCGCACTTTAATGACTTCCAGTTCACGGCGATGACGCGCGCCAAAAAGATGATAGTTCAATCCGATGATGATATCAGCGGTCGTCGTTTCAGGATAGAGCGTGGGATCGTGCGGCTCCGCCTCACTTGTCACGATGGTGGTGACGCCCAGGGCATCCAGCGTGGTGCCTAAGCGATACAGAAATGCGCGGGCCTGAAGCGCTACTTGCCTGTCCCCTTCGTACATGCCCCGGAAGCCATCCAGCACCACCAGTTGCGTCTTGAATTTGCGCACCATCGCCAGGATCTGTTCGGCGGTAGCGGTCAGCCCTTCGGGAAGCACCTGTAAGAGGCTCAGCACCTGCACCGCCCCGCCCACCAGCTTCGGCTCGTAAAAGCCGAACGGCTTGATATGCGCGATGAGCTTATTCGTGGGTTCGGAGAGCGCGGTGAGGATGAGGACGTTCTGCCCCCGTTTGGCCACAGTGAACGCGATCTGCGCGGCGAGGGTCGTCTTGCCGGAGCCGGGGACGCCAATGATCACGACGAGCGCGCCGCGCGGAATGCCACCGCCCAGCACACGGTCGAGGCGGGGGACGCCGGTGGGGAGTTGTTCGGCGGGTGTTGCCTGTTTTGGCATATGCGGTGGCGCACTCCTTATGCGGGATAAAGACGATCAGAAAGCAACTCCCTGACCAGATGTTGGTTACACCATAACATAGATCAAGGTGATCGTGATCATAGTGCTGCTGACAAGGGCATGGTTTGTTACATAGTACGCTGTGAAACACAAGGAATTTTCACAAACGCCTCCTGCTGCCCAGTAGATTATCAACACACTGGACATCAGAAGGCGCTCGCCACACGGCGCTTAGTTGCCGTGGAGGAATGCGATGAAGAAGGCGACCGCGAGCAAGAGCGGCACGAGGGCGAGTAAGAGCGCGATCATGCTCTGGTACATCGCGCCGGAGCCGTGACGATAGCCGTAGTCGTGAGACAGCGTGCCGTTGGTGAGCGAGTGACGGGATTGAAGTAATGAGTGCTGCTGCATCTTCCCAACCTCCCCTGAGTGTTTGCCTTTGGTAGACCACCTTTAGTATAAGCACATGCGCTGGGTGTCAACCACCCCCCATGACTTTTGCGGCCCCACCCCCGGCCCCCTCCCGTCTTCGACGGAGAGGGGGAGATCACCCGTTCAGGCTGATCGACGCGATCTACATGATCGATTTGGAAGGCCAGATCGCCCCTCTCCATCGGCGATGGGGAGGGGCCGGGGGTGGGGCCGCGATCAAGCGCGGGCGGGCATGATGGTGTGGCGGGCGGCCCATCGGGCAAGTTTTGCCGCAAGATCGCTGCCAACATGAGATTGAAAGCGACCACGCGCCCCAAACGCTGCGCTACGCAGCGGAAGGATGGAGCAGCACCAGCCAGGCGCTGCCTGTGGTAGACCACATAACACCATGCGCAGCGCCGAACAGAGCGCCAGATATTCGCCCCGCTGCCATGCCAGCGCCGCTCTCACCGCCTCGGCCCTGTGTCCATCGCATACGCGGCATATCCACCAGATCGGCTGCGCGCCCGCACAGCTAGCACGTAGATCAATTCTTGGATACGCACCCGCACCCGGCAGTCGCGCTGGAGCGGTGGCAGGAACTCGCGCCCTTGTGGTAATTTGGGAAGACTGTCTGATTCTGTCAATTCGTCGCCCCCGCTTGTACCTCTTGGTCCCCTGTATGCGGCGCAGGGCCGATGGAGGTCGCCCGGCCTCGCTGGGCAACCACGGGCGTTGCCTGGCAAGGGAGCAGCACAGCTGGTGTTCGCCCCCGTTTACTGTGCATCACTGCTGATGAAAGGAGCAACTTTTACCCATGTTCAATCGGAACAACCAGCCTGATTATGACCGTGACAATGACAACGAGGAACAGCGCCGCTATGGCTCTGGCAGCTATGACCGTGGGCGCTATGGCCGCTACGATCGCGATCAGGACCGCTATCAAGGGCAAGGTGGTTGGGACCGTGACCGGATGATGCAGCAAGGCCAGGGGCAAGGTGGCTGGGACCGTGATCGCCCGACCGGCAATTTCGGCCAGAGCTACGGCTATGGCGCGCAGGGGCAATACAGCCAGGGTGGCCAGGGTTATGGTGGCCAGGGCAGCAGTTATAGCCAGGGCGGCTGGCCCGGCAACCAGAGCTACTATGGCCAGGGTGGTATGCAGGGCTATGGCAACCAGGGCCAGAGTGGCATGCAGGGCCAATATGGCAATCAGGGCCAGTACGATCAGAGCGGCATGCAGGGCTACGGCAACCAGGGTCAGTATGGTCAAAGCCAGTATGGCCAGGGCGGCTACGGCCAGGGGCAATCTAACCAGGGACAGAGCTACGGCCAGCAGCGTTACGGCCAGCAAAGCGACTGGAACACCCCTGGTCCGCACACCGGCAAGGGGCCGCGCGGCTACCAGCGATCCGACGAGAGCATCCGCGACGACATCAACCAACGCCTGACGCAGCACGGCAACCTCGACGCCACCGAAATCAACGTGAGTGTCAAAAACGGCGAGGTCACGCTTTCCGGCACGGTAGACGACCGGCAGAGCAAGCGCACGGCAGAAGATGTCGCTGAATCCGTTCACGGCGTCAAAGACGTGCATAACCAACTGCACGTGCAAAACGGCCTGATGAGTAAGATCACGGGTCAGGGCCAGAGCCAGGGCCAGCAGAATCAAAACCAGAACCAGAACCAAAACTCGACGGCGACCTCCGGCACACGCTGAGCGTGCGGCCCCACCCCCAGCCCCCTCCCCATCGGCGATGGAGAGGGGGAGTTTAAGAGGAAGATGGTTGTTCGCCGAGGAAGGTGACAGACCAGCAGGGCTGCCTGCTGGATCGTGGGATGGATATCCTTATCCGCCGCTGGCACGCGCTGTATTGCTCACTCAAGGGCGGGCTGCGGCGGTGCCGTGGTGGCGGCTCCCCGGCGTGTCGCGCCCACGGCGCTCGCCAGCGCGAAGGCCGCGCTGAGCGCGGCGAAGGCCGGTAGCGGATCGCCGCCCGCCGCCAGCAGGCCGGCCAGCACCAGGCCGCCGCCGCGCACGGCGGCGCTATAGAGCGCGCTGATGGCGTTGACGCGCCCGCGCACCACGCGCGGCGTGATGAGCGTGCTGGTCGTGCCGGTGATGATAAAGCTCAGCGCCACACAGCCATCCAGCAGCAGGTTCGCCGCCAGCGCCACCGCGAAGGCGCTGCCACCAGGCAACACGCAGGCCAGCGCCAGCCCGGCCATGCCCAGCGCCGCGCCGGCGCAGGTCGCGGCTAAAGCGTGCGGCCACGCGCGCTTCAGCACCTGGGGCGCTACCATGCTACCGATCAGGCCACCGATGCCAGCGGCGGCATAGACGAAACCGGCCTGCCAGGCGGGCAGGTGCAGGCGTGTCTGCGTCAGCACCGCCAGCAACACGGTGATCGTCCCCGAACTCAGGTAGAGTACGGTGCCGAAACTTTTCAGCAGGCGTTGCGCCGGCGACGCCAGGATCGTCCGCGCGCCTTCGGCGATCTCGCGCCAGAGGCTGCCCCACCCGATCGCGCCGCGCGCCTCAGCCTGTGGCAGCGGGGGCGGGCGCACGGCAACCAGCGCCACAAAAGACGCGGCATACGACGCGGCATCCGCGCCCAGCGCCAGCGCGGGACCGATGACCTGGATCAGCGCGCCACCCAGCGCGGGGCCGGTGAGCGTGCTGGCGGCATCGGCGGCTTCCAGCGCCGCCGTCGCCCGGCCATACTGCGCCTCGCCCGTCACGTCCGGCAGCCACGCCCAGTAGGCCGCCTGGAAGCCCAGTTGGCCGATGCCCAACACCAGCACGACGCCGGCCAGCAGCCCCAACGGCGCGGCGCGCCCGGCCAGCGCCAGCACGACGATCACCCCCAGCGCCAGCGCCCGCATGGCATCGCACGCCAGCAGCAGCCCCCGGCGCGGCACGCGATCCGCCACGACGCCGACGAAAACGCCCAGCAGCACCATCGGCACATAGCGCGCCGCCGCGACCAGCCCGGCAGCGATGGGCGAGCGCGTCTGCACCAGGATCAGCCACGGCAGCGCGATATCCGTCACGCGGTCGCCGAAGATCGACGCCGTTTGCCCGGCCCAGATGCGCCGAAAGTTGCCGTCGCGCCAGAGAGGGGCCATTGCAATTCCTCCACTTTGCCGTTTGCTGCGCAGATCCTTGTTCGCTCCCGCCCGCCAGTAGTATAGTATAGCAAGAGATATGTACATGTGAGGCTGTACCATGACCGAGATCAGTGAAGCTGCGCCCATCCGCACGCCACGCGCAGCAATCGGCGTGTGGGTGAAGACTGCGCGCCCTTTTTCGCTCACCGCCACCGTCAGTCCACTCCTGGTGGGGACAGCCGTGGCGGCGTATCAAGGCGCGTTCCATCCGTGGCTGTTCCTGGCGGCATTCCTGGCAGGCTTGTTCTTGCAGGTGGGCGCGAACTTTTTCAACGAATATTTTGATTGGCGCTATGGGCTTGACACCAAACAATCACTGGGCGCTAGCACCGTGATCTTTCAGGGAACCATGTCGGCGCAGCAGGTGTTGCTGGGGGGCTTCGCGGCCTTTGGCGTGGCCGTCGCGTTGGGCATCGCGCTCCTCGCTACGGTTGGTCCCGCAATTATCTTCTTCGGGCTGGCTGGGCTGGCGATAGCCTATTTCTATAGCGCCAAGCCCTTTAAGCTGGCGACGCGCGGCCTGGGGGATGTGATGGTCTTCCTGGCGATGGGCTTCCTGATGACCTGGGGCGCATACTATGTGCAGATCCCGCATTGGTCGTGGGCGGCGTTCGCGGCCAGCGTGCCGGTCGGTTTCCTCGTCGTCGCCATCCTCAATATGAATAATATCCGCGACTACCAGGACGATCTGGCGGTGAATAAAAAGACCGTGGTGGTGCGTTTCGGCCAGGCTTTCGGCAAACGCTATCACGCGGCGCTCATCGTCGGCGCGTATGTCGCCCTGACGGCCTTCGCGCTGGTACACCTTTTGCCGCTCTTTAGCCTGCTGGCGTGGCTCTCGTTCCCTACAGCCTATACCCACCTGCGCGCCATCTTGCTAACCACCGACCGCAAAGCGTATATGCGCGGCATGAAACAGATCTCCGCCCTGCATTTCCAATTCGGCCTGACGCTGGCCGTGGGCATCGCGCTGGCCGCGCTGACCCACGCGCGCTTCTGAGTCTTTTTGACCGAATTTAAGTCCAAAAACAATACTAGCAAGGTTTACAACCAAGAGAACGATCAAAAGCCTTGTGTATATGGATTTTTGTACTATCGTTGATATCTTTTGGAGACAAACGCTCTAGTAAATCACCCGACCAAATCACACTTAGGTAAGGAGATGTTTTCAAGCCTATTAGACCTACACGATACCAAATCCACGCGATTTGACTACGTAACCATTCGTTATCAGATTTACCCTTTCCCTCAACATATCTGCACATAATATGATAATCATCTCCTACTACTGGATTAGTCTGCTCCACAATATTGATACTCAAATTAACCAATTCATCCGACGTTATTTCGCCTAGCCGAAAATGAGATGATCGAGTAGCTAAAAGCTCTGTGAGAAGTCCTAAATTTGGGTAATGAACAGACCATTCTTCTATCAATGATTTTAGTCGATCACGAGAATAACGATTTTCTGCGTCCTGGACGATTTGCTGGGAAATCAATCCGTTTTTACTCGTGTTTTGAGCACTTAACTCAACTAAAATATTAAAAAACATTATTATATCTCTTGGTTGCAATAATGTGCGATCTAATACATAATCGATTGTTTTTTCTTGGTTTACGCCGATTGTAGGTGGCAGAATCTCTCTATGTCCGATAATTTGGTTACTTGCGTATCTGTTTTCAATAAATTGGTTGATTCGGCGATCAACTACTTTTACTAGATTGTCCCGGTTCCACCGAATTGGTAGGCACAAAGCTTGATATTTATCGCCCTGAAAGCCCGAATCTCTAGTTGCAGAAAGGACACGATCAAATAGATCAACTCGTAGGGCAACTACTACTTTTGCCTGTCTAATTTTAGAATTAAAGTCGCGCAAAGTTTCAATAAGAGCACGAATTAATCGATAGCGTGTTGGATTATCAACCCAATCCTCATCAAGCTTATCTACAATAATAAAGAAGCGTTTTTGTTGATCAACTAAAAGCTCATTATCAAGTGCATCAAACAATGCAGAAAGCTTGCTCATTTGATTGCGATTTACTACTTCTTGCCCTAATTGACGCATTAGCCCATGCTGTTCAGTCGTTAGTCTCATCGCACCTTCTGCTCCCATTGCAATAAATTGATGAAGACCAATATCTACAGTGGCCTTTAATTCTTTTTCTGTTCTGATAGTAATATCTTTGATTGACTCTTCTGTAGTATTCCAAAATTGGGTACCCCTTTGGCGAAGGTATTCAAGCCCTTCTAAATGTGCTCGTTTTCTTTGCAATCTATATTTCAGGACATTCCATGGATCTGCCTTATCTTGTTCACTACTAAGATCAAATAATTGCTTAAGGATTTCAACAACGAATACATGTCGCCATAAAGCTCGATAGAAAACATCCATCTTTATGCCTAATGATTCAAAAAACGTTAGTACTGGTGAATCTGATATATATCCCAAAGCTAGATCATGAGGATCTAAAGAAATTACTCGCTCTTCTTTGTTAAGCAGCATCGTAAGCAAAGCTGTTTTACCTGCGCCGGTGCGTCCTACCAAAATTCCACGCTCATCTTCGCAGTTACGCAAGATACCCAAATCGCCCTCATTATCAACAAAACAGTTTACTAAAAATGCTGCATCTGACTCGGCGGCTGGATTGCCTATACTATCATTCTTTCGAAATGAAAATTTTGAATAGTTAGTACTGGACACTGTTTTATGCTTTTGGTTCATAAACTTATCCTCTTGCTGATAGCTGTCTTTTGTGATTACAAAGTGCAAACCCCAAAAGTGCTAGGGGTATTAATCCGTAAAGTAGTTGAAACAGACATTAAGCCGTAAGTGTCTGCCAAAACTTTCGGAATTGCAAGCACCAGTTGACAATCACCTAGTAAAGTATAACGCATTCGTTTGAAAAACTCTGCATCCTGTGCAAAAAGTACCTTTACAATACAAGCAAAGTTTGATTCATTGGCTAGTCAACATGTTTGCACCAGGCTTGCACGCCGCCCTATTTTGCGCCCCTGGTACGCTAGAGACAGATGGGCGGGCGCGGCGGGACGTTTGGGCCACGCGGCGCGGCCCTGGACTTATCTAGTGGTTATGCAAGGAGGCAGCGGCTTATGGCGGATTTGTGGGGCATGGGACCGGCGGCGGCGACGGCCCATGTTTATCGCGCGTCGCGGGTGCCGACGCATTATCTGGGCGGCACGCCCACCCACGCGCGCCGGCGCGGGGGACTATCCGGCGCGCTGCCGCGCGTACCCCACGCCGATGACGCGGCGCTGCTGGCCTTTCGCGCCACCCAGCACCGACGCCGGCTGTTGGCGATCTTCGCGCGCATGATGGCGCGTTTCCACGAGCAGCACGAGCGGCGATGGAGCATGGGCCGCTGGGAGTGTGGCATCTGCCGGCGGCATATCCCCGCCTGGGCCTGGCTGCCGCGCCTGCCCCACGCCCCGCCCCAGGCGCTCCACGAAGAATGCGTCAGCCGGGCGATGTGGGATGTCATCCTTCACCACGAGATCAGCGTCCGCGCGGCGCAAGGTCCACGAGCGAGCTGAGCAGCGCGTCGCGCTCACGTGCTATACTTTTTGTAGTAGTGCATGGAGCGAGACGAGGAGCCAGCAATATGCCTTTGCCCGATGGTACCATTTATCTGGATCATGCCGCCACCACCCCGGTCGATCCGCGCGTGGTGGATGCGATGTTGCCCTATTTTACGACGCAGTTCGGGAATCCCGGCGGCGTGTACGCGCTGGGACGCCATGCGGCGGCGGCGCTGGACGACGCCCGCGAGACGGTAGCGCGCATCTTGAATTGCCGCCCGACGGAAGTGGTTTTCACCGGCGGCGGTTCCGAGGCCGATAACCTGGCGATTCGGGGCATCGCGGCGTCGCAGCGCAAGCGCGGCAACCACATCATCACCAGCAGCATCGAACACCACGCCGTGCTGCATACCTGCCAGGCGCTGGAAGACGAGGGCTATCGCGTCACCTATCTGCCGGTGGATGCGACGGGTCGCGTGCGCGTGGCAGACGTGGAGGCCGCGCTGACCGACACCACGATCCTCGTCACGATCATGCTGGCGAATAACGAGATCGGCACGATCCAGCCCATCGCCGAGATCGGCGCGCTCTGCCGCCCCCGGCGCATCGCGCTGCATACCGACGCCGTGCAAGCTGGCGGCGCGCTGGACCTGGACGTGACCAGGCTCAAGGTCGATGCCCTATCGCTGGCGGCGCACAAGTTCTATGGCCCCAAGGGCGTCGGCATCCTCTATCTGCGCACGGGGACGCGCATCACACCGGAGATCACCGGCGGCTCGCAGGAGCGCAACCGGCGCGCTGGTACGGAGAACGTAGCTGGCATCGTCGGCGCGGCGACCGCTTTGGCACTGGCCCAGGCTGAGCGCGACGCGGAGAACGCGCGCCTCATCGCCTTGCGCGACCACATCATCGCCGGCCTCTTGCAGATCGACGGCACGCGCCTGACGGGGCATCCCACCGAGCGGCTGCCGAACAGCGCCAGCATCGTGATCCAGGGCATCGAAGGCGAATCCTTGCTGCTGAACCTGGATGTCGCGGGCATCGCCGCGGCCAGTGGCTCCGCCTGCACATCCGCCATCGTCGATCCCTCGCACGTGCTGGTGGCGCTGGGGCTTGACGACACATGGAATCGCGGCCACCTGCGCCTGACGCTGGGCCACAGCACGACGCAGGCCGACATCGACAGCGTGCTGGCACAACTGCCAGCGATGATCACGGCGCTCCGCCAACTCAATTCGCGCCCGGTGACGGCGTGAAGCCAGAACCCTGATGCCATATCAACGCATCACTACCGCTAGTCAGGTTCCAACCTGTGATAGCGCGAGGACAGAACACGAAAGCCACGAAAAGGCGCGAAGAACACGAAATGGTGGACAGAATGTGGTATGAGGTGTCAGCGGCGGCGTGGGAGCATGCAACACAACTCCTTGGCGGATAGACATTCTTGTCGGTCATAACACCAGGCGGACAGGAATGTCCGCCCCATGTCTGCGCTCCCCTCTCCATCCGCAGATGGGGAGGGGCCGGGGGTGGAGCCACCGGGGGTGGGGTTATTTTCTTGCAGGTAGGTAACGGGCGTGCGGCAAAACACAAATGGCGACATTATCTGGTTTCAGTTTGACCAGTTCGCGGCGTTCGACGGGCTGATCACTCACGGCGTCTTCGCGCGGCAGGGAGGCGTGAGCGCGCCGCCGTATGCCACGTTGAATTGTGGGCTGAGCGTCGGGGACGATCCCGCGCGGGTGGCAGAAAACCGCGCCCGCGTCGTCGCCACGCTACCGGACCATCCCACGCTGGTGACGGCGCACCCCGTCCACGGCACAAACGTGGTGGAGGTCGTGCCGGAGGATCTCGCCGATGAAGCGGCGTTCGCGCGGCGCATCTACACCAAAGCCGACGCGCTGATCACGCGGGCGCGCGGGGTGGGCCTCTTCTGGGCCTATGCCGATTGCACGCCGATCTTGCTGGTCGATCCCGCTCACGAGGCCATCGCGCTGGTCCATGCCGGCTGGCGCGGCACCAGCAGCGCGGTCGCCGTGAACGCGCTGACGGCCATGCACGAACGCTATGGCACGCAGCCCGACGAGGTCTACGTGGGCATCGCGCCCAGCATCGGCCCCTGCTGCTATGAGGTGGATGCCCCCGTGCGTGATGCGTTCGCTGCCCATCCCCTCGCGGCGCAGCACACCTTCTTTTCGGAGATCATGGTCCCCACCGGCGACGGCGACCAACGCCCTTCGCTGCGGCTGGACGTGGCGGCGTGCAATCGCGCGCAACTGCTCGCCAGCGGCGTGCGGGCTGATCGCATCGAGCAGAGCGAGCTCTGCACCGGCTGCCGGCGCGATCTCTTCTTCTCGCATCGCCTGGAAAACAGCAAGACGGGCCGCTTCGCCGTCGTCATCGCGCTGCGCTGAAACCCGCATGCCGCCGATGCCAGTGGCGCGGGCAGGCCCAGCGGACGCTCGCTTGGGGGCGGATCAAGGCACGCGGCAGAAAAGCACTTTCAGATAGCCGCCTTCGGGCATGGCGAGCAGGACGGGATGGTCCAACCCGTGGGTGAAGGTTTCGGCGCTCTGGACGGGGCGGCCCAGGCGTTGCGCGGCTTCCTGCACATTGGCGCTGAAATCGTCCATGCTGACCGCGCCAGAGCAGGAGCAGGTGACAAGCAGGCCGCCGGGCGCGAGGACGCGCATCCCCAGCATGTTCAACCGGCGATAGGCGCGGAGCGCCTGGGGCCGCGCCTGAAGCGTCTTGGCGAAAGCGGGCGGATCGAGGATGACGATATCGAAGCGCTCGTCGCCCGTGGCCCACTTTTCTAGATAGGCGAAAGCGTCGCCGACCAGAAATTCGTGCGCGGCGGGATCGAGGCCGTTCAGGGCGAATTGGTCGCGGGCGTGGGCGATGACCGGCCCCGATTGATCGACGGAGGTGATGTGGGCCGCGCCCGCCACCCCCGCCGCGATGCCGAAGCCGCCGGTATAGCTGAAGGCATTCAGCACGCGCGCCCCAGGAGCATATTTCTGCAACGCCTGGCGCTTGTCGCGCTGATCCAGAAAGAAGCCGGTCTTCTGGCCCGTCCACACGTCCACCGTGAAGCGCAAACCGTTCTCTTGAATCGCCACCAGCGGGGGCGTGTCGCCCCAGGCGAGCCGCGTGCGCTCGCGCGCCAGCCCCTCGCGCGCCCGCGCGTTCACGTCGTTGCGCAGCACGATGGCGGTTGGCTCCAGCACCGTGCGCAGCGCCTCCACTAACGCCGGCGTCAGCCGCTCCATCCCTGCCGTCGAGATCTGGACCACCAGCACATCGGCATAGCGATCGACGATGACGCCGGGCAGGAAGTCGCCTTCGGCATTGATCACGCGATAAGCATCCGTGCGGGGATCGCGTTCGAGCGGCGCGCGGAGCGCCCGCGCCTGTTGGATGCGCTGCGCCAGGAAAGCGGCGTCGATGCTTGCTGCCGGATCGCGGGTCAGCACGCGCACGGCGATGTCAGTCTGGGGATGGTAGTAGCCGCGCGCGATGAAGGTGCCGGCGGCATCCTGCACGTCCACCAATTCGCCGGGGGCGAGGGTGGGCTTAGGATCGCGGATCGCGCGCGAGAAGATCCACGGATGGCCGCGCATGAGGGCTTCATCGCGGTGCGCCTTCAGCGTCAGCACCGGCAGGGCGGGTGTCGTCATGATGCCGCAACTTCCGGGCGCTGATAACTGGCGCGGATCAGCGAGAAGAGCGCCAGCACCAGCAGCAAAAGCGCCATCCACGAGAGGCTTTGGTCATGCGTCGCGTGCCAGCCGGCCCAGCCGATCAGCCCCAGGCCCAGCGCCAGCAGCGCGGCGGAAACGGCGACGACCTCGCCGGGCCACGCCTCAACCGTAGTGCGCAAAGCCGCCAGGGACGGCACCTGCGCCGTCGCCTTGGGATTGCGCGCCAACACCAGCGCCAGCGCACCAATGATGGCAATCACCGCGACGATATAGACCACCTGCATGCTCGTCTCGATGGCCCCCAGGAAGATGACATACGCCAGTCCCATATATGGGAAGGCGCGGATGACCGCGCTGAGCAACGAGATCGGGGACCGCGTGACGGGCGCGCTGGTGGCGGATGGGGGAACCGCGCGGGCGACGGGTGCGGTGGCGCGAGCAGCAGTACCGGCGGGACGCGCGGCGGAGGCCGGCTTCGTGGCGCTGCGGGCGGATGGTGCCGTTCGGTTAGCCGTGCCACTGGTGGCGCTAGGGGCCGGCGCAGCAGCCGCCACCGGGCGCGAAGCCGATCTCGTCGCTGGCACCGACGGTGCGCTAACCGGCGCTTTCGCCGATTGCGGCGTCAGCGGGCGCGCGGCGGGCGTTGCCGCTGGGCGTGGTGTCACCGGGCGTGAGGATGTATTCGATTTGGCGGGCGGCGGTGCGCCTTTGGTGGGCCGCTTTCGAGTACTCATAGTGCTTACAGGATACCACATCGCGCCGGGGCAGGGCGAACGGCACGGACTTCTGGTGGGGACGGCGGTTTCGCACCCTCCAGTCCGCGACGGCGGACTTCGTGGCGGCACGCCCTTAGGCGCGGTTTCAACCGCCCGCCGTCTCTGCCGCATCGGCAACCGCCCGCGTTGTGACGGCGGACAGGAATGTCCGCCCCACGATACCAGTACAGGGTGATCAGTCACCGCACCTGGCAAATGCATCAGGCATCCGGCAAGCTGTAGTACTCGCGCAGCCAGCGATCCAGCCGCTCCGTCATTTCGGCCAGTGGCAGATCGTGGGCGAGCGCCAGGCGGCGGCAATCTTCGTATTCGGGCGCGGCGCTGACGAGCGTGCCGGCCAGCAGCTTCAGCTTCACCGCGAGGGGGCCATAAGGCGAGGCGACGGTTTCCGTGCGGCGCGTGGCGATCAGGCGCTGCATCGGCAGCAGGCGCACGCCCAGCGTCGGCGTCTCGCGCACCAGCAGCGCCGCCAGCCGCTCGGCATCGGCGGCCTGGGCGATGACGCGCACCAGCGTCGCCGGGCGGTTCTTCTTCATCTGCATCGCCGTATAGCTCACGTCCAGCGCGCCGGCCTCCAACAGCCGATCCATCAGCCAGCCCAGCGTCTCGCCGGTGACGTTATCCAGATTCGTCTCGATCACCACGACCTCGTCGCGCGCTAATTCAGGCGGATCTGCGGACGTTTCATCGGGCATAGTCTCATTGTCCTTTCGGGTATGGTACTAATGCTTCTATTTTCGCACGACTATCATAGAATAAAGCATCAGAAATCATTCAAAGATCAAAACAAAGGACCGGCGGGTGAACCCGCGCCTATGGGCGTTTCGCCGCGAAGCCCGTCTACACGGGCTGAGATCCAGGCCACGTAGGTGGCCTTCGCGGCCAGCGGCTCATCGGCGCGACTTTAGGCGCTGGGCAATGGGAGATGACAACGATGAAGATCAATTGCAAGCGACAAGAGTTGAGCCGGGGGCTGGCGATGGTTGGCCACGCCGTTGCCACGCGCAGCACGCTGCCCGTGCTGGCGAACCTGCTGCTCGTGACCGAGGGCGACCATGTGCGCCTTTCGGCGACGAACCTGGAGATCGCCATCACCTGCCGCGTGGCGGCGCAGGTCGAAGAAGAGGGATCGACCACCATTCCGGCAAAATTGCTGACGGATTTCGTCAACGCGCTGGAATCCGGCGAGATCGAGCTAGGGCCGCTGCCGGGCGGCACGCCGGGTGTGCGCGTGCGCGGCGGCACCAGCGAGGCGAATATTCGCGGCATGGATCCCGGCGAGTTCCCCGCCATCCCGCAGATCGAGGGCGCGGAGAAGCCGCTGGTGCTGGACGTGGGCGAACTGCGCAGCATGATCACCCAGACGGCCTTCGCGGCGGCGCAGGATGACGCGCGGCCCGTTTTCACCGCCGTGCTGGCCCGCGCCCGCGACGGCAAGCTCATCTTCGCCGCCGCCGACACCTATCGGCTGGCCGTGCGCACGACCGCGCTGCCCGGCGCGGAAGACCGTAGCGAAGACCTGCTCATCCCCTCGCGCACCCTGAACGAACTCAGCAAGATTATCCCGCCGGAAGGCACGGTCGAGGTCTTCACGGCGTCGGCGCGCAACCAGCTCGTCTTCCGCGCGCCGGGGGTGGAGATGGTGTCGCACCTGATCGAAGGCCAGTTCCCCAACTTCGAGGCGATCATCCCCAAGAGCTTCGGCACGCGCGTCGTCATCCCCACGGATAAACTGCGCGCTGCCGCCAAGGTCGCCTCGCTCTTCGCCAAAAGCGAATCCGCCAGCAACACGGTCAAGGTGGCCGTGACGCCGGGGCAAGAGGGGCTGACGCCCGGCGTGGTGACGCTGCAAGCGACCAACGACGAACTCGGCGACTCCACCGGCACGGTGGATGCCACGGTGGATGGCCCCGCCGTCAACATCCTTTTCAACATCAAGTATCTCAGCGACGTGCTGGGCGTCATCGACACGCCGGAGATCACGCTGGAACTGAACTCCGCGCAGGCGCCCGGCCTGGTGCGCCCGCTCGGCAACGATGGTTATCTCTACGTGATCATGCCGCTCTACAGCCGGGGATAGAGCGAAGATAAAGCGGGGTACGAATCACGGAGGACACGGAAAGATTCCTGGTGATTGCGTAGGGCCGGCATTCCTATCCGCCCTACGCATTTTGCTTGGAATAAGACGAGTGGGTGGTGTGCTAATTGCTAGGAATGCCAAAGGCTTCGGGGTAGCGGCGGCGCGCCTCTTCGTCAGCGCGCGCCACATCTTCCGGCGTCATGCCTAGCGCAACAGCGAATTCATCAGCAGTCATTGGCTCTTCTGCTGTCTGTTCGTCCAACGCAGCGAGTCCCTCCGCGATGATGGTATCAGGTGAAACGCCACGTGCAGCGGCGGCTTCCATGAGTGCCTGATAGACCTGTTCAGAAATGGTGACGGTTGCCATTGTTTGCTCCCTTTGCCTCGCCGATACGCGAGGCGGTTCATTGTCATTGTACCACTAAGGGTTCTTCTCAATCTGATGATTGCCGATGCGCCGCCAGACAATCACGATATCGCCAGCAGCGCCATGCTCAATATGGAACGTCGCACGTCCATCACCAGCCCAGCGGACTTCATACACAATCATATCAGTCATCTTCTCCACCAATGGTGGTGGTGGAAGGCCACGTCCATCATTGAGCGATGCATTAATTGCACGCCACGCCACCTCAAATGCTAGACGCTCTTCCGAGGACAATTTCCGATATTCTCGGATAAACTGTTGCCAACGCCGATACTTTGCTATGATTACCTCTCCTTTCCCTTCAATACCTTCGATTTGCAATCATGAGCTAAAGGCGACGGAACACGGAGGACACGAAATTCCACGAAAAACACGAATGTGGATGCAAAGTGCAACCTATCGTTGATTGATGCCATAACCAATCAACGATAGCCTTTTCTTCTTTTCGTGACCTTCGTGGCTTTTTCGTGGACTTCGTGTTCGATCGTCCTAGTGTGCTAGTGCTGCGAGGTGGCGAAGGAGGCTTGCGTCTTCTTCACCGCATCGACGATCTGCTGCTGCACGTTTGGTGGCACTTCTTCGTAGTGATCGAAGGTCATCGAGAAGGTGCCGCGTCCCTGCGTGATCGAGCGCAGATCGCGCGAATAGTGCAGCATCTCAGCCATCGGCACGATCGCGTTCACCTGGGTGAAGCCGTTGCCCAGCGTCTCCATGCCCTGCACGCGCCCGCGCTTGGTGTTCAGATTGCTCGTCACGTCGCCCATGTAGGTATCTGGCACGACGATGGTGGCGACCATCACGGGTTCCAGCAAGGCGGGGTTCGCCAGCGGCACGGCCTCTTGCATGGCGTAGGAGCCGGCGACCTCGAAGGCTTGCGACGACGAATCGACCGGGTGGTACTTGCCGTCCACGACCGCGACGCGGATGTGGATCAGCGGGTAGCCGGCGACAAAGCCCTTTTTCAGCGCATCGCGCACGCCCTTTTCCACGCCCGGAATGTATTCTTTCGGCACCACGCCGCCGACGATCTTGTTCTCGAAGACGAAATCTTGCGAGTCGCCGAAAGGCAGCGGGGCGATCTCCAGCGTCACGTCGCCGAACTGGCCGTGGCCGCCGCTCTGGCGCTTGAAGCGCCCGTTGGCCCGCGCCGGCTTGCGGATGGCCTCGCGGTACGGCACGTGCATATCGTGCTTCTCGACCTCGACGCCGAATTTGCGCTGCATGCGTTCGATGGTGATGTCCACATGCGACTCGCCTACGCCGGAAAGCAGCGTCTCCGCCGTCTCCTGGTCGCGCGCGATATGGATGGTCGGATCTTCCTCGGCCAGGCGGCTGAGCGCGTTGCCCAGCTTATCTAGATCGTTCTTGCTTTTCGGCGCGATGGCCGTGGTGAAAGCCGGCTGGGGAAAGGCGATCCCCGGCAGTTCCACCGGATGGTCTTTGGTGCAGAGCGTGTCGCCGGTATGCGTGTTGTTGAGCTTGACGGCGCAGGCGATATCACCGGCGGGTACTTCCGTCAGCACGTCCTGCTGCTTGCCGCGAATCAGCAAAAGCTGGCCCAGGCGCTCGTCGGTGCTGGTGCGCGCGTTCCAGGTGTGGCTGTCGGGCTTCAGTGCGCCATTGAAAACGCGGAAGGTCGTGATCTGCCCGCGCTGTGGATCGACCGTCGTCTTGAAGACGAGCGCGGCCAGGCTGCCGTTCATGCTCGCCGCCTCGCGCTGGTTGGTCGCGGCGGCGGACGGGAAATAGGCCACGATGGCGTCCAGCAGCGCCGGGATGCCGATGTTCTTGGTGATTGAGCCGGCCAGGACCGGCACCAGCAGCCCCTGGGCCACGGCGGTCTTGACGGCGTTGCAGAGTTCCGCATCACTGATCGTCGCGCCATCCAGGTACTTCATCATCAGCTCGTCGTCGCTCTCAACGGCGGCTTCCAGCAACTGTTCGCGGTAGGCGGCGATCTGGTCGGCCATGTCGGCGGGGACGGCAGTCTCAGTGGCCTTGCCGTTGTCGTAGGTATACGCCTTGTTGGCGCAGATATCGACGATGCCTTTGAAGCCGGCGACCGCGCCGATGGGCGCATGCATGGGCGCGACGCGCTTGCCGAAATGTTCGCGCAGCGAAGACAGCGCGTGATCGAAGCTGGTATTTTCGCGGTCCAGCTTGGTGACGAAGACCATGCGCGGCAACTGGCGTTCGTCAGCATAACGCCACGTCATCTCCGTGCCGACCTCGACGCCTTTTTCCGCCGTTACCAACAAGACCGCGCCGTCAGCCACCCGCAAGGCGGACTTCACCTCGCCGATGAATTCGGTGTCGCCAGGGGTATCCAGCAGGTTGATCTTCGAATCTTGCCATTCCAGGGGAACGATCTTGAGGGACAGCGTGGTGCGCCGCTTCTGCTCATCGGGATCGACATCCACGACGGACGAACCATCATCGACGCGCCCGATGCGCGAGACCGCGCCGGTGTCAAAGAGCGCGGTATCGGCCAGCGATGTTTTGCCGGCCCCACCGTGCGCGATGAGCGCGACATTGCGGATACGATCAGAGGGAAAGACTTTCATCGGCTTGTTTGCTCCTCTCGTTGATTGCAGATGCAACACGCGATTGTGTTTCTCTATCATAACATGAATTTGCCGATTTTGCCCGCGATTCTTTGGAAATTTCCTGCGAAATACCTGAAGCTCAAGTATATGACCATGAAAAAGCCGGGCATTGGGAGGGACGCGACATTGCCGCTCGCCATCGGGTCTGTAGGGGCGTACCCTTGTGGTCGCCCTTGTCCTCGTTGTGGTCGCCCTCGTCCTCGTTGTGGTCGCCCTGGTCCTCCATGGTCCGCCCTAATCCCCCACGATCACGCCACCCCCGGCTTCCTTGTCTGTTGACAGAAGCCGCTTTGCAGTGGCACAATAACAATGCGACGGGCCGTTGAACGCGCAGGATGCGCCGCGCCCGCCGAAAAGAGAGGGATCTCGTGCTTATCGATAATCAAACGTTGGCTCAGGACCACGATGCTGATCGCCGGCTCGTGGCATCGGGCGGCGCTACGCCCATCCCATCGCTGCATGGGAACCCTGCCCCCCTGCCCGCGACGCGCGCCCGCCCGCCGGAGCCGCGCCGCTCCCTGCCGGCACTGCTTGATGCGCTCACCAAAGCGCCCTCCCTGGCGCACCTGCTCGAATTGATCCCCGTCCGCGTGGCGACATACCTGGGTTGCCGGCGCGTGTTGCTGTATGAGGTGCGCGACGACACGCTCTTTATGGTCGCCAGCACGGCGGATGCCACGATGCAGGGCTGGACGACGGCCCTGCTGCGCGTCGCCGCCGGCGATCCCATCCCCCTGAGCGACGACACGCCGGAAACGCGCGCCCTGCGCGACGCCCGCGCCCTGCTGGAAGCCGGTGGGCCGGGCCTGCCCGCGCGCATCATCGCGCCGTTGCAGGGGCGCGGCGGACCGGTGGGGGCGCTGGTGGTCGTCCCCGCCGAGGACGAGATCGCCTGGGGTGGTGACGGGCTGCGCGCCAGCCAGATGTTGCTGCTGGGGCTGGAAGACCTCGCCCGCGTCTGCGCCATCGCCCTCGAAAACGCGAAGCTGCTCACCGACAATCGCCGCCGCGCCGATGAGATGGATC
Source organism: Ktedonobacteria bacterium (assembly GCA_027459785.1). Taxonomy (GTDB): domain Bacteria; phylum Chloroflexota; class Ktedonobacteria; order Ktedonobacterales; family JACDGC01; genus JAJPKG01. Next base: position 61,196 of record DAIDGU010000047.1, on the reverse strand, counting down.
TGCTGACGCGCCTGACCAACGCCTTCAACAGCAGCGTGCTGGATCTGGATGCCGCCATCGGCATCGTCGAGCGCCAGGTCAGGCGCATCACGCGGGTCGATCTCTGCGCCGTGGCGCTGCTACCCAGCGCGCCGCGCCAACCCATGCCGCCGGGCCACTGGCTGCGTCCGGAGATCATCCGCGCCGTCCACGCGCCGACCCTGCTGGACGACGTGGGCGTGTGGCCGCTGGCGCACCTGCTGCCGGAAGGCGTGCGCTCGTTCTATGCCTTCCCACTTTTCGCGGAAGATCGCGTGGTGGGCGTGCTGGCGCTGGCCTTTCGCGCGCCGCACCAGATGGAAGAGGGCGAACGCAACCTGCTGGCCATTCTGGCGAACACCGCCAGCACCGTGCTGCAAAAGGCGCGGCTGCACGCCGAAGCGGAGCGCGCCCGCCAGCACGCGCGCGACCTGCTGGACCACGCCCGCAACGAGGAGCGCTTCAAGGACGCGATCCTGCGTACCATCCAAAGCGGCATCATCACGCTGGACCGCGAGGGCCGCGTGACGCTGCTGAACGCGCAGGCCGTGGCGGCGCTGGACCTGGGGGAGCCGCCGCCGCTGGGCCAGCCCATCGAGGAGGTGATGCCCCAGGCGGAGCCGGGGACGCACGTGGTGCGTGCCGCGCTGGGCAAGCGCAGCGCGCCGCACGGGCGCGAGGTGCGCGTGCGCACCGTCACCGGCCACGATCTGGCGCTGGCCGTCACCGTCGCCCCCCTACGCCTGGCAGACGGCAAAGATCTGGGTGTGCTGTGCGCCTTTCAGGATGTCACTCACCTGCGCACGCTGGAAGGCGAGCTGCGCCGCATGGAGCATGTGGCCTCGCTGGGCAACGAGGCGGGCAGCATCTCGCATGATCTGCGCAACATCATCGGCGCGATCTTGATGGGCCTGCAAAAGATGGAGCCGATGGTGGCCGGCGACACCGGCGCGCGGCTGGACATCAGCCACATGCTCAAAGAGATCAATCGCATGACGGCGCTCACCGACAACCTGATGCACCTGACCAGTCCCAAGGCCGTCCACCTGACCACCTTCGCCGTGGCGGACCTGCTGGAACGCATCCTGCGCTCGCTCAGCCCGCGCGCGGCACTGGCACACGTGACCTTCGCGCGCCAGTTCGAGGCGCATGCGACGTTGCACGCCGACGAACACCAGATCGCCCGCGCGCTGGAAAACCTGTGCATCAACGCGCTGGAAGCGATGCCCAAGGGCGGCACGCTCACCCTGCGCACGCGCACCACCCGCGCCGCCGGCACGGTCGATCCGGCGCAGGCCGTCGTCCCCGTCCACCAGTGGTCCCCGCCCCCCAACCGGCTGAACCTGCCGACCTATGGCTCCGCCGCCACCAGCCCCAACGAGACCGAATTGCTCGTCCCCGACACGCGCCAGAAGGCCGTGGAGATCGAGATCGCCGATACCGGCGTGGGCATCGCCGCCGACCGGCTGGGAGCGATCTGGGAGCCGTATAAGACCTTCGGCAAGGGATCGAAGGGCCACGGCCTGGGCCTGGCCATCGTCAAGCAGATCATCGAGGCGCACGGCGGTTCGTGCGCGGTCACGAGCGAGGTCGGGCGCGGCACCACCTTCACCCTGCGCCTGCCTTCCGGCAAATAGAAGAGGACGAGAACACGAAAGCCACGAATGCCCACACGAAGGACACGAAAATCGTTGGGTATGAATGGTTGTAGCAGTATTTTTCAAAACCATTTCGTGATCTTCGTGGCTTTTTCGTGGTTTTCGTGTTCGATCTCATCTCCCAAATGGAGTAGCATGATTTGGACAACATCGAGCGCAGTGTGATCTTGTTGGTCGAGGATGACGCGAGCCTGGCGCGGTTCACGGCGGATTGGCTACGCGAGGCGGGCGCGACGGTGCAGCACGCCGCCACGCTGGCGGAAGGCGCAGCCTGCGCGCGACGTGTGCCGATTGACCTGGCGCTGCTGGATCTGCATCTGCCGGACGGGCTGAGTACGACGCTGCTGGCCGACCTGCGCGCGGCAGACCCCGACCTGCCCGTGATCATGCTGACGGAGTACGGCAGCGTAAGCACCGCCGTCGAATCAATGAAGCTGGGCGCGGTGGATTATCTGGAGAAGCCGTACCAGCAGGCCAATCTGGCGTATGCCATCGAACGGGCGCTGACGCTGGATGGGCTGCGGCGCGAGGTGCGCTCGTTGCGTCGCACGGAGCAGGCAGGGCGCGACGCGGCGGTGCGCGGCACCAGCCCGGCGATGAGCGCGATCTGGGAGATGGTCGCGCAGATCGCCCCCTCGGACGCGAACATCCTCATCACCGGCGAGAGCGGCACCGGCAAGGAGATGCTGGCGCGGGCGCTCCACACCGCCAGCCAGCGCGCCAAGGGGCCGTTCATACCGGTGAATTGCGGCGGCATCACCGCGACGCTGGCCGAAGACCAGCTTTTCGGCCACGAGGCCCACGCCTTCACCGACGCACGGGCGCTGCGCCGGGGCGACTTCGAGCTGGCCGACCGGGGGACGATCTTCCTGGACGAGATCGGCGAGATGCCCCTCAGCATGCAGCCCAACCTGTTGCGCGTGCTGGATAGCCGCCGCTTTTTCCGGCTGGGCGGCGAGCGCGAGATTCGCGTGGATGTGCGTGTCATCGCGGCGACGAACCGCGCTTTGGCCGAAGCGGTGGCGCAGGGGCAATTCCGGCAAGATCTGCTATTCCGGCTGAACGTCTTCACCATCCACCTGCCGCCGCTGCGCGAGCGGCGCGAGGATATCCCCCTGCTCATCGCCGCCTTCCTGCGCGACCTGGGCCAGAGCCTGAAAAAGCCCAAGCGCCGCCTGAGCGCCTCCACGCTGCGCCTGCTGGTGGCGTATGACTGGCCGGGCAACGTGCGCCAACTGCGCAATGTGCTGGAACGCGCGCTGATCCTTTGCCCCGGCACCGACATCCAACCGGCGCACCTGCCGCCGGAGATCACCGGCCAGCGCGATGCCGCCGTGGCCACGCCCAACCCGGATGTGCTGTGGGAACGCTGGCTGGACGCCGCGCCCTTCGATGTGATCGCGCTGAGCGAGGGCGAGCAGCACATCGAGCGCCTGCTCATCGAGCGCGCCTTGCGCCAGACCGGCGGCGTGCGTGGCGAAGCGGCACAGTTGCTGGGTGTCTCGCCCGACTCGCTGGGCTACTACCTGAAAAAACATGGGCTGAAAAAGGATGGGCAGCGCGACGAGGGCAGACATGCACAGCCGGCAGGTGGCTGATCCCACGCCTTGGCATATGAATTGCCTGACATAAAAGTGCCAGATATGCTGCTGCCGGATGCAACGTTCACTCAACGGCTTGCGTTGCACACGGCTGGCACAGTATACTTCAAATACCACCAGTACATTACTGCGCGGCGCGGGTCGGCACCCACCACACCATCATCACACCGAGGGGATGCGGTTATGTCTAAGTACGAGCGTGAGATCGAAGAAATCCTCCGCAAGCTGGACGATGGGCGACCGCCGACGATGAGCGAGCGCGTGCGTGCGATGAACCGCCGGCCTACGCCGATCCGCCAGCGGCGGGTGAACGTGCGCGCCGACGTGCTGCTGCTCATCGGCCTGGGCATCGCCTTCCTGGCGCAGACGGCGCGCTGGATCATCTACGGCGGCGGCTACGGCGGTGGCCTGGCAGATACCCTCATCGGCGTCGCCACGCTCGTCGGCTTCGCCATCTTCGCGCTCACCCTCCTGGCCAGTTGGCTCGGCGGCAGCTCTTCCGCCGGCGTGGGTTGGCGCGGCATGCCCCTCAGAGGGCAGGGCCGCGGCCCTTTCGTCGGCCTCCGCGCCCGCTGGAACCTCTTTAAAATGCGCATGGGGTATCGCCGAAAGGTGCAATAACTGACCGCATCGTATACAATCATTAGTATGAGTACCCATCAAAAAACACCCCCCGGTCCCCTGGCGGGCGTGCGCGTGCTGGACCTCTCGCGCGTGCTGGCGGGGCCGTATTGCGCGATGATGCTGGGCGACCTGGGCGCGGAGATCATCAAGGTGGAACAGCCGGGCGTGGGCGATGAAACACGCCGCTGGGGTCCGCCCTACGCTGCCGACGGGGCCAGCGCCTATTACCTGAGCGTCAATCGCAACAAGCGCGGCATCGCGGTGGACCTGAAGGCCGCGGCGGGCCGCGCGCTCATCCGCGACCTGGCGGCGCACAGCGACGTGGTGCTGGAAAACTTCCGCCAGGGCTTGCTGGACGAAATGGGCCTGGGCTACGGCGATCTCAGCGCCGGGCATCCTGGCCTGGTCTGGTGCAGCATCTCCGGCTATGGTCCCGTGGGGCCGCTGCGCGACCTGCCCGGCTTCGATTTCGTCGCCCAGGCGGAAACGGGCGTCATGGCGATCACCGGCCCGGCGGATGGCGAACCGGCGAAGGTCGGCGTGGCAATTGTGGACATCACCACCGGCATGTTCGCCGCGACGGCCATCCTGGCGGCGCTGCGCCACCGCGATGCCACGGGCCAGGGGCAGCGCATCGACAGTTCGCTCTTTGCCGCCGGCCTGGCATGGCTGGCCAACGTCGGGCAAAATTACCTCGTCGCCGGCGAAGACAGCTTGCGTCTGGGCAATGCGCACCGCAGCATCGTGCCGTATGAGACCTTCCGCGCCCGCGACCGCCAGTTCGCCCTCGGCGTCGGCACGGATCGCCAGTTCGCCGCGCTGTGCGCCGTCCTGGGCATACCAGCCTGGGCCGCTGACCCGCGTTTCGCCACGAATCCAGCGCGGGTACAGCACCGAGCGGCATTGGTCGCGGCGCTGAACGAACGCTTCGCCGCCCGCGACGCCGCTGACTGGATCGCCGATCTGCGCGCCGCCAGCGTGCCGTGCGGGCCGATCCAGACCGTCGGCGAGGCATTGCACTCGCCCCAGGCTCAGGCGCTCGGCAGCGTCACCACCGTCGCCTATCCGCCGCTCGGCGACCTGGCACTGGTCGCGCCGCCCTACCGGCTGAGCGCCACGCCGGCCACTGTGCGCCTGCCCCCGCCGCGCCTGGGCGAGCATACGGATCAGATCTTGCGGGAAATCCTAGGCCATAATGACCAGGAGATCGCCGATTTGCATGCGCGCGGCGTGGTGGCATGACAAAGACGGCGGACAGGAATGTCCGCCCCACGGATATCTGGAGGACAGACATTCTTGTCTGTCATTCGGCGGACAGGGGGATGCAGTGATGGTGATCAGTGAGCGCATCAGGATGCAAGAACAACTATTCTTACCCCTCGAAGGGGAACAGTATATCAGTCTGACGACGTTCCGGCGCAACGAAATGCCCGTGGCCACGCCGGTGTGGTTCGTTATATTGGACGACAGCGTGTATCTTTATACGGGCGCAAGCACGGGTAAAGTGAAGCGCATTCGTGCCAATCCGCGCGTGACCGTCGCGCCCTGCACGCTGAGCGGCGACGTGACGGGACCAACCATCGTCGGCACCGCCAGTATGATAAGCGATCAAACCACGATCACGCGCATTCGCGCCGCGCTCGGCCAGAAGTATGGCTGGCACTATCACCTGCTGATGTGGTATACCACGATTGCCCGGCGCTTCCAGCGCGGCTCCCAAGACGCCTGGGCTTACATCGCCATCTCAGCACACCTCTAAAGGAAACACCCGATGTTCAAACGACCAAACGTACCCGCGATTGCCGCCACCGATGTCGCCGCCCGCCTGGCAGGCGCGGCAGACCAGCGCCCCGTCGTCGTGGACGTGCGCGAGCCGGACGAATGGGCGGAGGGCCATATCGCCGACGCCCAGCACATCCCCCTGGGCCAACTCGCCGCCCGCATGGACGAGATCCCGCGTGACCGCGACGTGGTGCTGGTGTGCCACTCCGGCCAGCGCAGCGCAGTGGCCACCGCCATGCTCCAGCGCGCCGGCTTCACGCGCGCCAGCAACCTGACCGGCGGCATGGTCGCCTGGGAAGACCACCACCTGCCGGTCGCGCGCTAACGAGTTTGTCTGCGCCGCCCTACGCGCCAGCGTGATCGCATGCCGCCTTCTGCGGTACACTGTGCAAGAGACATCTTACATTACCATCAGGAGGCAAACAGTGAAAGCGATCCGCATTCATACAACGGGCGGGCCGGACGTGTTGCGCGTGGACGACGTGCCGATGCCGGAACCAGGGCCGGGGCAGGCGCGTGTGAAACTGACGGCGAGCGGCGTCAACTTCATCGACATCTATTTCCGCGAAGGGCAATATCCGGCGCAGTTGCCGCTGACGCTGGGGCAGGAGGGGGCCGGCGTGGTGGATGCCGTCGCGCCAGACGTGACGGATATCGCCGTCGGCGCGCAGGTCGCCTACACCAGCATCCCTGGCGCGTACGCGGAATATGCCGTGGTGCCGGCGGCGCGGCTGGTGCCGGTGCCGAACGGGATCGATCTGCGGCAGGCGCTGGCGCTGATGTTGCAGGGCATGACGGCGCACTACCTCAGCCACAGCACCTATCCGCTGCAACCGGGCGATACCGCGCTGGTCCACGCGGCGGCGGGCGGCGTGGGCGGCCTGCTGGTGCAACTGGCGAAGCTGCGCGGGGCGCGCGTCATCGGCACCGTTTCCACCGAGGCCAAGGCGCAGATAGCCCATGCGGCGGGCGCAGACGAGGTGATCATCTACACTCAGGAAGATTTCGCCGCCCGCACCAAGGCGCTCACCAACGGGCGCGGCGTGGATGTCGTCTATGATTCCGTCGGCCAAACCACCTTTGACCAAAGCCTGAATAGCTTGCGCCCGCGCGGCTATCTGGTGCTTTTCGGCCAATCCAGCGGGCCGGTGCCACCCTTCAACATCCAAACGCTCAACGCCAAAGGATCGCTCTTCCTCACGCGCCCGACGCTGGTACACTACATCGCCACGACAGAGGAACTGCGCCAACGCTCCGGCGACCTTTTTGCGCTGCTGGGCCAGGGCAAGCTGCGTGTCAACATCGGCGCGACGTTTCCGCTGGACCAGGCGGCGGCGGCGCAGGAAGCCCTCACTGGCCGCCAAACCACCGGCAAGGTGTTGCTGCTCCCCTGACAGCCCCAGCCGTTTCCATTGCACGGATAATCAACCGTGGGGCGGACATTCCTGTCCGCTCCCAGGAGATTATGCCCATGACCATGCCGGCCATCCCTGATTTGGAAGAGGCGATCACGCTGGCATGGCTGACGGCGGCGTTGCAGGTGGGCGGCGCGCTGCCACGGGGCGCGGTGCAAGCCGTGACGGCGCAGGCGAACGCCGCCTTCAATTCCGCCGCGCTGCACCTGACGGTGACGTATACCTCTGATGCGCCGCCGGAGGCTCCCACACGTCTCTTCCTCAAGCGCAATCTGGCGACGGAATGGGCGCGCGAGTCGGGCGCGTGGGAGGTCAGCTTCTATCAGTTGGCCGCGCCCTGCATGGCGGATTTGCTGATGCTGGTGCCATGCTACTTGGCAGCATATGATCGCGCCAGCGACCGCTCTGCCATTTTGCTGGCGGATGTGTCGGCGACGCACGCGCCACCGGTGACGCGCGACCAACTCATCGCGCTGGATGGCGTGCCGCCGGACGACCAACTCGACGCCATCATCGACACCTATGCCCGCTTTCACGCCTTCTGGTGGGAACATCCCGCTCTGGGCGCGGGGGTGGGACAGGTGTCGCCGTGGTATCGCAGCCCGGCGCATTACGAGGCGCACGTGGCGCGACGCCAGGTGCAATGGGCTGCGTTCAATGCTGTCGAGGGCGCGACGTTGCTGGCGGAGGATCACGTTGCCTATGCACAGATCCTCGCTGGCTTGCCCGCTCTGTGGGATCGCTACCTGGCACCGCGCGTCATGTCGTTGCGCAACCTGACGCTGGCGCACGGCGACGGCTATCTCTCGCAGTTCCTGTGTCCCAATGACGGCACGGGGCCAACCTACCTGATCGACTTTCAGGATATCAGCGGCGATTTCGTCGCCCGCGACCTCGTGCATCTGTGCGCCTTCTTCTGGACGCCGGACCAGCGCCACGCCGGCGGGCGCGAGGAACGCTTGCTGCGCCGCTACCTGGCGGGACTGCACCAATGGGGCGTGCGGGACTATTCCTGGGATGACCTGCTGACCGATTATCGCCTGCTGATCATCCTCCTCGCGCTGTATCCCGTATGGGACCAGACAAACGGATCGCGCCGGAGCTACTGGCAACCGAAGATGCACTGCATCCTGGGAGCTTACCGCGACCTGGACTGTGCCGCGCTGCTCGCCAGTTAGTTGACAATCTAGCACGACAACCTACAATTTCGTCGCCATCGGCATTTTCCATGAATTGCGCCTTGAATGATCCCATGGTTCTGCTATACTGCCCATGTTCGTTTCTTTGGTTGGAATCGTTATGTTTTCTTCGCTGTAGAAAGGTCGGTCGCTTCATGGCAGACACCGCACCCTTTGGTGCCTTCATCCGTGATCTTTCCAACGCCGTTGGCTATCAATTCGAGTTCGTGTGCATCCGGTGCGGCAATGGCTACCGGAGCAGCTTCATCGCCGCTTCGGCGCTGGCGGCGGATGCCGGCGGGTATGCTGTGGGCAAGGTCGCGGGCAAGATCCCGTTCATCGGCGGCCTCGTCGGCGATACGGCGTCGGATATGGTGAAGGATCGGGTGAAGGATGCCGCGCTGAATCGCGCGTATGCCGAGGTCGGGCCGGCTTTCGCGCAATGCCCACGCTGTGGGCGCTGGCGCTGCCGCGCCGTCTGTTGGAATCCGGCGGTGAACCTATGTGTTGATTGCGCGCCGCGCACGCAGACCGCCATGCCCCCGCCAACCTACGCCGTGCCGCCGGCCAGTTCGCCGTATGCTCCGCCACCACCCAGCGCGCCAGTGTATGCCACGCCACCGCTGGGAGGCTACGGGAATGCCGCCACGGGCGCGCCACCCCAATACCCACCACCCGCATATGCGCCGCAATACCCTGCCCCGCAATATCCCCCGGCAGCTTACCCGCCCCCCGCGTATCAGCCCGCCGGCTATCCGCCACCGGCCTACGGTGTGCCACCATACGCCCCCGCGTATATCAATCCGCCGCGCAAGAGTGGGACAGCGGTGGTAAGCCTGTTGTGCGGCCTCTTCACGGTCGGTTGGGTCATCACCAGCATTGCGTTCGCGTCGCAGTACCAACAGGGCCAATTCAACCCTACGGGCTACGCCTGCACCTTCGGCTTTCTATCGGCGTTGGCGGCGATCATCTGCGGCCATGTCGCGCTGGGGCAGATCAAGCGCAGCCGTGGTGCGCTGTCAGGTGGAGGCATGGCAGTGACGGGAATGGTGCTTGGTTACACTTTTATCGGCCTCATCCTGCTCATCGTGGTGTTCGCCTTCTCCGCTGTCGCCGCGATCAACCATTCCGCGCATTAACCCGCGCCCGCGCAGCCTTCGTGATGACGGCTCAGGGTCTGCCTAGCAAGCGGCGGACAGGAATGTCCGCCCCACGGTGATTGCTGTCTGCCCCACGGTGATTGCTGTCTGCTGCGCGAATCACTTGCCTTCGGCAATTGAGCAAGCGATGCGTATATAGTACCTCTTGGCTACTGATCCCCAGCATGAGAAATTGATGAAACGCTTCGCTCAGCTACAGCGTGTTACCTGCGCAACCGGTTCGCAATATGGTGCGCGGGAATGGCAGCGGCTTTGTTCCCGCGCTGGTGCTATGCAAAAGAAGTCGCTGTGAAACACACGATTAGAGGAGCGCATGGTGCAAATGCAATCGATTCACCGTGTCTTGAGCAAGGACCACCGTGGGCGTGGCTTGGCCTCAGCGGCGGCAGTGGTCGCGCTGGGGTTCGCCCTGCTGTTGGGCGGCTGCGGCCACAACGGGCAAAACTCCACCGGCAACGGTGGCGGCGCGAGCGTGACAACGGGCCAGGGGAACACATCGACCGGCACGACCACCGGCAGCACGACAACGACGACCACGGGCAACCCCGTTGCCGTGCAGGATCTGCAAAGCCTGAGCGACAGCCTTTCCGCCGATTTCAGCGATCTGTCATCGGAGCAAACTAATGCGACCACCGACCAGACGGGATCGCAGCAGGGGGTGCAGCCGTGAAACTACCTATTCGTCGCCTCATTCCCGGCATCGCCCTAGCCGCCGCGTTGGCCGGCGGGCTGCTGTTGACTACGAACGCGCTGGCCGCGCATACCACTCCCGCCGCCCCGGCGGATGGGATCTGTGGCAAAAACCTAGCCTGCGTCATCGCGTTCGGCAACGCGCGCATCGCCGAGCGCATCGCCGCGCTGCAAAAGTTGATCGGGCGCATCAATGCCAATACCCACTTGACATCCACGCAGCAAGCCGCCATCGTGGGATCGGCGAATACGGCTATTGCGGGCTTGCAAACGCTGCAAGGGACGCTGGATAAGGAGACGAACATCACCAATGCGCGCAGCGATGTGAAAAACATCTATGTGCAGTTCCGCATCTTTGTCGTGCAACTGCCCGCCGACTACCTGCAAGCGTATGATGATCACCTGACGAACGTGCAACAGAAGTTTGTCAGCAAAGAGTCCGAGATCCAGCAAGATATTCAGAAAGCCGGCAGCCCCGGCAACACCACGCAGTTGTACAACGACCTGGTGACGCAGGTGACGGACGCAGGCAACCAGATCGGCGCGGCCAACGGCCTCTTCCCGAACCTGGTGCCGGCGAACTATCCCAACACCGACGGCACGAAGACGCAGATCCGCACCGACCTGCGCACAGCGCACAGCGAACTGCACCAGGCATGGCAAGATCTCAAGAGCATCATCACGGCGCTGAAAACGGCGAGCGGCACGCCGACGCCCGGCTCCTAAACCGCCCATCTGCTGCTGACCCACGCGCGGGGGCTGATCGCCATGAGGGTGATCGGCTCCCGCGTCGCTTTCTGCGTCGGTAAGTCTGTCGCGTTGGCGGCACCGGTGAACCAGCGGTGGCGCGTCCGTTGCACAAAGCGAAAGTGGAATTATTCATTGACAGGCTTACAGGTATGCGCATAAAATGAAGATAACCTTATCTTAGCGGAAAGTGGAACTCTTGATGAAACCTGCTGATACATCGCACCTCCTCGTCGTAGCCGCGCCCAGTGAAACGCGCGGCACAGAGTTGGCCGACGCCTTGCGCCAGATGGGTCGCAATGTTACCCTGGCGACGACGCCGGAACAAGCCGCCCAGGCGGGGCAATATGGCGGCACCGTCGTCGTGCTGTCGCCCACCACCAGGGCCGATCCTACCGTGCAAGCCGCGATTGACGCGAACGGCGCGCGGCGTTTCCCTTTCTTTACCCAGACACTGATTCTGCCTTTCGGCACCTGGGATGCGAACCCTGTGCTTTTCCGTGGCTCCATCACGGATGCCGCCCAGCGGCTCATCGCGGCCATCGATGCGCCGCCCGCCGCCGATGTGGCACGCGAGGCTGCCGCCGCGCTCGCGGCTAAAGACAAGCAGTTGGCCGACCGACGTCGCCTGATCAACATCATCGGCGGCGCAATCGCCCTCCTGCTGCTCATCGGCCTGGTGATCTTCGTGCGCAGTGGCGATTCGACCACACCTGCCAGCACCACCGCCGCTACAGCGCCGACCGCGACCGCGGCCCCCACCGGCCCGGTGGTCTATTCCGCCGCCGCCCCCGGCTCGTGCGACCAAGGCACCGCGACCTGGAGCCTGGCCGCGAATGCCGCGATAGCCTGCGGGAGCGATGGGGCCACGCTCAGCGCGAAGAGCGCCACCAGCAACTACCTGTTCATCAATTTCCACACGTCGGATGGTACGTTCCCATCCACCTACCAATATGCGGTTACCGGCAAGATCACCAAAGGTGATACCAATGCGGTGGTGTTCGCCGGCCTCCAGCAACAGTTGCCGACGGGGATGGAAGTCGTCGCGGTCAGCCAAGACGGCCATTGGAGCCTGGTGCAGATCGACAACTCTGGCAAAGTCCTCAAAGTGCTGAAATCCGGCAAACTGTCCGGCGCGGTGACGAACTTCAAGTTCAGCGTCACGGTTGACGGCTTGGGCATGCACGTGCATCTGAACGGCAAAGGGGTGGTGTCGGACGCCGATGAACTTGGCGACGGCTCGCAGGCGATCATTTTCGGCGTGGCCGATCCGGGTAGCGCCACTCCCTTCGCCGCCAGCTTCGCTAACTTCACCTACACGCCGCCGGGGACGACGGGCAGCTAAGACCGTGGCAAGACAACCTTGACAACCTGGCGGGCGCTCACTATACTACACCTCATCTTTGTAGGAAAGTGAGCGCTTCTTATGTATCCTCCATCTCCGCCCCAATTGCTCGTGGTGGCTGCGCCGACCGAAGCGGGCGGCAGTGCGTTGACCGAGGCGCTACGGCCATAACGTTTGTCACCTCACAGGAGTGTGGTGATATCCTCACCAGCAACGCTCTTTATAGTTTTCGCATCTGCGATACCGGGTATTGGACGATCACCACGTACGATACCAAGGGCAACCCGACCGATCTGGCCACCGGCTACGTTGCCGCGCAAATACAGCATACGCTGGTTGCCACAGATACTGGCAAGCAGCAAAGCTTCAGCATCGACGGTGCCATTGTTGGGAGCATCACCGATGGCGACTATCTCACGACCGATCGCATCGCGCTGGCGATCGATGCCGGTCCAGCCAGCAATGGTGTGGGAACATTGGCTTTCAGCAACTTTGTCTTCACGCCGCTGCCCTGAAACGCGCGCCGCCCGCCCCTTGCGCAGCACCGCGTGCCAGCGGTACCATACAATGACAGGATCGTGTGGACGATTCGCACCAGATGGTAGCGTGGTGAGAACAGCCAGGGGGAGGGCCGGGCGTGCCGACCATCGAAGGGACGCTGGAGCGCATCGTCTTTCGCAACGCGGAGAACGGGTATACGGTGGCGCGGATCAAGACTGACGATGCCACACGCCTGTTTCGTGACGATCTGGTGACGGTGGTCGGCACGCTGCCCAACGTGAGCGCCGGCGAGTTGATCGAGTGCAGCGGCGAGTGGGAACACAGCCCGGAACACGGGCGGCAACTGCGCGTGACGCATTTCGTCCCCCACACGCCGATCAGCGCGAAGGGGCTGGCGCGCTACCTGGGATCGGGCATCATCAAAGGCATCGGCCCGAAGACGGCGGAGCGCATCGTGGCGGCCTTCGGCGAACAGACGCTGGCCGTCATCGAACTGGAACCGGAGCGACTGATCGAGGTCAAGGGCATCAGCGCGGCCAAGTGCGATGCGATCATCCAGGGCTGGGAGGCGCAGCGCGAGGTGCGCAAGATCATGATCTTCTTGCAAGCGCACCACGTCAGCCCCAGCCTGGCGCAGAAGATCTACAGCGCATACGGGCAGGAGGCGATCAGCGTCATCCAGCAGAATCCCTATCAGTTGGAGCAAGACATCTATGGTGTCGGTTTCAAGACGGCGGACGCCATCGCGCAGGAATTGGGCTTGCCGCCGGAGAGTTTGCCACGCCTGGCAACGGGCATCAAGCATACCTTGAATGAGGTCGCGGGCGAGGGCCATTGCTTCGTGCCGCGCGAGGAATTGCTGGCGCAGGCGGCGACGGTGCTGGGCGTCGCGCCGGACTTGCTGCCGCCCGCGTTGGACGACCTGGCGCAGCGCAAAGAGGTCTTCATCGAAGAAGAGCGCGTCTTCCTCGCACCGTTCTTCTATTCCGAGTTGGGTAGCGCGCGGCGCATCCGCCTCTTGCAAAAATCACCCTCGCCGCTGCCCTCCTTGCCGCCGCAACGGTGGGACGCGCTGCTCACCGAGACGCAGGCGCTTTTCGGCGCGCAGCTCGCCACCCAGCAACGCTACGCCCTGCGCATGGCGTGGGAAAACAAGGTCAGCATCCTCACCGGCGGTCCCGGCACGGGCAAGACGACGACGATCCGCACGCTGGTTCACGTGCTGGAACAGTACAACATCCCCTTCATGTTGGCCGCGCCCACGGGCCGCGCTGCGCGGCGTATGACCGAGGCGACGGGGCGGTCGGCCCGCACGATCCATCGCCTGCTCGAATTCATCCCGAACACGGCCACCTTCGCGCGCAACGAGGAGCGCCCGCTGGACGCGCAGTTCGTCATCGTGGATGAAGTCAGCATGATCGACCTCATCCTGATGTATAACCTGCTCAAAGCGATTGGGCCACAGACGCACCTCCTGCTCGTCGGCGACGCGGACCAACTGCCTTCCGTCGGCGCAGGCAACGTGCTGCACGATCTGCTGGCCTCCGAGGTCGTGCCGGTGACGCACCTGACCGAACTCTTTCGCCAGGCCGCCGCCAGCCGCATCATCGTCACGGCGCACGGTGTGCGCGACGGCATCATCCCCGACCTCACGCCCGATGCGGCGTCGGACTTCTTCTTCATGCCCGCGCAGACGCCTGAACAGGCGGCGCAGATCGCGCTGGATCTGGCGACGCGCCGGCTGCCGGCGCGCTACGGCTACGATCCCACGCGCGACATTCAGGTGCTCGCGCCGATGTATAAGGGGCCGGCAGGCGTGACGGCGCTCAACGACGCGCTGCAACGGCGCATCAACCGCGACCAGGGCGAAGGCGTGACGGCGGGGACGCGCCTCTTTCGCCTGGGCGACAAGGTGATGCAACTCAAGAATGATTATGACAAAAATGTCTTCAATGGCGACGTGGGCCTGGTGACGGTACTTGATCCGCATGACGCGCTGGTGGTGGTGCAGTTCGGCGACCAGGCCGTCGCCTATGCCTTCCACGAACTCGACGCGCTGGCGCTGGCCTACGCCGTCAGCATCCACCGCGCGCAGGGCAGCGAATATCCCGTCGTGGTCATGCCGCTGGTGATGCAGCACGCCATCCTGCTGCAACGCAACCTGCTGTATACCGCCATCACGCGCGCCAAGCGGCTGTGCGTGCTCGTCGGCGAACCCCGCGCCCTGCGCTATGCCATCCAGAATGACGAGGTGGCGGCGCGCAACACCGCGCTGGCCGAACGCCTGCAAGGGCCGCGCCTGCACGGCGCGCAGGTACTGGGGGAAGGCGCATGATGCCACCAGGCGCGATCATCCTGGCCGGCGGGCAGAGCCGGCGCATGGGCCGCGCGAAGGCGCTGCTGCGCTTGCGCCCAAAGGGGCCGCGCCTGATCGAGTTGGTGCGGGCAGCGATACAGCCGGTGGCGGACGAGATCGTCCTCAGCACGAATACGCCAGCGGATTTCGCCTGGCTGGGGCTGCCGCTGGTGGCGGACGCCGTGCCGGGCGCGGGGCCACTGGCCGGGCTGGCCGCCGGCCTTGCCGCGCTGCGCAGCGAGTGGGCGCTGCTGATCGCCTGCGATATGCCGTTTCTGGTGACGGATCTGCTGCGCTATCTCGCCGATCAGCGCCGCGCAGGCGATCTCGCTGTCGTCCCCTTGAACGCCGCTGGTCGCCCTGAACCGCTCTGCGCGCTCTATCACCAAGCGTGTCTACCAGCGTTGCATGCACAACTGGCGACGGGCGACTACGCGATGCATGCCTGGCTGGATCGCATCGCGTCGCGCCGCATTCCCGCCGCCGACCTCCGGCCCTACGATCCCGCGCTGCGCTCGTTTCGCAACCTCAACACGCCGGACGATCTGGCCGATGCGGGGGGGTGAAAAGCCACATATCTGTAGCCTGACCCATGCCTAGATCGCTTAACATAAGGGAACATGGCATACCTTATCCGCCTCAGCAGTTGTCGTGCATACTCGTTTCACCAGGATAGAGAAATTGATTCGCATCAAATCGTATCCCAGTCCGCGACGGCGAGGGCGACCACAAGGGTACGCCCCTACAGCGTGGCCAACAGCCCTTAGGCGCGGTTTCAACCGCCCGCTACCGGACCGCCCGCCGTCCCCGCGCCCGGCTGCCTCACCCCGCTGGCGCTGGTTGGTGCTGGGCGCATTCGCGGCGGTGTCGGTTGTGTTGATCGTGCTGTCACGGCAGGGCGCGGCGGCGAACGGGGGCGACCTGTGCCGCGACTACATCAGTGCGGCGCAATTGCTGCACGGGCATGATCCGTATGCGCCCAGCGATGCGTGTGGGGTGCTGCGCTACTCGCCGCATCCGCCGCTGGCGCTGCTGCTGCTGGTGCCGCTGGCCTGGCTGCCGGTCGGCACCGTCGCGCTGGTGTGGGATCTGCTGATGCTGGCCGCGCTGGTCGCCGCGCTGTGGCTCATCTGGGACGAGGCGCTGGCGGATCTCGCGCCGCGCTGGGCCGCGCTGGGCCTGGCCGCGCTGGCCTTCTGGCCCCCCCTGCTGGATACCTGGCTGGAAGCGCAGATCAGTCCGCTGGTGCTGCTGTTGCTGGCGCTGGCCTGGCGGGCGCGGCGGCACGACCAACCGGGGGCGGCGGGCGCATGGCTGGCATTGGCCACGCTCATCCGCCTCTATCCCATCTTGCTTTTCATCGATCCACTGCTGCGCCGGGAGTGGCGCGTGGCGGCAGGCGGCATCATCGCTGGCATCGGCGTCACGCTGCTGACCTTGCCCGCCATCGGACCGGCAGAATACTTGCGCTATGTCACTCGCGCCGCTCCTGGGGCCAGCGCCGACTGGATCAACGACGCGCACAACGTGTCGCTGCGCGGCTGGCTGGGCCAGATCTTCGTCGGCAGCAACACGATTCATCCCGTGCTGAGCGCGCCGGGCATTGTGACGCCGCTGTATGTGCTGGGTGCACTGGCGCTCGTCGGGCTGTTGGTGTGGCGTGCGTGGGCAGGGCAACCATCCCCTGGAACAGGGCAACCACAAGGGATTGCCCCTACAGACCGTGGGGCGGACAACATCAACCGTGGGGCAGACAGCATCATTCGTGGGGCGGACATTCCTGTCCGCCTTCTCATTTCCGATGCTGACCGCGCCTGGCTGTTGGCGATGCCGGTGATGCTGATGATCTCGCCGCTGGCGTGGCCGCATTATTTCATCGTGTTGCTCTTGCCCTGGCTGGTGCTGGCCGGGGATCTTATTCGCGCGCAGAAATGGAACGGGACTGCATGGATGCTCCTCGCCGCCGTGGCGCTGTTGTACCTGAATGCCGTGGGGTTGCGCCTCTTGCTACCCCTGCCGCGTCGCCTGGCCTGGCCGGCAGCGGTCGGCGTCTTTGCGCTGCCGTTTTACACGTTATTGCTCAGCATCCTTACGCTGTTGTTCTCACCAAAGCGCCGGAGTGGCTATCACCACCAGCCGAATGTCCTATCGGAAAACTGAGGGTTGCCAGAATCTTCCTATCGTGTTACAGTGTTGACGACCCATTCTTGAATAACGTCCTGCCGGCGCGGCGGTAACTGCGCCACCTGTTATCACCTGTGTTCATGGAAAGGGAGGGTTGCATGGCAAGTGCTCAACCTCGCGTCCGAAAGAGCCTGCCAGCGCGGCTCCTGGATCTCATCAATCCATTGCGTGATCCGAGTTTCATCGTCGCCATCGTCCTGACGGTGGTGATGGTCATCGGTCAGCATTCCCAGCCCGCGCAGATCGCGCTGATCTTCCTGGCTGCGTGGCTGGCGGTGAAGTCTGCCGTCTGGTTCTTCGTCAATACGATCTTTTCGCTGGGCTTCCTGGCGCGCAAAGGCTGGTGGGTAATTCGGCATCCGCGCCTGGCCTGGCGCTTGTTGGATGCCCTTGGCACCGAAGAGATCATCGTCGGTGGCTTGCATCCCGACATGTTCATGACGGATGGCGGCATGCTACAAGAAGCGCAGATCGGGCGCATGGTGCCGGCCATGCCGCGTGGCAACTATGCCCCGCCGGCATATGATTATGGCTACGACCAGGGGGTCGTCAATGCCACGCCCGCCGGTCCGCCCGCCGAATATTACGCGGAGATGGAGCGCACCCAGACGCTCCTGCAAGCCTATGAACACCTGATCTTCGATTGGGTAACGTTCACAGAAGAGAAGTGGCGGGCTGTCAGCGATTCACAGTTGGGCTGGAAGCCGCTGCGGGGCCGCTGGAATGGCTGGGACGAGATCTATGGCGACAGCTACGCGGCGCGCACCAACGACCGCATGGCCCAGGCGGCAGCCGCCGCCGGCGAGGCATTGCGCCAACGCTTCGAGAACGCCCGCAGCCGTGGCTCCGCTGCGTCCTCGGTGGCGTGCTTCCTGCGCGACCTCGACACCCTGCGCCAGAGCCTGAACATCATGGGCGCGGGTGGCCCCGGCGACAGCCAGCGCAATTACACCGGCACCGGCTACAGCCAGCAGGGTTCGCCCCCTTCCGCCACGCGCACCGGCAAATCGCCCATCATCCGCGATCCGTTGCGCGTCATCGACGCCAACTGATTCCCATTGCGGGCAAACGTCACGTGTTTCATCCTTGTACGGACGCGCTGATACAGTTTGCCGAATAGCGCGATCATCCCTCGTCCTAGCCCGGTAGGGGGTGCTGTTCCGAGCCAGGGGGTTTAACCCCTGGCAACCCTGCCGCGACGGCTACATATGTTGCCCTGGCCCATCACGGCGTCACCGGCCCCGGACACAGATACGCGCCGGTTGCGGGAAGTTGCCCTTGGCGGGCGAAGGCCGGGCAGTTGTCGGCGGACCAATAGGTCTGGATGTCGCTCGGATTTACGGCCAGCGCGGCCAGCACCGGCGCGAAATATTGCGGCACCCCGCCGTGGACGAGGATGCCGACCTGGAACTGATACGTGCCGGCGCGCTGCGGCGCGATGGCGATGGCCAGTTGTGTCGTGTTGCCCCCGCTCGTCTGGTAGGGCGCGATGCTAATGGTGCCGGTCGCCAGGTGGCCCTCAGCGGTGTAGGCGAGTTGCAGGGGAATGACCATACCCGGCGTGATCGCGCCGGCCAGCGCGACAGGATAACCATAGGTCGCCGGCGGATCGTCACCCAGCGCGCACGTCCCCAGCGGCTGCACGCCGCGCGTGGTGTAGGCGCGCATGTCGCAGGCGGCGAAAGCGTTCGGGATCGTGCCGGTGAAAGGTGTGAAGCCGACGACGCGCAGCCACACATCATCGACGGTCAGGGGCGCGTTCGTGGGGTTGGCCACTGTGACGAGAAGATTGATCGGATTGCCGGAGATGAATAAGGCATTGCCGGCGGCGGGCGGGCCAAAAGTGAAGTTGTGTGCTGGCAGGGGCTGATAGGCGAGATTGTCCGGCAGTTGCGTCTGGCCGGCGGCGTCGAGGACCGTGAGCGCGGCGGCGCAAACGGACGCTTGCGGCCCCAGGCATTCCGGCGGCAGCAGGGGCGTGGCCACCGGCTCAACGGTCGGCGGCGCGCTGCCCGCCGCTGAAGCCGCGCCGCACCCGACCAGCAGGAACGCCACTACGCTGAACGCCAGCAACCTTATGATCCCATGCCAATAACGGCGAACCATGCCTCAATGTCCTCCATACATAGCTACCTCTGATCATGATCAAAAATGGTCCTTGTTCGCGCCAGACGAGGTTCCGATGCACCCGTGCCAGCATGCACGTCTTCTCCCTTGTCTGCTGCGTTGCGGACAGCATACCACACCGGGATGTGGCATACTCTAGCCAGGAGGTGACGAGTCATGCTGGATGAGGCGATCTTGACGACGGCGCTGGCGATGGCGGCAGAGGCCGGCGCGGTCTACGCGGAGGTGCGTGGCGAGGACCGGCGCTACAGTGCCATCACCGCCCGCGATGGGGCCGTGGAAGGCGTGCAGGCGCAGACGGATAGTGGATGGGGCATCCGCGTGGCCGTGCCGGGCGGTGGCTGGGGCTTCGCCGCGACGGCCCAGTGGGACGCGGCGAGCGCGGCGGCGACCGCACGCCTGGCGGTGGAGATCGCGCGGGCCAGTGCGTCTACCACGCCCGCCCCCCTGCTGCTAGACGCCCTGCCTACCAGCAACGGCACCTATGCCACGACCATCCAGCGCGATCCGTTCAGCGTGCCGGTCGCGGAGCAGATCGATCTGGTGCGTGAGGTCACGGCGCGCATGCACACCACCAGCCCGCGCGTCGTCGCCACCACCGCCAGCGTGACAGCCTGGCAGACGGACAAGCGTTTCATCAATTCGTTGGGGGCGGACCTGCGCCAGACGGTCGTCGAGACGGAAGGCGGCATGCAAGCCTACGCGCAGGACGACAGCGGCTATGTCTATCGCCGCAGCCTGGATAATATGCATCAAGCCGGCTGGGAGTTCATCGAGGCGTTGCGCTTGCGCGAGGAGGCTGACCGCGTGGCCCAGGAGGCGGCGGACCTCGTCGTGGCGCCGTGGGTGCCGGAAGGACCGCAGACGGTGGTGCTGGGCGCGGATTTCGTCTCGCTGATCATCCACGAAAGCTGCGGCCACCCGACGGAACTGGACCGCGTGCTGGGCTGGGAGGCTGCCTTCGCCGGCACCAGCTTCCTGATGCCCGCTATGCGCGGCACCTTTCGCTATGGCTCACCGCACGTCACCATCCGCGCGGACGCGACGACGCCCGGTGGCCTGGGAACGTTCGGCTGGGACGATGAAGGCACGCCAGCGCAAGCCTGGGATCTCATCCGTGACGGCATCTTCGTCGGCTACCTCTCGAACCGCGAGAGCGCGCCGGCCATCGGCCAGACCTCCAATGGCTGCGGGCGGGCCTCCGGCTGGAACCGCATGCCCATCGTGCGCATGGTCAACGTCAGCCTGGTCCCCGACCAGGGATCGCTGGCCGACCTCATCGCCGGCGTGGATGACGGCCTTTACATCGACACGCCGAAGTCCTGGAGCCTGGACGACAAGCGCATGAACTTCCACTTCAGCGGCGAACTGTGCCGCGAGATCAAGGGCGGCAAGCTGGGCGAGCTACGCAAGGGCGCGGCCTTCCAGGCGCGCACGCCCGACTTTTGGGGCGCGTGCCAGGCGGTCGCCGGGCCGGCAGACTGGCGGCTGAAAGGCTTTTCGTCCTGCGCCAAGGGCGAACCGCTGCAATTGGCACACGTCGCCCACGGCGCGTCGCCCATCACCATCGGCACGCTCAATGTCTCGCGCGGCTAGCGCGCGAGCGCACACGATCGCCATGCAAACTCCACGTTTCCAGCGATCAGCCGACCACCCCGCGCGCCACCAGCAGTTCGGCGTTCAGCAAGGATGCCCCCGCCGCGCCGCGAATGGTGTTGTGGCCTAGCACGATGAACTTGTGGCCCAGGATCTCGCAGGGGCGCACGCGGCCCACGACCACAGCCATGCCGCCGCCAGCGTCGCGGTCGCGCTGGGGCTGGGGGCGGTCGGCTTCGTCGCGCACGATGATGACCGGATCGGGCGCGGAGGGTAGCGCCAGCGCCTGCGGCTCCGCGCGGAAATCCCGCCAGGCGGCGATGAGATCGGCGCTCGTGGCGTCCTGGGCTAATGCGACGGAGACGCAGGCCAGGTGGCCTTCGCGCACGGCCACGCGCATGCACTGCGCGCTGATGGCGATGGGCGCGGGCGCGATGGTGTCGTCGTCCGTCAGCGACCCCAGGATCTTGCGCGTCTCGCGGGCGATCTTCTCCTCTTCCTGGCTGATATACGGGATCACGTTGTCGAGGATGTCGTAGCTGGCGACGCCGGGATAGCCCGCGCCGGAGATCGCCTGCAACGTCGTCACCTGCATGCGCTGCACGCCGAAAGCGTCGGCCAGGGGCTTGAGCGCCAGGGCGATCTGGATCGTGGAGCAGTTGGGATTGGTGATGAGCATGCCGGCCCAGCCGCGTTCGCGTTGCTGGCGGGCGAGCAGCGCCACGTGGTCGGCATTGACTTCGGGGATGAGCAGCGGCACGTCCTCGGTCATGCGGTAGCTGCTGGCGTTGCTGAAAACGGCATGCCCGCGCACCGCCAACAGCGGTTCGATGACCGTCGCTTCCTCCGTGGGCAGCGCCGAAAAGACGATGGGCGCGTCGAAGGGCGCATCCGATGCCAACAGCGGCAAAGCCAGCGCCGCCGCCGGTGCCTCGCCCGGCAGCCGCCACGTGACGGCCTCGCCATAACGCTGCCCCGCCCGCCGCTCCGATCCCGTCACCGCGACGAGATCGAACCAGGGGTGATCGCGCAGCAGATCGATGAAGCGCTGGCCGACCATCCCCGTCGCCCCTAGCACCGCGACCGGTATCCGCTTGTTTTGTGTTTGCATGGTAAATCTCCTTACTCAAAAAAGACAAGACACGAAGAACCCGGAAGAGACGGAACGCGAAATAACGCGAAATAGGGCGCGGAGTGACACGAAATGTAGACGTATTCTGCTTGCATGACGCTCATTTCTGTCCACTACTGATAAAAACCATCTCGCGTCATTTCGCGCCCCGTCTCTTCCAAAGTTCCCGTCCTCGCTAATGTTCTGGTGATGTGATGCGCCGGCGGCGCGCGGGGCGGCTGCCCGCCGCCCATTGGCCAGCGGCGTAGGGGCGCTGATGGCGCAGCTGCACCTCGCGCAGCGCCGGCAGAATGATGTCGGTATGGAGCCGGCGCAAGGCGCGGTCCAGTGCGGCGGCGGGGATGATGAAGGTCAGCGCGGTGGGCGCGGCGCTCTGCGCCAGCGGCGTGATGTGTTCGGAGGCCAGGGCGCGCAGGGTGGCGGCGAGAACGGACGCGGGCATCTCATCGCCGACGATGGTGCCGAGCGCCAGGTCGTCTTCCACGCTGACGGCGCGCACCTGGCCCTGCGCCTGCTCGCGGGCGAATTCGCGCGTCACCTGGGCCAGCGCGGCGGTGGCCTGGTCGGCGGCGACGATCACCTGGGGATCGTGGCCCGGCACGGGTTGCGCGGCCAGCACGATCTCCGCGTCGGCGGCGGCGACCGCCTGGCACAGCCGCGCGAAGAGGTTCGGGATCTCCGCCAGGCCAGGGCCGCGCAGGGTTAGCGCCGCCAGGTGGGCGCGTCCCGCGACGGCCAGGGGCATGCCGCGCGTCGCCGCCGACGAGGCGACCAGTAGTGTCCCCGCTTCCGCTGGCTTGAAGGTGTTCTTCACGCGCAATTCACAGCCCGCCCGCACCGCCGGCGCGACGGCACGCGGGTGCAGCACCTTCGCGCCACACAGCGCCAGCCGCCCGGCAGCGGCGAAGGCGATCACCGGCAACACCTGCGCCGCCGGCACGATGCGCGGATCCGCCGTGAAGATGCCGTCCACATCGGTATAGATCCAGCACGCCTCGGCTTCCAGCGCGGCGGCGATGAGCGTGGCGGCGTAATCCGATCCGCCGCGACCGAGGGTGGTTAGCCCCACCAGGGGTGGCCCCACCCCCAGCCCTTTCGTCGCTTCACGGGAACCCTGCTCCCCATCTGCGGATGGAGAGGGGAGTGCAGGCGGCCACGAAGTGCGCGCATGCGGGGTGGCGGTTTGGCCGATGAAGCCGGGGCCGACGAGGATCGCGTCGTGCGCGTGGGCGACCGTTTGGGCGATGTGGGCGAGTTCGCGGGTGTGGGCGAGATCGGGTGTGGCCTCGCCGTAATGGTCATCCGTGACGATGAGCGGGACATCCCAGGGCCAGCCAATGCCGCCGGCACGGTCCAGCGCGCGGCTGACGAGGACGACGGTCAGCCGTTCGCCCCAGGCGGCGAGCTGATCGCGCCGGTCGGGTGCATCGTCGCGCGCGGCTGCCGCAACGCTGGCATCTTCCCGCAGCGCAGCGAGCTGCTCGGTGAGATAGGACCAATCGCCGGCGGGATCGATGGCTTGCGCGGCGGCCAGGTGGCGCTGCTCGATGAGCGCCAGGTGCGCATCGCAAGCAGCCTGATCGCCCTGCGCGGCAACCGTTGCCAGCGCCAGCAGCGCATCCGTCACGCCGGAAAGCGCCGAGGTGACGACGATGGGATCGCGCGCCCGCTCCGCCAGCACGATCTGCGCCACGCGCAGGATGCGTTCGCCCGACCCGACCGAGGTGCCGCCGAATTTCATCACCAACATCAGCGCACCTCCTGGGACCGCGCCGTGCTCAGGCGGATCGCATCCGGGTCTTTCAGCACGTGGCCCGTCAGCACGCAGACGACGCGCTCAGCCGACGCGATGACGCCGCGCGCGACAAGCTGGCGCACGCCGGCAACGGCGGCGGCGGAGGCCGGCTCGCAGCCGATGCCCGCCTGGTCGATCACCGCTTTCGCCTGCATGATCGCGTCGTCCGTCACCTGCGCCACCACGCCGTTCGTCGCCTGGATGGCGGCGCGGGCGCGCGGGAAGCTGACGGGATTGCCGATGTTGATCGCGGTGGCGACGGTATGCGCTTGTACCGGCTGTAAGGTTGTGAAATCGTCGAGATAGCTTTGGTAGAAGGGGTTTGCGCCGGCGGCCTGGATGGCGGCGATGCGTGGGACGCGGTCGATCAGTCCCAGCGCGTTGGCGCGCACCAGGCCCATGCCCAGTGCCGACGTGTTGCCCAGGTTGCCCGCCGGCAGCGCGATCCAGTCCGGCATCTCCCAGCCGAATTGCTGAGCCAACTCGAAGGCCAGCGATTGCTGACCGAGGATGCGGAACGGGTTGAGCGAATTGAGCAGGTAGATCCCTTGATCGGTGCAGAGTCGCTCCACATCGGCCATCGCGCGGTCGAAGTCGCCCGCGATCTGGCGGATCTCCGCGCCGTAGGCGATGGCCTGGCCGAGCTTGCCGGCGGCGACTTTGCCTTGGGGCAGCAGGACGATGGCGCGTAGCCCCGCCTGGGCAGCATACGCCGCCATCGACGCGGACGTGTTGCCGGTGGAGGCGCAGGCCACCGCCGTCGCGCCGAGCCACTGCGCCACGCTCACCCCCACCGTCATGCCGCGATCTTTGAACGAGCCGGTGGGGTTCTCGCCCTCGTGCTTCAGCCAGAGCTGATCGAGGCCGGCGAAATCGCCGATGCGCGCATGGCCGGGCGCGCCCTGCGCCCGCCCGGCGGCGTAAAGATGGGTTGCGCCTTCGGGCCGCGCCACCGGCGCGATCTCTGGCAGCGGTAATATCAACTCGCGGAAGCGCCACACGCCGCTCTGATCGACCACCGCTTGGGATGACAGCCGACTATCGAAGATACGCCGCCAGGTCGCGCCGTCGCGCTCCGCCCCTATGTCGCCCAGGTCCACATCCAGCGGCAGGCCACAAGTGCAGCGATACTCCGTGCGACGCAGGTCGGCATCGCGGATGCCACAGGTGCAGGCGAAGGTCGGGGTGGTGCGAGGGCGGCTGAGTACCTGCGCGCCCTCCGGCGCGACATCCAGCACCAGGGTGCGGCCCTCCACGCCGGAAGCGATGGCCGTCGTCAGCAATGCCTGGGCCACCGCCGGGGCGCGTGCCGTGGCCGCCAGCGCCAGGATGGCCGAGCCGCCACCGGAGAGGCATGCGCCATAAGCGCCCGCCGTCCGCGCCGCCGCGATCAGGTCCGCCATCTGGGGAAAGATGCGGGCGCGGTAGGGTTCGTGCAAGCGATCATCCATCGCCGCGCCCAGCGCCGCCAGATCGCCCGTCGCCAGCGCCCCTACCAGCAACGCCACGTGGCCGACATTGTGAACGGCATCCTCTTTCGGATACTGCGCCGGCAACAGCGCCCGCCCCGCCAGCGTATCCATGCCGAAGGCGGGAACGAACAGCACGGCGCGCAGCGCCGCCGGCAGGGGGACGCCCACTGCATGCCAGCTATCACCAGCGTGAGCGACGGCGACCAGGCCGCCCAGTAGCGCCGCCGCCACGTTATCCGCGTGCTGGCCGCGCTCATAGCGCACGGCCTCCGCCAGCAGCGCCCGCCGCCGCGCCATGCCAGCGGGCTTGCCGGCCCACGCCTCCGCCGCCAGCAAGCCGCCGATCACTGCCGTCGCGCTGCTCCCCAGCCCCCGCGCGCACGGCACCCCCCGCGCGATGCTCAGCCGCACCGCCGGCACCGGCAGCCCCAGCGTCGCCAGGTGGTCCGCGAAGACGCGATAGGCCAGGTTGTCGGCATCCGCCGGCAGCGGCAGCGCCGCCTCCTCGCCCCAGGCCGATGTCTGCGTGATCACCGGCCCCGCCGCGCCCTCCGGCAACGCCTCGAAGACGAACGAATTATATAAACCGAGCGCCAGCCCCAGGCAATCGAAGCCGGGACCGAGATTCGCGGAGGACGCTGGCACGCGCACCTCCACCCGTGCTGGAACCATCATCTGTGCTGCTCCCATCGTCGTTCTTGATGTGTTTGACAAACCGATCAATCAACGCTGACGATGGTCTGGCCGCCGACGGTGTGTCGGCGGATCATATGCTCCTGACGCGAGTGGTGCAGGTGCGGCAAGGCGCACCTCCTTGACATCCGCCCCACGGCAACAAGGACGGGGGATGCCGGGGATCGCTCCTCGGCTCTTCCTGTTTCAGCGTGGCGTGCCGGAGCGGACGTGGTCCGCCCTGGTCTGACCGTCTCTCCAATGGACTTAGCGAGACCGTGGTTACGGAGCATGTGCTTCACGGCCAGCGACTCGCCACTGATCACGTAGTTGTCGTGGATCAGTCGTGTCGTCAGTTGGTGCAATAAGTCAGTGCGCCGATCCGTAATGGTTGCATGGAGCTGGGCGACCTTGCGCCGTTGCTTTGCGCCGTTCTTGGAGTGCGTCACGCCATCCCAGATGAACGCCGCGGTGGCATAGGTACCCACCTGACGGTTCCGATTCTCTTTAAAAACGCGATACTTGGCACAGCTTGCAAAGAAGTTGCGCAAAGCACCCTCCAGACGGCGTAAAGCTGGTTGCGGGGGGACGCTAGACACCTCATACGGGGCATCTGTACGCAGGTACAAGGCCCAGGCATACACGAAGCGCGTACAGCCGAACGCCCGGCTCAGGATGGCTGCCTGGCCGGGTGTCGGGGAGAAACGATAGCGGTACGCACGTTTGTGTTGCATGCTTGCAGTATACCACACAACGCGAAGGTTGCAAAGGGATAGCGGGTTGAGCCACTCCCGTTCAGCAGAATCGTTTGCCCCCCTTTCTGCCATCCGTGCAAAGCGGGGGCATAGCCAGCGCAGTTGAACCGTGTGCTGAGGGGTTATAGACAGGAAGAATGGGTTGCCTTCAGAAGGACACGTCTATCAACGGAAGTAGGAATCTACGCCGCGCGCTCGTAAAACGAGGTGGTGCGCAGCGTCAGGCCGAAGCGGTTGGGGCGGTGAATCGTCTCGGTTTCGCCGATGAACAGCACGCCACCGGGACGTAGCGTGCGCGTCAGATACTCCGTCACCTGATCCTTCGACTCCTCGGTGAAGTAGATCGTCACGTTGCGGCACAGCACCAGATCGAACTGCTCGGCGGGTGGCGGGGCCAGCAGATTGTGCTGGCGAAAGGTGATGTAGGGACGCAGCGCGTCGGCAGCACGGAAGTGGCCGCCTGCCGGCGTGAAGTAGCGTCCCGCGATCTCCTTGCTGAGATTACGCAGATCGTTGGTCGTGAAGTTCGCGCCCGCCCGCGCGGCATCAAGGATCTTAGGATCGATATCCGTCGCCAGGATGTGGCCGCGCTTCAGTCCGGCTTCGTGCAAGATGATCGCCAGCGAATACGGCTCCGCGCCATACGAGCAGCCGGCGCTCCAGATGCGCAGCGCGGGGTTGCGGCGGGCCAGCGTGGGGATGATCTCATGCTGCAACTGCGCGAAGCGGGGACGGTCGCGGAAACACTCCGACACGTTGATGGTGAAGCGTTCCATGAACTCTTTGAGCACCTCGGAGCCGGGTTTGAGTTCAGCGGCCAGCACCGTCAGGCTGCCCAGACGGCAGCGCGTGAGGATGGCATCCAGCCGGCGCAGCATTTGCGGGCGCTTATAGCAATCCAGGTCGATGCCGGTGAGATCCAGCAGGCGCTTGCGCACGAGCGCGAAGCCGGGATCATCCGGGCGGATCGTGCTGAGGGTGCCGCCGGTGGGGGGGGTGAAGTCGTTGGGCATGTCAAGAGACTCGCTTTCGGCTGATGCCAGAGAGATGTGCGACGATGCCGCGCGCCATGTCGTCCAGCGGCACGACCTCCGTCGCCAGGCCCGCTTCGATCACACAGCGCGGCATGCCGTAGATGACGCAGGTGGCCTCGCTCTGCGCCAACACCCAGCCGCCCGCCGCGCGGATGGCGGCAGCGCCGGCGGTGCCGTCGCGGCCCATGCCGGTGAGGATGGCGCAGGCCACGCGCCCTTCGGCGACCTCCGCCGCCGAGGTAAGCGTCACGTCCACGGCAGGGCGCACGCCATGCACGCGCGGACCGCTATCCAGCTTGATCTGCCACGCGCCGCCCGCGCTGGTGAAGCGCAGATGGTGGTCGCCGGGAGCGATCAGCACCTCGCCGGTGCCGATGATCTCGCCCGCCGCCGCCTCGCGTACCGGCACAGCAGATAGGTCGTTCAGCCGCGCCGCCAGCGACGCAGTGAAGCCGGGTGGCATATGCTGCACCACGACCACGCCGGCATCTAGTTCCGCCGGCAAGCGCGGGATGACCGTCGCCAACGCCTGCGGTCCCCCCGTGGAGCAGCCGATGATCACCAGTCGCCGGGCGGGCGGGCGATTCGTGGGGACCGGCGCTTTGCGCGCCGTCGCCTGGGGCGCGGCCAACGGCGCAGGCCGATGGACCCGCGCGCCCGCCGCGCGATGGACAGCGCGCAGTAAGGTTTCGCGGATGCTGCTGAGATTCGCGGTGACCGCCCCATTGGGCTTGAGGATGAAGTCCACCGCGCCAAGTTCCAGGGCGCGCATCGTATTCGTGCGCCCGATGCCCTCGTTGCTGCTGAGCATGATCACGCGCGCCTGGCAGACTTCCAGCAGGCGCGGCAGCGCGCCCAGGCCGTCGAGCTGCGGCATCTCGATATCCAGCGTGATCACGTCGGGCTGCGCTTCGCGGGCCAGCGCGATCGCTTCCACGCCGTTGCGCGCCGCGCCGACGATGGTGATGCGCGGGTCCGCCGTCAGCTCGCGGGTGATGACGTGGCGCATGAACGTGCTGTCATCCACGATGAGCACGCGCACCGGCGTCCCCGCCCGCAATGGGCGCAGCACTGCGGGATGTTCCTGTTCCGGGCGTTGCGTCATAATTCAGCCCTTCCTTTCCGACGCGCCGATCAGCGATGGGATCGAACACGAAGGCCACGAAAGATACACGAAAAACACGAAAAGGACGGAAAGAGATGGGACGTGATGTTGGTGTGTCATCCCGCGTGTCGTCCTTTTTTCGTGGCTTCTTTTTTCGTGGCTTTTCTTCCTTTTCGTGTTCCCGTCTTGCTTGTTTGTGGCTTGCGTGTTCCCGTCCTCGCTCAGCGGCGCTAGGTGCATAGCCAGCTAGGCCAGCAGCTTGCTGACGGCGGCGACGAGGCGCTCTTCATCGAAGGGCTTCAGCACGAAATCCGCCGCGCCGGCCTTGATGGCATCCAGCACCATCGACTGCTGGCCCATCGCCGACACCATCGCTATTTTCGCGGCGGGATCGCGCGTCTTGATCGCCTTGAGCGCCTCGATGCCGTCCATTTCGGGCATGGTGATGTCCAGCAGGGTCAGTTCGGGCTTTTCGCGCTCGAACATATCGACCGCCTGCGCGCCGTTTTCGGCCTCCACGACGGTGTGGCCAAGCTTAGTCAGCACTTTCGCACAGCGCATGCGCATGAAGGCGGCATCGTCAACCAGTAATACCTTCGCCATCGCTACTTCTCCATCTCACTATCACAATTGCTGAGTCGCGCCGGTGGAGGCGCGCACATGCACATGGCCGGTGGCGACGCTGAGGGTGAGCGTGCGCCCGACCTGACCGCCGCAGTCCGCCGCCACGAGGGGGATGCCCGCGGCTTGCAAGCATTCCTTGATGACGGCGAGGTTGCGCACCCCGATGCCGGTGAGCGGGCCATGTGCCAGCATGCTCAGCATCTGTGCGCCGCCGGCGGCCACCAGCCGCAGCCGCGCCGGTTGCGCGCCGGCCTCTGCCAGTGTTTGCAGGAAATATGGCACGCCTGTCGTGGCGAACCGCGCGGGATTCCCATGCACCGCCCCCGCCGCCGGCTCCGGCAGCAGAATGTGGATGACGCCCGCGACGCGCGCGCCGGCATCCCAGGCCGCCAGGGCGACACATGATCCCAGACCGTAGGCCACCAAAGCGACGGCGGGATCGCGCGCGACGATGCATTGGCCGATGCCCACCGCCAGTTGTGTCTCCGCCTGCTTAGGAGCAAGCACAGTGCTGACGCTCATCGCCGGCCTCCTCGTGCTTCCGCCGCCGTCAGGCCGCGAATGAGGGCATCCAGCCCTGCCGGGTGGGGGATGAGCGCCAGCACGCCGGTGGCGGCGACGGCGGCCAGCGTGATGGTCGTCTCGATATACAATGCTTCTTCGGCGACCTGCGCGATATCCAGGAGGGGTAGCTCAAGGATCGCGCCGGCCATGTCGGTGACGACCGCCGGACACGATGGGCCGATGCGCAGGTGCGCTGCGTCGGCCAGGGCGTTCAGCAAGCCAGAGGCCGTGATGTTGCCGACCTCGCCCAACGCCGAATGGATCAGCTCTTCACGCTGGTCGGCGGGGGGATCGAGATCGGCGATGAGCGGCGCGACCAGCGCCCGCGCGTCCGGGGGCGCGAGCAGCAGCACGACATGGCCGGCCACATCGCCCCCCATGCTCAGATAGATGCCCGTCATCACCACTTCCGCATCGGAGGCCGGCGCGGCATCGAAGGCTGACCCCAGCGCGCACGCCACCAGATCCTCGACGGCGCATAGCCCCAGACGCGGCGCTTCGATGGTGATCGCCTGGCCGGCGAAAGCGGAAAGCTGGGCCGCTGCCGTCTGCAACCCCAGCATCACGGCGCGATGCACGACTTCGAGTTGCCGCGCGCGGCGCATCGTCAAGACCGGTCCCATGTTCATGCGACGGCCCCCTGAGACACCGCCGTGCCGCGATCGGTGGCGATGATGTGTTTGATGAGCGTGGCGATATCCAGGATCGGCGCGACCTGGCCGTCGCCGAGTACCGCGCCGCCCGACACGCCCTGCGCCGACCGGAACAAGTTGCCCAGCGGCTTGATGACGATCTCTTGTTCGCCGACGAGCGCATCGACGATCAACCCACCACGCCGCTCGCCCCAGCGCACGGCCACAACGAACTGGCGTGCCGCCCGCTCCGCCGTGTCGCCGGTCGGCGATCCTTGTGGTCGTCCGGTCCCTGCCGCCGGTCGCCCTGTTGATGTAAGTTCGGCAAAAACATCGCGCAGGTGCAGCAGCGGCAACACCTGGCCGCGCAAGGCGATGGCCGCCCGCCCGTTGATGGACCGCAGCGCCTCGCGTTCGATGCGTAGCGCCTCCACGACGGAGGTCAGCGGGATGGCATAGGTCTGGCCGGCGACTTCGACCAGCAGCGCGCGGATGATCGCCAGCGTCAGGGGCAGTCGCACGGTGAAGCGCGTCCCCTGGCCGACCTCGGTTTCCACCGTGATCGAACCGTTCAGCCGTTCGACATTGGTGCGCACGATGTCCATCCCCACGCCCCGACCGGAGATGTCGCTGATCTGTTCCGCCGTGGAAAAACCGGAAGCGAAGATCAGATCGACCGCCTCGCGGTCGCTCAGGCGGGCCGCCGCCTCCGCGCTCAGGATGCCCTTGCTGACGGCTTTCTGCTTGATGACCTCGATGTCGATGCCGTGGCCGTCGTCTTCCACGTCGATGACGATCTGGTTCTCTTCGTGGCGGGCCGCCAGGCGCACCTGCCCGGCGGGCGCTTTGCCCACCGCCGCGCGCCGCTCCGCCGATTCCACGCCGTGGTCGATGGAGTTGCGCAACAGGTGGATGATCGGATCGCCGATCTGCTCGGCTACGCTGCGGTCCAGTTCGGTGTCTTTGCCTTCGACGATGAAGTCGATGGGCTTGCCGACTTTCTGGGCCAGGTCGCGTACCAGGCGCGGGAACTTGCTGAAGACCGATTCGATGGGCAGCATGCGTGAGCGCATCACTTCATCTTGCAGATCGTCGCTGATGCGCGCCAGGTGGCGGCAGGTCTCGGTCAACTCCTCCGCCAGCACGGGATCATGCGCCATCTGCCCCAGCTTGCCGGAGATGCGCGCCAGGCGTGTGCGATCGATGACCAACTCGCCGACCAGATTCATCAGCGCGTCCAACCGTTCCACGTCGATGCGCACCATGCGCGGGGCATGGCTGGCGGGCGTTGGCCCCACCCCCGCCCCCTCCCCATCTTTGATGGAGAGGGGAGTTGAGACGGGAGATGGTGTAGGGCTGGCGCTAGGCATGGGCGTGGCAGAAGACGCGGGCGCAATGAGTTGCGCCCCTACGCCCACGGGCGTGACATACGCCACCTGCACCTCTGGGATGCGCTCAATGGCGGCGTGGGCGGCTGCCGTGATGGCGTCCAAAGGTCCGGGCGCGCTCACCGTCACCAGGAGCGGCTGATCGACCGGCACCTGGCCGGCCTCGATCTCCTCCAGCGTCGGCTGGCTCGCTGCCACCGTGCCGAGAGTGGCGCAGGTCAGCACCACTTGCAGCGCCCGCGCGGCGGGTAGCTGGCAACGCGCATTGAAGGTGATGGCGATCTGCCATAAGGAAGCGGTCTGATCACCTGGCACGACTGGGGGCGTGGCGGCAACAGTATGACCTTCTGGCGTGATGGCCTGCACGGTCACTTCCAGCACGCTCGCAAGGGTAGGCGCGATCTGCGCGGCCACGTCGTCCGCACTGTGCGGCGCGAGCCATAGCGTCACGTTCGCACCCGCCGCGACCTGGCCGGCCTCGATCATCTCGCTGGTCGGCTCGCTGCGCGTCACCGTTCCCAAACCGCTGAGGGCCAGCAGCACTTGCAGCGCCCGCACAGCGGGCAGCAGGCATTCCGGCGCGATCTGGGCTTCGACGCGCCAGAGGGCGGCGGAAGGGGCGGCGGTTGCAACCGCGCCTGGCGGCTGTGCTATGTAGGGGCGCGATTCATCGCGCTTTCCTGGCACGGGCTGGGCCACGACCGGGGGTGGGGTTGTCAGCGCGTTCAGGCCGGTGCAGAGATCGTCGATGGCGATGGCGCTTTCCACCAGCGTCGTCACTTCCTCCAGCAACACGCGCAGGGCATCGACGCCTTGCAACAGCAGATCGATCATCGGCGTCGTCACGGGCAGCGTGTGATGCCGCACCTGATCCAGCACGGATTCGACCGCGTGCGTCAGGTGCGCCATGCGCTGATGCCCAATCGCGCCCGATGAGCCTTTCAACGTGTGCGCGGCGCGAAAGATCTCTTGCAACAGCTCGCTGTTGGTATCGCCCTCGTGTTCCAGGCGCAACAGATCCTGGCTGAGCAGTTCCATCTGCTCTTCCGCCTCGCTGAGAAAGACGACCATCTCGTCGGGCGTGGCATCGAAGGTCAAGGGTTGTCCACTCATGGGTGTGCCACTTCCTTCACCGCAGATCGCTGGCTTCGAGTTGCTGCTGTTCCACCGGCGATAGCACCTGGTCCAGGTCCAGCAGCACGATCAGTTGGTCGTCCAGCTTGGCGATGCCGCGCAGATAGCGGCTGTCGATGCCCGTCACCAGCGGCGAGGGCGGTTCGATGCGGTCCGGCGCGATGCGCAGCACCTCCGAGACGCCGTCCACGACCAGGCCGAGCGTCTGGCCGCTGATCTCCACCACGACGATGCGGCTGGCACGCGTATGCTCCGTCGCGTGCAAGCTGAAACGCTTGCGCAGATCCAGCACGGGGATGACTTTGCCGCGCAGATTGATCACGCCTTCCACACACGCGGGCGCGCCGGGAATCACGGTGATCTGTTGCAAGCGGATGATCTCGTGTACGCGGGCGATATTGACGGCGTAGGCTTCGTTGGCGACATCAAAAACGACGACCTGTTCGTCGTCGAGCGCGGTTTGCGTGACAGTGGCTGCTTGGGTCATGGGGAAACCCTCCTTTCTTCTCTGCTATCGACAGCATGCGCGAGAATATGAAGGGAGGGGGGAGATGGTTGTGGAAAAATGGCGGGCGGCGTCTGCAACCACCGCCTGCGCGGCTACGGAGCCGGCGTGATCACCTGCACGTGATCGAAGGCTGCCGTGCTATATTGCCCGATGTTGTGCGCCGTCACGAAGAGGCCGATGGTCGCTGGCGCGTTCAGCGCCAGGCTCGTCGTGCCGATCAGCGTCCACGTGCTGCCGTCCGTCGAGTACCAGGACGTGCAGGTGGTGCCGGTGCGCGTCAACTTCAGCCACTCGTTAGGCGATTGGAAACCGGCGAGGGCCGTTGGCGACGTGACGGACTTTTCACCAGGACCGGTATACTGCATGCGCACGCCATAGCCGACCGCCGGCGTGACGGGGGGTAACGGGGCGGCGCAGCCATCGGGGGTGCAGGCGACGCCATTGGTGTTCGGCGTGTTCGGGCTGACGTTCGGCGTCACCAGGGCATCCACGAAGGCCGTTCCCGCCACCGTAGACTGCGCGATCATCAGACCCGCCTTCGCCCACGGGCTGGATTCCGTCTGGTAGCGCACGCGCGCGATGATCGTGCCGGCGCCGTTCAGCGTTTGATAGACGTAATGGAACTGCTCGTTCGCGCCATACACGTCCACGCCGGCCCCATCCACGTAAAAGCTCTGGCTGCCGGCGGCATAATCCGCCGTGCCGGCCATCAGCGGGCTACCGACATCCACGCTCTGCCAGGGCGCGGGCAGGATGCCGCTGGCGGGTTCATACATCGCTGTGTAGGTGCCGCCGCTGGCGCTGGTGGTGATCGTGTCCGTCAGCGCGCTGCCATCGGCCCAGCCCAGCAAGCGATAACGCTGGCCACCGATGCCCTGCGCCGGCACGCCGGCCAGCACATGCCGCACACCCACGACATCCTGCGTGGTGTACGGTCCCGTGTGCCAGGTGCCATCCACCACGAAGGCCGCGCCGGGGATGTTCGCGTTGGCCGTCCAGGTCGTCAGTTGCGGGTGAATGTAGCGCGTCACCACCTTCGTCAGCCCCAGCGAATCTTTGACCGTCAGCGTGATCCGATAGTACGAGCCAGGCACCTGCGACAGATCGTTCGGGATCGTGAAGCTACCGCTGGTGACGCCGGTGATGGGGCCGGCGAACGGCTGCGCGACCTCATAGGTATAGAACGGTTGGAGGACATCGTGGCTGAAGAAGTCCACCTGCCAGGTATAGGCGCTGGCCGGCAGCATGCCATCCACGGGATCACTGGCCGTGCCGCTGAAGGTGATCGTGGCTCCGCCGGTATAGGTGGTGCCAAGCATCGGCGCTGTGATCGTCGCGTTAGGTGGCTGCTGGCCCACGACGATCTGCGTGGTGGCCGTGCCGGTCTGGCTGCCGTTGCTCACCGTCAGCGTCGCGGTATACGTGCCGTTCGCCGTGTAGGTGTGCGCGGGATTCGCCGTCGTCGCCACCGGGGAGCCGTCGCCGAAGTCCCAGCTATAAGTCAGCGGTTTGCCATAGGGATCGCTCGATC
The DNA here is from genome assembly GCA_027459785.1 of Ktedonobacteria bacterium. Taxonomy (GTDB): domain Bacteria; phylum Chloroflexota; class Ktedonobacteria; order Ktedonobacterales; family JACDGC01; genus JAJPKG01. The sequence continues at coordinate 25,868 of DAIDGU010000047.1, read as the reverse complement.
CCGTGGCGGCGCAATGGACCGTCAACGGTGCCAGGCCGGCGTTCGGGCTGGCCGAAGCCGCCGCCGTGGGCGCGAAGGGGCCGACGGGCGCGATCTTGGTGAACGTCCCCTCAAAGATGCTGACGTAATAGAGATCGCCGTCCGGCCCCTCTTGCAGATCGGCGATAGTCCCCGCGCTGCTGTCGAACACCGTATCCGCCGTCTCAACATGGTAGCTGGGATCGAAACTGACGGCCTCGATATCCTGCCGGTTGTAGTCACCGAAGAAGACGACATGATCGTATTGCTGCGGGAAGACGGTGCCGGAGTACGCGGCGATGGCCGATTCCGCGCCGTCCGTCGGCAGGTGGCCATAGGCATAGACCGGGTTGATGTAGCCACAACTGCCGCATTGGCCCTCCACGAAGTCCCAGCCGAAGTTGCCGCCGCGCTGGATCGTATCCATCTCTTCCCAATAGCTCGATCCGGTGTCTTCCGTCATCGCCTGGCCGTTGGGCAAGAAGGTGAAGCGGAACGGATTGCGCAGGCCATAGGCATAGATCGCTGGCACCGCGCCGGGGATCTGCTTGAAGGGGTTATCGCTGGGGATGGTGCCGTCCAGATTGAAGCGCAGGATTTTGCCATAGATGTTAGTGAGCGTCTGGGCGTTGGTTATCGCCGGCACGTTGTCGCCGACCGACCACCAGAGCTTGCCGTCCGGGCCGACATGCAGGTCGTTGGCGCTGTGATGGCCGTTTTGCAGTTGGTTGCCCTTCAGATAGACGCGCTCGCTCGCCAGGCTGGCGACGCCGTTGACGACCGTGAGCCGCGACAACTGCGCGTGTTCGTCCAGGGTGGTATACGACACATACATGTACCCGTTGGTGGCGAAGCTAGGGTCCAGCGCCAGGCCCAGCAAGCCCTTTTCGCCGCCGCTGTCGGTATTCAGCGTGACAACCGGCGTGGGCAGAACCGTGCCGTTGCGGTAAATCAGGATCGCGCCGCCCTTTTCGCCGAGATAGATGTCGCCGTTGGGCGCGAATGCGAACACAACCGGATTCTTCAGGCCGCTCGCCAGCAGCGTCTTGGCGAAGCCGGGCGGCACGCCGCTGGTCGTGGCCGGGCGCAACGCCGCCGCCTGCGCACGGGGCGTGGGCAGCGCCAGCAGCGCCGCCGTGCCAGCCAGCACAACGGCCAGGCAGCATGACAATAGGGGGTGCAAACGTCGGGGGAAGCCAGGGGCAGACAGGTGCATAGGAAAGCCCTCGTATCGACATCATCCCGCCGCCACGGCGCACGCCGCATCGGGGGGTTGATGGTATTCTGAGGTGCCTATCCGTGAATCCTCACATCGGTATAACGCCTGGGCTGGGGATGTGTAACGTGGCGGGGTATCTAGCGGACAGGCATGCCCATCTGTCACTTGGCGGACAGGAATGTCCGCCCCACGGACAGACTGGCGGACAAGAATGTCCGCCCCACGGACAGAGTGACAGACAAGAATGTCTGTCCTCCGGTATCCCGATGGCTGATCACCCCCTCTCCATCCGCAGATGGGGAGGGGGCCGGGGGGCAGGGTTCCCGTGACGCGACGGGATGGGGCCGCCTACGCCGTCGCGAAGCGTTCTAGCACCGCTTCGACATCCTTCGCCGTCGGATAGAAGACTTCCTCTTCCGCGCCGAAGTAGGGCGCGGCGGGGACGCCCTTGGCCCTGATGAAGGCTGCCGGCTGGTCGAGATCCTCGAAGTGGTGTTCCACGATCCAGGAATGGATATGGCGACCGAAGTTAGTGTGGTCGCCCTCTTCCGTCACCACCACCACGCGATTCGCCTCCTGGATGGCGGCGCTGATCGTCGCTTCGTCGAAGGGGAAGAGCGTGCGCAGATCGACGATGTCGAAGGCGCTGCCGTGGCGCGCGGCCACGTTCGCCGCCGCGATAGCGCTTTCCAACATCATCGTTCCCCAGGTAACGATCACGCCCGTCACGAAGGGCGAGGTGCCAATGCGGATGCGTCGCGCGCTCTGCATCGGGACCGTGTAGTAACCGGACGGCACGTTCCAGAGGTCCGCCAGGGGCGCGATGAGGTTGCCGCTGGCGTCCTTCGGCGGATCGGAGCGGTAGAGGCGCCCGCGTTCCAGGTAGACCACCGGCGATTGCGTGCGCGAGGCTTCGATCAGCAAGCCCTTCGCGTCATACGGCGTGCTGGGGCAGAGCGTGATCAGGCCGGGGGTGCTGGTGAACCAATACTCGCCGGAATGCGAGTGGCCGAACGCGCCGCCGCCCGCGCCAGAATCGGAGATCGGGCCGCCGCCGCCGCTGCCGGCCTTCGTGCGGATCACCACCGGGCAGGTCCAGTCGCCGTTCGACTGATAGAGGATGCGCGCGGCCAGGCGCAAAGATTGCGCCATCGATTGGTGATAGTCCACGAACTGGATCTCGCCGCAACGGGCGCGGTTATCAACCAGCGACGCACCGGCAGCGATGCCGAAAATCAGTTGCTCATTCAGCGGGCTGCTGATGGCGCTGTTCGGATAGTTCGTCACCAGGGCTTGCGTTGCGCCGAAAACGCCGCCACGCGGGCTGCCGACATCCTGCCCATAGACAAAGAAGCCGGGGTCGCGCTTGACGATCTCCACTAGCGCATCATTGATGGCCGCCAGCATGTTCATCGGCGTGGTCGTGCCGGTCGGCTCGACGGTGGGTTCGGTGGGCCAGGCATAGAGGTTGTGGAGCAGGCGCTCGCCGGTCGGCTCCGGTTCCGTCAACACCTGATCTTCGATCTCGTTCAGGTGATCTTTCGCCTCGCCCAGCAGGCGCTCGATGTCGCCGTCTTTGAGCAGGCCCATCTGGATCAAGTGGTGACCGGTGTTGGCGATGGGGTCGCGCGTCTGCTTGGTCTGTGCCACTTCGCTGCGGTCGCGGTAGGCGTAGATGTCGGTGCTGCTGGAATGCGGATCGAGCAGGCCCATGCGCAGGTGCAGGAAGACGGGGCCGTCGGTGCGGGCGCGCGCGGCCAGTTCGGTCACGGCGTCATGCACGGCGAGGGCGTCGGTACCGTCCATCTCCACGGCGTGCGCGCCACCGGCCCGCGCCCATTCGGTGAGGTTGCCGCCCCACTGGTGGCCCTCGGTCGGCGTCGTGATGGCCCAGCCGTTATTTTCCACCACCATGATCACCGGCAGCTTATGGATCGTCGCGGCGCGGTAAAGGACGTTGAAATCGTTGGTCGCCACGCCGCCATCGCCCGTGCAGAACATGACCACCTGCCCGCTCTGGTTGCGTTTAAAGGCATACGCCGCGCCGGCAGCGAAGGGGGCCAGGCCAGATACTTCGCTGAAGGTAGGCATGATGTGAAAGTGGCGGCTGCTGAAGTGTTCGGGCATGTTGCGCCCAGCGGTCATGGGGTCGGTCGTGCGCGAATACGCCGCGCGGATCGGGCCGAAGGGATCATGCGTGCGCTGGAGCCAGCCCGCGAGGTCGCGGTAATAGAAGGCGAGCCAGTCGTCGGCGCGCAACGCCGCCACCCCGCCGGCCAGCGCCTCGTGGCCGCCCGCGCCGATGTAAAAGGGGAAACGCCCCTGCGTCTTGCGCGCTTTCAGCGTCTCGTTGATGGTCCGTGCCATCACCATTTGCTTGAAAGTATCCAGCGGGTCAAAGGCGAGTGTCTGCGTGCCGGCAGACGAGGTGTTCGTTTCTGTGGCCATAGGAACTCCTGACGTCCGTTATGATCAACGTTGATTGGCGGAGGCAGCGCCACGCCGCGCCGCCAAGATATGGCTTGCATGTGCAGTATAGCACGTGGGATGCGCTTTGATCATATGCGCCGTTTCTTTATCGCCCCGCTGTTAACCTACATGAGATGTCCCTTGCCAGCAAAAAAGTCCCCCAATGTTCTCTTGCATTTTCTCCTGCTCTGGAAATATGCTATCGTATGCTACATAGGCGAGAGAACCAAGCTGAAGTATAGGGGAGAGTTGCATGGGTGCATCGAAAAAAGCGCGCCGGGCGCAACGGTCGCATTATCGGGTGGCGACGGGCGCACGACCCGCCGTTGCCGCCACCAACGCCACCGGTCCCGCACCCGCGCCAGCAAGGGAAGACGAGCGGAATGCGACACGCCCTGTCGCCGCGGTCACGCCCCCGGCGGTTGCATCGCCCACTCCTGCGCCCCCCGAACAGGCGGAAAACACGGTGGCGCTGCCGGCGGCTACCCCCCCTGTTGAGCCGCCCACGATCATCCTGACCTCGGATCAAGTGGCGCTGCTCGCGCACGCGCGTCCGCCGTCGGTGTCGCTGCCCTCGCCCAGCGGCGAAGGGTATGCGTATCATCCTGGGAAAGACCATCCGCAAGCGGACCGTCCCACGATCATCCTGGATGTCGCGGCGTTGCTCGCGTCATCTCCGCCCACCAGTGGTCCCACCCCGCCGCCGCCGTTGGCCCCGCCTTCGCGTCGGTCCACCCCCGCCGCCCGTCCGCCGCGCCCAGGGGACTCATTGCCGCCCGCACGTTCACAGGGATCATTCCCGCGCCCGGATGCAGCCAGCGCGCACCCCGCTGAGTCATTGCCGCACCCGGCACCAGCCAGCACGCCGACCCGTCGCCGTGACGAAACGCGCACGCCGACCCGCAAGCGCGATCAGCCAGATCTGCCCACCTTCGACCGCGACGAAGATCTTGCGCGGTTGCGCCAGCAACGGCTGGCCCGCGAGGCGCAAGAGGGCGCGGCAACCCAGGTCGCGCCGGAAACGCAGCTAGCGGGAAAATTGCGCCAGTGGTGGCATGATGTGCAGCCCGGCCTGGATCGCGTGCTGGGGCGCACTCATCGCGCCGGCAGCCGGGGCGCGCGGGCAACGACCTACCAGACATCCGCCAGCTTGCCAGCGGTGCGCGTGCGTTCGGTTGCGGAAGAAGAAGTTCCCGCCGTGGAACGCCTTTCCGCGACGGCGCGCACCATCGGCGCACGCGCCCAGACGGCTGCCGGCCCCGCCCTGACCAAACTGCATACGCGCGCTGAGCATATGGCGCAACAGATCGTGAATCGCATCGACGAACACTTAGGCAGCAGTCCACCGCTACAACACGTCTTGCTCGGTCCCGGTCGCATGATCGTCACCTTCGCGCCCAATGTCACGATCCGTGAAGCCCAGATCATTATCGTCTCCGTGCAGGCACGCTCACTGCGCCGGCTGGTCGGCTACAACGCCTACCTGGTGCTGGTGCCGCCGGGCCGCGAGGCGCGTTATGCCGAACGGCTGCATGCGTATCGCCAGGTGACAGGCGTTCACTTCGGTCCTCAGCGACCCAATGTAGCCGCCGAGGCGCAAGACGAGGAGTAAGCAGGGCAGCAGGAGCCAGGGCAGCAGGGGCCAGGGCGACCACAAGGGTCGCCCCTACAGACGCGGACGGTCCCGATGTGGTACACTGCATCCAAAAGCATTGGCGATGGGAGATCTGGTGATGAAGCTGCTGCAACAGGTTCGGCAGGATGGCGCTGCGGGGCGAGCGCGGATGAACCCTCTGGTGCAGGTGGGCCAGCAATTGCTGCTGGGCAATGCGGTACGCGAGAACCACGCGCTGGAACACGCGACGATCGTGCTGCTGTCGCAGCAATTCCCTGAAACCCGTCTGGCGGGCGTCTCGATTGCGGCGGGCTTCTTCATCTTCGGCGATGTCCCCAGTGAGGTCGTCCAGCCAGCGGCGGAAGAGGCATTGCGTCGCCTGCGCGGCAGCGAGCCGGATCTCGCCATCCACGAGCGTTGCGGCACGAACCTGGCCGTTGCTGGACTGCTGACGGGGCTGGCGGCGATGTCGGTGGCCAAGATGCGCAAGCCCTACAATACCTTCAATAACGTTGTGCTGGCCTCGACGGCGGCGCTCGTCCTCGCCCGCCCACTTGGCTTGCTGGCGCAGCGCTACGTCACCACGCACACGCCGAACGGATCGATGCGCGTCCTCGGCGTTTATCCCCTCACCTGGCGCGGCAGCGTCACTCACTTCGTCCGCACCGACAACCCCGATGCGGCGAAGATGTTTTAGGAGCGCCAGCGCGCCCAGGCGGCGGCGACCTGCGCCCGCGTGGCGACCAGCGTGCCGGAGTTGTCGATGACGGCAGCGACCAGCGGGCGGCGTGCCGCATTATCCGGCTGCGCGGCCAGGCGCGCGTCGGCCTCCGCCGGCTTCAGCCCGCGATCCGTGAGTAGCCGGCGACGCTCCTCGGCGGGGTCGCACACCACCAGCCACACCTGCTCGCACTGCCGCGCCATGCCGCCTTCCAGCAGCTTCACCGCATCGATGACAGCGACAGCATCGGGTGGGAGATCTGTCAGCTGCGCCGCCACGGCGGCATGCACCGCCGGATGCACGATGCCTTCGAGGCGCTGCAACGCGGCTGGATCGCTGAAGACGCGCGCCCCCAGCGCCCGCCGGTCGATCTGCCCATCCGGCGTGAGGATCGCGCGCCCGAAAGCCGCCAGGACGGCGGCATGGATCGGCTGCCCCGGCGCATACAGTTCATGTACCACCGCATCGGCGTCGATGTAGCGCGCCGCGCCCAGTTCCAGCACCATCTGGCCGATAGTGGTTTTGCCACAGGCGATGTTGCCCGTCAGACCCAGCAAATGCGGCATCATATCCTCGCTTGTATCAAAAGTTCACTGTGCGAAAGGAGCGGACGGGGGGACGAGCAGCGATCCAGTTATGCCTACGCCGGGGACGGCGGGCGGGGACAGCGGGCGGGCGGGGACAGCGGGCGGGCGGGGACAGCGGGCGGGCGGAGACAGCGGGCGGGCGGAGACGCGCGGGCGGGCGGAGACGCGCGGGCGATTGAAATCGCGCCTAAGGGCGTGCCGCCACGAAACCCGCCTACGCGGGTTAGGATCCCAGTCCGCGTCGGCGGACTTCGTCGCCGCCAGGCGCTTAGGCGCGGTTTCAACCGCCCGCCGTCCCCCATCCGCACCGGCAACCGCCCGCCGTCCCCGTTGCCTCTTCAACCGCCCGCCGTCCCCATCGCATCGGCATCCGCCCGCCGTCTCTTAATCGCCCTGGCATGCGCCGGCGCGGGCGAATTCGCTCAGGCGGGCGACCTGGCGGTGATTGGGCGAGGCTTGCCAGCGTTTGCGCCCGATCAGGTCGAAGGCGGCGTGCGCGGAATAGCCCTCGCAGACGAGCGCGGCGGCGGCGAGGAGGACGCTGCGCCCCACGCCATGTTCGCAGTGAATCAGCACCCGCTGGTGCGCCTGGCGCTGCGCATTGATCCACTCCGCGCCGCGCCGCAGATCGGCCAGGCTGAGGGGATAGGTATCCGGCGTCGGCAGATAAAGCAGCTCGATGCCGTGCCTGTTGAGCGCTGCCTCGTCGTCGCGGTGTTCCTGGCGCACATCCACCACGCGCGTCACCCCCACTCGTTGCAGGCTGGGGATGTCCCCCACGCGCACCCGCCCGCCAACGGCGATATCCGGCGTAATCCAGCTCAGGTCCAGGCGATCCGGCAAGGGGACGCCCAGGCGCTCCATGATTCGGGCCTGGCGCGAACCTTCAGGGAACCAGTTGGCGGCGATGCGCGTCCACGGGCGATACAGCACCCGCACGGTACCATACCCGAACCAGCGCAAAAATGTTTGCTTGTACGCTTTTTCGTCTGCCTGCGCGGGCGGGGGCGGCGTGACCGCGCCGGCACCGGATGTCGCTTCGGGGGGCAATGGTTCGTGCTGGGGAACGTCGGGGGGGGCATCAGTGGGATTCGACACGCGGGAACCTCCTGGGTGAATCATGACGGCTGGCGACGCCGCCGGCGACGAATCAGCAGCGGCAGGCGCTGTAAACCATCGACAACGGGCAGACGCTGCATGCGCGGCAACCGGGCGCGGGCCGGGCGACCCAGCCAGCGGCGCACGCCGCGCGGGCGGCGCAACGCGCGCGGATAACGGCGCGTCCGTCTGCGCCGGATCGGGCTGAGTACCACGCGGTCCCAGGCCGACATCGTGCGCGGCGCGGGGACGTAGCTCAAGATCAGGCTGGCGATGGCGAACGCCGCCTGGGGATGGCTCAATGACTGCGCATGCGCCCGGATCGCCGCCAGTTCTGCCGGCGTGCTCGCCGCGAGATCGCCCACCGCCGCGACGACTTCCGCCGGGGTGCGGGCCAACACGCCAACGTGCTGCGTGGTTACGTAGTCAATGTTGCCCACTTCCTGGCCAGGGATCGCGCCTGTCAGGATTATCGGCAAGCCGCATGCCAGAGATTCCGCGATGGTGCCGGGACCGGCCTTGGTGACAATGACATCGGCGGCGTGCATCAGGTCGGGCATGTTTTCGACGAAGCCCAGGACCGCCGTGGGGATGTCGAACGCCGCGCGCTCTGCCGCCAACGTCGCCCGCAAGGTCTGGTTGCGCCCCGCGACGATGATCAGTTGCGCCGGCAACTGGGCGGAGCCGAGCGCATGGGCAATCTCACTGAGGCGACCAACACCCTCGCCACCACCGACCAGCAACACGGTGAAGCGATCCGGCTCCAGGCCCAGGCGGGTGCGTGTCTGCGCGGGTGGGGCGGTGGGCAGGCAAAACTTGGGATGGATGGGCATGCCCAACAAGCGGACTTTATCCGGTGGCATGCCAAAAGCTTCGACCAATTCGCGCGCTGCCGGCGTGGGGACGGTGCAGACAGCGACATCTGGCTGCGCCCATGAACGGTGGAAGCGCACGAGATCGGTGACGACGGTGATGATGGGCAGGTGTACGCCAAGCCGGTCGAGGATGTCGCGCGTCGGCTGCGTCAGCAGGGCATGCACGGAAACGATAATATCGGGTCGCAGCTCCGTCAGCATATCCGAAAAGCGGCGGCGCAGCAGGCGCGTGGTGACGGCGGTGAGGGCGGCATAAGTGGCGCGGGTGTTGGTGGCATGCCAGAAGCCGGCATAAACGCGCGGACGCTTGGTGACGGTGGGACCATACATATTGGCCGTCTGCCGCAGAGGCCGCGGCCCGCACTCGGCGATGATATCATGGATCTCTGCATTCCACGGGCGCATGGCACCGCCCCAGGCCGCGGGGAGAAAATCGCAGGGGGCGCAAGGCAACGCGGCGACATCGATCTGCACCGCTGGCACCGCGCTGCCGGGCAAGGGTGTTTCCGGCGCGATGAGTTGCATCGCCGCACGCACTGCGTTCGCCGCAGCACGATGGCCGCCACCCGTGTCGGCAATCAGGAATAAGATCCGGGGTACGCGACGAGTAGCGGCCATCGGGGTGTCCTCCCACAGCGCGGCTTAGAGGTTTTCGTCTTCCAGGTTGAAGCGGCGACGGAAGCGCTCGACGCGACCTGCGGTGTCGAGGATGCGCTGCTGGCCCGTGTAGAACGGGTGGCACTTCGAGCAGACATCGACCTTGAGCGCCTTCTTGGTGCTACCGACCGTAAAGGTGTTGCCGCAGGCGCAGGTCACAGTTGCCTCGTTATATTGCGGATGCAATTTCGTTTTCATGGATGGATTTGGGATCCTTTCGGTGGTGTCCTTCGCCATACGGAGGTACACACGGGGTCCCCGGCGCTGGCTGACAAGGGCGAACGCATCGGGAATCGATGCATTGCCTACGTAGTATACCACATCGCGCGGGAAATTGCTGGCGCTGGCTACAATGGTTCAGGCGGTTGGTGTTCAGGCATTGCCGGTGCCGTCGGCGGGCGGCGGGGCTGGTGGCGCGGTGGGCTTCTTCTTGGGCGGCGCGACGGGGTCCGCGTTGGGGTCCGCGTTGAAGCGATTCATCACCGCTTGTGGGCCTTCCAGCGCCCAGACGAGCGCGGCTTCGGCGGCGCGCACCTCGGCCTCGCCCAGCGCGGCGCGCTCCTCCGCCGGCGGGATGCCCAGCACGTAGTCGATGATCGTATGGCGCGGTTCCGCCGGACGCCCGATGCCCACGCGCAGGCGCGCGAAAGCGTTCGTCCCCAGGTGCGCGATGATCGATTCCAAGCCGCGCTGCCCGCCGGCGCTACCGCGCTCGCGCAGCCGCACGCGCCCAGCAGGCAGGTCCAGGTCGTCGCAGATCACCAGCAGATCAGCCGGCGTCAGCTTGAAGAAGCGCACGAACGCGCCGACGGCCACGCCGCTGTCGTTCATATACGTCTGCGGCTTGATGACGACGATTTTTTGGCCGCCGGTCATGCCCTGTGCCACCAGGGCGCGCTCGCGGCTGCTCTCCCAACGCCAGCCCAGCCGTTCGACCAGCGCGTCCACGGCGCGAAAGCCGGCATTGTGCCGCGTCGCGGTATATTGCATGCCTGGGTTCCCCAGGCCAGCGATCAGTTTCATAACATCTTTCACCCCCTCTCCATCCGCAGATGGGGAGGGGGCCGGGGGTGGGGCAGCTACGCGATGTCGTCGCGCGGTCCCATCGTCAACATCACCGTGCGGTCGGCGCTGGGCCAATGCTGGAAGACGCGGTTCACGTCCTCGACCGTCACGGCCTCGATATCGGCGATGTCTTCTTCGATGGTCTTCAGCCGCCCGTCGATGAGCCAGGAGTTCGGCAGATTCATCATACGGCGCATGGTCGATTCGCCGTCGAGGACGGTGCTGCCGATGAGCTTGGCCTTAGCGCGGGCCAGTTCGTCTTCATGCACGCCGTCGGCTTCGATGCTGGCGATCTCGGCGCGTACCAGCGCCAGCACGTCCGCGGCGGCATCCGGTGCGCTGCCGATATAGAAGAAGTGCATCCCCAGGCCGTTGAAGGGCGAATATTGCGAGACCGCCGCTTCCGCCAGTCCCTTGTGGGTGATGTTCCAGAAGAGGCGCGAGCCGCTGCCGTCGCCCAGGATGTCCGCGCCCATCATCGCGGCGTAATATTCCTTCGATTCCTGCGCGGGGAAGGGGTAGCCCAGCAGGATGTGCTGCTGCTGCAATTCGCGCGGGATGTGCTTCACCGTCGGCGTAGGGACGAACGGCTCCGTAGGGCGGCCCTGGTCGCCTACCTGCCAGCCGCTGCAATACTTGTCGGCCAATTCCAACACCTGCGGCCATTCCAGCTTGCCCGCGACCGCCAGGATCAGGTTATTCGCGGCGTAGCGGCGCGCGAAGTAGGCGCGCATCTCCTCGATGGTCATCGCCGCGATGCTCTCCTTGGAGCCGATCACGTCATGGCCCAGCGAGGTGCCGTTGAAGTAGGTCTGGTAGAACTGGCGGCCCGCCACCTGCGTCGGCTGGTCCTCGCCGCGTGTGATCTCCGCCAGGATGACATCGCGTTCGCGGGCGAAGTCATCGGCGTCCAGGCGCGGGCGCATCATGTCGGCCAGCAGGGCGACGGCGTTGGGCAACTCGTCGCTGAGCACGCGCGCGTGATACACCGTCTCCTCAAAGCTGGTGAAGGCATTGAATTCCGCGCCCATATGGTTGAAGGCAAGCGTGATGTCGTCGCCGCTGCGGTCCGCCGTCCCCTTGAAGACCATATGCTCCAGGAAGTGCGAGACGCCGTACAGCGCGGGATCGTGCTCGTCGCGCGAGCCGGTGCGGACGTAAAACGCGACGGCGGCGGACTCCATATCCGGCATGCGCTGCGCCAGCACTTGTAGCCCGTTGGGCAAGGTGTGCGTGAAGAATTGCTCTTGCGTGGGAACGGTCATGTGGCCTAGCCTTTCTCGAACAAAACATTGTCCTTACTTGGGCTATTGTACCACACACCGCTCCATCACGGCACATACGGCAAGCGGCGTAGTGGGGCATTGGCAGTGGCGTAGCACCAGTTGGCACCTGAAGCCGCGCCTTCCCCCGTTGCCGCTTACGGTGTGGCGGCGACCGCAGGGGCCACCCGCTGGGGCTGCAAGGTGTAGTGGGCGGGGTCGAAGTGGCGGGTCCGGCGGCGGAACTCCCAGGTGAAGCCGGGCCAGAGCGTCGTGTTGCGCCCTTTGGCATCCAGATACCAACTGGCGCAGCCGGAAAGCCAGACGGTGCCTTGCAGCTTGCGCTGAATCTCCTCGTTATACGCCTGCTGCGCGGCGGGCGTAATCTCGACCGTCTGCACTCCCCGCTGGGCCAGCGTGCGCAGGGCATCCGTGATGTAGGCGAACTGCGCTTCCATCATCAGCACCATCGAGGTATGGCCCAGGCCGGTGTTGGGGCCGACCAGCAGGAACATATTCGGGAAGCCGGCGACCGTCGTACCCAGATACGCCTGGCTGCCGCTTTGCCAGGCGTCCGCCAGCGTCGCACCCCTGCGCCCGCGCACCGCCTGGGCGATGGGCATATCCGTCACGTGGAAGCCGGTGGCGTAGATGATCGTATCGACCGCGTGTTCGCGCCCATCGCTGGTGATGATGCTGTGGGGCCGCACCTCGCGGATGCCCGCCGTCTCGACCGTAACGTTCGGCTGGCTGACGGCGGGATAGAAGTCATCGGAGACGAGGATGCGCTTGCAGCCCATCGTGTAGTGCGGCGTCAGTTTGGCACGTAGATCGGCGTTTGGCACCTGCGCCGCCAGGTGGCGCTGGGCGATACGCGCCGCGCTCTGCATCAGCTTGGGGCGATAGACGAGGCCGAGCGCGCCCAATTCGCGCTGCCAATAAACGAGGGTGCGCGTGAGGCGCTGGGTCAGCGGCACCGCGCGGTACATCCGCTGCCGCCAGGCCGGCACGGCGCGATCCAGCCGGGGGACGATCCACGGCGGCGTGCGCTGCAACAGGAGGAGTTGGCTGACCTGCGGCTGAATCTGCGGGACGATCTGGATCGCCGATGCGCCGGTGCCGATGACGGCGACGCGCTCACCATGCAGATCGTGCGCGTGATCCCACTGGGCAGAGTGAAACAACGTCCCCGCGAAGTTCTCGATGCCGGGGATGGCGGGTTTGGCCGGCTCGCTGAGCGGCCCTTGCCCCAGGATGAGGATATCGGCGGTGTAATCACCCTGGTTGGTGGTGATGCGCCAGCGGTTGGTCGCGTCGTCCCACGCCGCCGCGCGCACAGCGTGCTGGCTGCGGATGTGCGGCAGGATGCCGTAGCGCGCCGCGCAGTCGCGCAGGTACGCCCAGATCTCACGTTGCGAGGAATAGGTGCGGCTCCAACCGGGGTTCAGCGCGAAGGAGAAGGAATAGAGCTGCGAGGGAACGTCGCAGGCGCAACCGGGATACGTGTTGTCGCGCCACGTGCCGCCCACGTCGTCGCCGCGTTCCAGCAAGAGGAAGTCATTGCTGCCTTGCTGCTTGAGCTTGATCGCCATCCCCAGCCCAGCGAAGCCAGTGCCGACGATGATGATATGGGCATGACGCGCATCGGCATCATGTGGCGACATGCCGCCATTTGCAGCGTGCTGCGTCGCGCGCTCAGCCGCGCTGGTGGTGCTGGTCTGGCTCATCGGCGAGCATTCCTCCTTATGGGGAGCGGGCGGTTGATGCGGTGATGACGGCGGGCGGTAGTGATTGAAACCATTTGCGCGCCTAAGCGCCTGACGGTGACGATGTAGGGGCGTACCCTTGTGGTCGCCCCGCCGTCGCGGACTGGAGGGTATTTTTTGCTTTGATATCTGCAAGTATACTCAAAACTGAATGTTTTTGCAATAAGCTGTTTGAACAACCGATTTTGATTTCTCCTTTTGATTTCTCTAAATATCCCACATTTCGGGCTACCAGATGGAGCAACCACCGAAAGAATAGGTTAAAATAGTAGAGTCAGGGCGCTCCACTTTACATCCCGACGGCGACCATACGCCGAACACGGCAAAGGAGAATCCCACATGGGAATTGACGACCAGGAGACAAAGAAGTCCGCGAAGGCGAGTACAAGATTCACCGACGAGGAACGCGCCGCAATGAAGGAGCGCATCCGCGAGCAGAAGGCGGGCGCGAGCAAGGCGGACGGTGAGCGCGAGGTACTCGCCAAGATCGCCACGATGGCGGATCCTGATCGCGCTATGGCCGAGCGGCTGCACGCGCTCATCATGGCCAGCGCGCCTACCCTCGCGCCGAAGACCTGGTATGGGATGCCCGCCTATGCCCAGGATGGCCAAATCGTCTGTTTCTTTCAAAGCGCGGAGAAGTTCAAGACGCGGTACGCGACGCTGGGCTTCAGCGACAAGGCGAACCTCGACGATGGTACCATGTGGCCGGTAACTTTCGCGCTGAAAGAGTTGACCGCCGCCGAAGAGGCGAAGATCGCCGCCCTCGTGAAAAAAGCGGTGAGTTGAGAGCTTACCATCTGGGGTAGTTCGAAGGTCACGACGGACTACCACTTTATGCAGATCCCATCCGTAGCCCCTCTGTCACCGGTTCGGGGGACTGGACCTCTTGCCGCACATACGAGAAATGTTGCTGAGAAATGTTGCATAATAGAGCCATTCATCATCCATGAAAGGAGCGGTGCTTACGATAGCACCGACTAAACATATATGGCAAGTATCGAGGGGAATCTGATCGGGACGGGGCTGCGCTTCGCCATCGTGCAGGCGCGCTTCAACGACCTCATCGGCCAGCGGCTGACGGAGGGCGCGCAGGGCGCGCTGCGCCAGCACGGCGTGGAGGCGGCGAGTATCGACGTGATCTACGTGCCGGGGTCGTGGGAATTGCCGCTGGCGGTGCAGCGCGTGGCGCGCACGCAGCGCTATGACGGCATCGTCGCGCTGGGCGTGCTGATTCGCGGGCAGACGGCGCACTTCGAGTACATCGCCGGCGAGGCCACGCGCGGGCTGGGGGCGATATCGCGCGAGGCCGGCGTCCCCATCGGCTTCGGCGTGCTCACCGTCGAGACGATGGAACAAGCGCTGGACCGCGCCGGCGTGAAGCTGGGCAACAAGGGCGCGGAGGCCGCGCTGGCCGCGCTGGAAATGGCGACCTTGCTGCGCGCTATCGACCAGCATAGCGTGCTGTGAAGGAAAAGACGAGACACGAAGGTAAACAAAGGGAACTCAGAGACGCGAAGAGCAAAAGTCAAGTTCCTAATCAAAAAGACAATTCAAAAAGATGCGGTTAGCATGTAACATCTTCTGTTTTTTCGTGTCTTTTCGTTTCCTTCGTGGCCTGCGTGTTCCCGTCCTTTTCGCTCAAGGAGAATCTATTTTTATGCAACCAACGATCCATGTAGTGGATCTGTGCAAGACGTATCAGGTGCCGGAGCGCGAAGAAGGCTTCGGCGCGGCCTTCAAGAGCCTATTCCGGCGCAAGATGCGCGCGGTCAAAGCGGTGGATGCCATCACGCTGGACGTGGGCCAGGGTGAGGTGGTGGGCTTTTTGGGGCCAAACGGCGCGGGCAAGACAACTACGCTGAAGATGCTCGCTGGCCTGCTTTTCCCCACCGGCGGCACCGTGGAGGTGCTGGGCCACGTGCCGTTCAAGCGCCAGCGCGACTATCTGCGCCAGATGACGCTGGTGATGGGCAACCGCAACCAACTCCAGTGGGACATTCCCGCGCTGGACTCGTTCAACCTGAACCGCGCGATCTACCGGCTGCCGACCAAAGCATATCGCCAGATGCGCGACGAACTGATCGATCTGATGGGCGTGAGCGATCTGGTTCACAAGCCGGTGCGCAACCTCTCGCTGGGCGAGCGCATGAAGGTCGAGATCATCGGCTCGCTGCTGCATCAGCCGAAGGTGCTGTTCCTGGACGAACCAACCATCGGGCTGGACGTAACCATGCAGCGCAAGATCCGCGCGTTCCTGGCGGAGTATAACCAACGCCACGGCGCGACGGTGCTGCTCACCAGCCACTACATGGCCGACATCGAGGCGCTGTGCAAGCGCGTCATCGTCATCCACCACGGCAAGCTGCTTTTCGACGGCAATCTGAGCGATCTGGCGGCGCAATTCTCGTCCTACAAGACCGTCAGCGTCACAGTGGAAGATCCGGCGCTGGATCTCAGCGCGTATGGCGAGGTCATCACCCGTGAGGGCGAGCGCATCACGCTGCGCATCCCCAAGGCGGAGACCTCGCGCGTCACCTCGCGCCTGCTGGGCGAGCAGCCGATCCTCGACCTGACCATCGAAGATCCGCCCATCGAAGAGGTGATCGAGCGCGTCTTCGCGCAGGAGGCGGTCGTATGAGCGGCGTGCTGAACATGATCAGCTTCTACCTGACGACGATGAAGACCGCCGTGGTCGTGCAATTCCAGTATCGCGTCTCGAATTATCTCTATATGCTGGGGATGGTCGCCGAGCCGATCATCTATCTGGTGGTGTGGACGACGGTGGCGCGGGCGCAGGGTGGCGCGGTGGGCGGCATCACGGCAGGCGGTTTCGCGGCGTATTACATCGTGTGGACGCTGGTGCGCAACATCAACATCGTCTTCACACCGTATGGCTGGGAGGCGCGCATTCAACGTGGTCAGTTGTCGGGCCAACTACTGCGCCCGCTGCACCCGATTCACTATGATCTGGCGTACTTCGCCGGCTGGAAGTTCGTGGTGGTCTTCCTGTGGCTGCCCATCGCCGCCGTGCTGGCACTGATCTTCCATCCCACGCTCAGCGCCACGCCGACGGATGTGGTCGCGTTCGCCCTGGCGCTGGCCTGCGCGTATCTCATCCGCTCGATCTTCCTGTGGATCCTGGGGATGATCACCTTCTGGACGACGCGCGTCAGCGCGATCTTCGAACTCTATATGGCGCTGGAATTGTTACTTTCCGGTCGCCTCCTGCCGCTGACGCTTTTGCCGCCGTGGGCGCAGACGATCTCGAACTTCCTGCCGTTCCAGTGGACCTTCAACTTTCCCATCGAGGCGTTGATCGGCGGCTATAGCACGCAACATTTGTTGCTGGGCCTGGCGGCGCAACTGGGCTGGGTCGTTGGCGGCTTCGCCGTGCTGCAACTGGTGTGGCGTGCGGGGGTGGGCCGCTTCACGTCGGTGGGCAATTAAGCGGCAAGCAGGAGACGGGCGTAGCGCCCGTGGAGGAGTTCTATATGGATAACTTGATGGATAGCTTGTGGCGCACGCTTTTGTGGAAGCAGTTCGGCGCGACCATTGATATGCTCGACAACGCCGTACTGGCCTGCCCCGCTGCCCTCTGGCATCAGCCCGTCTGGCCTGATCAGTCCGTTTCGTCGCAGCGCACCGAGTTCTGGTATATCGCCTATCATGCGCTGTTCTGGCTTGACCTGTATCTTTTCGGGTCAGAGGAGGGTTTTGCGCCCCCAGCACCATTTGCCCTGACGGAGCAGGACGACGCCGCTGGCCCCCTCCCCAACCGAGCTTATTCCCAGGAGGAACTGCGCGCTTATCTGGCGTCGCTACGCCAGCGATGCCGCACCACCTTTGCGACGATGACGGACGAGCGGGTGCGCCAACCCGTCGCTTTCCCCTGGATGCGCGAAGGTGAGGTCGTCAGCTACGTTGAACTGCAACTGTATAGCATGCGCCATATCCAGGAGCATGCCGCCCAACTGAGCCTGGTGCTCGGCAACCACGGCGTCCCAGACGAGGCGCTCGATTGGGTGACGCGCGCGCAGGATTGATCGCGGCGGCATCTCAGCACTGATACCCCTTGCGGGGAAAGACGGTGGTCATTGGGACCGGACAGACAGGAATGTCTGTCCTCCGGGGAAGCGTGACAGACAGGAATGTCTGTCCTCCAGGGAAGCGTGACAGACAGGAATGGCTGTCCTCCAGGGAAGCGTGACAGACAGGAATGTCTGTCCTCCGTTATCCATACTATTCACCCGCAAAGGGTATGAGACGGTGCCACGTGACATCAGTGCGGCTTGGGGCAGGGGGAAACATGCGGATATTCTGGTTATATTTTCGAGTCGGCGTGATGAACGAGTTGCAATATCGCGTCAACTTCTTCATCCAGTTGTTGCAGGCGCTGATCGCGCTGGGGGTGGGGTTGGCCGGCCTGGCGCTGGTCTTCCAGCACACGACCTCGCTGGATGGCTGGAGCGAGACGGAATTGCTGGCGGTCGTCGGCGTCTATACCATCATGGGCGGGCTGATCAATATGGCGATCCAGCCCAACATGCAGCGGCTGATGAACGAGGTGCAAGACGGCACGCTGGACTACGCGCTCACCAAGCCGGCGGACTCGCAACTGATCATCAGCGTGCGCGAGGTGCGCATCTGGCAGGTGGTGGATATCATCACCGGCGCAGTCGTGCTAGGCGTCGCCGTCGCGCAGTTGGGCGCGACCATCGGCGTGTGGGAGGCGCTGGCTTTCGCCGCCGCGCTGCTCATGGGCGGCCTGCTGATCTACAGCTTCTGGATCATCGCCACGACCGGCGCGTTTTGGGTCGTGCGCATGGATAATATTTTGGAATTGTTCCAGGGGATCTATCAATCCGGTCGCTGGCCCGTGACGATCTATCCCGAATGGCTGCAAGTGGGGCTGACGTTCCTGATCCCCGTCGCCTTCGCCGTCACCGTGCCGGCGGAAGCCCTCACCGGGCGGCTCACCTGGCAAACGCTGGCGCTGGCCGGCGCGCTCACCGTGGCGCTGCTGGGCTTCGCGCGCTGGTTCTGGCGGCGCGGACTGCGCCGCTACTCCGGCGCGTCGGCCTAGCTCAGGGCTACTCCTCCCAGTGCAACGCGCGTTGCACGGCTTTCTGCCAGCCGGCGTATTTCGTGGCGCGCTCGGTGGCGGGCAGCGCGGGGGTGAAGCGCCGGTCCAGCGCCCACTGGTTCTGGAGCGCCGCCAGGTCGGGATAGAGGCCCGTCGCCAGGCCGGCGAGGTAGGCCGCGCCGAGCGCCGTCGTTTCCGTCACGCGCGGGCGTTCCACCGGCAGATCCAGGATGTCGGCCTGAAATTGCATCAGTAGGTCGTTCACAGACGCGCCGCCGTCCACGCGCAGCGCCTTCAGGGGCGCGCTGTCGCCCTGCGCGGCGATGTCGGCCTGCATCGCATCCAGCACGTCGCGCGTCTGGTAAGCCATGCTGGCGACGGTGGCGCGGGCGATATGCGCGGCGGTGGTGCCGCGCGAGAGGCCCAGCAGCGCGCCACGCGCCGTGGCGTCCCAATACGGCGCACCCATGCCGGTGAAGGCGGGGACGAGGTAGACGCCGTCGGTATCCGGCACGCTGGCCGCCAGCGGTTCCACGTCCGCGCTGGCCTGAATGATGCCCAGTCCGTCGCGCAGCCACTGCACGGCAGCCCCACCGACGAAGATGCTGCCTTCCAGCGCATAGGAGATCGTGGGCGCGGTCGCCGCGCCCAGCCCCCAGGCGATGGTCGTGAGCAAGCCATGCCCGCTGGTGACGGGCTGCGGGCCGGTGTTGAGCATCAGGAAGATGCCGGTGCCATAGGTGTTTTTCGCCATGCCGGGCGCGAAGCATGCCTGGCCGAATGTCGCCGCCTGCTGGTCGCCCGCCGCGCCCGCCAGCGGGATCGCGCTGCCGAATAGCGCCGGATCGCTCATGCCGTAGATCTGGCTGGACGGCAGCACGCGCGGCAAGAGCGCGCGTGGAATGCGCAGTTCGCGCAGCAGATCATCATCCCAATCCAGCGTATGGATGTTGAAGATCAGCGTCCGCGAGGCGTTGGAATAGTCCGTCGCGTGGACGCGCCCGCCCGACAGCCGCCACAACAAGAAGCTATCGATGGTGCCGAAGGCGATCTCGCCCGCTTCCGCCCGCGCCCGCAGGCCGGAGACGTTATCCAGCAGCCACGCGATCTTCGTGCCGGAAAAATAGGCGTCGATCACCAGGCCCGTCTTGGCGCGCACGGCGTCGGCCAGTCCCCGCGCCCGCAGGTCGGCGCAGAGCGGCTCCGTCAGCCGGCTTTGCCACACGATGGCGTTGTGAACGGGCCGCCCCGTGGCGCGCTCCCACAGCACCGTCGTCTCGCGCTGGTTGGTGATGCCGATGCCGGCGATCTCCCCGGCTGATGCGCCGGCCTGGGCCAGCGCCGCCCGCGCCGTGGCCAACTGCGATTCCCAGATCGCCTCTGGGTCGTGTTCCACCAACCCCGGCGCGGGGAAGATCTGCGAGAACTCTTGCTGCGCCGCACTCACGGGCCGGCCCGCCGCGTTGAAGACCATCGCCCGCGAACTGGTCGTCCCCTGGTCCAACGCCAGGATATACTGCGCCATGCCACACCTCTGCGTTTGGATGATTCCCCTGAGCGACACGGCTCAGGTGCATGGCTATATCATGGCACATCAGACGAACGTCTGGCAGCGCAACCCGTTGCGACTAGGTATCCAGGCGTACAAGAGTTTGTTTGACCACTGATGTCAGGTAATAATCTTTGATGGTGCTGCTGATGGTAACGGCTTGGCGCACGAGTTCCAGGCCGGCGACCGGATCATGGGCGGTGTCGGCCAGGAATGTGCCGTAGGCCAGCAAAACGGCGACCTGTTCCAGTGGCGTCAGCTCCTTGTTCACCAGCGCCCGCGCTTGATCAAACAGTGTTCGCGCGCCCACGAGGTCGCCCCGCGTCGCCGTGATCTGCGCCAGGCGGCTCAGCGCCACCGCAAGATTCGGACGGTCGTGGATGGCATCAAGATGCCTGATCGCCTCCTTGCACGTGGCGTCGGCGTCGGCCAACGCGCCCGCTTGCAGGAGCAACTGCGCCATCAGCGACAGCCCATAGCCCTGGTAGCGCCTGTCTTCAGCTTGCCCTGCCAGGGTGATGCCCTGACCGAGATTATCCCGCGCTTCGTCGCGGTTGCCAGCGGCGAGGGCGATCTCCCCTAGAAATATCAAGCTGATGCCCTGATGGCGCTTATCCTGTGTTTCGCGCGTGATGCGGAGGCCGTCCTTCAACAATCGCCTGGCTTCAGCTGATTGACCGCGCAGATACGCAAGCCACCCCCGAATGACAAGGATCTGGCCTTCACGAGTGCGATCTTCAATCTTGCGAAAGAAATCGTTGGCGTTGGCGAAGTTATGCTCGGCCTCAGCGAAACGGCCTTGTGCTTCATCGATGAGACCTTGCGTGGTAGCCACCACCCCTTCGGCCATCAGGAATTGACCGCGATGGAAAATATCGTGGATCTCCTTCAGGCGACGTTCTGCCTCAGCGTAATCGCCTTGTTCCAACGCCAGGGTGCTGAGATCGACCAGACTCGCGCCGACGCCGGTGGGATAGTCCAGCTCATTGCACGCCTTCACCAGTTCTTCCAGCAGCGGACGCGCCTCATCCACCTGCCCGCACAACATCATGATCTGCGCGTCATTGCTACGCAGCAGATTAGCACTGAAATAATTGCCAGCCGCATGCCAGCACTTTCGCGCCCTGGCGAAACAGTCTCGCGCCTGGTCGAAATGGTACAGCACCTGTTCGAGGTTGCCCAGATTGCTCCATGCTTGCGCCTGACCATCTTGATCCGCATACGATTGCTTGATCGTTAACGCTTCCTCGAAGTAGCTGCGTGCCAGATCGATCTGGCCGCGCTGTTGGGCGATGCTGCCCAAGAATCCCAGCAACGTTCCTTCAGAAAAGCGGTCACGTTCTGACAAAGCAGCGAAAATGGCGCGTGCTTGCAGAAAGGTTGCCTCGGCTTCGGTGATCTCACCATTTTGCAAGGCCAGGTTGCCCAACGTCATGAATGCATTGGCTGTACCGCGCCGGTTGGCGGTTTCGAGCGATTTTTGCAGTGCCTCCTGATAGTAACGGTTGGCTTCTTGCGGATAGTTGCGCGAATTGAACAAGTTGCCCAGGTTCAAGAGTGCATTGCCTTCATCATCGCGCACATGGTCGGCGACGAAGCAGAGGCGCGCTTTCTCTATATAGGCGATGGCCACCTCGAACTCGCCGTTGTTCCAATGTAGCAGGCCCAGTTGCAACTGTACCAGCCCTTCACCATACTGGCTGTGCGCGGCTTGCCAGATGCCCAGTTCTTCTTTCAGCAACGCTTCCTGAGAATCCACCGCAGTCATCCAGATCACCATTTGCACGCTGTTCTGAATGGCATCGCGCTCAGCTGTCGTTTCGCTTGCGAAATGGCGCAAGCGCGCCGCCGCCTGATAGTGACCACGGGCGACACGATAATCGCCGCGTTTTTGGGCGAGGTCCGCCAAACGTTCCCTGATCGCGGCCTGCATGTGATAGTCGTCGCCGTCACGTAGCACCGTCCATCCCTGGTCAAAGTAGGCTTGCGCTTTGTCATCGGCGTTTTGCATTTGGGCGATAAATCCCAAGCCCGCCAATGCATTGCCCAGATCACGTGCCACCTGGGCGCGATCTTCAGTGTTGCCCCGTTGGGATAGGATTCGCTGAAACACTTCGCGTGCCTGCTCGAAGTCCCGCTGTATCAACGACATCTTTTCTCCTATAAGCGAGCCGCGCGAAAATAGCGAGGCCGCCAGGCTCCCTTGCACTTCGGCCTGTGCCAGGGTGTTGCGTTGACGGCGTGCGACGCGCAGACTGCGCTGAAAGACGATCTGGGACAGATCAATCCCCATATTGGATGACCAGGTATCATCGAGCGCATTCGCGTAATAGAACAAGATGCCGTAATAGGCGGTGAGCCATTCCCGTGCATGATAACGCAGCCAGATCCAGGGTCTGACGCTGCGCCGCTGCTGATCCAGCACCACCAGCGCGCGGGGCAAGTAGTATAACGACAGATAGTATTGATACGTGTTACGCCATACCCGTCGTGCCGCATAGCACAACTGAATGAGCAAGCGATCTTCCCTATTGTTCTCCGTCCATGCTAACAGGCGAAAATAGTTAGTGCGGTCGGGATGATGAGGAACGGCGAAGATCTTTTGCGCCTGAACGATGTAGAGGCGCGCTAACCAGCGCCGCAAAAGGATGAGATCCCAGGCACGACGCGCTTTCAGCCGTTGTTGTGCTGCTGCGTGCACGATCGGCGGTACCAGGAAGATACCTTCGCTGTCCTGCTGAAGGCGTGTTTGCAGCATGCCTAGGGCGCGTAATTCCTTGAGGAGCGCTTCCGCTTTATCGTTGCCTTTCGCATTGCGTTGGGCGAGGGCTTCCGCTATGGAGGAGCTACACGCCGCCGTGGGCAAAACGCCGAAGGTGGTTAATAAGTGCTGGGCGGGAGCAGAGAGGCAGTCATAGCAGCGGGTCATCGCCAGGTCAACCGGCGTACTGGCACCAGAATCATCGCCTGCGGCTCGTTGATTCTGCACGTCGCGCGCTAGCTGTGGCAGCGCCGGGCGCTTGGCAGCAGCAAAGGCGGCCATCAGCGTGATTGCCAGAGGATTCCCTTTCAGCAGAGTGCAAATCGCATCGGCTGCTTGGAAATCAGCGGGGTGGGTGAGCGTCAATCCTGCCCGTTCGCTGAAAAGGGCGCGGGCATCATCGCTTTGCAGACCTTCCAGGTTAAGAAACGTATCGACCGGAAAGAGGCGCTCATTCAATGTGTCGCGCGTAAGCACCAAGATCGCCGTCCCCGCTTGCTGGAGGGGTTCGATCACGTATTCGAGTTGCTGCAACTGCGCCCCCACGTTTTCCAGCACGACAAGCACCCGATACCCTTTCATGATCTCGACGGCAACATTGGTCAGGGCTACATCATCATAATGTTGCAATCCCATGCGCCGGGGAGCGAAGCGCGCCAAGATGGCGCTGAGGATATCCAGGGGGTTCGTCAGATTGAGGCAATCGATGACCGCAATGCCGTCATAAAACTCATTCTTTCCCTGCTTGAGTGCAGCGCGCGCCAACGTCGTTTTGCCGCAGCCAGCTGGACCAACCAGGGCGACGACATTGCGAAAGATCTTAGGCCGCAGGCGCTGGCTAAGCCAGTTCAATTCTTTCTCACGACCAATGAGCGAGGTGCTGGCGGTCATAAGCATCGGTACCTCGTTGAGTGTACCGGTGGGTGTTTCCTCCAAGGGAGTTTCAGGAAGCAAAGCTGTATCGATGTTATAATGCCGCAGGCGACTGAAGAGTTGTTCGCGCACCTCGCGTTGCTGCTCGTTGCGCTGCTGGGTTAATTCGCGCCGGCGTGCGAGCTTAGCACTGGTATCGTCATCATCTTGCTTGCTTGCTTCCTCTTGCCTTTTGTCATTTTGGGCGGCGATGAAAAGGATGATGGCAATCGCGATGATGAGCAAGGTAGGAAACAGCAATAGCGGCTCAAAGAATGTAGCGGGAAGGATGATGTGGACGAGGGTGTTGAGGGTGCCACCGATATCAGTGATGGACAATTTCACCTGACCCGTGCTGATGAGGTGGATGATATTCCCGATGAGTGACGTGAGGATGGAGATGACGAAAGAGGCACCATTTGCGAGTTGGTCGCGCGCCCACTTGATGATTCCCTTGCGGGGATACGTGCCATGCCGTGTATACCGTTCAGCATAAGGCATGTATTTCTGCAACAAGGCAACGCGCGAGTCTTGGTGGGCCACGGCTACGTCCTTTCTGTGCAAAACCGCGAAAGGTAGTGGTTGATGCTGTGATCAACCAGGATGACGTGGCCACATTATACATGAATAATCAAAGTTTATCGAGTGTCGCAATGACATCGTGCAGCACGCGCACCCCAAAGGTGAGGTTGGCGATGGAGATGCGCTCGTCGTGGCCGTGCGCCAGGGATTGCACGGGTGGCACGCCGGGTTCCGGTTGGTGCGGCACGAAGCCATAGGCCGTGATGCCGCGCGGGGCCAGGTAGCGCGAATCGCTGACGGCGGGGAAAAGGTAGGGCGCGACCACGGCGCGTGGCTCCTGCTGGGCGATGGCGTGCTGGATCGCGTCGAAGAGCGGCGTGCGCTGCATCTCGTAGCCGGGCGAGTGCGGCTCGGCCTCGATGGCGATGGCGGGGTCGGGGATGCGCTGGCGCAGTTCCGCCGTCAGCGACGCGGGCGTGGTGCCGGGGATGATACGGCAGTCCACCTGCACCGTCGCCTCGCTGGGGATGACGTTCAGCGCCGTGCCGGCGCGCAGGAGCGTTGGCGTGGCCGTGTTGTGCAGCAAGGCGCGCAGCGCGTTGGCCAGGTTTGGGTCTGGCAGCCGCGCCAGCACAGCTTCGGAAAGCAGCGGGTTCAGCGTTTGCCGCAACACGGCGCGCTGGGCGCGTGGTTGGGTGTCGGCGAGGATGGTGATGAAGCGCCGCACCGTGGGGATGACGTGCATCGGCAGCGGTCCCGCCGTCAGCCGGCTGATGGCACGGGCCAGATGCGCGACGGCCTGGTTGCCGTGGGGGATCGACGCATGACCGGGCAGCCCTTGCGCCCGCAGCGTCACGCGGATCGATCCCTTCTGCGCCATCTCACAGAGGTAGATGCGCTGGCCGCCCAGTTCCACCCCCATGCCGCCGCCCTCGTTCAGGGCATATTCGGCATCCAGCAGGTCGGGCATGTTGGCGACGATCCAGCCCATGCCCAGCGCGCCGCCGTCCTCTTCGTCGGCCACCGCCAGCAGAACAAGGTCGCGGCTGAGGCGCTGGCCAGTCGTGCGCGCCTGGCGGGCGAAATGAAGGAAGAGCGTCAATTCCAGCGCCAACATGTCTTTCATATCCACCGCGCCCCGGCCATAGATGAAGCCGTCGCGGATCTCGCCACCGAAAGGATCGGCGCTCCAGCGGGCGCGTTCGACGGGGACGACATCCGTGTGGGAGACGAGCAGGAGCGGGCGCTGCGCGCCGGTGCCGGGCAGCCGCGCATAGAGCGAGACACGCCCCGGCGCGGGTTCGATAAGCTGTGGCTCGATGCCTTCCGCCAGCAATTGCTCGCGCAGGTACGCGGCGGCCAGGTATTCATTGCCGGGGGGATTGATCGTGTCGCAGCGCAGGAGCGCTTGGAGGTGACGGGCGGCCTCGGCGGTGAGGGCATCCCAGTCGAGGGTGGGCAGAGCGCGGACGGTCATAGTTCTCGCTTCCTCTTGGTACAAATGGTTGTGATTCTGAGGTTGACATCCTCCCCACGGCTACAAGCCGGGGGATTCCAAGGATCGCTCCCTGGATCTTCCTGCTTCACCGGGGCGTGCCTGAGCGCGCTTGGCATGAGCCTTCGCGCGTCCCGGTCTTACCGCCTCTCCACAGGCAAGCACCGCCAGCCCGGCGGCTAATATGTTCA
>DAIDGU010000046.1 GCA_027459785.1 Ktedonobacteria bacterium | reverse complement strand
ATGATGGGGGCGGGACCGGCACCGCTTCGGTACCCAGTAACGGTGTCATGGATGGCTCCTGGCGGACGAGGACGAGTCGTCCACTCTGGACCATCCTACCCTATTTCAGCCCGCGTTTCCAGGTTTGGAAACGCCCTCATTCTTGTCTGTCCGGCCCCGCTGACCACCGTCTGTACTCAAATAGGGTGTCAGACGGACGCGCGGGGCGTGATTTATCGCGCCCATTCAAAAATGGACAGGGCCAATAGCATGTATACAGCCGTTTTGTCCCGTTGATTTGACAAGATATCAACCATTATGTGTTGTTTGATAAAAAAGGATGCTTTCGATGCGAATCATGATGCTCGCGCAACTCTATCCGCCGTTCTTGGGCGGCGAGGAGCGCTTCGCGCAAGACCTGAGCGTGGCCCTGGCGGCACGCGGCCACGACGTGTCCGTCGTCACCTCCTGGCAGAACGACACGCCGGAGTTCGAGATCGACCGGGGCGTGCGCGTCTATCGCGTGCATAGCGCCATGCAGCGCGCACACTTCTTGCATGCCGATCCCAACCGCACGCAGATGCCGTCGTTCCCCGACCCCGCCGCCGCCAACGCGCTCCGGCGCATTCTGGCCCAGGAGCAGCCGGAGATCGTTCACGCGCTCAACTGGATGGTCTTCACCTACCTGCCCTTCGCGGCGTGGCAAGGGGCGAAGCTGGTGCTGAGCGTCTGCGATCACAGCTTTATCTGTCCCAAGAAAAAGCTGATTTATCACGACGCCCCCTGCACTGGACCCGGCCTCAGCAAGTGCCTGAGCTGCACGCGAGACCATTATGGGTTGGCGAAGGGTGCGGTGACGCTTGGCTCCCTGTGGGCGATGCGCCAGATCGAGCGCCGCACGGTGAATCTGTGCTTGCCGGTGAGTACCTCCGTCGCGGAGACGAATCAACTGGACGCCTCCGGCATCCCCTACGAGGTGCTGCCGAACTTCGTGGCGGACGACATCACCACACCGCACGGCGACAATGATGCGTTTATGGACCAGTTGCCCGCCGGCGATTTCATGCTGTATGTCGGAGCTTTTGGGCGCTACAAAGGTGTGGATGTTCTGTTGGAAGCCTATCGCCGCCTGAGCGACGCGCCGCCGCTGGTGATCATCGGCTACGAGACGAACGAATATCCAGTGCAGACGCAGGATGTGCCGGCCAACGTGACCGTGCTGAAAAATTGGCCGAACCATGCCGTGATGGAAGCTTGGCGGCGCAGCAGCCTCGCACTGGTGCCGTCCACCTGGGCGGAGCCGTTCGGCATCGTCGCGCTGGAAGCGATGGCGATGGGCAAGCCGGTGATCGCCTCGCGCATCGGCGGCCTGGCCGACATCATCGTGGATGACGAGAGTGGCCTGCTGGTGACGCCGGATGATCCCGCCGACCTCGCCGCCGCCATGCAGCGCCTCTGCGCCGCCCCCGCGCTACGCCGGCGCATGGGCGTGGCTGCGCAAGCACGGGTGCAGCACTTCACCGCCAGTGCCGTCGTGCCGCGCTACGAGGCCGCTTACGCCGCTTTGCTGGGCGGCGCAACGCCGGCTGTACCAGCCGGCGTCGTTCAGCCGGTCCGCGCGGTGCGGTAATCGTAAAACCGAGCCGGTCGGTGAGGGCGAACTGCAACTATACGTGCTTTCACCGCCGGGTGGCCTTGTTAGCTGCTCCCGTTGTCCTTGGCCGATCCGCTGGCTGCGCGCCCGCCATGCACCCACGGCCCCCGCCACGCGCGGCTGTGCGATCATACCGTTTGCACGAGCGCACAAGATGCCGCATACTACAAGAGGAAGCGATGTCGCATGACGTGAGCGGCGAAAGGAGCGAGGGGTAATGGAAGAAGAACGCGCGCCGGTGCGGGCGAAAGTGGTGCCAAACGATGGCTGGGACGAGCGGCTGCACATCTTTCGCGCGGGGGAAGATGTTGATACGTTCGCGCTGATCACCCAACGCTTTCTGGTGGTTGTGGATACGATGGGAACGCCGGAATTGGCGACAGAGATCATGCAATCGTTGCAGCGTGTGCGCCAGGGGCGGCACCTCGTTGTCATCAATACACATGCGGATTGGGATCATTGCTGGGGCAACAGCATTTTCGCCGACATCGAGGGGCGCTATGCCGCGCCGATCATCGGCCACGCGAAGACCCGCGCCCGCATGCAAAGCCAGGCGGCGCGCGACAAGCTGGCGCAGAAGCAAGCTGAGGAACAACGTTTCGGCACGGTCAAGCTGACTCCGCCGACCATCACGTTCAGCGAGACGCTGTGCCTGGATGGCGGCGATCTGACGCTGGAACTCATCCCCACCCCTGGCCATACCGACGATCACGTCGCCGTGTGGGTGCCGAAGATCCGCCTGCTGCTGGCAGGGGATGCCGCCGAGTTCCCGTTCCCCCTGGTGCATCACGCGCACGATCTGCCGGTGTTGCGCACCTCGCTGGCGCAGATCAGCGCGCTCGCGCCCGCGATGGTCGTTCCCTGCCACGGCGGCACAACGGACCCCGACCTGCCACAGCGCAACCTCGCCTATTTCGATGAAGTCGCGCGCCATTGCCGGCAAACGCTGGACGCCGGATCGTTGCCCCCGGATTGGATGGAGGCCGCGAACCTGCCGGATCTCATCGGTTTCAGCTATGCCGATGCGTTGCGCTTTGTCGATGCCGATCCCGCCCGCACGCCGACTTTTTACCAAGGCTTCCATCACGACGCCGTGCGCGTGACACTGGAATCACTATCTGTGATGTAGCCACATCAACACGGCGGCTTGTAGCTGCATCAACACGGCGGACAGGAATGTCCGCCCCACGACCACCCAGAGGACAGCCATTCCTGTCTGTCACTCCGCTCCCCCGGAGGATAGACATTCGTGTCTGTCACTCCGCTCCCCCGGAGGATAGACATTCGTGTCTGTCCCGATGGTGGACAGGTATGTCTGTCCACGTAAGGTATGACGCGCTGAGGCCCCTCCCACCGCCCTTTGGCCCTCTATGCATGGATGGGTGCGCGACTGCGGGGAGCATTATCGCCGCCCCGTGCCGGGCGATACATCTGCGTCGTCGTGATGCTGGCGTGGCCGAGCAACTCTTGCACCACGCGCAACTCCGCACCGTGCGCGAGCTTGCTGGCGGCATACGTCTGGCGTAGCGTCTGGGGCGTGATGCCCTTGACGCCTGCCGCTTCCGCGTGCGAGGTGACGATCAGCCACAATCCCTGGCGGGTCAGGCGCAGGCCGTGGTGGTTGACGAACAGCGCATGTTCCTTTTTGTTATGCACCAGCTTGTGCCGGCCCGCGTCGCGGTATTCGCGTAGCGCGTCCAGCGTCGCGGGGTCCAGTTGCAGCACGCGCGGACGGCGGCTCTTTTTCGTGCGGCCCACGTAAACTACCGGCTGGCGCTCGAAATTGATATCGGTTGTATCCAACGCGATCGCTTCGGAAACCTGCACGCCGGTGAAGGCCAGCAGATAGAGCATGGCGCGGTCGCGCAGTCCGATGGCATCACGGGCGGTTATCTGGCTCAGCAGCTTTTCCACATCGGTGCTGCTCACCGGCTCCCCCCGCTCCGGCGACACGCGCGGCGCGCTCAGCCCCGCCGTGGGGTCGTTCGCCAATGCGCCCGTTTCACTGAGCCATTGAAAGAAGCGTTTGAACGCCGCTAGTTTCCGGTTGATCGTCGTCGCCTTGTATTGGTCACGTAGGGCAACGAGATACGCGACCAGGTGATCGCGCGTAATGGCGGTCCACTGGTTGATCTTATGCGCGTGCAAAAACTTCGCCAACTGCCGTAGATCCGTCGCATACGCGCCACTGGTATTGGCGCTGGCGTGTTGGTCGCTCATATGTTTGGCAAATGCAGCTATCGTCTCTTCCATACACCATCCATCCTCATCCTTCCCCACCGCCGGAAAATTTCAAGCGCCAGGGAATATCCCCAACCAAATCGCAACGTTGACTTCACGATGAAGTCTCTTACCCTGTAGTATATGGTCTCGCTGGCTCGTCTAGCTGGTTTTAGGACCATAAGGCTAGCGGTCAATGTACCCAAGACAGAAATAGACAGGGCTGGCAGCAACCGAGGTACATAGGTGAAGTTGTCATAACACATTAAAAACACGGGCTGATGGTTGGTAAAAAATAACGTGAGTGGGAACGCTAACGAACGGCGGCGTTGGTTAGGCGTAATATAAAAGGACAGACATTTCTGCCTGTCCGTGTTTGATAATCACGATGTTTACCAGCCAAACGCAGGCGTTATTGTGCCAGTGAAGGCATGGCATCGGGCGCGATGCGTGGCACGGGGGGAACTTCCGCCGCTACGAGCGGAGGGGCTACTTCGTGGCTGGGAACCACAGTGGCGGATGCCGGTGCGGGTGCAAGGAGCGCTCGTGCCTGGCGCTGGGTGCTACGAGCGGCGGCGAGGGTCAACCCCAGGCAGATGAGGATCCAGGTGAGCAACATACCCAAAATAATAGCGACCATACCGAATGTACCCTTTCCGGCGCGACGCGCCTGTGCGCAGTTGTTATAGGGGCTGCTGGCGCAATGTACGTACCAGGAACTCCTATTTCACGTATATTTCTATCGGCAGAAAACGCCAGATGCGCTATAGTATGAAAGAGGTCATCCACAGGAACGATAGGGAAAAGCGCGATGGATATCTACACGACGATTGCGGCGTGGCGCGCGGCGCGTGCCGACTGGACGGCGGCGGAAGGCATCGGCTGCGTGCCGACGATGGGCTACCTGCACGCCGGCCACCTCTCGTTGGTGCACTTGGCGCGTGCGCAGAACCGGCGCGTGGTGGTGAGCATCTTCGTCAATCCACTGCAATTCGGGCCGGCGGAAGACTTCGCGGCGTATCCGCGCGACACGCCGCGCGATCTGGCCTTGCTGGAGGCCGCTGGCGTGGATGCCGTCTTCATGCCGTCGCCGGCAGAGATGTACCCGCCTGGCTTCGCTACCAGCGTCACGCTGCACGGGCCACTGGTGGAACGGCTGGAAGGCGCGCGGCGGCCAGGGCATTTCGCTGGCGTGGCGACGGTGGTGACGAAACTTTGCACCATCATGCAGCCCACCCAGGTGTATTTCGGCCAGAAGGATGCGCAACAAGTGGCGGTGGTGCGGCGCTTCGTGGCGGATCTCAATCTGCCGGTGCAGATCGTCGTAGGATCGATCATGCGTGAGCCAGACGGGCTGGCACTCAGTAGCCGCAACGTCTATCTCGCGCCCGCCCAACGCCAGGCGGCGCTGGTGCTGCATCGCGCGCTGGCGACGGCACGCGCGGCGCTAGCGAACGGTGAACAGGACGCCGAGGCGATCCGTGCGACCATGCGCGCTGTGGTCGCCAGCGAGCCGTTGGCAACGCTGGATTACGCCGATGTGGTCGATCCGGCGACCTTCGCGCCCCTGGTGGTGGTGCAGCCGCCCGCCCTGCTGGCGCTGGTGGCCCAGGTTGGCCCGCCGCACCTGCTGGATAACTACCTCTGGCGCGCGGACGGCACGTGGGATGTCGGGGAGACGGCTCCAGCGACTGAGTGAGATACGCTCGTTATGCAGGCAAAGCATTTGCACCGCGTTTCTTGGTGAAAGGGCAAGATGATGAGTTGGCCTGACTATCCCCGTGTCGTTTCGCTGCTGGCCAGCGCGACCGAGATGGTGGCGGAATTGGGCTGCCTGGACTGGCTGGTGGGTCGTTCGCATGAATGTGACTATCCGCCGGAGGTCTTGGCGCTGCCAACGCTCAGCCACGCGGCGATCGCCCCAGATCTCAGCAGCGCGGCCATCGATGCGCAGATCAAGGCGCGCTCGGCCCAGGCGCAGGGAGCGCCACCGGCGGCCTTGCAGGCGCTGAGCGTGTATCGCATTGATGTCGATCTGCTGCGTGACCTGCGGCCCGATGTCATCCTGACCCAGACGCAGTGCGAGGTCTGCGCGGTGAGCGAGCGGGACGTGAGCGCGGCGCTGGCGCAGATCACGGGCCTGACGCCGCGTATCGTCGCGCTGGCACCCTATCGCCTGGCCGATGTGTGGGACGATCTCCTGCGCGTGGGCGACGCGCTGGGGCGCGCCGAGGTGGCGGCGGCGCTGGTCAGGGCATACCAGGCGCGGCTGAATATGCTGCACGACCACTTCGGCGCACGCCCCCCACGCCCGCGCGTCGCCATGCTGGAATGGCTCGATCCGCTGATGGCCGCCGGCAACTGGACGCCGGAACTGGTGGAGCTTGCCGGCGGCGAGAATCTTTTCGGCGCAACGGGGGCGCATTCGCCCTGGCTGGCGTGGGACGACCTGGCGGCGGCAGACCCCGACGTGATCGTGCTGGCCCCTTGCGGCTTCGACCTGGCACGCACGCAACAAGACGTGCCGATCCTGCAAGCGCATCCGCTGTGGGCGCAGCTCCAAGCCGTGCGCAATGGGCGCGTCTACCTGGCCGACGGCAATGCTTACTTCAACCGCTCCGGTCCGCGCCTGGTGCAATCCGCCGAGATCCTGGCGGCGATCCTGTGGGGCATCCCCTTGCATGAGGCGGCCTGGCGACGACTGGAAGCCTAGCCTCCACTATCCAGCCTTGGTGAACCAAGCGAAAAGATGGTCCTGCAACAACCTCATGGATAGCGGTTGGGGTTTTCTGTGGCCAAACCTTCAGTGGCGGCGACGGCCAGCAGATCATGATCAGCGCACACAAACGTGGGAATAGGTGTGTTGTGCGCCAGCGCACCGGTCCGCACGGCCAAAGCGCACGCCAGCTGCACAGCGTCATACGCACGGAGCTTGTGCGAACGACACAGATTGCCAGCGGCAGTATAGACAACGTTTGTCACGCGCACCACTTCGTAGCCACGCCGACGATGGCTTAGAAACAGATTGATCAAGGCATCCCTGCGTGCCTCGGAAATGCTTTGTTCGCGCGCTTTGCGGCAGAGTGTCGCCACCGCCTCCACCATTGCAGCTTGTGAAATATACAACGCATGCCCTTGGGTAGGAGTACAGATGCTGTTTATCCAGGCATGGCCTAGTTCACTCACATAGCGCTTGATCAAGGCGGACGTATCAAGGAAATAGCTTGCCATCAGCGCGGCCCCCGATCCTCGCTAACCATATCCGAGGCCATCTTGCCGCCAGCGAAAAGCTGCGCCAGATCTTCCAATTCCGCTTCCTCGTCCGGCGACAGTGGCTCATGGGTGGGGATATTCATGATCACGCCCTTGTGGTAGAGATATTCGACGAACTCCTGTTCGGTCATGGGAGACTGGTCGGGCGCGGGTGCCGGCACGAGGGGCGCGATGGCCGCGTGCAGCACGGCTTCCAGCGGTGTGCCGGTGCGCGCTGCCTCCGCGCGCAGCGCGGCGTATTCTTGATCGGTCAGAGTGAGCAGCATTTGATGCGCCATTGGGAGTGCCTCCTAACAAGAAAAACCAGCGAATCACCAAGACGAGCTTCTTCATCTTAGTATAACATCATTTGGGGATCAGGTACGCCCGGCTGGCAACGTTGCAGCCGCTTGCCCCGCCGCGATGTGGCATCGCATTGCTAGCGCAGAGTCAAGACCACACCTGGCGCACCTGATCGGCGACGGTCGCCGCCTGGCGTCGTCCGGCTTGCGCGGCGGCGGCGCGCTGCGCGGGATCGAGCACATTGCGGCCTATGGCCGCGCGGGCGGCGGCATCGGGACTGATGATGATCGCGCGCACATCGGAGCCGAGCGCGGCCACCTGCGCGGCAGGGCTGTCGGCGCGTCGTGCCGCCGCCGGCAAGGGCGCGATGACCACCACGCGCGCGCATCCCTTGGCGAGATGTGCATTGGCGGTTGAGCGCATGCCGCCATCCATATAGTGGTGGCCCTTGATCGTAACGGGCGGCCATACCAGCGGCACGGCGCAACTGGCGGCCACCGCGTCTACCAGATCCACGCCGCTGTCTTTAGTGAAAGCGACGGCAATCCCCGTCTCTGCATCTACCGCCGTGATGATCAGGCGCTGCGCAGGCCAGGCGTGGCTGGGCAGCCGGTGTGCGATGACGGCCAGGCGTTCTGCCGCCGGCACCGTCTTGGCACGTAGCGCGGCGCGGCCCAGCCGCGCGCGGGCGCGCTGGCGGTCGCCCGGCCAGGCCAGCGCGAGGACCAGGCGCAGCAGCATCGCGCCGCTCAGGCGCGCGGCGATCTCCCCCGATGCCTCAGCGACTTGCGCCGCGTAAAGCTGTTCCAGCGGGGTGCCGCTGGTCACTTGGGCAGCGACCACCGAGCCGGCAGAGGTGCCGACAAAGAGATCCGCCCCGGTCAGGTCGCTGCCCGCCTCCGCGAGACCCAGCAGGAGTCCGGTTTCCCAGGCGACGCCCGTGACACCCCCGCCGCCGAGAACCAAGCCCCTGCCCGTAGGTGATGCTGGATTCACGCTGCACCTTCTTCCGCTCGCTGCTACTTGTCCGCGCTCTTGCTATTTGTCCGCGCTCTATTGTGGCACGTTCACGCTATTCACCGAGCATGGGATGACAGGACGTGTGCGCTGGCAGCAGGCAGCGGAACAGTGTTGGTCTTCGTCGCCAACCAGAGCTTGGGCATCATGCGCATCTTCGCTGAGGTCGGCACATAGGCGCGCTTGGTGAAGACATCGTACTCGTTGGCGACGATGGCCCCCAGGATGCCGCGATACATCTCCGCGCTGGCCAGAATGGCGAGCTGGGCGCTTTTCTCCAGCATATCGATGCCCGGTCGCGCCCGCACATAATAGTCTTCGGCGCGCTGCATCTGAAAGCGCATCAGCTCGATGAAACGCCCGTCGATCACGCTGGCGTGCAGGTCAGCTTCGGTGTAGCCGAACTGCTGCATCTCATCGCGCGGCAGATAGATGCGCCCGTTGCGCAGATCTTCGCCCACGTCGCGTAGGATGTTCGTGAGCTGCATTGCCACCCCCAGATCCACCGCCAGGGGCAACGCCGCTGGTCCGCAGTAACCCAGCACAGGTGCCATCAGCAAACCAACGGTGCCGGCGACGCGATAGCAATAGAGGTGCAAATGCTCGAACGTGGCGGGCTGTGCCGGATGCAGATCCATCCGTGCGCCCTCGATGAGATCCAGCGCCGGTTGCAAGGGAACCGCATAATGGCACAGCATATCCACCCAGGCGCGGGTGATGGGATCACTGACATCACCGGCATAGGCGCGCACCAGGCGGTCGCGCCAGAGGTCCAGCCGGCGGTCGCTGCATGTGGCATCTTGAATGCAGTCCACGCTGTCGTCCACCGTGCGGCAGAAAGCATAGAGCGTCCACGCGGCCAGGCGCTTGCGGCGTGGCAGCAGGAGCGATCCCCAGTAGAATGTCTTGGCGGCGCGGCGCGTGATACGGCGACAATGTTCGTAGGCGTCCAGCGTTTCCCGCGACAACTCTGATTCAGCGATCATACGCTCCCTTTCCGCTGACTGATCAGGCTGATGATGGAGGCTAAGCGCGCGTGTCCGCCCGCCCCCATAAGTAGACGACGTGGTGCTGTTTTCGCTAAGACGCTGCACCGGCACCGAACGGGTCATGGCGCATCAAAAGAGATACACCGCCCGCCGCACTATGGATGAACCCTGGTTGTGACCGATTCCCTTGCGTTTCCGCAACTGTGCGGCCACAATACATAACGATAGCAAAAATGAGAGGGGCATGCCATGCGCATTATCTTGTATCTGGGTAAAGGTGGGGTCGGTAAAACGACGGTATCGGCGGCGACGGCGTTACGTTCGGCGGATCTCGGCAAAAAGACGCTGGTCGTCAGCACCGATCTGGCGCACAGCCTGGCGGACTCATTGGATGTCGCACTGGAGGCGCAGGCGAAAGAGATCGCGCCGAACCTGTGGGCGCAGGAGATCAACGTCCTGGACGAGATCCGTGAGCATTGGGGCAAGCTGCAAGAATACTTGAGTACGACGCTGCGCCAGCAGGGCGTGGACGACGTGGCCGCCGAGGAGATGGCGCTCATCCCCGGCATGGACGAGATCGCCAGCCTGCTCAACATTTATCGGCGCATCGAGGAGGGTTCGTTCGACGTAGCCGTCATCGACGCCGCGCCGACCGGCGAGACGGTGCGCCTGCTTTCGATGCCTGATACCTTCTCGTTCTATGTGCGCAAGCTCAATCGCTTCCAGGGCGCGGCTTTCAGCATGATGAAGCCGCTGTTGCGCAACGTGATGCCCGGCATCGACGTGATGGAGGCGGTCGAGACGCTCAACACGCATGTGAAGGCGCTACGCGAGGTGCTGCTGGACGCTGAGATCAGTTCCTATCGCCCGGTGGTGATGCCGGAAAAGATGGTCATCAAAGAGGCGCTGCGCGCGGAGACGTACCTGGCGCTCTTCGGCTATCCCATCGACGGCGTGGTCTGCAACCGCATCCTGCCCACACCGCAAACGAACGATCCTTTCCTGAACGCGATGTATCAGCAACAACAGCCGTACCTGCGCGAGATCCACGACACCTTCGCGCCGCTGCCGGTGTGGGAAGTCCCCCACGCGCCGCACGAGATCGTTGGGCTGGACGCCTTGCGCGAGCTGGCGGCGGGCATTTTCGGCGCGAATGATCCGACCAAGGTCTATTACCAGGGCAAGCTGCAAGAGGTGACGCGCGTGGGCGACGATTTCTTGCTGCGCCTGCCGTTGCCCCACGTGGAGCTGGATAAAGTGATCATGACGCGCAAGGGCGACGAACTCTATGTCGAGATCGGCAATTTCAAACGCGCCATCACACTGCCCGCCGTGCTGGTGCCGCTGGAAGCGCGTCGCGCCCGCATGGTGAACGGCGCGCTGGAGGTGCGCTTCGCCGCGCCGGTGGCCAGCGCGTAAGGCTGGTGACGACGGCAACGACGGACGGTTCAGCGAGCATCCAGGCTGGCACCGAATATGCTGAGAAGGTCATCCGTACCGGAGCGGCGGGGGTATGGCGACGGGGGCGCGTTCGCCAAGAAGGCGCTCACAGGGGTGCGCTTGGCAGGGCAACGACGCCTTGCCCAGCGCATCCGCCACCATCACCCCACCCCAAAGGTAGGGACGCTTGGTGGTACGCGCACTGAGCGTGGTACACTAAAAGTGAGTGCGCGTTTGATGTGGCAACCGTTACCCAGACGTATCCGCTACCTGGCACCTGTGTACCACCGACGTGTTGCACTTATTGCTGAAAGGTTTTCAGGATGACGAAGCACATTTTGATCGTGGATGATACCGTCGATATTCTGCGCCTCTTGCGCATGATGCTGGAAGAACACAATCATCAGGTCTCCGTGCTGGACTCTGGGCGTGGTGTCGTCGAGTTCGTGCGGCTCAACAAACCTGATCTGATCGTGTTGGACCTGCGGCTGGGCGAGGAATCGGGCATTCCCATCCTGCGCGAGTTGAAAACGAATACCGAAACCGCCGCCGTGCCGGTGGTCGTGTATACCGCGTCGATGATCGACGCCGAGAAAACCCAAAAGATGATCATCAGCGAGCCAGGGATCTTTGTTGACACGCGCGTGCTGCAAAAACCGTTCGCCTTGGATGAATTGCTGAGTATCATCGCCTGATCGTCGTGTTGTCCGTCATCACCGTCACTCAGTTTTACACGAGAGGAGACTATCCGCCCATGAGTACATCCGAGCAAAAACAGGGATCGAGCCTGGGATTCATCCTCGGCATCCTTTGCGGCATCGCCGTCGGCGTCATCGTGGCGCTGCTGTTCGCGCCGCAAACCGGCGCGGAGATGCGCGACAAGCTCTCCAAGCAGAGCGATCTGATTCGCCAGCGTTACGAAGAAGCCGTGGTGCAGGCCCGCGAAGCCTCGCAGCAGGCCCAAGAAGAAGTGCTGGCCAGCATCAAACAGTAAGCTGGGGCCACCGTCCCCCGCTTGTTGCTAGCCCATGTATACTGAAAATGTCGGGGGAATGGACTCCGGCTGTCAGCCCAGCAGGATGCGTTGTCTGACATGGCTTTTCCCTAAGCCGAGCCGCGTGCCGACCGCAAGGAGTGCGGGTGGATGGCACGCGGCTTTTTTTTTGCCCTTGGCGCACGGCCCAGCGCATGATATACTAGCCGTGCAATCAGCAGAACATCAGGCGGGGGATTTACGGGCTATGAGCGTGCGCATTCGGACGATCACGGTGGGCATTGGCGAACCACATCCATTGAGCGACGCGGCGTTGGACCGCGCGGCCAAGTTGCTGAAAACGGCGGAGCCACTGTTCCGTGAGGCCGGCTATGAGGTGCAGACGCAGCGCATCTCCACGCGCCCGCTCTTTCTGGACCGGCTGCACGCGCGCGAGGCGGAGATCGTAAACTACGCCACGGCGCTGCAAGAACGCTGCGAGCGGCGCGGCTTCCAATATCTGTCGCTGGGGCCGGTGCTGGCGGACGATCCCAAGTTCCCCGTCGAGCGCATCAACCTTTTGCCCGAAATGCTGGGGCCGAACCCGGCCCTGAATGCGACCGTGCAGATCGCCTCGGACGCGAACGGCGTGCGCCTGGAAGCCGCCGTGCCGGCGGCGCGCGTCATCCGCACGCTCAGCCAGCAGACGGAAGGCGGCTTCGGCAATCTGCGCTTCGCCGCCGTCGCCAACTGTCCCCAGCGTGGCCCATTCTTCCCGGCGGCCTATCAACCGGATAGTGATTGGGGCTTCGCCATCGGCTTGCAATCCGCGACGCTGGTGCGCGATGCGCTGAGCGAGGCAGTGCATGATTCCAAGCCCGGTCCTTCCGCGCTCGGCCCGCTCGGCCCGCGCCTGATCGCCGCCCTGGAACGCGAAGGGCGCGTCATCGCCGATATCGCCGCCCGCGTCGCCCGCGAACACGGCATCCCTTACAGCGGGCTAGATCTTTCGCCCGCGCCAAACGGTACGGAGAGCATCGCTGAGGCTATCGAGGCTGTCGGCCTGGGCAATTTCGGCGACCCCGGTACGCTGATCGTCTGCGCGGCCATCACTAAAGCGCTCAAAAGCACGGGCTTGAAAACGTGCGGCTACAACGGGCTGTTCCTGCCGGTGCTGGAAGACGCCGGCATCGTGCGGCGCGTCGCCAGCGGCGGCATCGGCATCCCCGCGCTGCTGCTCTATTCCAGCGTCTGCGGCTCAGGGTTGGACACGATCCCGATCCCTGGCGACGCCAGCATCGAACGCATCGCCGCGACCTTGCTGGATGTCGCCACCCTCGCCACACGCCTCTCGAAGCCGCTCTCCGCGCGCCTCTTCCCCATCCCTGGTGGCAGCGTGGGCGAACAAACGCGCTTCAACTCGCCGTGGATCACCAACGCGCCGATCATGGCGATCTGACGGGCGGCCAGGAAAGCAGGAAGCAGAGCCTCCTTAAAATGCGGCTCTGCTTATATCACTTTCAGTAGAGGCCATATAATTTGTTTAATCTCCTTGGAAAAGGCCAACACGATTACTATTTCCAATAAATTTTAAACTTTAGTGGATGAACGCCAATAGAAAACCTGCTAGACGCATATTGATATTGACAAGGCGTCGGCTATGAGATATAGTATGAAAAGCTTCTAAAGAGGGTGGATCGAGGTTTAGGAGAATGGCAACATTAGGAACATTTCATCAAGTCTATTCGGCTCTGACATCTCATCTTGCCGCCCCTTTGGCCCCAAAGAAGTGTGAAGCGCTTCTCCAATGGGTACTTTTTGAACTAACAAACAGTTTTTGCTATCCTAGTGAATGGTTGCAGCAAAGATGCAATATCATTCAGGAATATTCCCCTCCAAATAGTAGTAATTATGGGAAAATATCCCTTACTACAAATGAAGGAGAGCCGTATCTTTGGATTGTTGTCGCTCCGCCCGAAATGATTGAGGAGGCAGAGAACCACCTGAAGCAAACCTTATTATCATCATCCGTAGCTGGTCTAGGAATTTGTACTGACGGACAAAATACAAAATATATACGCAGGCGATTTGACACGGATAAGTGTGATTATATTTCTTATATCGAGAGTTTTACTCCGTCAAATGCAGAAGGAATGAAAACAAAGCAACCTCTATCGCTTCGAGACTTACAGCAGTTCTCTGTAAAGGCTGAAAACTTGTTCTTTCAGATTCATAGCTTGATCAGAGACATTGATGGCTTACATGCTGATGATGCTTTGGATGAGCTTTGTAAAATCATTTATACCAAGTTATATGATGAAGAAACAACTTTGAACCTTAATCCATATCGTATGCAAAAAAACCTTTATAGTACTAATGAAGAGTTAGCAGCATCAGTACGATCATTGTTTTTTGAAGCAACTAAATATGATCTGCGTGTTTTTAGTCTTAAAATTCCTGGCTATACTCGATCGCGGGGTGTTTTTAATATTCCGCTTCGCTTAAGCAGTTCTGCTCTTGTGAAAATTATCGAAGTGCTGCAAGATTATAGTATTTCAAGCTCCGAAATGGACATAAAGGGGCGTGCTTTTCAGAAAGTTTACACGCCAAGTGTAAGGGCTGGAATGGGTCAGTATTTTACTCCTGTTCCTGTAATTGATTTTATGGTTCGCATAGCAAAGCCATCTACAAATGATTTGATTTTAGATCCTTTCTGTGGTTCCGGCCACTTTCTATCGGCTTGTCTTAATGCAGTCAAACAAAGCACAAGTCGTCCTTTGAATAATACCTGGTTTGAGTTCGCATTTGGAAAGCTACATGGCATTGAGAAAAGCGATAGAATGGTTCGGATTGCTATGACTGATATGCGCCTTCACGGGGATGGGCATAGCAATATTCGCTGTACAGATGCGCTTTTACCGTTTTCCAATTATGTTGATATACAACCAAATTCTTTCGACTTAATTTTAACCAATCCGCCATTTGGTTCACTTCTAAGTAAAACGACATTTTCCCAACTGGGTGATTTTGAATTGCTCCGTAACCGAAAGTCCATTCCATTAGAAATCTTGGGACTCGAAAGATGTCTTCAATTTCTACGAGCTGGTG
Source organism: Ktedonobacteria bacterium (assembly GCA_027459785.1). Classification (GTDB taxonomy): domain Bacteria; phylum Chloroflexota; class Ktedonobacteria; order Ktedonobacterales; family JACDGC01; genus JAJPKG01. The sequence continues at coordinate 86,933 of DAIDGU010000046.1, read as the reverse complement.
GAAAGCTAGGTATTGTTTTACCCGATGGAATACTTGGTAATCAAAATACTTCCTACGTTCGTACTTGGTTGAGAACCCACTGTAAAATTAGAGCGATTATCAGCTTACCAATCGAGACATTTGCACCTTATGGAGCAAATATAAAAACGAGCATTTTGTTTGCAACCAAGTGGAAAGATGAAAGACAGAAGGACACAAAGCACTTGATTTTTCTTGGGCGTTCTGACATGATAGGTTATGATGCCAGCGGTAAGCGTAAAGGGAATAGCGACCTAGAAGAAGTGGCATTAGAGCTAGAAAATTTTCTTCTAGAAGAAGGATGGTAACATGTGGATTAACAAGATTAGCGACCAACAATTGGCAGTCGCCTTACGGTGGAACGTAGAAACTTTTACAGACGTCTCTACCATCTTAGAGCAAAAAAAAAGGGACTATCCTTGCATACGTTTGGCTGACTTAATTCGTGAAAGAAAGGGAAGTTTAGATCCGCAAAAATATTCGAATAGAGAATTCTATTATATTGGGCTAGAAAATGTCCAGTCTCTTACTGGAGATATTGTCGGTGAGCCGACCAAATTGGGACATGATATCCGCTCACGTTCAAAGATTTTTTCCTCAGGGGACATCTTATATGGTAGACTCAGACCCTATTTAAACAAAGTTTATCTTTGTTCTGATGATATCATTAATGGCATATGCTCAAATGAGTTTTTTGTGCTAACTCCTGATACGGCGCGAATTCTCCCTAATTTGATGCGCATGATTTTAACATCCTCGTTAGTTCAAGATCTAATTTGCAAATTACAAAGCGGCTCGGCATTACCTCGAATCCAAGTGGCCGATTTATTAAATATTACCATCCCTCTGCCACCATTAAAAGATCAACAAGCGTTGGAAAACCTGATAATTGAGCAGGTTCAGTATAGGCGGAAATTAAGCAGAGAATTACAGGAATTGCCCTATACACTTCTAAATTCGATAGAACGTAGTCTATTGGAAAAATAAAATAAAAACTACAAAAATTTCATCAAAGTTATTCTTGCCGAGCGTTATTGTTTAATAGAAATCTGCTAGAAAAGTTGCGTTCAAAAAAGGAAACGTAATTCTGCGCAATTGTGTCTTGCGAACATAACCTATATGCTTCTTGCTGAGTCTTCCTTTGTCGAAGTTTCATCATTCTAACTAACCCACCAAAGTTTGCTGCATGTGAGACATTAGCAGGTTTCCTTGTAATGGGACCGGTTTCTCTCTCGCGTTTTCCGGCTGAATTTAGAGGTTCACCCTGATGTAAGCAAGTTTCAGGGGAACAACCATCAGGACAACTTTTTCTATCTACAAACGTGCCACCCCTTAGCAGATGAAGACAATCTCGTAAACGTGCAACAGATAAAGCGGAATCAATGAAGTGATCAGTAATCTTTGGATATACTCTGATGTTATCAACAGGCACCCATGACCAAACTAAAACGAGGAGTAAATCCTGCTGACCAAGTTTGCTCACCAATTCATCGAAGTGAGCTTTTGATTCATCAGCATCTTTATTCATAGATTTAGCTTCAACTCGTAACAGTTCGCTGCTTTTATCGTCCACTGACCAAGGAATATCGCGTTGAATGCAAGCAAAATCATTATATTCATGATTAATCAGCCAGACAAGTTCACAAAGTGAAAGTGAAGTGGATTCTAGTCCAGCCAACGCAAGATTTGAATAATATCCCCATAATGCTTCCAATAGTGTTCCCATCCCACTTCCTATTCTTCCCCCCCTTGTCCGCAGTACTTGATGAGAAAATTTATTAATCTCATCACATACCGCAGGTGTAACGGATTGAATTATAGCTGATGCTTGTTCAGGAGTTACGACAGCCATAGAGCAGCCTCCTTTTCATAGCAACAGAATAGCATAAGTTTATGGGAAAGCCAATAGGTGGTATTGATAAATGATTCACATCGTCTCGCTCTCCGCGCCCTGAGCGATGGTGCCTTTCTCGGCACGATCCAGCAGGACGGCGGCATTGATGAGGCCGATGTGAGTGAGCGCCTGGGGATAGTTGCCCAGCAGCGCACCGTTTTGAAAATCGATCTCTTCCGAGAAGAGGCCGAGTGGGCTGGCGAAGCGCAAAAGGTCTTCGAAGCGTTGGCGGGCGTCATCCAGGCGTCCGGCGCGGCAGAGATCATTGATCAGCCAATAGGTGCAGACGAGGAACGCGCCCTCGCTGCCGCTCACCCCATCATTCGTCGCGCCCTGGTGCGGATCACTGTCGTTGCTTTCTGGGCCGCTGGCCGTGCGATAGCGATAGAGCAGCCCGTGCGGGCCGGATAGCTCCTTGATCGTCGCATCAGTGGTCCCCTGCATGCGCACGTCTGTCGCGGGGATGAAGCCGACGAGCGGCAGGCGCAGATTCGCCGCATCCAGGGCGTCGGAGCCGAAGGCTTGCACGAACGTGTGACGCTGGGCATCGTAGCCGTGGGCCAGGATGTCGGCGCGGATGCGTTCGCGCACTGCCGACCAGCGTTCACAATCGCGCCCGCGCGTGACCTGGCAGGCGCGATCCAGCGCGGCCCAGCACATCGTGCGCGAATAGACGAAGACGCGCGGCTCCCCGCGCTCCTCCCAGATCCCTTGATCTTTTTCTTCCCAGTGTTTGGCGACATAATTGGCGATCTGCGTGACGAGGCTGCGCACATCATGCATGGCAAAGGGATGGCCGTTGCGGAAGCCACTGCGCCGCAGGTAGCGATACGCGGCGTCGATCAGCTCGCCATAGACATCCATCTGGCGCTGATCCGCCGCGCCGTTGCCGATGCGCACCGGCTGCGAGCCGCGATAGCCTTCCAGGTGAGTCAGTTCTGCTTCCTTCAGCGCCGCGCCGGATTCGCCGTGGATGCCATACATGATGCGCAGGTCATTGCCGCGTCGCAGATGCAGATCGTGCAAGAAATGAAAATAATCCCTTGCCTCCTGGTTATAGCCCAGCCGATCCAGCGCCTCCAAGGTGAAGGACGAGTCGCGCAGCCAGGTATAGCGATAGTCCCAGTTGCGCGGGCCACCGATGGCTTCGGGCAGCGAGGTGGTGGGCGCGGCGACGATGGCCCCCGTCGGCTCGAAGGTGCAGAGCTTGAGCGCTAGAGCGGAGCGCAGCACTTCCGCCTTGTAGCGCCCCTCATAGCGGCACTGCGCCGACCAATCCGTCCAATAGCGTTGGGTCTCCGCGAAATCGGCATCAATGTCTTGCTGATGCAGTCGGCGGACGAGTTGTTCGGCCTCTTGCTGCGTGCGGGCGTAATTGAGCAGGGCCACCAGGCGCTGTCCCTGCCGCAACGGCACCCGCGCGTGCAGGACAAGGTCATGCTGTTCCAGCGTCACCGGCGCGTCGCCCTCGGCGGGATCGTCACGGCGCAGCACGAACGCCATGTAGCGATGGCCGACCCAGAGGATCGCCCCCTGCGCGTGGTCATCCAGCGGCATGATGCGGATCTCCGGCTGGGTGCGGGCATAATCAAACGTCGCTTTCAGGGTGACAGCCAGGGTCACGTCACCGGCGAGGGCGGTGGCGATGCGTTCCAGGCGGTGCGCAGCGGCGACATCGTTGCCGACATCGCGCTCAATGATGCGCTTGTGGTCACGAGTGAAGCGCGCCAAGAGGTCAGAGAAAAAGTGCTTGAAATTGCCCACGCGCGGGCGCGGGCGCACAGGCATGAAGTCCAACAGTTGCACGCGCTGGCCCTGGCCGGTGAAAAGCGTTTCGAGCATGTTCGTGCCGTCGAGATAGCGCACGGTGGTCTGTGCCTCGCCCAGCGGCGCAATCTGGAAGTAGCCGCCCTTGTCGGCATCCAACAGCCGACAAAAGATAGCTGGACTATCGAAGTGTGGCAAGCAGCACCAATCGATCGCGCCATCCGGCGCGACGAGCGCCGCCGTGCGGCAATCGCCGATCGCACCATATTCGCCGATGGGCCGATAGCGCGGGCGGTTCGCCGTTGTTCCACCGCTTGACTCCACAACATCCGCATGCTCGATCATCGCCTGTATCCCTCGTTCGTATGATTTCCCCACCTGTTCCGCAAAGCCCTTGCCATACCACTGTATCAATCTATAGCAGGATGTTACGGGCGGCGGCAACTGGAATGACGCACCGTATGTTACCCGTTGTTCCCATTTTTAAGGCGGTTAGCTCCCACATATATCCTATTGCGTGATCAGAATGGGTACCGGAGGACAAATATTCCAATCTGGCCCCGCTGACCACCATCTCCACCTCAACGGGGATTATGCCGTTCAGCGGGTTTGTTATTTTTATGTAGTCTAGACCATCACGCACGTGTTTAGCATAGTTGGCATCAATAAGATCTATGGGCAGTACTGCACCGGTTGGCATTAAGCGCCTTTTCGGCTGAACCATCGGCACAGAGTGAAGAGATACGGGCGCGATGTATCGCGCTCGTGTTCACGCAACTCGTTACCCATTTCGGGCAACTTGTCGTGTCGTCTCCCTGTCGATGTACCATTTAGTACCTCTGTTGGACAAGAGTCCTATCGGTTTTGACGGGATCGGGCTGCGAGGCGTATGGTGGTACAAGACAACATGCTTTGCTTCATCGTTCCCGCGCGGTCGCCTACCGCCACCAGCAGAGGAGAGATCACCTGATGGCCACCAAGAAAACCACTCATCACAAAGAGAATATCGTCGCCGATGAACACAAAGTCGCCAAGGGCGTGCATAAAGTCGATAGCACGGTCTACATGGGCGAAGTGCTGGCGAGCGGCAACCCCAAGCGCATCGAACGCTACTTCATCCGCAAGATCGCCTACAAGTTCTTCGGCAAGTTCATGGGCAAGACGCTGAATAAGATTTAAGGGCTTGCCTTACGGGTCAGGGAGATGGCGGCAGATTCGCTTGGTCTCCCCAATCCCCGTCGCTCACCTTGCCAGCCATCCGCTGTTCTGCCTGCCGCCCATGCAATCGCGCGCCGTTAGCGGCCTACTTGGCCCGTCGCCCTCACACGCGCTCGGCGTGCTTTTCGGCGTAGGCTTGCAGCGCGGGGACGCTGAGGAACGTGCGCTCTGGGTAGCGCAGCGCCGTCAGTCGGCCACCGAAGCAGCAACCGGTATCAACATCCACCGTGTTGTTGATGAAGGCCGGCATTTCGACCACGACATGACCATAGACGATGAGCGGTGCGGGCGGGCGGGCGATGCGTTCCAGCGCCCAGTTGCGGCGTTGTGGCATCCCTTCCATATCGAAGCCAGCTACGTCGCCGTAGAGGCAGAATGACGCGATATGGCGATCCCAGCGTCCGATCATGTCGTCGCGGATGCCGGCGTGCGTCACCACCAGCCGTTCGCGGTCCAGCAGCAGATAGCCCGGCGTGCCACGCAGCAGCGCCAGCAGCCGGCTACGGAACTGGCTTTGCTCCGGCTCCGGCAACGCCTCGATCTCGCTGATCGTCGAGAGCAACCCTTTGCCCACGCGCACAGGACGGCCCATCAGCCAGCGCATCAGTTTATTGTCGTGGTTGCCGATGACCAATAACGCGTTACCCTGTTCTGCCATCGCCAACACCAGCTTCCAAACCGCCACGTTGCGTGGCCCTCGGTCGGCGAGGTCGCCGACGAAGACGGCGCGGCGGTGCTGCGGATGCCCCCAGCCTTCCCCCTGGCGGGTGTAGCCCAGGTCCGCCAGCAGCGTACACAGTTCGTCATAGCAGCCATGCACGTCACCGATGATGTCAAACGGCCCCTGGTCGTTTTCGGGGCTGAAGGCACCGACGCGCACCACCAACCGATGTATCTCATCCGGCGAGCGCAGCACGACGATCTGGCTGAAACCCTCGTTGCAGAGTACATGCAATGTGTGTTGTAGCAACTGGCGGTGTTCCGCCAGCACGGCGGGGGGCGCGCGACGGCTACGCTGGCTGTTCCATGCCTGCTGCACGTCTGGCGGCATGGCGAAAACCAGCGCGATCACCGGGCGATTATAGATGGCCGCGGCGCGCAGCAACTCCTCGCGCGCCGCCACCGCAAGCGCCGGCGAATCCGCCACCGTCGGCAAGCCACGCTTCAGGCGTTCGCCGATGATGCGGTGAAACAGACGCAGCGCGTCGCGCGTCGCCTCCTGATCGTTTTCGTCATCTGCGATCATGGCGCGGCAGGCATCCGTGGAAACGATCTGGGTCGGCTCGAAGTGTTGGCGCGCCCAGGTCGTCTTGCCCGCTGAGGCCGGCCCGATGAGGACGACCAATGCTGAGGGAGCCACGCGCAAAATGGTTTCGCCCGGCGGAGGATGGTGTTTGCGTTGGTGATCGTCTTTCATGGGCGTCGCGCGCGTGCCTCCCTTCGTTGTGTTATCGTGTGAAACATAGCCCTTCATCATATCACATTCATCGTAGCAAAGTCCTTGTCGCTTGTCAAAGCCCTAGGAGCGATCGCGTGATCGTACAGCGCGTTGGCAAAGTCGCTGCAAGGGGTGGTTTGCCATGTGTAACCTGGCGCGTGTCGTCGCCTGTCACCCTCGCTGGCCAGGCTGCGTGATCGCTGGCGTGGGGCAACCGGCCAGTCGGTGCTGTCCCTGTGCCGGTAAGGATTCGCGCCCGCATAACGGCTCCCCCTGGCTGTGCAGCGACGTGTGACAACCAGCACGGTTCTCACGTATCTATGTATGGCGCTATAACCCGTCATGCACTAAGCCGCAATGTTCGTTCACTTGACAGTTTAGCACTGGATAGGCGATAGTTGCGGTAATCTGATCGTGGTTGCGCCCTCAGCGTCGAGAGCGGAGGTTTTGCATGCCAGACACAAACGAACCCAGCCGGCTGCCATTGTTGGCTGTAATGGAGCATTGCACCGCCGAACGCGCCAAGTTTCGCCAGGGCGAAGGAGCCGATCCGCAATATTGCCTGGAAATTTTCCGCCGTGCCCTCGGCACCGGCACCGACGATGAGTGGGCGGCGCTGCATACCTGTTTCTTTTACGATGTCTTGCATTGGGTCCGCAACCACCCGGCGTGGCGTTCAGCCACATTGCACGAGCCAGCGGAAACGTATGCGAGTGAAGCCATCGAGCGAATGCTCATCGCCAATCGCAATCACCCGTTAGATGTCTCCTCGTTGGGGGCGATCCTGACCTTCCTGCGGCGGTGCGTCAGTTCGGTGATGCTCGATGCCCTGCGCGCCCAACGCAAGGAGGTGGCGCTGGATCAGGTCTTCGAGGTGCCGGCACCGGATGCGTTTGATCAGGTTATCGGCGAGATCGCGCGCGATGAACTCTGGCAGATGGTCGAGCAGTGCGTGGCCACCCCCCGTGAACTGCGCTTGGCGCACGCGCTGTGGATTGAGGGCTATCGCCCGCGCGAGATTCCGCAGGTGCTGGCTGACGATTTCCCCGATGTCACGGTGGTACGGCGCTGCATCGCTAACATCATTGATCGCCTCCGGCGGCGCTATCGCCCCCAATCGGCCTAGGGCGAGCGGGAGATGTGAATTCATACCGAAAAAAAGCACGACGGCCCGTTCATCTAGTTGAGAGCGCCACGTATGACGTATGATTTGAGTGATACGTCATTCCTTACAAAACATAGCCCTGCACCCCGACGCTCTTCCCGCTGTTCGGGCATGCCTGCCGCCCGCGCGATGTTGTGGGCCACCACGCCGGAGGGGAACCGTGATGCCGCACTGTATTGATCCCGCTGCCCTGGAAGAAGGACGGCTCCAGGCTTATGCCGCTGATCCCACCACGACCGATCAAGCGGTGGAGCAGCATCTGGCGCGCTGCCCGGCGTGCCAGGCGGAGGTAGTTGCAATGCGTGCGCTGTCGGTCCGCCTCTCCCAGGAATTGTCCCGCTACGATTGCCTGTCCACCGAGGTCATAATCGGGCTGGCGGCGAGGATTTTGCCGCGCGCCGAGCGGTTGGCGGCAGAGGCACATGTGCGCAACTGCGCGCGCTGCGCCGAAGAGGTCGCGCTCACCACCGCAGCGCTGGCCCAGCCGGACCCGCTGCTAGACTGGGCGGCTTCCACCCTGATCGACCATGTCGCCGCCGGCCTGCGCCGCATCGTGGCCGCGCTCGTCACGGCCCCCATCCCTGGCGCACCGGAACTCGCGCTGGGCGTGCGGCTACGCGGCAACGCCGCCAGCGCCGCGCCCCGGATCTACCACGCCGAGGCGCTCACGCTCGCGCTGCGCGCCGTTCCCGAAGGCAACCAAGTGTTGCTCGAAGGCTTGCTTTCCAGCGCCGCTGATCCCTTGCCGGAGGCCGCCCCCGTGCGCCTTTTCGCCGCCGCCACGCCTGCTCCGCCCATCGTGGAGGAACGTGCCGACGGTCCGCTTTTCGCCCTCGGCCCTGTCCCGCCCGGCCAGTACACCCTGGAAGTGGAACTACCCACCACCGTGATCGTGGTCGAAGACCTGGCGCTGTAGCCCAGCGAGGATGGCCGGCGGAGATGGCGGGCGGAGACGGCGTAGCCCTGGCGCTCGCGGCGATCTTGTAGGCACGGCCTGCTGCGCCCGCGCACGCCCGATGATGGTCTATACGCCGTCCACTCGCTGCGAGCGCCGCCCCTGGCGCGGATCGCGCAAATATGGTAAACTGTTTATAGAAACCTACGCAAACCCGCGCGGGAATGCCTGGGGTGACTGCATTGCGGCTGCGCCCAGCACCAGCGGCGGTTTTTTGCGCGGGAGTGGTCGAACATGTGTTTGTGGACCATAAACAGCGATCCATGGTGGCGTCACAGTTGCGCTTTCCTGGCAATTGATCGGACAATGATGTCACACAAGCAGGAGCTGGTGCCTGCCGAGGGAAAGGATCTCGCATGAGCGAAACAACCCATCGTCACCTGTGTCTCCATGGACACTTCTATCAGCCGCCGCGCGAGAATCCTTTCACGCATCTCGTGCCAGATGAACCGGGCGCGGGCATCTATCGCAATTTCAATGAGAAGATCACCACCGAATGTTATCGCCCGAATGCCGAGATCGGCAACTTCGAGCGCATCAGCTTCGACTTCGGCCCCACGTTGGCCGCCTGGGTCGCGCGCTATGCCCAGGATGTCTATCTGCGCATCATCGAAGCCGACCAGATCCACCGGACGCGCTTCGGCATGGGCAACGCCCTCGCGCACGCCTATAACCACACCATCCTGCCGCTGGCGACCCGCCGCGACAAGGCGACGCAGATCGCATGGGGCATCAGCGACTTCCGCCACCGCTTCGGGGCCATGCCGGAAGGCATGTGGCTGGCCGAAACCGCCGTGGATATGGAAACGCTGGAATTGCTGGCCGACCAGGGCATCCAGTTCACCGTCCTCGCGCCGTGGCAGGCCGCGCATGGCATCGACACCACCGAGCCGTATTGGGTGAACCTCAGCGGCGGGCGGCGCATCGGCGTCTTTTTCTATAATGGGCCGATGAGCGGCGACGTGTCGTTCAACGACGATGTGACGGCGAACGCCGACGCTTTCGCCGCGCCCTACCTCTCGCGCCACGTGAATTGGGACAAAGAGCATCGCGGCGAGGATCAGTTGCTGCTGATCGCCACCGATGGCGAGTTATACGGCCACCACAAACCGTTCCGCGATCTGTTCCTGGCGCACCTGACCCAGCATAGCGCGCCCGCCTTCGGCTATGACGTGATCTCCCTGCCGCGTTATTTTCACGAGCATCCACCCACCCGAACGGCGGAGATCCAGGCTCCCAGCGCGTGGAGTTGCGCGCATGGCGTGGCGCGCTGGAGCGACGGCTGCAATTGCACGGAGGGCGACACGGCCTGGAAACCCGCGCTACGCCAGGCGTTGCACCACTTGGCCGACCGCGTGGACGTGCTTTTCGAGCGCCACGCCGCCGCCACGCTCAGCGATCCGTGGGCAGCGCGCGACCACTTCATCGAATGGCGCAATGGTTGGGTGACGCCGGCGGCCTTCTGGGCGCAGCACGGGCGGCATGGTCGCAAGCCGGGCAAAGAGCGCCTGGCGGCGCGCACCTGGCACCTGCTGGAAGCCGAATATTGCATGCAGGCCAGCTTCACCAGTTGCGGCTGGTTTTTCGAAGATCTCGACCGCATTGAGCCGCGCAACGACATCAATTATGCCCGCTGCGCCATCAGCCATATCTGGCAGGCGCTGCAACTGGATCTGCAAACGGACTTCCTGGCTGATCTCACCCTGGCGCAGAGCTGGCGACGGCCCCTCACCGGCGCGCAGATCTACCACCAGTTGCCGCGCGTCACCACCGACCTGCTGCCCCCGCTGCCCGCCACGGCGGCAGTGCCGGCGACACAGAAGGCTGAGCCGGCGGCGTAGCTGGCGGCTATGACCTACTTCCCCCTTGACAACCCGCCCGATCATCGTGTATTATATCGTCAGACGATATACCATCATCTGATATATCGCCGGATGGAATGCTGTCATTCCTCGCTCCCTGTACAGGCGCGCTGTAGCGCGCCCGCGTCGCCCCTCTCCATCCGCAGATGGGGAGGGGGTGGGGGTGGGGCCACTGGAGGTGGGGCGCGTGAGCCTCTCAGATCTTGGTCCGTTCGCGGACCCCGCATTATTGATTTTGGCCAGCCTGGCGGGCGGGCCGAAGCATGGGTATGCCATGATGGAAGACATCGCGGCGCTCAGCGGCGTGCGCCTGGGGCCAGGGACGCTGTATGGCGCGCTCGCGCGCCTGGAAGGGCGCGGGTGGATTGCGGCGCTGCCCAGCGGGGACCGCCGCCGCCCCTATCAACTGACGGGCGCGGGCGCAGCCATTTTGCGCGAGCAACTCAGCACGCTGGAACGGTTCGCCGCGACGGGGCTGGCAAGGTTGGCCCAGCCATGAACATCACGTCGCTCCTGCTACGGCTCTATCCGCGCGACTGGCGGGCGCGCTATGGCGACGAGTTCCGCGCGCTGCTGGAAGCGCGGCCCCTCACCCTGACCGACGCGCTGGATGTCGCGCTGAACGCGCTGGACGCGCATCTTAATCCTGCGCTCGCTGGCTCTTCCACTTCGCTTTCCGAAAGGATGTTGAAAATGATGCAGAGATTACGTTCGGCGGAGATCACGATCTTCGCCGCCTGGATCGCCTTCGTCGTCGCCGGCCTGCACTTCTATGGGCTGATGGATGACAGCATGTATGTCGCCTCAACAAGTAGCCGTGTGCCTGGCCTCGGTGTGTTCTTCGAACCCAACATGGGGAATCCGCGCGTTTTGGCGTGGAATGCGCTGGCGGCTGGCTCCGGCATCGCGCTGCTGGCGATCCTCGCGGGTGGGCTACCCCTGGCCTATGCCGCGTGGCGGCGTTCCCCCCAGGTGCGCCGGCTGTTCCTGGTGCCGGTGGCGGCCTTCGTCGCCATCGCTCTGCCGCCGGGTATCGCCATCGCGTTCAACCGGGCAGGGGGATCTCATGGGCCGATTGGCATTGCGACGAATCTGACGCTCAGCCTGAGCTATAGTCTGCTCTTCATCGTGGCAGCGGTCGCCAGCACCTGGGCGGTGGCCCGCGCCATCAGCCAGAGCGAGGTCAACGAACGGGTGCTACGCTTCGCCTACCTGCCCGCTGTGGTGGCGACGCTGGCGATGGCGCTGATGCTGGGCGCGACGGTTGCCTGGGGCATTTTCGCGCATAGTCAATACCCTCAATTCTTTGATAGCAGCAATTTCCTGGCGACCTATCCCACGCTGGCTTCGTGGAGCGTGATCGTCACCGTTATGGCAATCGCCACGGCGGTCGCAGCGGTCGGCTGCATCCGGGGTATGGCGGCGCGCGGGGAGGACGATACCCGTGCGGTAGCGGCGGCATAAGGGCGGCGGATAGGAATGTCCGCCCCACGTCTGCTCTCCCCTCTCCATCCGCCGATGGGGAGGGGGTGGGGGTGGGGCTAGGCGGCGCGGCGTACCAGTGCGCCGGGCTTGGTTGCAGGCGTGCCGGAACCGGCGCGGTGCGCGGCGAGGGCCGTGGGGGCCGCGTGTTCCGGTTCCAGATCGTCCATGTGGAAGACCTGGACGATGCCACGGAGTTGACGCGCCAGATCGTTGAGCGTCTGGGTTGATGCCACGGTCTCTTCCACCTGCGCCGCCATCTCTTCGGCAGCGGCGGAAACTTCCTCGGCGGAGGCGCTGTTCTCTTCGCTGACACTGGCGGCGTTGCTGACGGCGTGCGTGGCGCGCTCGGCACCCTGCGCCACGGTCTGTGCCTGCTGGATGACATCCTGCATCGTATCCAGGATCAGTTGCAGCGCGTGGCCCGCCTCGCTGGAACGGTCGGTGATGCCCGCGACGTGCGTGACGCCCGTCTCCATCGTCTCGATCGTGCGCGTGATCTGCTGCTGCACCTCGGCGATGATGGCGGCGATATCTTGCGTGGCCGTGGAAGAGCGTTCGGCCAGCTTGCGCACTTCATCGGCGACGACCGCGAAGCCGCGCCCATGCTCGCCCGCCCGTGCCGCCTCGATGGCCGCGTTGAGCGCCAGCAGATTCGTCTGATCGGCGATTTCGGCGATGGAAGTGGCGATGGTGCTGATGGCGTTCGATCGCTCGGCCAACAGCCGCACCTGTTGGGCGGCGTCGCTGACGTTCTGCTTTACGGCCTGCATGCCGGTGAGCGTCTCATTGATGACCTCGGCCCCGTTTTTCGCCACGCGGCCCGTTTCCGTCGAGGCATCGGCCACGTGTTGCCCCGCGTTTTTCAGCGCGTCCATCTCGCCGCTGACGGTCGTCAGTTGGGTGGCCTGTTCTTGCACGCCGGTGGAAACTTGCTGGATCGTTTGCGCGACCTGATTCGTGGCATTGCCGCTCTGCTCGGCGGCATCGGCGATCTGTCCCGACGCATTGGCGATGTTGGTGCTGGCCGTATGGATGTCGCCGACAAGCTGCCGCAGACTGGTGATCATCGCGTCCAGGGCGAGGGTCAACTGACCCGTTTCGTCACGTCCGCCATACTGGTTCACCAGCGCGTCAATACGCTGTAAGTCACCGTCCGCCACGTGCTGCGCCACCGTCACCATCTTTTGCAGGGGATTGGCGATCAGGCGTGCCAGCCATAGACCCAGCGTGATGGCCAGGACCAAGGCCGCCACCATGACGATGCCCAGCGTCCACACCATGCGCGCATAGGTCGCGCTGGCATCATTGCGCGAGGCCGTCGCCCGATTCTGCTTGATAGTGATGAGATGATCCAGCGCGGCGGTGAGCTTTGTGGTTTGCGGATCCCACTGGGCTATGGCCAGTTGTCTGACCTGGGCATCATCTGCCGCCGTGTTTGCTTTCGCCAGCGGCGTCATCGTTTGGAGCAGATCCAGCCAGGGTTGCAGGTTTTGCTCGTAGATGGTGATCGCCTGCTGCTCGTCGGCTTCGGGAGAGCCGCTGATCAGCAGATAATGATTGAAGCCATCATTCATTGTCTGCTCGTCTGAAGTGATGGAACTCAAGGTGCTAGTGCTGCTGCTGGTATCAACGATACTGAAATAGAAGTTTCGTTGAATTTTGGTGAGAGCTTCACGCACGATGGACAGCGCATTGATGCTGGCGACATCCCGATCCGCCAAGCGCGTCACGCGATCATTGAGTTGTCCCATGCCCCAGATGCCGATGCCGCCCACCATGACCATGATGGCGCAGACGATCAGGAAGCTGGTGATCAGCTTGTTGGCGGTTTTCATGTTGCGCAGGGCTGCCCCGCGTGAAGGTTGTGTTGATGTAGCCAATGCCGTCATGTCTCCTCGATGGATGCGAAATCGCCGTCCATGCGTGGTGTCGCAGTGCATTGCGGTGCCTGCACTATGACACGATCCGTCATCGGCATCCTAACGGGCAAACGTAAGGTTCGGGGGTTGACCCTCTGCGTGGGCTAAAGTCCCAGTGGCTATACGTGCTACTCCATAACTTACGCAAGCGACCGGTGCTAGCAATTACAGCGGCGTCTGATACCAGCTACGCCGAAACGGGTTCCTTTTTCACAGCGGCCAGGGCAGCGTCGGCTCGTCGGTCTCGCGGTTGCGGAAGAGTGCGCTGAGCGATTGGCCGCGATGCAGGCGCACCATCGCTTCTGCCAGCAGGGGCGCGAGCGAAACGACTTCCAGTGCGGGCAGGCGGCGGCGCTTCTCGAATGAGACAGGGATTGAGTCCGAGACGACGATGTGTTTGATCGCCGGATGGTCGAGCTGTTCCAGCGCGTTGCCGATGAGCACGGGATGGGCGGCGACGATGGTGATGTCGGGTTGCGCGCCGGCCTCCATCAAAGCATCCGCCGCGCGGCGCAGGGTGCTGCCGGTGGTGATCATGTCATCCACGATGATCGGGCGCTTGCCTTGCACGTCGCCGATGACCGAATGGATCTTGACCGAGGTCGCATCGGCGCGGCGCTTGTGCAGGATCGCCAGCGGCAGATTCACCAGATTAGCGAACGCATCGGCGCGCTTGACACCGCCCGTATCCGGCGAGACGACGACGGCATCAGCCAGGTTCGCCTGGCGCACGTGGCGGGCGAGGGCATGCATGGCCGTCAGGTGATCCATGCCGATGTCGAAAAAGCCCTGAATCGCCGGGCTGTGGAGATCAATCGCCAGCACGCGCGACGCGCCGGCAGCCGCTAGCAGGTTCGCCACCAGCTTCGCCGTGATCGGCTCGCGCCCCGCCACCTTGCGGTCCTGGCGCGCATAGCCGTAGTATGGCAGGATGGCCGTCACGCGCGCGGCGTTGGCACGGTGCAGCGTGTCGAGCATGATGAAGAGTTCCATCAGGCTCTCGTTCACGGAGATGGTGCGCTGCGTCGCCTCATCGAAGGTTGTGCAGGTCGATTGGATGATGTAGGCATCGCGCCCGCGCACGCTCTCGCTCACCTGCACGTGAATCTCACCATCCGGGAAGCGATCGATGGTACACGGTGAGAGATCCATGCGCAATTCCCTGGCGACGGCGGCGGCGAGGTCGGGGTTCGACGCGCCGTGGAAGAGCATGAAGGGCGCTTCCTCATCATTGAGGCGGCGTAAGGTTGCATCATCGATCACCATCACTCATCGCTCCAGTTGTGATAGCCGCTGGTCAGCGGCAGGCGCCGGTCGCGGCCAAAGGCACGCGGCGTCACCTTGACACCGGGCGCGCTCTGGCGACGCTTATATTCGCTGTGATCGACCAGGCGCAGCACGCGCCGTACCTCATCGGCGGGGAAGCCGCGCGCCACGATCTCCGCCAGGCTCTCGTCGTCCTCGACATAGGCGCGCAGGATGGGATCGAGCACATCGTAGGGCGGCAGGGCGTCGGTGTCGCGTTGGTCGGGGCGCAGTTCCGCCGATGGCGGCTTTTCGATGGAATTCAGCGGGATGACCGGCGTAGTCGTCTCTGCATTACGCAGCCGCGCCAGTTGATAGACCATCGTCTTCCACACATCTTTTAATACGGCGAAACCGCCGGCCATGTCACCGTAGAGCGTCGCGTAGCCCACGGACATTTCCGACTTATTGCCGGTAGTCAGCACCAGCCAGCCGAAGCTATTCGAGAGCGCCATCAGCAAGACGCCGCGCGTGCGTGCCTGAATGTTTTCCTGCGTGATGCCGGGCGGTTGGTCGGCCAGCGGTTGTTCCAGCACGTGCAAAAAGGCGTCCACCGGCTCCTGGATGGGCAGATCAAAGGTCTGGATGCCCAGGTTGCGGGCCAATTCGCGGGCGTCGTCCAGGCTGCCCTGCGACGAGAAGCGCGAGGGCATCAGCGCGCCATGCACGGCTGCCGCGCCCAGCGCATCCACCGCGATGGCCGCCGTCAGGGCGGAATCGATGCCGCCCGACAGCCCTAGCACAACCGCCTTGAAGCCATTCTTGGTGACGTAATCGCGCGTCCCCAGCACCAACGCCTGATAGATCTCCGCCGTGTCGCTGAGCGCGGGCGCGATGCTGCCGGCGATGTGATCCGCTGGCGGCTGCTCCGGCGCGGGCGCGACGGGGATGATCTGCACCTGGGCGGCGCTTTCCAGGCGGGCCTTGCGCAGCCGGGGATCGTGCAAGCGTTGCGTGAAAACGCCCTCGATGTTGAGATCGACCACCAGCAGATCGTCGGCGAAGGACGGCGCGCGGGCCAGCAGTTCGCCACGCTGGTCGAAGACGCAGCTCGCGCCATCGAAGACGATCTCGTCCTGCCCGCCGATGAGGTTGACGTAGGCCACGAAGGAGCCGGTATCGCTGGCGCGCGTCGCCAGCATGCGCTCCCGCCCCGCGCGCTTGCCGCTGTGGAAGGGTGAGGCGCTGATGTTCGCCAGCACTTCCGCGCCGGCGTAGCCCTGCAAGGTCGCCGGCCCCGTCGCGTACCAGATGTCCTCGCAGATGTTCACGCCCACGCGCACGCCGTCAATGACGAAGATCGGCGTTCCCTCGCCAGCTTGAAAGTAGCGATTCTCATCGAAGACGCCGTAGTTCGGCAAAAAGTGTTTGTGATAGACGCCGGCCAGCGTGCCGTCGTGGATCACTGCCGCCGCGTTATACAGATCCTCCGCGCGTTCGACGAAGCCGACGACCGTTGTCAGGCGTGGGAAGTCCTTGGATGCCGCGATCAGGTCATCCAGCGCGCGGCGTGTGTCGCGGATGAAGCCGGGCTTCAGCAGCAGATCTTCCGGTGGGTAGCCGGTGAGCGCCAGTTCGGGGAAGCAGACCAACTGCACACCCTGCATCGCCGCGCGTTCCATGCCGGCGCGGATGCAGCGCGCATTGCCGGCGAGATCGCCGACGCTGGGATTGATCTGCGCGAGGGCCAGGCGCAAGCGGCGGTCGGCTGGGGATGCGGGAGCCACGGACAAGCCTCCAATGACAATTCAGATCGGGGTGAGGATGCGATCTGGTTGGCACACCCACGATCACACTGAAATTGTAGCACAAATTATCGCTTTGCGGGGGCAGGGCCAAAGCGGGTATACTTAACTACAAGAAATGAAGCATTGCCTTCCCGATGTGATGGCAAAACAAGAGGAGATCTGAACCATGACCCAAGCCCAGCCACAGATCGTGGTGTATTCGACGACATGGTGCGGCGACTGCCGCCGCTCGAAGCGCTGGCTGAACGATAACAACATTCCCTTCACTGAGATCGATGTCGAACAAGACGATCAGGCGGCGGCGTATGTGAAATCGGTCAACAACGGCATGTCCGTCGTGCCGACCATCGTCTTCCCCGACGGCGCGATCCTGACAGAGCCGACGAACGCGGCCCTGGCCTTGCAGGTGGAACAGTCGCTCGGCACAACCACGCCGGACGCGGCGCGGGCGCGGGCCGCACAGAGCTAGCCGTTTGCCTCGCCCCTCTCCATCAACGATGGGGAGGGGTTGGGGCAGGGTTCCCGTGGAGCGACGGGATGGGGCCGCGCTACTCCTCGTCTTCCAACACCTGGCGCGTGTTGCGTTCGCCATCGAAGGTGAGTAGCACGCGCTTCTCATCGAAGACGGTTTCCAGATGCACCGGGCGGCTCCAGATCTGGTAGAGATAAGCGAGCGTCTTTTCGGCGTAACTCAGATCCATCTCTTGCCCCTCGAAAAGGTGCTTGATGTAGAGTTCGGAGTTGCGGTGATAATCCGCGTCGTCGATGACCAGATAGGGATAGCCGAAGTTCGTCATAGTGGCGACGATGCCGTCGCGCACCTTGCGCCAGTCTTTTTCGACGATGACCCACTCATCGCCCTCTTTGCGATAGAGATAGAGATCCAGTTCTTTCACCAGATCTTCCGTCAGGTAGTTGCGCAGGAACGAGACATCGTTATCCGTCTCGCGCACCTCGAAGACTTTCGCTTTGCCTTGCCCTGATTGCCGCCCCTGCTTGATCTCCTCCTCGGTCGGGTTATCCCACCGCCGCTCGATATCCTGCCAGATGGTGTAGCCCAGGTGGTAGGGATTGAGCGAGGTGCGGTTGGGCGCGAGCACACCGGTATGCAAGGTGGCGAAGCGCACGAAGTCATCGCTGGAAAGGTCCATGTCACGCATCACCATAGCATGCGTGCGGCTTGCCCAACCCTCATTCATGACCTTCGTCTGCATCTGCGGCACGAAATAGAGCATCTCTTCGCGCACCGTCAGCAGGATGTCGCGCTGCCAGGGTTCCAGCTTGGGCGCGTGTTCAGCCAGGAAAAGCAAGATGTCTTTCACTGGCTCTTGGGGGAACTTGCGGTTCGCGGGGCGGCGTGCCATCGCTTGCTTGCGCCGATACTCCCGGTCCAGCTTCCAGATGTCATCGTACTCCGTCTCCGTCGGCTTGGCCAGGACGTTATCCTTGGGCGTCGGTTTGATGTGGGTGTAATAGTCCACATGCTCTTCGATGGCCAGCACGGCATCCAAGAAACGTTCGACTTCCAGCCGCCCATGCTCGAACTCGTACTGGTGGATGCGCTCGGCGCTGGCGCTGACGCGATCAACCATGTTGCGCGCGGTGTGGGCGAAGTATTCGTTGTGTTTGAAGAAGTCGGTATGCCCGAAGACGTGCGCCGCGACGAAAGTATTTTCCAGCACGCTGTTGTTTTCTAGCAAGAAGGCATACGAGGGGTTGGCATTGATCACCAACTCGTAGATCTTGCTCAGGCCGAAGTCATACGACATCTTCATCCGGTAATACGCCTTGCCGCGCGTCCAGTGGCCGAAGCGCCCCGGCAAGCCATACGAGCCGAACTCATACATGATCGCCGCTGGCACCACCTCGAACTGCACCGGAAACGGGTCCAGCCCCATCTTCAGCGCCAGATCCCAGGCGCGTCCGATGTTCTGTTCCAGTTGTTCCATCTCTTGATCTGCCATAATGGACCTCGTTTCTAGCGACCGTCGGGAACGGCCTCGCCGCGTGTGCTGAAGAACTTGCGCAGGGCCGGATAGACCTCGCGCTTGTCGCCGATGGTGACGGCGACGAACTTCTTATCCTGAATCTTGTTGAAAGCGGACATCAGCGTGGAGGGCGAACGGTAGTGCGCCTCGCGGATCTCGCCGTAGCCGAAGATGTTGCAGATGCGCATCAGTTCTTCGACGAGTTGCACGCAGCGGTCGTTATCCCACGGCAAGTTGTCGCCGTCCGAAAAGTGGAAGGGATAGATGTTCCAGTCGTCGGGATTATACCGCTGCTTGATGATCTCCAGCGCCAGCTCGTAGGCCGACGACACCTGCGTGCCGCCGCTCTCGCCGCGATGGAAGAACTCGTCTTCGGTCACTTCCTTCGCCTCGGTGTGATGGCTGATGAAGACGATCTTGACGTTGGTATACTTCGTCCGCAGGAAGCGCACCATCCAGAAGTAAAAGCTACGCGCGATATACTTCTCGAACTCACCCATACTGTTATGGCTCAGGATGCCATCAACGATATAGTTGTGGTGATCCGCGACGCCAAAGTCGAAGACTTCCACCGGCTCCGTAATGCGCTCGATCTGCTCTACGCGCGTGACGACCATGCCGCGCTTCATGACGGCCTCGATGTATTCCTGGTCATCAAGTGTCGCTGTCGTGCTGGTCGCCAGCGTGCGCAACTGCTGCTGCGACAGCGTATGCGTCTCCGGTTTGTAGTACGTGTAGAAGCGCGTGCGCCTGGGGATATGCTCGAACCGCTCGCGCCAATCGTCCTCCAGGATGTACTTGCTGCGCATCGCGTCGATGCCGCCGCGCTGCTTTTCCGCCAACGCTTCCATCTTCGCACGCTTCTGCGGACAGCCAAAGCCGATATGTTCGGCGAACAGCAACACGTCTTTCGCGTTGATGTTCAGCTTGTAGTACGTCCCCGCGCGAATCGTTCGCCCCTCGCCCAATCGGCTCTCTTTCTGTTCAAAAGGATCGAGGCGGGCGCGAATGCCCCAATAGGAGAGCAGATGCTTCACCTGAGTGATGAGCTTCTTGCTCGCTGAGAAGAACATCACCGAATGGTGTGCAATCGATCCTTCCGCATCGAACAAGCCGCGCAAGAAAGCGGCACGTACTTCTGGTGGTTCACGGTAAATGCTCTGCTCGATGTAACGATTGCGCGACCGCTCCCGCAGCATCGGATACTCAGCAGCAAGATGGCGTGCCAGCGGCGCGCGGTTGAAATAGATGCGTTTGCGATTGTGAATGTCTGGCCGGTTGCTGATGATCCCATCCACAGCAAATGCACGTGCAAAGGTTTCTTGATACAGCTTGAGTCGCTCATCACTTTCATCAGTAACAATGATAGTGGAGCTATTGGGGCTGATAAAGATGTGGCCATCACCGAGCAGAACACCCAGCATGTAAGCCTGATCTTCGCTCAGTGTCGCTGCTGGCTGCTGATTGGTGCTACCCCAGGCGTTTACCAGAATCAGCTTGTCGCCCACCTGCAACTGATCGGCGCGCTTTTCGATGATCGCGTTGTTCGGTTCATCGTAGACAAAGAAGCGGTGCTGGGCAGTTGCACGCAGATCGGCATCCTCGACGGTGATAGCAAGAGTTTCATCAGCGATCTTGGTGAATGTCTCAACCACATGCGAGGTAGTTTTTTCAAGCGTTGCTAGGTTGATACAGGCGACCTCATCACCTTCAACGATGTCCGCAACGTCTTTATACGAGCCGTCAGCCATCTCGATCAGGTGGCCTCTTGTGTTACAGCCTGACACATCCATCATGGCCAGCACGACAGCGTTGGATTCGTAGCGGATGGTCGGCTCCCACGTTTTGTAGCGCAGGTCTTCGTTCTTGATGTCGTGGAAGGTGGGGTCGCCCTGAGCGGCGTTGCGCTTCATGTTCTCTTTGATCGTGCGCTTCTTGTCCAGGTTGCCCATCGGGCCTTTTTTGCGGATGTCGGTGAAGCGGATCGTCTCGGTCTCCATCTCGGCCTGGCGCTTCTCCTCCAGGTTCGGCAGGCTGAGATCTTCGAAGATCAGCGCGGCGAGTTCATCGACCGACACCTCGGCCTCGTAATACTCGGCGCCCGGATCGCTGCCAGCATCGCCTTTGCCCTTGCCCGGCCCCTGGCCTTGCTGCGGATCTTGGCCCAGTACGTCGCCCACCTGGCTCTTGCCGTTGCCCTGGCCGGAGCGGGTCTGCCGGCCCGGATCGTAGCGGAAGCGGTATTGTTCCAGCGAACGGATCGGCACGCGGATCTGCTTCTTGCCGTCCGACATGATGATGTTCTCTTCGCTGACGATATCCGCCAGGTTCTTCTTGATCGCCTCGCGGACCTTCTCTTTATGGCGCTGCTGATCGATGCTGCCCTTGCGGTGCAGCGACCAGTCCTGATGTTGTACAGACATGGGGGTGGCCCTCCTTACTCAGCGGGTAAGCCGAGAATACTCCTGGCGGTGGCGGCATCCGGTGCATACGGCAGATCGTCGAGGATCGCTTGCAGTCGGGCGAGATCACTGATGGTGCTGATGTGTGCCTCCGCAACGGCATACAGCGGAGCAAAGCGCCTTTGGACAACCCGCAATATAGCTGCTTGCAGGGCGAGAATGCGCCCCTGTTCGCGCCCCTGTTCGCGCCCTTGCTCGCGCCCCTGTTCTATTCCAAGATCGATGATTTCCTGATACATCGGCGATTCTTTGATAAACTGATCGAGCATTTTACTCCTCCTCAAGAAAGCATTGACCGCTTCTGGTGTGAAGACGCGCATGGCAAAGGCGACGGTGTAATACAACGAGTTTGCTCGCGCCGCCGGATCGGGAATCTGTTCCAGCAACCCCGTGACGGGTTCCAGGTTCGCCAGGGTCGCGCCTTTCAGAAAGGCGAACAAGGGCAACAGCCCCACCTGACCCGCCGCCAGCCAATCATCTACCGGCTCTTCCCATAAGCGTACCACGTTGAAATCAAAGAGGCGAATGAGGCGACCATCAGGACCAAGTTGTCGCCAGGGCGGTGTCGGCGTCTTGCACTTTTCCAGGTAAATCACCGTGGAAAGCACCGTCAGCCCGTCGCGCTCCTCCGCTAGCAGCCCATACGTACACATCCGGCGGGGAATCGTCGCGTCAGCCTTGGTTTGCACCTCGAAATACAAGCCGTATCTCCCGCGCGGATTCGCCTGTGTTTTGGTCGCTTCGATCTCGACGAGCGCATCAGTGCGCAACGGTTCACGTGAAAGTTCGGTCGGTAGCAGCCGCACGAAACGCGCGCCAGGGCAGAAGCGATCCACGTATTGCTGCGGTTGGAACGAGACGAGCCACTTGAATGCACTGTCATTTGTCGGCACTGACACCGTTCCTTTCGCTACCAATTGAAGGATGGATGATCAAAAATGATCATGCCATCCTCCCTCGTGAATTTCGTCCCCTTCGTGTCGCGCCCTTACCGGCTCAGCAGGCTGCCCGCATATTTCAGCAACTCGTTGGCGCAGACGGGGCAATAGCCGTGATCGGTGATCAGACGGCTGACGACCTCGTTGGTGCGCTTGAGGTGTTCGGGGTCCGGCGTGCGAGCGCTTGTGGTGATCTTCACGATGTCGCGCATGTCGGCGAAGAGCTTCTTTTCGATGGCCTCCTTCAGCCGCTCATGGCTGGTATAGTCGAAGGTCTGCCCGCGCCGCGCCAGCGACGAGATGCGGATCAGGATCTCCTCGCGGAACGCTTTCGCCGCGTTCTGCGAGACGCCGATCTGCTCCTCAATGGAGCGCATCAGCCGCTCGTCCGGCTCCATGTCTTCCTCGGTGATCGGATCTTTCACCTTGGTCTTGTTGCAGTACGCCTCGACGTTGTCGAGATAGTTGTTCAGCAGTGTGCGGGCGCTCTCCTCGAAGCTATAGACGAAGGCGCGCTGCACCTCTTTTTTCACCATCTCGTCATATTCGCGCCGCGCCTCGCTGATGAGGTCCAGGAACTGTTCGCGCTGGTCGCGGGTGATGCCGCTGTGCTGGTCCAGCCCGTCGCGTAGCGCCCGCAAGGCGTCGATGGCGTTGATGCACGTGATGCCGTCTTTCACCAGCGCGGAGGAGAGCCGATTGATGACATAGCGCGGCGAAATGCCGTCCATGCCCTCGCGCGTGGCTTCCTCTTGCAGTTCGCGCACATCCTTCGTTTTGAAGTCTTCCAACTCCTCGCCGTCATACAGTTTGAGCTTCTTCATCCGGCTCATGCCGGCTTTCTTGGAATCTTCCAGGCGCGTGAGCACGGCGAAGATGCTGGCGATGCGCAGCGTGTGCGGCGCGATATGCACGTCTTGCAGCGCGCTCTGCTTGAGCAGCTTCTCGTAGATCTTCACCTCATCGCTGACGCGCAGGTTGTACGGCACTTTCACCAAAATGATACGGTCTTGCAGCGCCTCAGACTTGCGGTTGCCGACGAACGCCTGGAACTCGCTCTCATTGGTGTGGCTGACGACGACCTCATCGGCGTAGATCATGCTGAAGCGGCCCGTCTTGATGTTTTGCTCCTGCGAGAGCGTCAGCAAGACGTAAAGGAAGCGCTCATCGGTCTTGAGGATTTCGATCATCTCAACCATGCCGCGATTGGCGATGTTGAGTTCACCGTCGAAGCGATAGGCGCGTGGATCGCTCTCGCTGCCGACCTCGCCGATGGTCGAAAGATCAATACCGCCTGTTAGCTCGGCGACATCCTGGCTTTTTGGATCTGATGGCGTGAACGTCCCGATGCCGATGCGGTGCTTCTCGCTGAAGGTGATGCGCGTGACCGGCACCTCTTCGATCTTGCCGCCATAGACGTTGTCGAGCTGATAGCGGCACTGCGGGCAGAGGTCGCCTTCGATGTAGATGCCGAATTCGCGCTCGACATCCTTACGCAGTTCGGGCGGAATGAGGTGCAGCGGTTCCTCGTGCATCGGGCAGTCACGGATAGCATACACGGCACCGTTGGAAAGGCGCGTGTAATCTTCCAGGCCGCGCTTGAGCAAGGCGACGATGGTCGATTTGCCGCCACCGACGGGACCCATCAGCAGCAAGATGCGCTTGCGCACTTCCAGGCGTTGGGCGGCGGAGTGGAAATATTCCATGATCTGCTGGATGGGACGATCCAGGCCGAAGATCTCGTCGTCGAAGAAATCGTAGTGGGTGTAGCCCTGGGGGGTGGTCTGTGTGCCAGCCGCCATGATCATGTTATAGATGCGCTCATGGGAAAGCTGCGTCACCTTCGGAGTTTTCGTCGCAATCTCAAAATATTGCGCGAAAGTGCCTTCCCACTTCAAATTGCGCTCACGCTCGCGGTATTCTTCGAGCCGTTTGACCAGATCCATTGTCTTACCTCCACAGGGGGCCTGACCGTGACCAGGCCGGTTACGTGCCGGGCGGATACCCAGCGCCAAAGGACCAGAGCGCGCAAGTCACCCATCGCCTCAACCGGACCGCCTATCCTGACAGATGCGATCCTTCAGTGGCCACTCCATTCGTAGATGCTATGGGGAGGTCTATCAGCGAGCGAAGATCGCGCCATACGCACAGTATCTTGCACAACTGTAGCATGCCACGCGCCGAATTGCATGTCTGGTTCGGTTGTTCCACATATTCGTTCTGTGGATACCACAAAGGACCGGATCGCTCTCCGTGGTCGGCGAGGAAACCAGCCCTTTCACGTCCCAAAAGCCAAACGTGCTATGCGCTTGTCAGAGGTGCAAGCGCAGCGTCACGTGCGCTGCGCGTCAGTTGCGTTGCATGCTGCCCCTTCTCGTCGTCATGGGTATCGTTATGAGCATAGATCAGTTTCGGCCATCTGTCAAGCGATTTCCGGCCCAGAATTGTGTATTTGCGCACCTTTCTCTTGATCTTGCTAACGCACCGACTGGTATCATCTTTGCAATAGGCTCCGCGTGTAACCTAGAACAGAACGAAACACTACCACCTGCGCCGGATGATTCGGGCGCGCTCAGCCATTGCACCATCTTTGCGGCATGGTCGCCGGGGGAATCGTGTCAGCTAGATCGGAGCATATTTTCGTGGCACACCACCCGCGCATCGTCGCCCTCGCCCCCGCCCACCCCGCGTACCACTATTCCCAAGCCGATCTGTTACAGATCATCCAGGCGATCCTGCGCCGATCACCGGCTGCTTTGCTGGCCCAGGGGCCGCTGGCCACGCCAGAGGCGCGCATCGCGGAGTTGTTCGCGTCGGCGCAGGTGCAGCAGCGCCAATTCGCCGTCGCCATCGACGATTACTACCAGCAGCCCCACTCCACAGGCGCACGCATGGCCGATTTCCAGCGCCTGGCCCCGCCGCTGGGCCGCGCGGCACTAGAAGGCGTGGTGTTGGACGGCACGGCAGACAGGAATGTCCGCCCCACGCTTGATGTGTCCAATCCCACGCGCCGGATCGCGGCGGGGGAGATCACCGATTTCATCACTGTGACGTGTACAGGCTATGCCGCGCCGGGGCTGGATGTTGTGCTGGCGCGCGACCTGGGCATGCCAGCGGACGTGCGGCGGCTCTGCGTGGGGCATATGGGCTGCTTCGGCGCGCTCGTGGGGCTGCGCCAGGCGTTGGCCGCCGTGCGGGCGCAGCCGGGGGCGACGGCGGCGCTGCTGTGCGTGGAATTGACCGGGCTGCACTTCATGCCGACGGATGATGAAGAGGTGCTGACTTCGTTCGCGCTGTTCGGCGATGCCGCCGCCGCGCTGGTGCTCCGCGACGATCCCGCGGCCACTGGCCCCGAAGTGGTCGCTACCTATTGCGCGGCGGATTTCGCCGCCGCTGGTCAAATGGCCTGGACGATCACCGATCAAGGCTTCATGATGAGCCTTTCGCCGCGCGTGCCGGCGACCTTGCGCCGCCGCATCGACGGCGTGGTCGCGCACCTGCTGGCCCAGCACGGCCTGAGCCAGGCCGACATCACCCACTGGATCGTCCATCCAGGCGGGCCGAGCATCTTGAACGCCGTAGCGCGGGCGCTGGAACTCACACCCGCCCAGATGGCCCTTTCATGGGACGTGTTGCGCGACCACGGTAACTGCTCATCAGCCACCGTGCTGCTGATCCTGGATCGCCTGCTGCGGTCCGGGCAAACCAAGCCGGGGGAATGGGGCGTGATGCTGGCCTTCGGCCCCGGCCTGACCCTGGAAACATGCCTGCTGCGCTTCTGATGCCTAGCGCGTGGGGGCGAATTCACGCACCGAGGCGATGACCGTCGCGGCGACGCGCTCCACCTCGGCGTCGGTCAGTTCAGGGTAAAGCGGCAGCGACAGGATCTCCTGCGCGTACTGTTCCGCCACGGGGAACTGGCCTTTTTTGTAGCCCAGGTCCGCCGTCACCGGCAGCAGGTGCAGCGGAATCGGATAGTGGATGCCAGATTCGATGTCCGCTTCCAACAGCTTCGCCTTCAGCGCGTCGCGCTGCGGTGTGCGGATGACGTAGACGTAGTTGACCTCTTCATAGCCGGGGAAGCGCTTGGGCGTGACCACCGTGTCGCCCAGCAACTCCGTGTAGCGGCCCGCCCAGTGGCGGCGCTGAGCATTATACTCCGCCAGATGACGGAACTTGATGCGGATGATCGCCGCCTGGATCTCGTCCAGCCGGGAATTGAAGCCCAGGATCTCGTGCAGGTAGCGCGAGGTGGGCTGCGCGCCGTGCTGGCGCATCATATCAACCTTTTTGGCGATCTCGTCGTCGTTGGTATTGAAGATGCCGGCTTCGCCATAGCCACCCAGGTTCTTCGTGTAATAGAGGCTGAAAGCGGCGCTGTCGCCGATGCCACCCACGCGGCGGCCCTTATACTGTGCGCCCTGCGCCTGGGAGCAGTCTTCCAGCACGATGATGCCCTTGGGCCGCGCCATCTCCAGGATGGGGTCCATATCCGCCGCCAGGCCGTAAAGGTGGACGGGGACGATCATCTTGGTGTGCGACGTGATGGCGGCGCGCGTCTGCTCGATGTCGATGTTATACGTGGCGGGATCGCAATCCACGAAGACCGGGGTTGCGCCGACGGCCAGGATCGCCTCGACGATGGCGACGAAGGTGTTGACGGGCGTGATGACCTCGTCACCCTTGCCGATGCCATAGGCGTACAGCGCCAATTGTAGGGCATCGGTGCCGTTATCCACACCGCGCGCATACTTCGTGCCGCAGAACTCGGCCCACTCTTGCTCGAAGGCGCGCGTGTTCGGCCCCAGGTTCAGGTTCATGTCGGTCAGCACACCGTCGATAGTTGCCAGGATCTCTTCGCGCAGCGGCGCATACTGGCGGCGCAGGTCAACGAGCTTCAAGCGTTCTGCCATTGGGAAATACCTCGTGTGTTTCGATAGTGGGATCGTGGCCGTTGTGGCCACGCGGAAAAACAGGAACGGGAGGGCGGGCAGAAGTTTGCCCGTCCCCAGTGTAGCAGTCTTTAGGGCGTTCGCCAAGAGCCGCTGGTACTTCTGGCGCAGCCACACCAGATGAATTAGCCGGCCTGGCCAGAGCGCGCACCATGCCGACCGGCAGATCAATCCTAGTCGAACTGCGTAGCGACGTAGACGCCGCCCTGCGCGATGCTCTGGTGCGCGGCTTCCAGCGTTTGCACGACATGCAGCCCGACAGTGCCGTTGCTGCGCGGCGGCTGGCCGGAGCGGATCGCCTCGGCGAAGTGCTGGCATTCGACGGAGAGCGGCTCTTCGCCTTTGACGAAGGGGATGACGATCTCACCGTAACGATAGGACAACTGGAACTCGCCGAAGGTCGAAGCGTAATCGGGCCGGTCCACGCCGCGATCATAGACCTTGATCTTCTCGTTGCCAGCGGTGTCGTCATAGCTGACCATGCGCCGGTCGCCGACGATGGTGAAGCGTCGTTCTTTGTTGGGATTCAGCCAACTTACATGCACATGGGCGATGATCCCATCGGGATATTTCAGATCGATGTAAGCCACATCTATCAGCCCGTCATGCACGCAGGCCGCACCACGCGCGCTGACCGCGACGGGTGCCATACCCAGGATGAAATTGATCATCGAGAAGTCGTGCGGCGCGAGATCCCACATGACATCCGCATCGCGGCGAAAGAGGCCCAGGTTCAGGCGGCTGGAATTGATGTAATACGTGCGGCCCAGTTCGCCAGAAGTGTACAGCTTGCGCAAATATTCGACTTCCGGGCTATACTCGAAGGTATGGCCCGCCATCAAGATCAACCCCTTCGCCTCAGCCAGGGCGATGAGGGTGCGCGCATTGGCGGCGTTATCCGTCAGCGGCTTTTCCACCAGCACGTGCTTGCCCGCGGCCAGCGCCTGGTGCGCCAGCTCGAAGTGTGTGGCGAGCGGCGTGGCGATATAGACGGCGTCGATCGCAGACGAGTTGAGGACATCAGCGGGATTTTGCGTGACCGGCAGCCCCGGATAGGTGCTTTGGGCGTCCGCGAGGCGCTTTTCCGACAGGTCCGCCAGCAGCGCGACCTCCGCATTCTTTTGTTTGGCCAGGTTGCGCAACATCAGCGGTCCCCAGTAGCCATACCCGATTTGCCCGAAGCGCAACGTCCGTTGCGGCGCGATCGTCGTGGCGGCGTCCGCTTTTCCCAGCGGCAATGACATTGATGACCTCCCTTGCGGATAGCAGGCTTCACTGAACCATAGCTATCCGGCATTCCATGCGTGTTTTGGTGATGGCCGTCGCCCAAAGGCGAGCGTGCGTCATATGGTGATCGCGTGATGAGTAAGAGATGATACCGGTGCAGCAACGACCTGGACCAGCGCGAGCAACATCGGTCCCTTGCTCGGTTATTTGCCGCCACTGCGCTTGAAAACCACGCCGAACGTCAGCAAAATGAGCTTGAGATCGAGCCAGAACGTCCCATCGGTGACGTAATGCAGATCCATCGAAACGAGCGTCTCGAAATCGACTTTGCTACGCCCATACACCTGCCAGATGCCCGTGATGCCGGGCGTGACCAGCAGGCGATAGCGATGGCGGTAGCGATATTGCTCCACCTCGTAGCGGATGGCGGGGCGCGGCCCCACGACGCTCATGTCGCCACGCAGGACGTTGAAAAGCTGCGGCAGTTCATCCAGGCTGGTCGCGCGGATGAAGCCGCCGATGCGCGTGATGCGCGGGTCGCGCGCCAGCTTATACTTATTCTCGCCATCGCCGCCGATCTGTTGGCCTTGCATGAACTGCGCGATGGCCGCGCGATGCACGGCGTCGTTCGCGTCGATGCGCATGCTGCGAAACTTATACACCTGAAACGGTTTGCCCGCCTCGCCGATGCGTTCCTGGTGGAACAGCGCCGGACCTTTGGAATCCAACTTCACCGCCAGCGCCACGAGGAGCAAGACGGGGGAAAGCAGGATGATGGCGATCAGCGCCACGAAAAAATCGAAGACGCGCTTGAGCGCATAGTTACGCCGCGAGCGCGGGACAACGGTTGGCGGTAACATGAAGACCCCACTGCGCTTCACGGTATCGTCAGCATGCTCTTCAAGCCAGCGCGCGGCTTCATTCAATTGCTCGATCTGCGCATCCACTTCCGCACGGGTGGCGGCGTTGGCATCTGCTGAAGACATGAAATCTGCTCACCTTTCCAACCGGATCAGCGCCCCACCTTGCCTAACGGCCAGTATAAGTGGCGATTCGGTGATGATTCCGCGACGCGGCGGCGCGATTGCCATCAGCATAACATAGCCTTCGCAGGCGATCAAGTATTTCCCGGTCGCGCATTACGGATTAGCAATGTCTAGTGGAAGGTTAGCATTCCTTGGAATAACGCTGCAAAAAGTACTATAATTACCAATACTTGACCTGGGCGGGCGATAATACAACCATGCGGGAAGTGAAATATTGTATCTGACCACATAGTGGGATAAATGGCAGGGAGAGAGCGCATTTGCGCGGATCCCCTTCCGGATGCCCAGCACGATTGTAACAATCCGTCTTCATGAAACGTTCATTTTGGGAGCGTATGCTAAAGCAGAGACCATCTACGTGCCGCTCCGGCATACAACATGCAGTAAGCCCGTGTGTATGTCCCCTTGATCCCGGTGCCATCCGTTTCTGGCGCAAAGGAAAAGATTGCTGTGCTGAGTGAACTGCCGCAAACCCCGTCAGAAACCAGGGATGCCGCGAGTAGCAACATACTGGATGAACCCGCAGCTACCAGCGATCCACAACGGGATGCCTGGGGCAACCGCCCGGAGCAGCCGATCTATACTTCGTTCGCACAGTATGGCCAAGCGCCCTTATTGCAGCGCGTGAGCCAGCGGATGGACGCCTATCGCCAGGCGGTGCATGGTTCCTTAAACGAACTGGTCCCGTGGGTCCGGTCCGGCTTGCCCAAAAGCCAGAAACCGACGCGCCGGGCCTTCAATGTCTTGCTCTCTTTCATGCTGTTGATCGCAATCACCACCTGTTTCATCGGCAGTGGCGTTGGGTTGGCCACGGATTACTTTTCGCTGAAAAGTTTGGCCTCGAACGGCCTGGCTGCGCTGGAGCGTGTGCCGGAAGATCTGGGTGTGGGCAATCATCATCTGAGTGAAAAATTTATCAGCAATAAGCAACGTGCTTTGGCGGCGGCAGATGTCGCCATCGCCTTGCGCGATTTTCAGGAATTGCATCAGCGCCTCGTACACCCGGACCCCGCCCTGGCGGCGGCGATGCACGCGCCGGGGATCAGTAACCTGTTGCGTAGCGCCTATCTGCTGAGTGGTGTCGCGCTGGATGCCGCGCAGATCACGCAGCAGTTGTTCCCGACCATCGCTACCTTGGCTGATGTCTATGTCTCGGCTCCCCTGACGAATAATGGTCCCACCCACCAGGGTGACGGCGCGTTGCATATGCAAGATTTGACGACGATGCAGCAAAATCTGCAAAGCGCCCTGCCCTATGTGAGCGATCTCATCATGCGCCTACGTGCCGCGCCGCCGGATGTCCTTTTCGCGGCGCTTTCCGCCAGCCAGCGCGCCAAAATCACCCCCTTCCTACAACTGATTCCCCAGATCCCCACGCTCATCCCCTTGATCGAGCAATTCTTGCCGGCAGCCCCAGCGATCCTAGGAGTCGGTCAGCCGGTGGGCTATTTGATCACGACGATGGATCCGGCAGAGATGCGCGCGACTGGTGGTTTTCAGGGCAACTACGCCATCATGGCGATGAGCCAGGGGCGACCGGGGACGATCAACTTACAAGATGTGTATCTGCTCGACAAGCCTTTCGATGCTTCCGCCGTTGGCAGTGCCAATGTGCCGCCGGCCACGTACCTGTCGTGGTGGCCGTCGTCCTATCTGCCGTGGGGTCTGCGCGACGCGAACCTCTCGCCAGACTTCCCCACCTCAGCAGCCTACGATCTCAGCGAGTTGGGACTGGAAAACGGGGCATACGCGCCGGTCACGGATAGCCACGGTGCCATCATCGGCAAAGAACACCTGCCGATGGCGGGCGTCATCGCCATCGAACCGACGGTGATCGAACAGATGTTGACGCTGACCGGGCCGATCACGATCCCATCGCCCTATAACGATATCGTCACTGCGCAGAACCTGCAAGATAAGATTCACTATTATCAGTTGACCACGCAGGGGCGTAAACTTGGCACTAAGGCCGGCAAAGGCGATACGCTTTCCTCGGCGAATAAGCGCTTCACGGCGCTGCTGGCGAAAGCCTTGCTGGCGAAACTCAAGGCCGAACCCAAAGATCGTCTGTTGACTTTCGCCGGCATGTTGCTGAACGACCTGCATACGAAAGATATTCAGGTGGCCTTCACCAATCCGACGGCGGAAAACTTCCTGCGCTACTACCAGATCTCATCGGAGATGTACACCGGCAGTGCGGACTCCCTGATGGTGAACGACACCAACATCAGCGGCAACAAGGGCAGCCAGTTCCTCCACGAGCAGATCACGGATCAGGTGCAACTGGATGCCAAGGGTGGCGCGACGCATACCATGACGATCACCTACACGTGGACACCGCCGGCCATTCAGGATGGCACCGATCCAAATCAGGTCTATAACGTGCTCTATGACGCCAATGCCGGCGCGAACTTCGGCCTGTTCTATCGCCAGTTCGTGCGCGTTTACACCGCCCAGCAGCCGACCTTGCTCAGCGCGAGCAACTGGCAGTTCGGCGGCATCGACACGACGACGAGCGATATACCAGGGCGCGGCATGCTGGGCGCGTTCTACATCTTGCAGGGCGACGCCACCACACACCCGGTCGCCTGGAACGTCCCTAATCCAACGCTTGCCTGGTACGTGCCACACGTATATACCCCTGGCCAGCCCTACACGCTACACTTCCAGCACCAGGCCGACACGCTGGTGAGCCTGACCGTGACGGTGACGGGACCACCGTGCGGCAACCAGCCCCCTACGACGCAGACCTTCACCGCCAATCCGGTGACGACCGACGCCGTCTATCAGATGGCTGTGCCAGCCTGCAACGGCTAGCTGTAAAAAAAACGTATGGTGTGACTGATGCACGCTGGCCGGATATAGGCGATCCGGCATGACAATGGTATAATCTGAAAGCTGAACGCGACTTCCCCGCATGCTGGCGGCATATTTTGCCAACAGAGGGGTGAATAACAGTTGACAGATTCGTTGGGCAAGATTATACTCCTCGTACCAGGCAGTAAGGAGGGAAACATGGCCAAGACGCAGCCCTTATCCTATCCGATCCGCTTGCCTGATCATCTGCAAGCCGCCGCCTTGCGGATGTTGGATGCCAGCCGCACAGCGATCAATGGCATGCTCACCACCCTCTGGCCGCAGTTAGATGCGTTTGCCCCTGCGGTGGAACGCACCAGCCCCGCCTGGAAACAGGTCGAAGCCCTCTTAGTGCAACGACCGGGGCATGGCAACCGCCAAGAACGCTGCGAAATGGAACAAGCCGGACGTATCTTGCGTGCGCAGGCCACCCGCAAACAGGTCTTCACGACCATCCTCCCCTTACTCACCGCCGACCTCATTCGTCCGGCTGAGGGCAAACGCCCGGCGGTGAAGGACTATCGCGCCATCAAAGAGCAGGTGCGGGCGTTACGCACGGATCGCGACGATGCCGAGAGCTTCATGGCACTGACTAACGTGATTGAACAAGCGTGCAACGTCTATCTGGAAAGGGGGACATTCCCCGCGACCTATGAGGCGTTACAGCCCATTCCGGTGCAGCAGGTCGCGCAAGTAACCTTCGCTGGGGATGATGGGATGAGCGCCGGACAAACCTATCGTGCCATCGTGGACCGCATCAGTTGGTGTGACCTTGCCACCCAGCAGGAACACGACCGTGCCGCCTTGTGGCTCCGGTTACGCACGCCCGATATACAGGGCCAATGGGCATGGGATTCCTGGCTGCATGAGATCCCCTTGCCGGAAACCCTCTGTGCCGCCTTGCGTCAGAGAGCCACTACGCTCGCCCCGACCTTACGCGAACTGGTGGATGATACCGGCCAACGCCTCGCGGTCGTCGATGTCATCTTGGAAGTCCCAGCCCACTTGCTTCCTCCGTTGGAGCAAGAACAGCGCGTCGTCGGCTTCGACTGGGGCATTCGCTCGCTCATCACCGTCTCGGTCATCGAACAGCGCGAGGGAGCAGGCGCGTATCATCAGATCAGCCGCCCGGTGTTTCTCAACACCGGAGGCATGGATGGTCGTCAAGCCCGTTTGCGGCGCGAGATTGACCGGCTCAAAGCCTGCCAGGAGAAGTACCAGACGCTGATGACCGCAGCGGTGAAGGCGCTGGATGAGCACCACACCCCCTTGCCCGCTCACTTCGCGCTCTGGCAGGAACGCGTTGCCGCGTTGAAGCAGCGGATTGAGCGGTGTTGGCAGACGTATGGGCGGCGGAATCGGGAACTGGCGCACCTGGCGTCCAATGTGCTGATCTTGCTGGCATTGGTGCATGACTGCCATCTGATCTGTGGGGAGGATCTGAGAACCTTACGCACCGTCGGGCGAGGCAAGAATGTGCGAGGCCGCTGGCGCAACTGGCGCAAGAACACGACCGTGAGGGGCGAACTCTGGCGAGTGCTGAAGTACAAATGTCATCTGCTCGGCATCCGCGCACGCCAGGAATATCCTGAGCACACCAGCCATACCTGCCCGCACTGTGGCAAGCCTGCCCAGACCTACCGGTCCTCAGCATCAACTGACCGCACGAAGGTGGTGGACTGGGGAGCATGGCTCTGCTGCGCGGCGTGTGGCTGGAATGGTTCACGCGACTATGCCGCCTCTTTGAATATTGCCCGGTTGGGCATGGCGTTTCTCGGTACGTATCAGCGAACCAAGCGGTACACGTGGTATCGCGTGACCTCCAAAGAGGTCAACTCCTGTGTGTATAGCAGACAGGAGGCACGGCTACTGTTACCCGTGCAGGGGATTACACCCCGCCCCCTTGAGGGCAGACGCATTCACTATGCTGGCTGGTCGTACTCGACCTCCTTACGCACTTCCCATCCGCAGTCTATCCTTGCATTCCTTTCCGCCTCGGCCTTGAGGAAGCGAGTATGCGATAGTGCGGAAACGTCAGCATAGTGCGCGTTTTATGTAACGGTGAGATAGGATACTGGATTTTCTGCCTATGCACGCTTTGCCGCGCCGGATTGCCCTGCTGGGCAGCACCGGTTCCATCGGACGCCAGACGCTCGATGTTGTGCGCGCCCACCCGGATCACTTCCGCGTGGTGGCGCTGGCCGCGCGCCATAACGTCGATCTGTTGGCGGCGCAGGCGCGCGAGTTCGCGCCCGATCTCGTCGCGGCGGATGCCGATGATCCCGCTGTGCTGGCGCGGCTGAACGAGCTGCTGCCGCAGGCACAGCGCGGCATGGACGGCCTGCTGGCTGTCGCTACCCACCCGGAGGCCGACGTACTGGTCGCGGCCACCTCCGGCCTGGTGGGACTGCGCCCCACGCTGGCGGCCATCGCGGCGCGCAAGACCATCGCCATCGCTAACAAAGAGACGTTGGTGATGGCGGGGCATTTGGTCATGCCGGCGGCGTGCGCGGCGGGCGTCGCGGTCGTCCCCATCGACAGCGAACACAGCGCGCTCTGGCAATGTCTGCGCGGCGAAGATCCGGCGAGCATCCGCACGCTGATCATCACCGCCTCCGGTGGACCCTTCCGCCACGCGACGCTGGCCGAGATGGAGGCGGTCACGGCAGCGCAGGCGCTCCGCCATCCGACCTGGGTGATGGGGCCGAAGATCACCATCGATTCCGCGACCCTGATGAACAAGGGGCTGGAAGTGATCGAGGCGCGCTGGCTCTTCGACGTGCCGTATGACCACATCGAGGTCGTGGTGCAGCCGCAGAGCATCGTGCATTCGATGGTCGAATTCATCGACGGCTCGATCAAGATGCAGGCGAGCCTGCCGACCATGCACCTGCCGATCCAGGAGGCGCTCAGCCATCCCGTGCGGCTGGATAACGGCGGCAATGACCTGCTGCCCCCGTTGCGCTGGCCCGATGTCGCCCGGCTGGACTTCGCCGCGCTAGACACGGCTCGCTTCCCCTGCTTCCGGCTGGCGCTGGAAGCGGCGCAACGCGGCGGCACGGCCACGGCGGCGCTGGTGGGCGCGGACGAAACGGCGGTGGCGCTCTTCTTGCGAGGGGAGATCGGCCTGATGGAGATCCCTCGGCGCATCGCGCGCACGCTGGCCGCGCACACCGTGGTGGACGATCCGGACCTGGACGCTGTGTTAGCGGCGTGTGCCTGGGCGCGCGAGTATGCCGCGACGGCTGACCGATAGAGAGGAACCCTGAGTAATGCAAATCGTGATCGCCCTCCTCGTTTTCGCCGTGCTGGTGCTGGTGCATGAGTTCGGCCATTTCATCGTAGCCAAACGTGCCGGCGTGCGCGTCGATGAATTCGCCATCGGCTTCCCGCCCCGCATTGTGGGCATCAAGCGCGGCGAGACGACCTATTCGCTGAACCTGATCCCGCTGGGCGGCTATGTGCGCATGCCCGGCGAGAACGGCGAGACGACCGACGAGCAGGGCAACGCCGATCCGCGCACCTTCGCCGCGCAGACCGCTGGCAAGCGCGCCGCCATCCTCGTCGCCGGTGTGACGATGAACTTTATCTTCGCCTGGCTCCTCTATTCGGGCTTCTATGCCGTCACCCAGCAAGCGCCCAATCCGAGCATCCCCATCATCAGCGTCATCGAGAAGGGATCGCCAGCGGCGGCGGCGGGCTTGCAGCCGAATGACCGCATCGTCGCCATCAACGGCCAGGCGGTGCATGGGGCGGAGGATGTCTCGCTCTTCATCCACAACGCCGTCACCAGCGACCACACCAACAACGCCTCCGTGCCGCTGACGCTCACCGTCAGTCGAAACGGCCAGCAGCGCGACGTGCAGGTGCAGGCGCGCAAGCATCCGCCAGTGGGGCAAGGGGCGGTCGGCATCGGCATCGGCGTGCTTTTCACGCACATCGCGCCCTGGCAAGCGCCAGCCGTGGGCATCTGGCAGATCGGCTATGACTTTCAATTAGAGGGCCAGGGCATCCACGACATCTTAACCGGCCTGATCAAACCGGCGGATGCGGTAACAGGGCCGGTCGGCATCGTGCAGGCGGCAGGCGATGCGTCCAGCCAGGGCATCGGCGCGTTGCTCTTTTTCACCGCCTTCCTGAGTTGGAACTTGGCGGTGGTGAACCTGTTGCCCATCCCTGGCCTGGACGGCGGTCGGCTCCTGATCCTGGGCGTGGAGGTGCTGCGGCGCGGCAAGCGGCTGGCTCCCGAACGCGAGGCGCTGATCAACCTGGCGGGCATGGTCTTCTTGCTCTCGCTGATCGCGGTCATCACGTTCAACGACATCAGCCGCATCGTCAGTGGGCATTAATAACCGGTCACACGAGTGAGGAGTTATGAGGCATTCGGTGCGCGCAGTATGCCTGGCAGGGATGCTGGCAGTGAATGCTTGGCTGGTCGGTTGCGGCGGTGGCACGCCGGCGAACGCCGCGCCCTCGGCGGGGGCGCGCATCCTCGCGCAGGCGCGGCAGGCGAATCTGCGCGACGCCGCCTTCACCACGCACTTCGTCGCCGACAACCAGGCACAGGATGGCACCGGCATCACGACCATGCAGCCCTTGCGCATGCGCCTCACCCTGGTGAAAACGACCAACGGCAAGACGGCCACGACGATCGTTTTGAGCGACCGCGGCACGCTGTATGCGCTGCTGAGCGGGGACACGCTGTGGACCGTCTTGAACGATCCAGATCTCGGCATTTATGTCAACTACGACACGGACATCATCAATTACGATCATGTCGAGGCAGCCAGCGTGCAACTGAGCGACAGCACCCCACTGAACGGCGTGGCAGCCTGGCATCTGCACGCGCATTTCATCTATCCCTATAATGCGCCGGATGGGGGCTTGGTGCAGGTGCCGGGGACGGAAGATCTGTGGTTGCGTCAGCGCGACAGTTTTCCTTTAAAGATCGTGAAAACCGCTTCCCAGCCGTATACCGCCAGCGATGGCACGCCCTATACCTTGGCCTTCAGCGCGACCTACGTGTTCACCGGCTGGAATCAAGGTCGCACCATCACGCCACCCAGAGCGAACCAGCTCATGCCGGGCGACTGACGCCGCTAGCACCGAGATTATGAAGGTGCGGCGGGCGGTTGGAATCGCGTCCCTCATGCCACGACCTCGCGCCCCTCGGCATAGCGCAGGTGCTCGCCGCCCGCGACGATGGCGTGCAGATGCTGCGCCGCCTGAAAGACATCCTGGAAGCTGGTATAGAACGCGATGGGAGCCAGGCGGATGACATTGGGCGGGCGGAAGTCGGGGATGACCCCGCGCGCCTTCAGCGCCTTACAGATGCGCGGCGCGTCGGCGTGTTCCACGGCCACATGGCCGCCCCGGCGCGGATGCTCGCGTGGCGTGCCGACGGCGTAACCATCCTCCGCCAGTTCGTCCACCAGCGCGATCAGGTAGTCCGTGAGCGCCAGCGACTTCGCGCGAATTGCGGTCAGGCCCACTTCAGCGAAGATGCCCAATGAGCCATACAGCGCGGCGCAGGCGAAGAGCGATGGCGTGCTGATCTGCCAGCGCCCCGCCCCCTTGGCCCCTTTGAAGTGGGGAGCCATATCGAACTGGCGCTCTTTATCATAGCCCCACCAGCCGCGCAAGGCGGGCAGCCGCCGGAAATGACGGCGATTCACGTACAAGCCGCCCGCGCAGCCCGGTCCGCCGTTGAGATATTTGTAGCCGCACCAGAAGGCGAAATCGACCTGCCACTGGTCGAAAGCATGGGGCAACGCGCCCACGCTGTGCGCGCCATCGAAGCCGATCAGGATGCCCCGCGCATGGGCCGCCGCCGTCAGCCGCGCCATATCCAGCACCTGGCCGCTGCGATAGAGCGCGCTGGGCAGCACCGCCAGCGCCACGTCGTCCGTGAAGGCGGCGATGATGTCGTCCTCATCGAGCGTGCGCCCGTCGCGGCTGCGCACCCGCACGAGATCGCGCGCCGGATCGCGCCCCTGCAAGGCGACCTCGCTGGCGAGGGCGTAGAGATCGGAAGGGAAGTCGAGATCGGCGCAGACGAGCTTGCCGCGCCCGCGCTGCGGCTGATAAAACGTGGCGACCAACGCATGCAAGTTCACCGTGGTCGTGCCGGTGACGACGACCTCATCCGCGCGTGCGCCGACAAGCGGCGCGGTCAACTGGCCCAGCTCTTCGCCGGTGAAGTACCAGGGTGGCTCGGCCTGCGTCCAGCCGTCGATGCCCAATCGACGCCACTGATCCAGCGCCCGCACCAGCGTCGCCTCGGCATCACGCGAGACCAGGCCCAGCGAATTGCCATCCAGATAGATCGTGGCGGGGGGCAGGTGAAAGCGGTCACGGAAGGCGGCGAGGTCGTCGCGCGCATCCAGGTCGCGGGCATAGGCTTCATCAGCGAGCAGCGCAGTCATCAGGCATCCTCAGCACAGATATTCGTCTGCTGGTATCATACACGATGCCGATGGGATTTGTCGCATCCAAAAAAATGAGTGGCCCTGCATGACGCAAGACCACTCAGCGGATTACAGCGATCATCCCCGACCACCCCACAACATCTACCCAGCCTGGGGGGACCAATCACTCAACCACACATCCGCCTATCGCTGTACCTGTTTTAGTATGCCATATGTTCCTGACTTTCGCGTGAATCACCCGCCCTGCTTTCTGACCATTTCGTCATATGCACCCAGGCGCGAAAATGGCGGCAACGCGCATTCCGCCACTGCTTAACGGCACAACGCTCACGCTTGAGCTTGATGAATCTTTGATCATATCGTCGGCGGTCCTGCGATCTGAAGCGTCAGCGCCGCGATCACGGTGCCGTTCTCGCGCAGGGTGATCTGCCAGCGATCCGGCGCGAGGGCGACGAGGGTTTGGGCGCGGGTGGTATGGCCGCGCGGCCAGGTCTCGGTGAGCGCCCGTGGCGGGCCATGCTGGGGCGCGATGGTGAGGGTGACGGCAGCCTGCCCGCTCTGCACCGTCAGGTCATATTGCAAGATGAATGGTTGGCCGGTGCTGACGCTCGTCCTGGCTGGCCCGTCCGCCGCCTGGCGCACCACCACCGTCCCCACGGGCGGCGGCATGAGCAACCGGATGGGATTCGCGTTCAGTCGCACGCTGACGGCGACGAACACCAACCCCAGCGCGATCAAGCCGCCCGCCAGCAATAAGCGTGTGATGATCACTGCGGCGCGTCCCGGCGCTGCACCGGAACCCTGCCCCACGGGCGACGGCTCCGGCGGCGGAACGAGCGGGCGCGCAGGGATCTCACGGCCCTCCGGCGGCAGCCCTGCATCCGCGATCAGCCGCGCACGCTGGGCGACGGTCGCAGGTGCCTGGCATGCCGCGCAGAAGCCGGCCACCAGCCGCAACGGTTGTCCGCAATACGCGCAGCTCTCCCTACGCCCAGCCTGCATGCGCCCACCTCCCACGCTGGTACTTTCTTTCAGCATACGAGGCGGGCCAAACGGGGCGGAAGGGGGTCAGCGTTTTTTTCACATGACCTATCTGCCAGCGGCTGCTCATATGCTATAATAGCGTATCTCTTGATCTTGTAGAAGAAGCGAGCGAGCTGATGATGCGACAATCACGAGTCACCGGACCGATTACCCGGCCCACGTCCGGCCTGGTTCATCCCCCGCAACCGCCGATGCCGTTAGAGGCACAGCTTTTTCGCCCACGCGGGGCGCTGGCGGCGTCGCTATTGGTGGGGCCAATGCTGCTGTTGCTGGCGGCCCTGGCGCTGGCGGGCATCAGCGGAGTGGGCAGCCTCTTCGCGCGGGTGGTGCTGGCCGTGGGGGGGGGACTGGCGGCGCTTTGGCTCGTGGCGGCGCTGGGCCTGGCGCGCATCCTGCTGACCACCGTGCGCGCTTCCAGCGAGGGCATCGAGGCGCGCACGCCGTGGGATAGCCGCCGGCTGCTGCGCTGGGCGCTGATCGATCGGGTGGAGCGGCGCTTCGGCATCCTGCGCCTGCATTCGAGCGACGGCCAGCAGTTGATCTTCATCGAGATCGGCTTGACGCAGAGCCGCCAATTGCTGCGGCAGATCCTCTTGCGTGTCTCGCCCGCCGTGCTCAGTTCGGCATTGAAGGAGGCGCTGGCGCTGCTGGGGGGGCCGGCGGACCCCAACGCCGAATATACCGTCGCTGTCGCGCCGATCTGGATCGCGGGAGCCAGCGCGACATTGGCGGGCGGCATCGCGCTGGCCGTGTGGGGCCATTTCGCCGGCGGCATGCCACTGTTCATCACCGGCATCGGCCTCGCGGCGCTCAGCGCGGGCATGCTGGTTCTGTTCCGCCAGACCGTCGCCATCACCGAAACGGGCATGGCGCTGGCGCGCGGCTTCGGCAAGCCGACCACCCTGGCCTGGGACGATGTGGGCGTGATGGATAAGGTGCCGCTGGATTTCGCGCTGGCCCTGCGCTCCGGCGAACGGCGGCTGATCATCCTGGGGCCGTTTTTCTTCGCGCCGCTACGCGCCGAAATCTTTCGCAGCACCATCAGCGTGCATGTGCTGGAGCGCGGCGTGCCGGTCTACGAGGCGTGGCGCATCTGGTAAGACGGACAGATCGCTGGCCGCTAGGCGATGCGCTGATTGCCCAGTGTGGGCGGGACAGGCGGCGCAGTCTTTCGTGCGACACCAGCGCGCATGCAGATGCTGGAGTCCCTGCTGGGCCAGCGCACCAGCGGGCGGGCGAGGCAGCGCCAACCAGCGCGCCATGCCGCGCGTGATCGTGTTGCCCGGCAGCCCCGGCGCGTGCCAGGCAATCGCCCGCGCGATCTGCGCCAGCGCCTGATTGCCACAGGCGTCGCCATAGGCCACCAGCACGGGCAAGACGGCATTCCACAGCACAATCGCGCCGCGTTGCCGCCCGATGGCCGAGCCAGCCGGAGCCAGCACGCGCAGCAACCGCTCCCACCCCGCCCGCTCGCCGCCGGCCAGCGCCGCTCCGCACCATACTGCCCCCGGCGACACGCGCGCCCACTCCTCCGTGAGCTGCACCAGCGCCTGCAACCGGCGTGCGCTCAGAAGGTCGCGGGCCGCGCCACGCTGATACATATCCCGGCCATAGCCCAGCGCCTCGGCGATGGCGGCGAGCAGCAGGCCATCGAGAGCGGCGGCGGGGTCCGGCGCGAGGGCGAGGTCGGCGCGGAACCGGGCGACGCGGGCGGCGAAGCGCGCCCGTCCCCACGCAACCAGCGCGGCGGCACGGTCGGGCGCGGGCAACGGCGCGGCCTGGCAGGGCCAGGTGGGGTGGTGCGGCGACGGCGCGGCAAAGCGGGCGCGGTCGCCCAGCACGACCGACGGCGTGACCGCGCCGGAAGCGAGGCGCGTGACGGCGGCGGGCGGCAGGGGACCGTGCGCGACGACATGCAGGATCACGTGGTCGTAGCGCGGGTCGGTCTGGTGCCGATGGTCATACCAGTTCGCCGCGCGCAAGTGCAGTTCAATGTCGCCCGTCTGTCGCGCGCCATCCAGCAGGATCACGGCGTCGCGGAAGTCGGGGCCGACGGGACCGCCGGCGCGGCCCTGAAACAGCACGCGCGCGGTGCGCCCGTCGCTGGTGCGCAGGTCATGGCCGCCGATCGCGCCGTCGGCCCACCATGCGGCGAATTCCGCCTCGCTGCCGGCGCGGCTGCGTCGCGTCTTCACGCCGTCGCCGCCACGGGCGCGGCCAGCTTCGCCAGGCGGTCGCGGGTGGCGCTGGCCGCCGCCGCGCCGAGGGCGGCATAGATCTGCAAGGCGGCTTCCCAGCGGGTGCGCGCCCCGTCGATGTCACCTTCCGCCAGGTCCAGCGCGCCCAGCCAATCCAGCGCGTGGGCCTCATCATTCTTCACATTGAATTGATGGGCGATATCCAGCGCGGTCTGGAGCAGGTTGCGCGCTTGCGTGCGGTCGCCGTCGGGGTCGCGCAGCAATACGCTGCCCAGTTCACAGAACGTGCGCCCGCGCGAGACGCCCTGCACCTTCTTGAGATCGAGCGATTCGCGCAGATAGCGGCGGGCCTCGTCCCACTGGCCCTGTTCCGCCGCCAGAATGCCCAGCGAGCGCAGGGTCGCGCTCATGCCGCCCGCCTCATTCAGCGCGCGGCGCATCGCCAGCGCCTCCTCGTAAAGCGCGCGGGCGCGTGGCAGGTCGCCACGCATCAGCGCCAGCGTCCCCAGGTTATGGATGCGCGCCGCCTCGCCCCGGCGGTCGTTGCGGGCGCGGGCCAGCGCCAGCGCCTGGTTGAAATAGCCCTCCGCTTCGTCCAGGTCGCCCTGCTGGCGCACGATGAAGGCCAGCATCGCCAGCATCGAACTCTGGCGTTGTTGGTTGCCCAGCCGCGCGTCGGCCTCGATGCCCCAGCGCAAGATGCGCCGCCCGTCCGTCCAATAGCCGCGATCCTGGATGAAGTCGCGCAGATCACCGGCGCTGTCGGCGACGAGTTGCGCGAGTTGCGTTCCCAGCCTGGGATCGGTCGTCGTCTTCATCTGCTGATAGGCCCAGCCCAGCGCGCCCAGGATGTTGCTATATTCCTGGTCGATAGCTGCATAGGTGGCGACACGCTGGCGTTGGTGCCGATGCGCCACGGCGCGATAAAACTGCGCCGCCGCCAACTCCGCCGCCTGCTCGGCATCCGCGCCTTGCTGGCGCAGGCGCTCGCGGGCGAACTGGCGTACCAGCGGATGCATCTGATAGCGCGGCGGGCCGTCCGCCTGCGGCACTTCGCGCAGCAAACTGAGATCGGCGAGATCCAGCAAGATCTGCCCGGTGGCGGCGTCGCCCAGGACGGCGACCATGACCGCGACCGCCGCATCCTGGCTGAACGACGTGCCGGCGAAGACGGCCAGCGCGCCGAACCCGCGCTGTTCGACGGCGCTGAGTTGCTCATAGGTCAGGTCGAAAGTGCGCTCGATGCTGCGCGTGCGGCCTTTCAGCTCCACGCCTTCGGCGCGCAGGCGCACGGCCAGGGCGGCCAGCGGCTCGGCGCGGCGCACGATGCGCGGAGCCACCAGTTCCAGGGCCAAGGGCAACGCGCCCACCGCCGCCACGATGGCTTGCGCCGCTGGCG
Organism: Ktedonobacteria bacterium; assembly: GCA_027459785.1. Lineage (GTDB taxonomy): Bacteria > Chloroflexota > Ktedonobacteria > Ktedonobacterales > JACDGC01 > JAJPKG01. Next base: position 43,621 of record DAIDGU010000046.1, on the reverse strand, counting down.
CGTCCTCGGCGCTGATCGTCGCTTTGCCGCCGCGTTCCACCAGCCGCTGCAACAGCGCGAAGCCCTGCTCCGGCGTCAGCACGTCCAGGTCCAGTTCCGTCAGGCCCGGCACATCGGGCCAGGTGACGCGCGTCGAAAGCAGCACGACCGGCCCGGCACCGTTCGCGCCCCGCGCCGTCAGCGCCGCCAGCACACGATCCAGCGGCATTTGCTGTTCCACGTTGTCCAGGCCGATCAGGATCTGCCGGCCCGCCACGCCGCGCGCCAACGCCTGCGCTTTGGCATTAGCCCCATCGACCTTGGCAACCTCGCTCAGTCCCAGCGCGATGCCAGCGGCGTCATATAGTTGCGTTTCGCAGTCGTCGTCTACCAGATCCTGGCACGAAAGCCAGACGATGCCGCCCGGAAACGCCTGAGCGTCCTTCTGGCGATAGAGCGTTTCGAGCAACAGCGTGCTTTTGCCCACGCCCCCCATGCCGCGCAAGGCCAGCGCCGTCGTGGCGGGAGAGCGCAGGATGCCGGCGATGCGCGCCAGCTCGGTTTCGCGCCCGATGACGAGCGTGGGGCGCGGTGGCAGGACGATGGGCCGCGCGCTCTGGGTGCTGGCGGCCTCCTCCTCATCGCCTTCGCTGTCGAGGTGTTGCTGGGACTTTTGTTGCTGAAAGAACTCTTCCAGCACTTGCCGCGCCTCCGCGCGCGATTCCAGCCGGCGCTCGGTTTTGGCGCGCTGCTCAGCCTCTGCCGTCAGCCGTGTCAGGCGCGCTTGTTCCGCGCGGTCGGCAAAAAACGCGACGACGGTGAAGATGATGATCACCACCACGCCAATGATCGTGGGGATGGGATAGCGCGCGAAGAGCGAGCCGACGACGCCGCGTTGCACCGGCGGCAATGCCAGTGCCTGGCCGTTGGCAAACTCATTGAATAATGTGCCGCCGATGCCGGTCAGTTCGCTGACCACGGTGCTAAGCACCGCCGCCGCCGCCAGCGCCCACCAGCGCCGCAGCAGCCAGATCAGCACGCGCTCCGCCGGCGACCGCTCCCTGGCGATCTCGGTGATGGTGATATCGTCAGATGATGGCTCGTTTGGTACCATAACACGATCCTTTGTACGATGAAAACGTGGAAAACGTGCGCCAACAGCACCGATGACAGAAGTATTGTATGCTGAAAAACGCGCACAGGCAAGAGCGAAGCGAGCGGTTGATGCATAGTGGCACCATTAGGTGGTCATCGCCGTCGCCCGCCGTCCTTCTGTCGTCCTCCCTAAACTACCGTCTACCCGATCTGTCGTCAACTTCCATCTGCGCCCCAGCATAACTGGGAGCGAACGCGATCAGCCGAAATGGTGGGGCGTGTGCCAGGTTGGGTGTGTGCGTTCTATCTGTGGTACTATCTCCTAGCAATAGCAAGAAACGACGGCGGGGCGAGGAGCGTGCGGCACATGAATGGAGAAGCCTGGCTGCACGCGGCGGCACATCTGCCCGCGCCGGTATTCGTTTTGATCGTCACCGGGTTGGTGATCTTCAGTTTCGCCGGCTTTCCTTTTCCCATCACGCTCACGTTGCTGCTGGCGGGCGCGTTAGCGATGCAAATGCGCGACGGTTGGCTCATCTTCATCGTGTTAGTCGTGGCGGTTGCACTGGCGAGTACCCTGCGCGATGTCATCGCGCTGCTCCTGGGGCGCAGCGGTGGTGCGCTCTGGCAGCGTTTCGCGCGGCGCAAAGCCGGTGAGCCGGAACAGAAGGCGGACGGGCGCGGCAAGATCTCAACGCTGGCGGACAGGAATGTCCGCCCCACGAGGGATGGGAGCCGCCCCAGGTCAGGCGGGGAGGCGCGCACGACGCTGGACGGCAAGAGCGCGCCCGCAGTGGCCGTGCGCAAGGCGGCGATAAGCGCGCCGCGCCGGCGCGGCATCGTGCAGGGCTGGGCGCAACGGCTGCGCGCCTCCGAGTTTACCAATGGTGCGGTGCTGGCGGCGGCGGAACGCGCGATGCACGGCGAAGAGTGGGTCGTGCTGGCGCTGACGCGCCTGTCGCCATTGGCCTCGCCCTTCGACCTGGCGGTGGGCGCGCTGGGAATGCGGCTACGCATCTTCGTCCCGCCGATCTTCGTGGGACGGTGCATCTATGCCCTGGTGCTGCTAGGTGGCGGCGCGATTTCCGGCGCGGCCTGGCGGCACGGGGCGAATCTGCCGACGCTTATCGGTGTCGTCAGCCTGGTCGCCATCGTCGTCATGGTGCTGCCGGGGATCATCACGCGCCGGATGAACCGGACGCGCTCGACGGTGGCAACGCCGGAGCCGGCGGCGGGAGCGAGGGCGCTAGCGCCGCTGGATCAGCCCGCGCCTCAATCCGCCACGGCACCAGGCGGAACGCCAGGTAGCCCGCCGCGCCCGCATAGGCCAACAGCCCCAGCAGATCCGCCGGCACGGAGCGCGGGCCGCTCAGCGGCAGAAACGCCGCGATCAGATCGCTCCCCAGCGCGCCCGGCAGGATCGCCGTGAGATGGTTCACGGTGGGCGTGAGGTGGTTGGCGGCAATGTGAACGATCAAGCCGCCGACTGAAACGGCGTATGCGAACATCCCCCACGCGGTCGCCGCGCCCTGGCGCAGCCCAGCCAGGCCGATGCACGCGCCCAGCGGCGCGAGGGGGAGCGCGGCCACCACCAGCGCCAGCAGCGGCAAGACCCCCAGCAATGCCCGATTGTGCAGCAGATCCATCACGCCCACGCTGGCCAGCACGACGCCCGGCAGCACAGCCAGTGCGGCGACCAGCAACAGCGACCGCAGCAGCACGCCCCGGTGAATCGGCAGCGCGGCGAAAAAGCGCATCTGCCCGGCCTCGCGCATGTGCGCCAAGTGCGCCGGGATCACCAGAAAGGCCATCCCCAGCAGCGGCAGCAACGGGCTGAGCGCCAGGACGTTCGTGCGCTGGAGCGGCGTGGCCGTCAGTGGCGCGGCAATCAGCGCCGCGCTGATGCCCAGCGGCAGCACGATGGTCGCCAGCACGATAGTAAGGAACTGGCCCCGCAGCGCCAGCAGGTGCATGCTCACCAGCGGACGCAAGGCCGTGTGCGCGTCAGGCATGGGCATCTTCTCCGGTCAGTTGCAGATAGACATCCGTCAGCGTGGGCGGCGCGAACCAGAACTCCGCCACGTTCTGTGAGCCGATGATCGTGAAGATCTCTTCAATCGTGCGCCCCAGCGTGCCAGGGAGATTGATCGTGCGATCCAGCAGCCAGGCATCTTCGTTGATCAGCACCTGATTGGGAACGGGAACGACGGCAGTGTCTTTCTTTTTGCGCCCGCCCTTGCGGCCCTTAGCCAGCGCCTGGGCCATCGTCGTGACGGGGATGGAGGCGACGATGGAGCCGCCGATAGCATCCGGCTTAGGGTAAAGCGAGAAGATGCCCGGCTCGTGTTCCACGATCTCGCCCAGCGCCTCCAACTTCAGTCGCGTGATGTTGCCCAGCGTCGCACCAGCGATCAGCTTGAGGTCCATGCGCGGTCCTCGGCTGAATTTCTCTTTCAGGGACGTGACTTCGCCCAGCGCGATGAGTTTGCCGTCGCGCAGGAAGGCGAGGCGGTTGGCGAGTGGCTCGATCTCTTCAATGTGGTGCGTCGCCACGATCGTTGTCACGCCGCTGCCCTGCATCTGGCGGATGACATCCCACACCCACTGGCGCTGGCGAAAGTCGAGGTCCGCCGTCGGCTCATCCAGCAGCAAGAGGCGCGGCGCGCCCATCAGCGCGGCACAGAAGCGCGCCAGGCGCTCTTCCCCGCGCGAGATCGCGGCGAGGGGTTGGCCGGCGATGGGGTCCAGCCCACTCTGGTCCAGCAGGTCGCGGCTGACAGCGCGGGCGGTGTTGGCCGGCAAACCGCGCAGCCGCCCGGTGAAAAAGAGCAACTCGCGCACGCGCAGGTGTTCGGGGGCGTCGGAGTGCTGCGCCAGGTACGAGGTGAAGGCGGCGATGCCGCCGGGCCGGCGGGTGAGGTCAACACCAGCGACGCTGATTGCGCCAGCGTTCGGCGCGTGTAAACCCGCGAGGAGCGCGAGCAGGGATGACTTCCCGCTGCCGCCCGGCCCGGCCAGCGCGAAGATCTCGCCCGGCTGCACCTCGAACGTGACGCCCGTCAACGCCCGCCCATGTGCCGATACGCGCGTCGCCACGTCCTGGCAGCGCACCAGCGGCGCGGTCGCCTGGGACATATCCAGCCTCCAGCCGTAGGGCCGCGCGCGTCAACAAACGGCGCAGCGGCACAAGGTCATGCCAACTCGATGTATGTTTGTCCATCATCTTGTAGTGCATTGTACCATGCGCGCCGCCGCGCCTCTAGCATTGCCGGGCGGTAATTGCCCACACGGCCCTGGCCGATCAGGGGATGCTGATCGCCGATACGTCGAAGATCAGGTTAGCATTGGGTGGGATACCCGATCCCGGCTGGGGATTTGCACCATACGCCAACGCAGCGGGAATGATCAAGCGTCGCACACCACCAACCTTCATGCCGGGCAAACCTTGCTGCCAACCGGGGATAACTTGCGCTAAATTCGCCTGAAATGGACCGTTGCTGCCGGGATCGCGCGAGGATTGGAACTTGTGGCCGCCCTCGACCCATCCGGTATAATTCGCGGTAAATGAGCCGCCGGTTGGCACCGCCGCGCCGCAGCCAACGACGAGATCGATATATTCCAGGCCGTTGCTCAATTTCACCGGCTTCAGATTCGTCGGTGGCGGTTGATCCGCATTCGATGGCAAATTAGCGGGGACAGTCAAGCAAGCCTTTTGCGCTGGGGCCGGCTTGGGGATGGCCTGATAGATGGCGAAGCCGACGATCACCACCAGCAACACAACAAAACCGGCAGCGATCATATTGATCGTCTGTTTGTTGCGCTGATGCTGGCGCTGCGCTTCCAGCCGTGCCTGGCGCGTGGGCGAGATGCCGGCGCGCTTGACGACGGCACCGGGCGCACTGGCTCCTGCGGCGCGTGAGGCGACCGGGCGACTGGCCGGCGCGGACTTCGTGTTGGTCGGCTGACTGACCGGTGCTTTCGCATTGACGGGGCGGCTCAGCGTGGCCGATTTCGTGGTGACGGGCCGGCTGGGCGTACTGGATTTCGCGCCCTGGGCGAGGGTACCGGTCGTTTTCGGTTTCTGCGCGTTTGTGCCGGTCGTGGCGCTGGGGCGGCTGTTTGGTAAGCTCCGCCCCCCTTTGTTGGATGAAGCCATAACGTCGTACCAATCCTCCTCAGTGCAATGCGGCAGAATCACGTGGCATGAATTGCTTGTAGTATACGCCTCAGCCGCGCGCGGCGCAACAAGGTAGCCCAGATAGACGGCCCCTTGGCCCTTGCATCTTGGTCGCATCCGTGGTATACTGGATGTGTTCCCTTTCTATGAGGCGAACCCTGGGGATGCTGGGGATCGACAGGTAGGCGAAGGGATCGATTGCAGGTCGAGGTGCTGGTATCCACCCTCGTTAAACCACCAGCAAACAATAGCTGCCAAACAGCAGCCACAACTCGCTTTCGCTGCTTAATACCCAGTGAAGCGCATCCGTCCGTCCTCTTCTCAGCGGGCCGGGGCGCGGGTGTCACTTAGCTGAGGGGCTGCGGTGCCGACGCTCGCTACGCACCGCCTGAGACCAGCGAGCCGGGCGCGAAGGTATCCTGCCGACGGGAGACCACCGCGCGACATGCAAATCATCGGCTAAACCTGTAGGACATCGTTTCCGGCGCATATTTGGACGGGGGGTTCAACTCCCCCCCATCTCCACCCATCGAGGTCAGGCCATGCCTGGCCTCGTTGCTTTTGCTACCCCTGTTGACCCCAACCCTGACCCCAACCGCCAGAATTGCCCTATTCTTCATCGAATAGTGCTTGCATGGCATTCACCGCTGCCTGTTGCATATGCGGCAGCACATGCGCGTAAATCCGCAAAGTGATACCCACGTCAGAATGCCCCAACATCTCTGATACCACCTTGGGGTTAATGCCACGGCTGAGCATCAACGTAGCTGCGGTATGGCGCAGGTCATGAAACCGGATATCAGGCAAGCCAGTTTTCCGCAGCAGTGCCTTGAAATTGCGCTTAACGAAGTTATCAGGTATCATCACCCCGCCGACAGTGTTAGGAAACACCAAATCATAGGCGGTTTCCCAGGCAGCGCCGAGCAAGGCTTTTTCTTGTTTGATTCGTTCCCGATGCGTCTGCAATGCCGCCAATGCCATTGGCGTCAGCCCAATCCGACGCCGAGAGTATGCCGTCTTTGGCTCTGCTATTATGAACTTGCTGCCATCCTCTTGCACTGAGGCACGGATAAGCAACGTGCTATGTTGCCAATCTACATCTTTCCATTCTAGGGCGAACAATTCCCCTTGGCGCATGCCTGTTGTAAGCGCCAGCACATAGAGCGCCTCGAATCTATCGCCCACCACCGCCGCAAGCATTGTTCGAGCCTGTTCGGCGGTTAGAATAGCCATCTCATGATGCCGACGACGAGGCGGTTTTACCATCTCTGTCACATTGCGCTGGATAAGTGCCATCCTCAGAGCATCTTCGAGCGCCCGATGCAACATGCCATGTATATGATGCACGGTTGTCGTTGACAGCCCTTTGTTCAGCACCTTTGTATAAAGCATCTGAACTTGCTGAGCGGAAAGCTTCGAGAGCGGTATCTTCCCAAGCGCCGGGATGATATGCCCCTTGACGAAGTTTCCGTAGCGCCGCCAGGTGCTAGGCTTGACCTGATATCGCACAGTTTCAAGCCAGGAGGTCAAGTATTCCCCGACCGTCTGGCTATCCGTAATAATTGGGATACCATCCTCTTTATCTTTAAGAGCAGCGTTCATGAGCCGTGCCGCCTCTTGGCGAGTGTTGGTATATATACTCTTGCGTTTCCCATCCTCTGTCGAGATACGAGCTTCCCAACGCCCATCTGAACGCTTTTTGATATTCCCCTCGCCGTTGCCACGTTTTTTAGGCATGTTGTTTCCCCCCTCCCTACGCTATCTTCTGTTCGATGAATGCTTGCAAAGCCGCAAGGGGAATACGACGAACGCGCCCAATCTTGACGCTGAAAATCTCTTTGCGTGCCAGAAGGTCGTACAACAACGAGCGGCCCAAGCCTAACGCCTGAGCCGCTTCTTCCACCGTCAGTAACAGCTTGATAGGTGCCTGTTCTTCCACCACCGCGCGTTTTTTCATCGTTCCCCCTCTTGCGTTAGGCCGCTGCCGCTAACAGCTTGGTAATTTTCTTGCCTTTGGCGTGCATCAGTTCCGCGAACGTCGCCTCTTTGCGCTCTGTGAGGTATGCTTGCATCTGTTCATACGCCCAGCCCAGGAATCCGCCCCCATCTTCTTCCACGACTTCCAGCGGCAACCCTTTGGGCATGCCCCGCTCGTTTTCAATGGCTCCCTGAAAGAGCCACACTGCCCTTATCGCCCAGCTCGTCGCGTAGCCCACGAATCCCGCTTGCGACCGCTCAGTGTCCAGTTCCACTTTTTTGGTACGCACGGCTGGCACGGCATCATCGTTGCCCGATGCCCCTTGCACCACGTCCCACACGTCCGAGGTGTCCCACCGGCTCTGATTGCTGTCATTGTCTGGCACGGTATGGCGGAGCCATTTCTGTGTGCTGTAGGCCCACAGGTCCGGCAGCCGGTCGAGCATGTCATAAGGGCATTCAATCCCCATCTCATGTAAGCATTCCCGTTTGTAGCGAAACTCGACCCGCGTCACTTTGCTTTCCCCATCCCACCCGTTGGCCTTCCAAATCTCATGGAACCACTGCTTGCCCCGCACCTTCACTTCCAAGGTCTTATCGTAGATGTCGCAGGAGTGCGGTGCCCCTTGACTAAACTTATATTCCGAGCAACGCCGCCCGGTGAGCCGCACGATCTGCCCGTCATCCGCGCTCCCCTCGTCATCGGCCAGCCGCGCTGATTTGGCCCGCCCCTGCGAGACGAACCGCCCGGCATCGTCGAGGGAAAGTTCCCACCCAGCGATATCGGCGCAGATATGCACCTCGCTCACTTGCAAGGTGAACCCCTCGCCCAGCATGGCCGCCAGGAACGCATAGACAGCGGTGAGCGCCACGCCCGCCCCCATCTCGTGCAGCAGGAAGGAGGAAAACCGCACTTTCGCTATAATGCCGTTCAGCTTGCCCTTGCCCAGGTCGATATGCAGATAACCATCCCCACACGCCAGAATCCACCGCCAATTTTTCGCCCCGTGCGGTTTCAGGAAGAGCGGATGCCCGCGAAACTGCCAATCGCTCTGGACATCCTGCTCTATCTCTTTTGCCAGCCCTTGCAGTTGGTCAAGGCGTTCAGCCGTAGCCTGTGGCATCTTGCCCTTGACATTCAAGAGCAAGGTGTCTATGTGATGGTTCACCACCTGATACGTCATGTCTCGTTCTCCCCTTGTGGTAAGTTAGGGAGTGCGTGATACTGTATCCGCACTCCCAAAGGTCAGCTTTCCCTGGGCGCAGGTGGTCTAGGGGTCTAGGTGGTCCAAGGGGTTCGAGACGCCCCCGCATGCCGCCCAACAGTAGCACGCATTCCCTCCCCGTCAAGGTCGGCGTCGTGCCTCTCTTGACGGGGTCCCTTCCTGCGTGCTGGTCAGAGGGCGTCAAGCGGGGGCCGTCCAGTCCCCGAAAAACAAGAGGGGTGCAGCATGCTCTAGCACAGGTGTTTGGTTAGTCCCCTGCTGCCGACCGTCCCCCCCGGCGCTGGCCCAAATGCCCTAAGCCCAGCCGTTCCCGCGCTTCCTGCAACCGCGCATATTCCGCCGCCGTCATCCGTTGTGACGGTAATTCCGCGTTCGCCCGCAACCCCACTACGACCGTTTGCCTTGGTTCGCCTGGCCGTTGTGTGACGGCAAAGGGGAGGCCGATGCACCACTTCCCGTACCTTGCGCCGCCTGCGCCGTGCCTTTGACCACCCCGACCAACCCCCGCAGCCGGTCGCCCTGGGCCGCCGTTTTCGCCGCCTGAATCCGTCGCGCGTTCTCGATACGTTGGATCTCTGCCTCCACATCCACGACCACCGGACGCGGCTTCTGATAGCGCAGCAAGCCCGACAAACACACCAGACCGACAGAGACCGCCGTCCGTTGCCACAGCCAGGTGACGGTATCAAAGCCCAACTTGGCAAGCGCGCCCGCTGTGGTCAGGTGATAGGCTTGCTGGTAGGCGAAGACCAGTGCCGCGACGAAGCCGACATAGGCCAGCACCACACCCAGGATGACAAAACCAATCACCGCCCCCCAGGACTGTTTACGGAAGGCCCGCCCGACCCGCGCCCAGGTGCCGACGAGCTGGCCATCCACGCCCACCGTTTGAGCGATGGCCCACACATAGAGTAATGCAGGAGCGTTGACGAACAACGCCCCATCCGACAGCAAATCCACCAGGCCGATGCCCAACCCGAAGGTCAGGAACGGCCCGGAAAGGATAACCAAGAACTCTTCCAGCCAGTGGAAGAAACCCGCAATCCCTGCCAGCATCGGCAATTCGTGTTCTTGTTCATCAGCCGATGCCGTTGCTTGTGGTGCTGGTTGTGTCACCGCATCACCACCTGGCTATCAATCCATGCCGTCACGTCGGCCAGTGCCGCTTGTGAATCAGGATAGGGCCGCGAGCGATAGCCGCCCTCTGCCATCCCGATATACCAGCCATCGGCTAGCCGTTCGATAGCCAGGCCAACCCCACGATACGAAGCGGGCCAGGTCGTCTCTTGCGCTGGACGCCGCCATGTGGTATCAATGAACATGTCTATGTTCTCCCTTTACGAACAGACAAGCACGGGAGAAAGCCGCTAACTTTCCCCCGTGCGCTTTTGCTAAACACGTTTCCCTTTATCTTTGAGCAGCTTGGCCTGCACCGGCATGCCACCGTGCAGCACCGCACCGCCCGTCAGATTGAGATAGGTCTTGCCATTGGACCCGCTGGCCGAGATGCGGCGAATCTCAATCACCACCTCTTCATGGCTGACCGCCGCCAATTCATCCTCCGTGAGTGCCGTGTCACCGATGAAATCAATCCAGTACACCGAGACATCCCCGGCCACCTCTTCGCCGATGTCCAACACCTTGAGGCGCGTCTTATCCAGCGCCGTGCCTTTTTTGGTGGTAATGGTCGTCGTCGTACCTGCCAAGACTTTGCCATTGAGTTGCATGCTGTGTTCTCCCTTTATGTTGTTCTGGTTCACAGTGAACCAGAGGACGAGCGGCAGGGTATCGAACCCTGCATAGCACCTGTTACACGCCCGCCATCGTGCCGTCCCATTTCCCATTGCAAGGTCTCGCTAACTCTGAGCAGTGGGGACATGTCGTTATGGGCTGAACACTCCCACCCGCTGCCTTGGTGCGCTTCTTGGGACGACACTCATGGGATATGGCCCCCATGTCCGGCCTATTCACTTGTTCAAGAGCTATTGGACAGATGGTAATTACCATCTGTCCATATGATATCACCTCACTCGGAAAATGTCAATACCATCTGTCCAATTCATTCTCCAAACGTCCAAAACATCTGGTAATGTCCAGATGTCTAAAACATCCAATGTGTGGTATGATAGATGCATGGACATTTTCCAGGAGCAGCAGTTATGCAGGATTACTACACCGCCGCCGAAGCTATCCGGCGTCTCGATATTCCACGCAGCACGTTTTACTATCTTGTTGAGCAAGGGCAGATACCCAAAATTGCCTTGCCACTGAGAAAACAGGCTGTTTATCCAAAGAATGCAATTGACACGCTGGCGAAGGAACGTAGCGATAATGTCAAAGGGTATGAGGCGAAACCAGAGAGGCTAGCATTTATGGTTCCTACATTTGAAGACTTAGAGCAGCTTGTCTCGATAGAGCGCACGGTATGGGGCGATGTGGGTATCATCGCGCCACAAGATATCATGGCCCGGTTCCCTTACAATCCTGAATGTATCCATGTGCTGAAAGATACAGCAACCGGACGAGTAGCGGGCAGTATCACTATGAGTCCCCTGGCTGATGGCATCATTGACCGGCTTATTCACTTTCAAATGGATGAATCAGATATCAGGCCGGAAGAATATCGCCCCTTTACGCCTGATATGCCCTTAGATTGCTATGTCGTCAGCATTATCGCATGCTACGACTTAAGAACGACTTTCTACGCCGCCATCCTCTTACGCGAAACAATGCGTTACCTTATCATGCTGGCAGAGCGAGGAGTTACAATCTGCAGAATTTATACAATGGCAAATACCGAAGACGGTGAGCGCCTGGCACGCAAGCTCGGTTTTGTTGGCATGCCCGCAGGGAAAGGCCCGCTCGGAGATGAGCGTAAGCCCTTTGTGCTGGATCTGACGGAGAAGAAGCCAACATCCGACCTGGTAAAGGAATATCAGAGTGCCATCAAAAACCGCCAGCGCCGTATGAAACGCCACGAGAAGCAACAAACACAAACTATACAACAACCCACCGAAAAAGCGGCAACCGACTGGATACGAGTAAGCGACCTACCTTATGTCCTGGCGCTCGATTACGAAGTGTATGGCCCAGATAACGCCGTGGATACTTCCATCACCCGAACATGGTGGGAGAAGAACCCACGTGCCTGTCGTATCATGTTCGATGCCAACAACCGCAAAGATGTATGGGGAGCCTTGACCATTATGCCAATGGATGAGGCAACTATCCTACGCATTCTGAAAGGAGAGATGAGCGAAAAGGATATCACCGCCAACGATATCTACATGTACGAACCAGGCCATAGCTATGTTGGCTATGTTGCCTCTACCATTATTCGCCCGGAACATCGAAACGACTTTCGCCAACTGTTGCAAGGCATCATAAATTTCTGGTGCGAAAACTATCCCTCAATACAGGTAACGAAGCTCTATGCCTATGCTTTCAGCGATGAAGGTATGCAACTTATCAAACACCTATTCTTTTCGCCGCGGTACGACTTGGATGAGCATGCATATGAGCTTGACTTGACGAAGCCCAGCCCTTCACGTATAGTGAGAGCATATCAAGAATGTGTTCACCTAAAGAGGTGACAGTGAGAGGAGAATCATTATGTCTCAGCCAGATCCCAAAGAAATCCAGCGGCTGATGCAATTAGAACAACAACGTGCCGAGGAAGAGAGAAAAGCCAAAGAGGCAAGAGAAAAGCAACAAATTGCGGATTATGTAAATCAATACAAGCGCAAACTTGAAGCAGCTCTTTCACCGGAAATTGCTAACGCACTTAACATTCAACTTTTACCCAACAATCCGTATAGATTTTACTTCATAACAAAAAAAGGTAGATGGGAAATAGACGGTGCTACCGGTATTGATGGCCCTGGTGATAAATCTTGGCATTTGTTTTCACCTTTTGGCAATTTTGTATTTAATGGCGACATAGATACAAATTTTCGGTTAGAACGTTACGATATACGAAGAAGGTATAGGCAAGTTGTCGATAAAGCAATGGCAAGTACACCTCACACATTTAAAGGTATACTACTGGCTTTGGTGCAGTTGCCATAGCAAAGTGAAACTTTGACCCCAACCCTGACCCCAGAGCCGAAAAACAGAGACGGACTTTGTGGTATGATGACGGAAAGAAAAGCCAGGAAATAGGCCGACCCAGGCATAGAGATGGACGAGTGCGGACGTTTGAACAAGATTTCAACTCCCCCCCATCTCCACCCACTGAGGTCAGGCTACGCCTGACCTCGTTTTTATACCGCCCCTGATAAAGATGAAAACAATGAGTGATCGTTTTCGTGCCGCTGTCGTTGCCGCAGAGCAACTCCCCGATGCGATCCAGAACGAGCTAGCGACGGTGCTTGAGGCGGAAATGCAGTGGGAACTGACGCTGAGCGATCCCGCCAATGTCGCGGCGATGGCTGAGTGGATCAGAGAAGTCGATCAGGAGATCGATGCCTCATATTGTATACTTGAATGAAGATAAGGAGGGCATACTTTCATGACCAATACGTTTATCGCTATTTTCGAGCAAGACGGTCCCTGGTGGATTGGCTCTGTCGAAGAACTGCCTGGTGCCAACTCGCAAGGGGCGACGCTTGATGAGGCCCGCGAAAATTTAAAAGAAGCCATCCACATGATTTTAGAGGAGAATCGCGAACAAAGCCGTCAAGAAATCGCTGATCGCCCTGTTCTGCGTGAAAGCATGACCATCTAAGCACGTGTGTAGCGCCACGATTTCATTCAGCATTTAGAACAACACGGCTGTACCTTTAAACGCGAAGGAAGCAATCATACCATCTATCGAAACCCAGTAACCGGTCGTAGCTCGACCGTTCCACGCCATAATGAGATAGGCGAAAAGCTGGTGCGGAAAATCTGCAATGATTTAGGGATTCCGCCACCGTGACAAGCAAGTGAATGATGCAAAGCATAGCATCCGATATACTTGATGCAGGAGCGGGAGATGAAAATAATTCGATCACCAGCATGCTTGACCTCGTCGGCAACATCATTACAACCTATGAGCGCGAACATGGATTACTATGGGAGCAGCAATCAAAAAGAAAACGGCATGCTGCCAACCGAGCATGAAACGTGACGACAAAGCCCACAAACATAGACCATAGCAAAAGAAGCCTAACCATAGACAGCGCCTAGGATGGTGGACTGTGACGGACGATTGATAGCGGGATCAAAAGAAGTTCAACTCCTTCCCTTTCCCCTCATGAGATGCCACAACCATGCGTTTCATCACCGGACGATATCCGTATCCCATGATCGCGCGATAGAGACCACGATGCCATGCAACAAAACCACCTCCCATAGCGTCTGATCCTTTTGATACGCAGACGTGCCTATTGATTGAAAGGATCTTCCTATGCGCCGTTACCTCTCCCCACGGTGGATGCGCCTCATCGGCGTTGTGATCTTTGCCGCGTCGCTGGCGGCATGCGATTTACCGGGTAGCGTAAGGGGGATCTGCTCGCTGCCCGCCGATATGAACGTGCAATTGCGCCCGGCGGTCGTGGACGGCGTGATTTACGTGGGCGGCCAGTTTGGGAATATCTATGCGTTGCGGGCCAGCGATGGCAAACTCCTGTGGATCACCCCACTTTCGACCGGACTGCTTTCGACGCCCGCTGTCGTCGCCGGCGTGGTGTATGTGCGCAGCGCCACCACGCTGTATGCGTTGGCGGCCACTGATGGCAGAATCATCTGGCATACAACCACTTTCCAGCCGGGCTTTGCGGTCGCCCTGGCGATGCCCGTCATTGGCGCTGGCCTGGTGTATGTCGCGGGCGGGTCCGGCGTGGTCGCCGTGCATGCGCGGGATGGCACACCTGCCTGGTCGTTTGCCTTGCCGGTGGTAGAAGGCCCGAACCCGCCGGAGATCGTGGGTGATCTCACATTGGTCAACGACACGCTCTATTTCGGCGCGGACGGCTTGTATGCCCTCGCCGCCGCCACCGGCAAGCAGCGCTGGTTCACGCCCTCCTCGTCCCCCCTGATCCAATTCACCACCCCCGTGCTGGTGCAAGGCGTGCTGTACGACAGCATCATCGACAGCACGGTCGCTGGGCCGCGCTCGCTGCCCTCCGCCGAAGTCACCGATGTCGCTGCCTATAATCCGGCGAACAGGCGACGCCTGTTGCTGCGCCAATTTGCTGGCGGACCGACAACGCGCCCCATCCTGGCGCAAGGGCTGCTCGTTGTCGCCACCCAAACGTATACCGCCGATGCCCATTTCGCGGCGCAGCTCGTCGCGCTGACCAGCCAAACCGGCACCGTCGCCTGGACCTTGACGCAAAATGACAACATGCCGCTGTTGCCCAATACGGATATGCCGCTGGTCTACGCGCAAAACACGCTGTACCTGGGTGGCACGGACATCAGCGCGGTGGACGCCACCAGCCATACCGTGCGCTGGCGCGGCGCGGCGGCTCAGCGACCGATGTTGCCCGTCGCTGTCGTGGGCAACACCCTGTATGGCGGCGTCGGCGGCTCCGGCAATTACACCTGCAACGGCCCCCACATCCCACCGACCGATGGCGGCGTGGTGGCGCTGCATGCAGCGGATGGCCAGGCGCTCTGGCAGACCACCCTCAGTGCCGGCCAGGCGCACTGAAGTCAGTTTTGGGGTGGCGGGAAGCCGCAACTGGACGTGTTCCAGCCGGTGTCATCCGCGCCTTGTGTGATGGTGAAGGTCACGCCGCAGTTATACACGCCGCTGGCCCCCAGGCCGCTCGCCTGAACGGCGGTGAACGTGGCCGCGCCGGGCGTCTGCTCCTGCACCGCGAAGGTGCCGGCCCCTTTGATGCGCACGTGGTCCAGCGTCACGTGCGTGATCGTGGTGCTGCCGACGAACTGGATCGCCTCGTTGATGCTGGCATCGATCTCCATCTGCGACACGTTGATCTGCCCCGTCAGCGGACCATCCAGCGCGTAAAACCAGAGCGCGCCGATGCCATATTGAAAACCGGGATCATAGCAGCCGGCGCGGACGAGCGTGTTATTGGCGATGGTGGTCGTGCCGCTGAGCGGCACCGCGCCGAAACGATTGCCCACCTGAATGCCGCCGCCCTGCGTCAGCGAATCTTCCACGCGATTGTTGCTGATGCGATTGTCCGCGCCGCCGTAGAGCGCGATGCCGTTCGCCAGGATCGGCAACTGCACGGTGTTCGCGTCGAACGTGTCATGCGCATCCGCCTGGTGATCGGACCACATCGCCAGGCCGTCGTCGCCTGTGTTGCGCACCAGCGTCTGGCTGACCGTCGCGTTGGTGATGCCGTCGTGGAAATTGATGCCGTCGGCGGTTGTGTCGCGGATGCGGCAGCCGGTGATCGTCAGGCCGCTGAAGGGGCCGTCGAACCACATGCCCACCTTGGTATGCTCGATCCAGATATCACTGATGGTCGAATCGCTCAGCGCCCCACCGATGCCATTCAACGGCGCGCTATCCACCCGATCCCGCACGCGACCAAAGATGGCGAAATCGGCCAGATGGA
Source organism: Ktedonobacteria bacterium (assembly GCA_027459785.1). Lineage (GTDB taxonomy): Bacteria > Chloroflexota > Ktedonobacteria > Ktedonobacterales > JACDGC01 > JAJPKG01. The sequence continues at coordinate 27,650 of DAIDGU010000046.1, read as the reverse complement.
CGTTCTGGCTGGGCTGCGGGGCGGCAGCGCCATACACGCCCACGCCGTCGCCCGATAGGATCGAATACCACGGGCCGGCACCGGCCAGCGTCACATTGTTGACCATAAGATGCCCCGTGACCGTGAAGGTTCCCGACGGCAGCCAGACGCCCTTGCCCTGCTTGGCACCTGCGTCGAGCGCCTTTTGGATGGCCTGCGTGGCGTCGTGTTTGCCCGTCGGATCTGCCTCATAAGGCGGATCGGTGACGGCGATATACCCCGCTGGTTGGGAGCGCGGCGGCGCGACCTCCTCGAAGTCGGCCAGATCGATGGTATAAGACGGCGCGGTGTCGGCGGCATCCACCTGCAAGCGCACTTTGGTGCCGGCGGGCATTTCTCCCAACAGCAGGCGCGTTTCATCATAGAAATGTTGCGGTGTGCCGGCCTTGGGATTGTTGGTGAAGGGATACGCGCCATACAGCCAGCTATAATGCGAAGTCAACGTCAGTGTTTGCGCCGGATGATGAACGCCATTGATATACACGCTGAGCGGCGCGGTCAGCCCATTACCGTCAGCGGAATCGGGGATGCTGTAGCGCACGTCGATGGAGTTCGCCGCCTGCGGCAGCGTGAATTCAACGTATTGCCCGCGCGTCAGCGTGACGGCCTTGCGCCCCGACGCCTCGGCAGCTAGATGGGTGAACGTAGCATCCGGCCCGATGATCGTGCCATTGGTGGCGGCATCTTCCGCTTGCAGCTCCACATAGGGCAGCGTCGCCCCCGTCCCGCCCGTCACCTGAATCGCTCCGGCAGTGTGGTTGACCAGCGCGATCGCGCCGCCGACGCCACCGGCAACCACGATGATGACCACGGCGATCAGCACGCGCAGATGCTGCCGCACGTACTGCCCGACGCTTGCCCCGCGCCCATGCGCCGCCTCAGTGCTCAGCGCAGCCATGTTCTTATACTCCTTCCAGGTAAAAGGAATGGCCCCACCCCCCGACCCCCTCCCCGCTGCGGCAGAGAGGAGGAGACAGGCCATTGAACGTGATCGGCGCGATCCACGCGATCAATCCTAATGCTGCGCCCCCCTCTCGATCCGCAGATGGGATGGAGGGGCAGGGCGACCACAAGGGTACGCCCCTACATGTGCTCGCCCTGGGGTGAGGACTCCCCCGTGCTAGTGGTAGATCTCGATGCCGCTGATGAACGGATTATCAGCGGTGCCTTGCGTGAAGGCGATCACGATCTGGCCACCGGTGGCCGTCACGGTGAAGCTCCGACTGATGGCCGTCTTGTAGCCCGCGTTGGCGTAGACATCGAAATCGGTCAACTCAGTCGTCCCGTTGATGGCCACATTGAACGTGCGCGCTCCCGTTGCTTGGAAGGTCAGTTCCGCCCAATGTAGCACCACGGTATACGTCGCACCAGCAGTCAGGTTCGGGATGGTGTAGGTGAACGAACTGTTCCAGCGGCAGGTCTGGTAGACGGCCTGCGGTGCCGGATCGCTGTCCTGTCCAGAACTCGTGTTGATGCCGGTCGAGGTGTCGGAATATTCGTTGCCGGTATTAAAGTCCGTGTCGGTGATATAGCTGCCGCTCGTGCTGCCACCGGCATTGATCGCCGTCACCAGTTGAAGCGTGGGCGCGGGCGTCGGCGTGGGCGCGTTCGACGGTGCCAGCACCTCGATGCCGCTGATGAACGGATTATCCGCTGTGCCTTGTGTGAAGGCGATCACGATCTGCCCACTACTATTGGCCGTTGCGGTGAAGGTTTTGCCCAGAGCTTTCTTGTAGCCCGCTGTGGCGAACACGTCGAAGTTGGTCAACACCTGATTACCATTGATGGCCACGTTGAACGTGCGTGCGCCGACCGACTGGAAGGTCAGTTCCGCCCAGTGCAAGCGTATGGTGTAGGTGACACCAGAGGTCAAGCCGGGGATGGTATACGCGAAGGAACTGTTCCAGCGACAGGTCTGATACACCGCCTGCGGTGCCGGGTTGCTATCCAGCCCACCGCTCGTATCAATCGCTGTGGAAGTATCCGAATACTCGTTGCCCTGGTTGAAATCCGTGTCCGCGACATAGCTGCTCGCGGCCCCACCCCCGGCGTCGATCGCCGTGACCAGCGTCAGGCTGCCGGTCGGCGTCGCCGTGGCAGAAGGTGTCGCGGTCGCTACGGGCGTCGCGGTCGGTGGCACTGGCGTCGGCGTCGGCGTGCTGGAAGATGACAACACTTCGATGCCACTGATGAACGGATTATCAGCGGTGCCGTGGGTGAAGGCGATGGCGATCTGGCCACCGGTGGCTGTCACGGTGAACGCACGGCTGATGGCCGTCTTGTAGCCCGCGTTGGCGTAGACATCGAAATCGGTCAACTCAGTCGTCCCGTTGATGGCCACATTGAACGTGCGCGCTCCCGTTGCCTGGAAACTCAGTTCGGCCCAGTGCAGCACCACGGTATACGTCGCACCAGCGGTCAAGTTCGGGATAGTATAGGTGAACGAGGTCGCCCAGCGACACGTTTGATACACCGCCTGGGGCGCGGGATTGCTATCCAGCCCCTTAAAGGTGATGCTGGTCGAGGTGTCGGAGTATTCGTTGCCGCCCGAACTGAAATACTCGTCGGCGCTGTAATTGTTCACTGCGGAACTGCTGCCCGCGTCGATCGCCACCACATCGCTGCCGGGGGCCGGCGTGGCGGTGGGAACCGCGGTCGGCGGGAGGGTGGGCGTCGCCGTGGGTCCCGCCGGGAAGGTGGGCGTCGCCGTGGCTCCGCCGCCGCCGGGCGGCGTGGGTGAGGGCGGATTGCAGGTCTGCGACGTGGTGTTCCAGCCCGTATCGGTCGAATCCTGCGTGACATTAAAGGATCCCACCGACTCGCAGCTCTGGAAGCTCCCCACCGTCAAGTTGCTGGCCGTCACATATGCGGCGGATCCTGTGACCGTCGTGACCTTATCCACAAAGGCGAACTCCGCCCCGTTGATGTTATCGTTGCTCATCGTCGCGGTGGCGAACGCATTGCCGCCATCGAACTGAATCGCGCCGAAGAGACTATCGTCGATCTCATTCTCGGCGATCGTGAATGGCGAGTTGATCGCGCCATTGTCGGCCCAGAACATCAGCGCGCCGAATTCCAAGATGCCTTGGTCGCCGAACCCACCCGCCTGGTAAAGCGTGTTGTTCGAAACCGTCGTCGTGCCGCCGAAGGGGGCGGTAGACCCGCCGAAATCCTCGTAGTCGAACATGATGCCGCCGCCACGATATTCGGAGCCAGAGACTCTGTTGTTGGTGACGGTGTTGCCCGAACCACCGTAGTCGGCGATATCGTTCGCCACCCAGGGCGACTGGATGGTGTTGTGATCGAAGGTGTCGTTGTTGTCGCCCGTCGATGTATGGTTGATATCAGACCACAGTGCCAGGCCGTCGTCGCCGGTGCCGCGCACAATCGTCTGAGTGACCTTGGAATTGGTGATGCCGGCATGGAAGTTGATGCCGTCCGCCATCGTGGAGTCGATGCGGCTGCCGGTGATCGTCAGGCCGCTGAACGGGCCGTCGAACCACATGCCCACCTTGGTATGCTCGATCCACATATTGGAGATCGTCGAGTTATTCAGCGCGCCGCCGATGCCGTTTTCCTCATAGCAGTCGTCGCGCTGCGAGATCTGCCCTTCAATGGCGAAATTCGAGATGGTGACGTTGCTGCTGGCACCCGCCCCCGTCGTCGGATCGCCATATTGGCCGTAGACGCCCACGCCGGTGTTGTCGCTGTTGGTCGGCGGCCCGCCCAGGACCGAATACCACGGCCCCGCGCCCGTCAGCGTGACGTTATTGACGATGATGTGGTTGGTGACGAGGTAGTTCCCAGTTGGAATCCACACGCCTTTGCCTTGCGACTCGCCCGCGTTGACCGCGTTCTGGATCGCCTGGGTGGAGTCCGTCGCGCCCGTCGGGTCCGCGCCATAAGCGGTGACGGAGAGATCACCGGCGGGTTCGGTCAGCGCCGCCGGCACTTCCTGGAAGTCCGCCACGTCGATGGCGTACCACTGGGCGGTGTCTTCGCTATCCACTTGCAGCTTCACCGTGGTGCCAGCTGCCATTTCCGGCAACAACTCGTGGACTTCGTCGAACATATGGTGCGCGGTGCCGCCGGGGGTGTTCGACCACGTGCCATAACAATTAGAAAAGTCCGGCGTGCCATAGACCCAGCTATATTGCGATGTCAGGTGCAGATCATTCTGCTTGGTGCCGTTGATGTAGATGCTCAGCGGCGCGGTGATGCCGCCGCCACTGGCCGAGTCGGGGATGCTGTAGCGCAGGTTGATCGAGTTGGCCTGCTGCGGCAGCGTGAATTGCACGTATTGTCCCTGGCCTAGCTGCACCGCTTGGCGATCGACTGCGTCGCCGGCCAGGTCGCCTACCACAGCGTCGGGACCAAGAATCCTGCCGTTGGTGGTGGCGGCATGCGCCTCCATCTCCACATACGGCAACGTGGCTCCCGTGCCGCCCTGCGCGTGGGCGATGGAGGCACCAGAAACGATGGCGATGGCGCTGAAAATGCCGATACTCATCAGCATGACGGTGATCGAGACAAGAATCCGACTGTGTTGCCGCACGAAACGCCACGGGTGTTCCCAGGGGTGGCGTGGGGATTGCGCGGCAGCACCGTTGCGCAAGGACATGGCGAAAGCTCCTTTAGCTGCTTTACACACCAGTGTGTGCCATGATGCGACGCCGGTACAGGGTCGTTCGCGAAGCGCACGAGGAGGGGGAAGGGTCACACACCATTGCTGACCCCGCGCGACAGATGCGCGCCAATAACGCACCTGCGACGACGCGAACGGTGAGGGGACGTCGCAAAGCCGCGCGACGCCGTTGAACGATCAACGTGATGCGAAAATTTTTCGGGAAACGATTCCTGCCATACTCAGGCAACACTATACCAGAAGAGTGAATGTTTGTCAAGAGTGGTACCGGAACCAGCATCCTTAATACGCTTTGCAAGTGATCGGTTTGGGTAATGGAGGATAAATATACCTGTCTGTCCGGCCCCGCTGACCACTGTCTTTACCCGCATTGGCGATAAGGTCGCTATGGCACGAAAGAGCGCCCATAAAACGAACCCCCGCCGCGCATGCCACCCTTGTGACACCCGCAAAAGCAGGGGGAAACGTTTCCTAAAAAACCCGCGCTCTTCACCGGCTAATCCCTGGCGGCGCGCAGGATTCGCGGATCACCAGCGATGTCGAAAGTTCGAGATGATTCATGTCCAGCATCTCCCCCGCGATGAGGCGCAGCAGCAGCGTGGCAGCCATGCGCCCGATCTCCACCAGCGGCTGGCGAATGGTCGTCAATGGCGGCGACATTTGCGGCGAATACATCACGTCATCGAACCCAACCACGCTCATTTGGCTGGGGATCTTGATGTCGCGCGCGTAGAGCGCCCGGTAAACGCCCGCGGCCTGGGCATCGTTGCCGGCGAAAATGGCGGTGGGCGGTTCCGGCAGATCGAGCAGGGCGCAGGTCTGCTGGTAGCCATCGCCCAACATGTAGTTGCCTTCCATGATCAGCGCCTCATCCACGGCGATGCCAGCGGCGGCCAACGCCTCCCGATAGCCCGCGAGCCGGGCGCGCGAGGTGCGCAACGCCAGCGGCCCGGTGATGATGCCGATCCGCCGATGCCCCAGGCCGATAAGATATTCGGTGGCCGTAAACCCCCCTTGCCAGATCGTAGAGCCAATCGAGGGAAAGGCCACTTGTTGATCATTGCGGTCGCCGATGGCGACGAAGGGGAGATGATTTTCGACTAAGACGTTCGTGAGATTGGTGCGTGCATAGGGCTGGAGCAACAACACCCCATCCGATGCCTGTTCGAGGATGCGCCGTAGCCAACGCTGTTCCAGCGCTTCATCCTCATGGGTGGCGAAGACGACGAGCCGGTGTCCGGTCGTTTCAAGGACATCTTGTACGCCCTGCATGATGCCCAGATCATAGCCGCCTTCCAACCGCATGATCGCCAGATCGATGAGGCCGCTTTGACTTTTGCGCAACTGCCGTGCGGCATGGCTCTGCACATATTGGCGATGAGCGACAATTTTTTCCACGCGCTCGCGCGTCGCTGACGCGACACCAGGCATACGATTCAGCACTTTGGAAACGGTCGTGATCGAAACGCCGGCTTCATCGGCGATTTGGGCGATGGTCATGCGGCTCTCGCCATTACGCTTCAAGGCCATACACTCACTCTCTCAGCGGGAAAACTGGAAAACGATGTCCCTTTTTTTCTACCGCTTCAGCGTACCATGAAAGCAGTCTAAAGTCAACCGGAAAGCAGTCTAAAGTCAACCGACAACGGAATTGGGCGCAGAACGACACCACCTTACCCCTTCATAAACTTGGTTACGGTACCCCCTTGACAACCATAAAGAGACTCTGGTATAGTGTTGCCAGAACGTGATGGGAAACGATTGCCAAAAAAAAACCCATGCTCCACGTTTGGACTTTTGCACATGTCGCTGTTCTGACATGTCCCGCGCTTCTTCACATCGCCGGGTTGGCACTGACGTCGGCTGCGTCGTCAGCGTGAGTTGGCCCAGGTGTCGCGCACAATCCCTGCAATTGTCGCGCTTGCACACCTCCAACGCTCGTCAGCGGCGCTTCATCACACACTGGTGTGTGTCACTTCGTAAAGGAGCAGCACAGCTATGACCTCGCGCTCTTTTGGCAATCCCATGCTTTCGCGCCGCACCCTTATGCGCAACGCCGCCATCGCCGGGGCCGGCTTCGTTGGCGCGAATATCCTCGCCGCCTGCGGCCCTGCCTCCAGCAGTAACGGTCTGATCACCTTCACCACCAACGAGTTGCCCGCTTCCAGTAATCCTGCGCAGGTAAAGATCTACCAGGATTACGTCCAAACCTTCCAGCAAAACCACAAAGGGGTTACGATCAACGCCTTGAATGACCCTTACACTACCCAAGGGTACTTTACCAAGGCGGCGGCGCATTCACAGGAAGACATGGTCGATGCCCCCTTCACCGATCCGCAACTCATGATCGCGCGCGGCACCGTCGCGGATATCACGACCTATGCCAAGCAGCAATCGTTTTTCAGCAGCTACACCCCCAGTGCGCTCGCCATCGCCTCATCCGGCGGCAGCGTCTACGGCCTGCCATATGCCGGCTATCAGTTGGGCTTGATGTTCAATATCAAGCTCATCAAAGCCGCCGGCCTTGATCCGGCGTCCCCGCCGAAAACCTGGGATGACTTCCGCGCGTATGCCAAGCAGATCGCGCAGAAAACCGGCGTCCCCGGCTTCGTCGAACTGACCAACCAGAACACCGGTGGCTGGCACCTCACCAACTGGATCTATACCGGCGGTGGCAATCTGGAATCCGGTAGCGGCAGTTCCACCCAGGCCGTCTTCAACAACCCCGTGGCTGTCGCGTGGTTACAGAACTTGCAGGCCATGAAGTTCACCGATAAGTCATTGTACAACGAAGTCCTGGTCGGGTATAATGACGCCCTGCAAATCTTTGGCACCAACAAAGCTGCGATGGTCGTCGAGGCGTCGGATACGCTGCCCGCGCTGCAAACAGCCTATCAGGCGGATATGACGAATATCGGCCTGTGGCCGATGCCGCAAAGCCCCACGAATCCCGGCAACGCCACCCTTTCCGGTGGGCATGTCTACGTGTTCAAGGCCGGAGATAGCAGCGACGTGTTGAACGCCGCCGTGGAATGGGCCAGCTACTATCGCTTTGACCTGAGCGTGATCGAGAATAGCACGGTGCAAGCCGCCGCTTCGGGTTTGCCGGTGGGCTTCCCGACCGCCACGATCTTCACTGGCAGCTATCAGCAGAGCCTTCAGGCCATCAGCCAGAAGTACGCGAACCTGCCGCTCGACAACTACGCGCTCTATGCCAACTCCGGGCTGGCGCTACGCCCCGAACCGCCCGTGCAGACCCAGGCCATGTATGCCGCGCTCGACCCCGTCGTGCAGGGCGTGCTGACCAGCGCCAAGGCGGACCCCCAGACGTTGCTCAACACGGCGCAAACCAACTTCCAGGCGACGCTGAGTTCGGGCAGCTAAGCCATTGCTAGCGAACGTCTGATCCTATATCCGGAGGAACCGATCGAACACGCAAGCCACGAAGCGATCACGCTGACCACGAAGAAGCAGCCTTTTTTCGTGAATTGCGTGTCACTTTCTGATTTTCGTGTTCGATCACCCGATGTCGGTGCGCGTTCCCCTTTGCGCGCTCAGGAGGTCAACGATGGTCACACTGGATCAACCTGCGCTGTCGCAGGCGGAACCCCGCACCACCAGTCGCGTGCAGCCGCTGCTGCGCTTCGCGCGCCGCAATACGGCGGGCATCCTTTTTTTGCTGCCGGCGCTGGGCATCTTCGGTTTTTTTGTCTGGTATCCCGTCGTATATGGGTTTATCCTCAGTTTTCAAAAAAACGCATTCTATGGCGTCCCCACCTTCGCGGGCTGGAGCAATTACCGCTTTGTCTTGCATGATCCGCTCTTCTGGACGGCCTGGCGCAATAGCGCGTCCTATGCGCTCTACGGTTTGTTGATCGGCTACCTCATTCCGATTGTGTTGGCCATCGCCATCAATGAAATCCGCCACGGCACCGGCTACTTTCGCCTGGCATTCTACCTGCCGGTGATCATCCCGCCCCTGGTCACAGCTTTTTTGTGGCGCTACATGTATACCCACGATGGCGGCTTGATCAACTCGCTCCTTTCGGTTGTGCATGCGGCCCCACAGCCCTGGTTACAGTCGCCCAGCACCGCTTTGCCCTCGTTGGTCATCGTGACGACCTGGGCCAACATGGGTGGCACCGTCCTCATCTATATGGCGGCGCTGCAAGGCATTCCCGCGCAACTCTACGAGGCGGCGGAACTCGACGGCGCGAACATCTGGCGGCGCATCTGGAATATCACCCTTCCCCAGATGCGCGGCATCATGCTCATCTTGCTGCTCATCCAGATCATCGCCACGGTGCAGGTCTTCACCGAGCCGTTCACGTTGACCGGCGGGGGACCGGATCTTTCGACGATGACTGTCATCCTGTTGATCTACAACTACGCCTTCAACAGCGGCAACTTTGGCGCGGCGAGCGCCTTGAGCGTGATCCTCTTCCTGGTGCTCGTCGTCCTCTCCCTGATCTATTTCGGCATCACCCGTCGCCTCAACCTTGGAGGAGCAGAGTAGCTATGCAGTTGAGCATCAAAGGGCGCCGCCGCATCACCCTCCGCGCCACCGCCAACCATGAGCGGTCGATCATCTCCGACCTGGAGTTTCGCAAACCCGCCGTTAAAATCGCCCATTGGACCATTTTTGGTCTGTTGTTGTTGGGGACGGTGCTTACCATCGGACCCTTGCTGTGGATGGTGAGCGGCGCGCTCAAGCCGAGTATCCAAATCTTCAACACGCCGCCGGTGCTGTGGCCAAGCTCGCCGGAATGGATCAACTTCGTCAAAGCGTGGCAGCAACTCAACTCCCTGCGCTACCTGGCGAACACTGCTGCGCTGGCCACCGGCGCGGTGGCTTTGCAACTGCTGGTCTCGGCGACCGCGGCCTACGCGCTCTCGAAGCTGAAACCGATCTTCAGCAACGTCCTGTTGTTCTTCTTCCTCAGCACCCTGATGGTCCCGGCCATCGCCTACCTCATCCCACAGTACTTCACCGTGATCCACCTGCCCATTTTTGGCATCTCGCTGATCGGCAGTTGGTGGGCGATCTGGCTGCCAGAGGCGGCCAATGCCTTCAATATCATCATTCTCAAGAGCTTTTTCGACACGCTGCCCAACGAGTTGATCGAAGCGGCGCGCATCGATGGCGCGAATGCCTGGCAAATCTTCACGCGCATCGTCCTGCCGAATTCGCTGCCCGCCCTGGCGGTCGTCTCGATGTTCACCATCTTCGCCACCTGGAAAGATTTCCTCTGGCCGTTGTTGGTCCTCAACGATCCCAATAGCCTGCCGATTTCTCCGGCGCTCTACCAGCAGGCAATCGCCCAGAATTCCTACCAGCCACAAAACGTGCTGTTGGCCGGCTTCGTCATCGCCACTGTGCCACCGCTCGTCCTCTTTCTGATCTTTCAGCGCCAGATCATGCGTGGTGTCGTCACCACCGGCCTTAAAGGATAGTGATGGAACAGAACGATTTTTTGGAACGTATCCGCCTGGCGGGGAACCCGCATGCCCATCCCCTGGCGGTGGTCGTGCGAGGGCATGTCCGCTTCACGGTGCTGACGGCCCGTTTGCTGCGGCTGGAATGGTCGCCTTCTGGCGTCTTCACCGATGCCGCCACGTTCGCCTTTCCACAGCGGCATAGCGCCGCGCCGCCGGCCTTCACGGTGCGCGAAGATGGCGAGCAGATCTGGATCGATACAGGCGCGCTGCGGCTCACCTATCGCCTGCACAGCGGGTGCTTCACGGCGGACAACCTGACGATCACCGTGCCAGACACGGCCACCACCTGGCGACCGGGGCAGCCGGCCACCGACAACCTGGGTGGCACACGGCGCACCCTGGACGACACCGGCGGGGATGTGCCGCTGGAGCCGGGACTGGTCGCGCGCGACGGCTGGGCGCTGGTCGATGACAGCCAAGGCGTCGTCTTCACGGCGGATGGCGGCTGGGTGCAGGCGCGACCTGAGCAATCCGTGCAGGATTGGTATTTTTTCGGCTATGGGCATGCCTATTCTGAGGCGCTGGCCGAGTATACGCACTTCGGCGGGGCAGTGCCGCTTATCCCGCGCTACGTCCTGGGCATTTGGTGGTCGCGCTTCTGGCCCTATAGCGCCGACGATTTGCACCAACTCGTCGCCGATTTCGCCGAGCAGCAACTCCCGCTGGATGTGTTGGTGGTCGATATGGACTGGCACACGCCGGGGCATTGGACGGGCTATAGTTGGAATCATGATCTTTTTCCCGATCCAGCAGCCTTCCTGGCGGCGATGCACGCGCAGGGCTTGCGTGTCACCCTGAACCTCCATCCCGCCGAGGGCGTCCATCCCCACGAAACGGCCTACGCTGATGTCGCGGCGGCGCTGAGCCAGCCGGCCACGGCGGGGACACCCATCCCCTTTCGCATCGCCGATCCCGCGTTCGCCGCCGCCTATTTCCGCCACCTCCATCACCCCTTAGAAGACCAGGGCGTCGATTTCTGGTGGATCGACTGGCAACAGGGCGAAAGCACAGAGATCGCCGGCCTCGATCCGTTGATCTGGCTCAATCATCTGCACTTCACCGACGCGCGTCGCCGGGGACAGCGCCCGCTGCTTTTCAGCCGGTGGGGCGGTCTGGGCAATCATCGCTATCCGCTGGGCTTCAGCGGCGACACATTTGGCGGCTGGGCCACGCTGGCGGCCTTGCCGCACTTCACGGCGACGGCGGCGAACGTCGGCTTCGGCTGGTGGAGTCATGACATCGGCGGCCACTTCGGCGCGGTGGAACCGGAACTTTTCGTGCGCTGGGTGCAGTTCGGCGCGCTCAGCCCGTGCTTGCGGCTGCACGCCACTAAAGATCCCCTGGGCGAACGTCGCCCCTGGGCCTTCCCCGCGCCCGTGCTGGCCGCCGCGCGCCAGGCATTCGCGCTGCGCTACCAGTTGATCCCCTACCTTTATACTATGGCGCGGCACACGCATGATCAGGGGATCGCGCTCTGCCGCCCGATGTATTATGCGTACCCCGACCATGAAGATGCTTATGCCGCACCGGGGCAGTATCTGCTGGGCGACGATCTCATCGCCGCGCCCATCACCCAACCTGCCGATCCAGCGACCGGCGTAGCGACGGTGGATGTGTGGCTGCCGCCGGGAACCTGGTATCGCTTCGATACCGGCGCGGCGCTGGTGGGTCCGCGCTGGGAACGCGTGGCGGGCGATCTCACCACCATGCCGCTTTTCGTGCGGGCGGGCGCGATCATTCCCCTGGCCACCGCCGTCTCGACGCGGCACGGACCCCCTGCCCTGCATCTCGCCGATATTCCCGCCGAGCACCTGGAACTGCGCATCTTTCCTGGGGCGGATGGTACGTTTCGGCTCTACGAGGATGACGGCACCACCGAGGACTATCAGCGGGGCGCGTGTGAATGGACCACCATCACCAGCACGGCGGATGGCGCGTCGGCGCGCACGCTGCGCATTGCGCCGGTGGCCGGCTATTGCCCGACGCTGCCCGCGATCCGCACCTATACGCTGACCTTCGTCGGCGTCACCGCGCCGCAGGAAGTGTGCGACGGCGCGGAGCAACCTCTCGCCTGGCGCTACGATCAGGCGACGCAGCGCCTTTTCGTCACCGTGCCGGCAACGCCGAAAGACGCGCCTTTTACCGCTACGGCGCGCTGGGCATCAGCGGCGGCGATCAGCCCGCGCCAGGCTCCCTCGCCCCCCTTCGCGCACCTCAGCGCCCACGCGGCAGCCGATGGGGCGGCGACGTTAGGGCAAGTGTTGCTGGTGCCACCTTACGCGGCGGACGGCCAAGCGGACCCCTGCGACGTGGCGCTTATCTGGCGACACAGCCACGCGCAGAGTGCCACGAAAATCGTGCAGACCTTCCGCGACCTCAGCGCGGCGACGCTCGTTCCGGTTCCCTTCACGCTGGCACCGACCTTGCAACCGCAGCAGTGGTCGTGCGACGTGCGCTTCACGGCAGGCGACGAGCAGCGCGAGGTGGTCTTGCGTGGCCCCGATCTCCAGCCGCCCATCCAGAGCTGGCAGGTGCGTTATGACGGCCAGACCACCTGGACGGCGTTCCGCGCCGATCTCGTGCCACGCACCAATTTGACCGATCCTTTCACCGCGCTGCTGGCTACCGAACAAGCCCTGACCGCCGAGGCGACCGCAGCCATTGATCTCGCGGAGGCGACGACGCTTTCGTTCGACACCTGGGCCAGCGGCCCCCTGGTTATCACCGTTGATGGGGCCACCATGGACGGCGGAACGCCGCAACCGACGCTGGCCGGCCTCGCGCGCCACTGGCCCGTCACGCGCTTTGGCCCGCACCCGCTGACAACAGGGCGGCATATCATCAGCGTGCAACTCGCCGCGCCGGCCAGCGGTCCCTGGCTTTTCGGCGTGCTGCTGGTGGATGCCGACGGGCTGCCCCTGATGCGCGTCACCGCGACGTAGGCGCGGGGGCTAGGCGGCGGAACCGCGCTCACGCCAAGAACTTCGCGCACGCCGCGCCCGGCCAGCTGGCGGAGCCGCGACTGCCACACCCGACCAGCCGGCGGCTAAAGCCGCTGGGCTTCGATCACGAAGCCTCCCTGCGGAGGCTGGGACGGGGCGGATCGTGCGGAGGGCAATCCCCTTTGCGGATAATCAATATGGGTACCGGAGGACAGCCATTCCTGTCTGTCACGCTCCCCCGGAGGACAGACAGGAATGGCTGTCCGGCCGCGCTGACCACCATCTTTATCAGCAATCGGTATGACAGGCATGGGACGTGAAGCGCGATGAATCGCGATCACACTAAGGCCCATAATGATCGTGGGGCGAGCAGCAAATTTCGTGGGGCGGACATTCCTGTCCGCCGCGTGATTGACACGAATGGCTGTCCTCCCGGTGATCGTGGGGCGGACATTCCTGTCCGCCCTCCTGTTCCGGCACTGTCCCGTTGTGGGGGAGTAGCGTCGTCACATACACGCTGAGGGCGCGCTCACCCGCGCCATTCCACGGCCACATCCGCGCAATGCTCGGCCAGCGCGCCCAGCAGGGATTGCGGCGCGACGGCGGCGCGGTTGCCCAGGATGATCAGCTTGTGGCGGGCGCGGGTGAGCGCCACGTTCAGCCGACGCGGATCGCCCAAAAAGGCCGGTAGCCCCGCGGCCGGCGTGAGGGGCGCGCTGGCGGTGAGCGAGAGGATGATCGCCGCGCGTTCGCTACCCTGGAAGCGATCGACGGTGTCGATGGTCGCGCCCTGCGCCACCAGATCGCCGGCAAGCTGGCGGATGCGCGCTACCTGCGCCCGAAAGGGCGCGATCACGCCGATCTCTGTCGCGTCCAGCCCGCTGGCCGTCAGTGCCAGCGCGAGCTGTGCCGCCATCTGCGCTTCCGCCTCATTGACTTTCAGCGCACGCGCCACCCCCGACCCACCCCGTTGATCCACAGGAGGGGGCGGCGTTTCAACCCACACGACCGGGCGCGCGGGATCAAGGATGGCCGCGTAGCGAGCCGGCGTGATGGGCAGCGGGGCATGGGCGACGGCATCGTCCGCCACCAGCTTGCCACCATAAAAGTGCTGGCTGGGGAAGGCGCAGATGGCCGTGTGCATACGATACTGGCGGCGGAGCGCCACCACGGCTTCCGCCGGGGCTTTCGCCAGCAGCGCCTCGAAAAGCGAGATGCCCAGCCCGTTCGCCAGGGCGGCGGGACTCTGCACCAGCGGTGGCAATTGGCGCTCGTCGCCCACCAGGATGAAGCGCCGGCCCCAGCGTAGCGCGCCCAGCACGCCGGGCAGCGTGATCTGCGTCGCCTCGTCCACCAGCATCACGTCGAACAGCGGCATGGTGCCTTCGACCTCGTGCGCCTCGGCGGACCACGTGGCCACCGTCGCCGCCACCACCGGCGCGGCGCGCAGCACCGCGCGCACCTCCTCCGCCGCAGGCGTTGCCGTGCCGGCACGGGCGCGGGCCTGGGCCAGCAGGCGATACTGGTGCAATTCCGGCGCGACGGCCACTTCGTGGCCCAGGCGGATGACGTTCGTGACGCCGCTCGCCACCAGCCGTGCCAGCAGCGTATCTGTCGCCTGGTTCGTATAGGCCGCCAGCGCCACGCGATAGCCGCGCCCCACCAGCGCGCCGGCGATGGCAGCGATGACCTTGGTCTTGCCCGTCCCCGGTGGCCCTTGAATCAGCAGGTAATCTTTCATCGTCAAGGCGCGCACGACGGCGTCGGCCTGCTCGCCGTTCAGCCCCAGCAGCGTCGTCGGGTTCAGCGGTGGCGGATCGGGATTGAAGCGCGGGCGCGTTGCCCCGCGCACCAGCGCGCGGCGGTGGTCGTCCACGTGCAGCCAGCGCGTGAGGTTATGCAGCATGCGGCGCTGCACCACGTCCGCGCTATAGCGGTCGATCAGCGCGGGAGCGTCGATCTGCTCGCGCGCCCACACCGTCAGGTGATCCGCCTTGATCTCGATCAGGGTGCCGCTGACGACCTCGCCGTGTACTGGATCGCCGTCGCTGAGCAACACCTCGTCGCCCTCGCGCAGCTCGGAGGAGTTGGCGCAGCGGAAGGTGTAAAGCCACTCGTGCTTCTCGGTCGCCTGGGGCGGCGCGAGCAATTCAAGCGGGCCGATGGCGCTGCCCACTGCGATGCGTTCCGCCGCCGTCTGTTGCCAGAGCGCGTGCGTTTGCTGCTCGCTGGCGCGGCCTTCCAGGCGTTGCAGCGCCCACCAGTGCCGGAACCATACGGCGTCGCGCTCCTGGCGCGGCAGGGGCGGATCGCCAGGAGGCGGCTGCCAGCCGATGAGCGCCGACGTTTCGGCGCAACTGGCGCGCATGGCGCAGCGCCCACACTTATTGCCGCCGGGCGGCGGGGGGACGGTGCCGGTCACGCGCACCAGCGCCAGCTCGTTGCGGATGCCGATGACGCGCTGGATCTCGCGCAGCGTGCAGGGGATGCCGTAGTCCGCCGCCGCGCCGGGCGTGCCGGAATAGAGCAGCCGCGCCAGGGGTGGCTGGCCGTTGCCGCGCGCCGCCAGCAGCGCGTGGTAGCCGTACACCTGCCAGCGATGATCTTGCTTGGGCAATTCGCCAGCGGCGCGGCCTGTCTTCAATTCCAGCAAGCTGCGCTCCCGCGCGCCTTCCAGCAGGATGTCTAGCCGGCCCTTCAGGCCAATCTCTGGGGCCAGCAAGAAGGTTTCGGCGCGCACGCGGGCATCCGTGAAGCGCGCCTGTTGCGTCGTCCGCCAGGCGGCCAGGTTGGTGAGGTGCGCTGCGATCTCCCCGCGCAATTCGTTTTCCGTCGCGCCCGTCTCGGCCAGCGCCACGACTGCCGCCCGCAGGTTGGCATCCACCAGCGGCTCCGGTTGCAGCGCGGGATCTTTGAGCAACTCTTTGAAGATCGTGTGGATCAGCGTGCCGCGCAGCCCTGCCGCGTTGGGCGGGCTGGGAAACAGATCGCGCAGCACTTCCTGGCGCACGCAGTAATTGCCGTGGCTGAGATCGGTGATGTTGAGCAGCAGATCGGGTTCGATGATCGCCAGCGTCGCGGGCAGCGCCAGCGCCACCTCGAAGGGCTGTTGCCCCGGCGCGGGCGGGTTCGCCTTGCCCGGCACGAGGTGCAGCGCGCGGCACCGCAGTTGGTGCAGCACCTCCGCCGGCAGCACGGCCAGGCGTTCCACCAGCGCGACCGCGCTCGGCCCCAGGTTCAACCGCACGCGCACCCCCGCGTCCGTCACCAAGCCGATGACGGCGATCTGCTTGGGTTCGCGGCGTTCCACCCGCGCGCCGATGAGTTTGCCTTCGATCTGCGGGATCTGGCAGCGCGTGCCATCCAGCGCGCACAGGAAGCACGGGGTTTCAGTGGCGGCGACGGCGGACGGGGTGGGGCGCGGCACAGTGGACATCGGCGATGCTGCTCCTCTCTCTCCTGTGAGCATAGCACCGCCGCCCAGGATACGCGACAATCATGGGACTTCCGGCGCTTACTGCGTCGGTGACTTATGCGCGGCGGCGACATGGCGCGCGAAGCTCAGGAACGTCACCAGCGCGATCAGCGCGCAGCCGGCGAAGCCGAGCGCCGCCACCATTTCCAGCCGCCACAGCAGCGCTGTGATGCCCCCGACCACCCCCGCCGTGCCGAGCAAGCCAAAAAAAGTGGTCGTGCCAATCGCGCGGCGCAACCGGCCACTCTGCTTGGCCTCTGGCTTGGCAACGAACTGGGCCAGCGCATAGGCTGCCACCGTGGTGAAGGCCAGCAGCGGCAACGCGACCGCGAAGCACGCGACTGCCACCGTAATCACCAGATCGTGCGCGGACTGGTTCGCTAGCACGGAAAGAAAGAGCAAACTGGCACCGGCCAGCGAGCCGAAGCCCGTGCCGATGTCGCGCATGAATGCCGTGCGCTCCTGTTGCTGTGCGTCGCGCGCGGCCAGGTTGCTGGATTCGGGGTATGCTGGTAATGATTGCATGGTCTAACCTCCTGCTTTCTCTTGCATGTAACGATAGCACACGCCAGATGTTACAATGGCAGCAGCGTATGGGGCAATGTCGCCGCCTGGGATGCAATGTCGCTGCCTGTGGAGTCATCTGTTGAAGGAAGCATCAACCGTGGGCAAACGTGCTGATTTCGTGGAGCCGCGCCGGATCGCGGCGTTGCTGGCGGCCTACCCGCACCGCTGGGGCATCGGCGGCGGCTGGGCCATCGACCTCTTTCTGGATCGCGTCACGCGGGAACACAAGGATATCGACATCGCCATCTTGCGCGCCGACCAAAAGCCGATGTATACCTACCTCGAAGCGCGCGGCTGGTCGCTGGAACAAGCCATCGCCGGCGAACTCATCCCCTGGATGGCGCGCGATTATATCGAGCTGCCGGTCCATACGATCTGGTGCCGCAACCCTCGGTACACGCCAGATTTCCTGGAGATCCTTTTCAACGAGGCGGCGGGGGATACGTTTTTGTTCCGGCGCGATCCCGCCATTCGTCTGCCCATCGCCCAGGCGTTCATCGCCGCGCCCGGTGGGCTGCCGATCCTCGCGCCGGAAGTGGCACTGCTCTACAAATCGAACAATCCCGCTCTGCCCAAGAACCAGGCCGACTTCGCGCACGCGCTGCCCGCGCTCGCGCCCGCCGCGCGTGCCTGGCTGGCGGCGGCCCTGCGGCGCACCAACGCGCACCATCCCTGGTTGGTCGGTTCCTGGGCTGCGGCCTAGCCTCGCCGTCCGCCCGCGCCCCACGCCAGGAGGAGCAGTCCTTGTCACACTATGAGCAGGAGATATACGATTAGAGGGAAGCCTTTTCACCAGGCACACAAACACACGCAGACAGAAGAAGTCAAGCGGAGGAAACAGCCCCATGAGCATCGAACAAGACTACACTAAAGCCCTCGCCCAGTTTCGGCACCAGAAAGACGAGTATTTTCGCACCGCGCCGGAATCGCCGATCCCGCTGGCTGAGCGCGCCGCATTCAAGGGGCTGCGCTACTATCCGCCGCTCTTCGCGTTGCGCCTGGTGGCCCAGGTAGAACGCCTGCCCGCCAGCGCGCCGATCCAGATGGCGACCAGTGACGGCGCGTTCCGCGCATTCGTCAAAGCCGCCACCCTGCGCTTCACCATCGACGGCCAGGAACACACCCTCACCGGCTATCAAGGGGCGGAAGAAGCTGGCGACGCGGAAGATAGCGGCGACGCTGAAGAAGCCGGCGATGTGGAAGATAGCGGCGACGCTGAGGAAATGACGTACTTTATCCCCTTCCGCGACGCCCTTTCCGGCAAAGAGACCTATGGCGCGGGCCGCTACATGGACGTGCATATCGAGGATGGCGCGAGCGAACAGCCCATTGCCATCCTCGATTTCAACCTGGCCTACAATCCTTATTGCGCCTACAACGACAACTTTAGCTGCCCCATCACGCCGCCCGAAAACGCCCTGCCTGTCGCCATCTATGCCGGCGAGCGGAACTACCACGAGTGAAGCATCCGTAATCCGCCGCCCCGTGCCATCCAGGGATGGTAGGGCGCGGCTGGGCAGGGTCTCGCCTTCGCACTAGCACGTGCTTTCCCCTGGCAGCCTAGCTCTTGGGCGCGTAATCGTAGAAGCCTTTGCCTGATTTGCGGCCCAGCCGGCCTTCATTGATCATCTCAATGATGAAGGCTGGTGGTTGGTCAGCGGGATCGCCCGTCTCGCGGTAGCGTTCGGCCATCGCGTGATAGAGGATGTCTACGCCGCTGAAGTCCGCTAGCTCGAATGGCCCCATCGGGTGATTCAAGCCCAGCTTGAGCGCCTTGTCGATGTCTGCATACGACGCATAGCCGCCTTGATAGAGATCCATCGCGGCGCGGGTGAGCGCGCCCAACACATAGTTGACGATAAATCCGTGAATCTCTTTCTGTACCAACACCGGCTCTTTGCCGATACGCCGCGCGAAGTCCATGCATACCTGTGCTGTCGCGTCGCTCGTCGCCGGTCCTTTGCCCACCTCGACCAGCTTCATCACCGTGGCGGGATGAAAGAAGTGGAAGTTCGCCGCGCGTGCGGGATCGGTCAGCACGCCATCGACGATCTTGCTGATGACCAGCGTGGAGGAGTTCGAGGTCAGGATCGCATCCGGTTTGCTGGCCTCATCCAGCCGGGCAAAGATCTCGCGCTTGACCAGCAGATCCTCGAAGGCGGCCTCGATGACGAAATCCGCCTCGCGCACGGCCTCCGCGAGATCGGCGATGGGGAGCAGGCGTCCCAGGGCGGCCTCGCCCGTTTCTTGCGTGATGCGCCCCTTGCTGACGCGCTGCCCCACCAACGTGCGATTGCTCGCCATGCCGCGTTCCAGCGCCCCCGCCGCCGCGTCCGTCAGGTTCACGGCATAGCCGCTCAGCGCGCATTGCAGCGCGATCTGCGATCCCATCGTCCCCGCGCCAATCACGCAAACTTGCTGGATGTCATCGGTATTCATGTTTTGGTCTTCCCTTTCCTGTGATGTCGCTCACTGTCCGGTGTATTATCGCATGTGTGCCGGTCGGGTGCGACCCCCCGAAGCGCCCAGCACCTTGACAAACCGCCCTCCCTCCGCATATACTCCATCTCAGCGAGCGATTTTCCACCAGAGACCGCAGGCACGCGCGAGCGTCTAATCCCTATCGTGGGGCCTGCCGAGGTGTGGGTCTAGCGCCAACGAACTTGCTCTCGCGGCACGGCATCGGTTGCCAGAGAGTGATTGGTTGTGTGGCATCACCCCCGTCTGTGGTCCCTGGGCATCTGTCGCCCATCGGGGCCATTTTTATTGGTCGTGGAACGCTGGCACCTACCATGCGAGAAAGGGGGAAAGGGAATGCCTACCCAACGCAAGAGCGAGATCATCCAATCGCTGACCGACAAGCTCCGGCGCATGAAAGCGCTGGTGTTGATGCAAACGCAAGGGCTGAACGTCGCCGACCAGAACGATCTGCGCCACAAACTGCGCGGCAGCGGGCTAGACTTCGTGGTCGTCAAGAATACGCTGTTCCGCAATGCCACGCGGGAAGCCGGCGTCGCCAACGTCGATGATGTGCTCAACGGGCCAACCTCCGTCGCCATCGGCTATGACGACGAGATGAGCGCCGCGAAAGCCGTGCTGGACTACGTCCGCACCTCGAAGATCGTCACCGTTAAAGGCGGCATGCTTGGCTCACAAAAGCTGAACGCCGCGCAACTGGAAAGCCTGGCGAAATTGCCGGGCCGCGATAATCTGCGCGCCCAGGCCGTCGGCACGGTCCAGGGGCCGCTCAACCAGACCGCCGGCCTCGTCGGCGCACCGCTGCGCGACCTCGTGCAGATCCTGCACAATTACGCCGAAAAACAGGGCGCGACCTTCTGATCTCGCCCCACCGTGACAGACAGGAATGTTTGTCCTCCGGGTCTTTGTAGAGCAGATAAATATGTCTGCCAGTGCGACACATAACAGAAAAAGAGGAAACCACATCATGGCGAAGGTAGATGAAATCATCGCGCAGATCGAACAACTGAATGTACTCGATCTGGTGCAACTCACCAAGACCCTGCAAGACAAGTGGGGCGTGACAGCGGCGGCGGCGATGCCGATGGGGATGCCGATGGCGATGCCCACCGGCGGCGAAGCCGCGGCCCCGGTGGCGGAAGAGCCGACCGAGTTCAATGTCGTCCTCTCCGGCCTGGCCGATCCCGCCAAGAAGATCGGCGTGATCAAAGTCGTCCGCGAACTGACGGGCCTGGGCCTGAAAGAGGCCAAGGATCTCGTCGAGGGCGCGCCTCAGCCGATCAAAGAGGGCGTCTCGAAGGAAGAGTCCGCCACGCTCAAGGCCAAGCTGGAAGAAGCCGGCGGCACGGTGGATGTCAAAGCCGCCTAGTGTTTGCGAAGCTAGTGGGAGTGGGTGGTGCGCCATCCGCTCCCTTTTGTGTATCCGTGGCGCTAGACCTTCGCCAAACGCGCTTCCACCTGACCGTCGCGCACACGCACATCATAGACGCGCTCCGGCACCGTCGCGGGACCATCCTCCACGCTGCCATCGCGCAGGCAGAACTGCGAGCCGTGCCAGGGGCAGGTGACGACGTGGTCGTGCAGCGTTCCCTGGTCCAGCGGCCCACCGGCATGCGTGCAGGTCGCATCGAGGGCGCTGATGCTATCGCCGTCGCGCAGCAACACGATGGCGACGCCCGCCACCTCGCCGCGCGTCAGCCGGCCCTGCGGCAGATCCGCCAGTGCCATGACGCGCACGAAGTCGCGCTGCTCCTCGTCCCAGGCAGTATGGTTCACGTCGGTGCCGTACTTATAGACGATCTCGCCGCCGAGGTAGCCGGTGAAGGTCAGCAGCGCCGTGCCAACGAAGCCCAGCAGCGCCGCCGGCACGCTGTCGCCGCGCTTGCGCCCCAGGCGGAGCGCCGTGGAAACGGCATAGAGGCCGAAGGTGCCGACATTGACCGCGCCGTGCACCAGGCCCAACCGTCGCGCCTCGCCGTCCGTCTCGCTCCAATCCGCCATGCCGGTGAGGATCGAGGCCAGCGCGCCGCCCGCACCCAGCAGCGTCACCACGCGGCCCCCTTCCGCCGCCCAGGCCCGCTTGCGCCGGTTGCCCAGCCACAGCGCATCCAGCGCCGAGGCGACGGCCAGCGCGCCGATGGGCAGGCTCACCAGCGCGGGATGCGCCGGATGGTGGATGGGCGTGCCATGCAGCCAGTTTTTCACCCGACGCGGCGCGGGAGCTTTGCCGCCCAGCACCGTCTTGATACCGTTTTGTAACCGCGCACTGAATTGATCGATCGGTTGTGTCGCCATCGCCATCGTTGTTGTCCCTTCTCTGCCACTCCTAGCGCCATAACTCGTGCCTGGCAGCGCGCAAAGGAGGGGCCAAACCGGCGAAGCGGGGGGCGTCCTGCTGGGCAGACAGTGGCGTGGCGGCATGCTATAATGATCGGCGTAAGCTGATTACGACACACGATAGAAAGCCAGGCGAGAGCTATGCAGCGGTCGAGGCGCGTGGGGTGGGTGCTGGTCATGATGGTGGCGGCGCTGCTGCTGGCGGCGTGTGGGCCGAATCTGGCCCTTTTGGATTCACCGCACGATCTTTATATCACCGGCATCGCGCTGACGGGCGCGCAAAGTGGCTGGGCCATCGGCTTACAGCCGGCGCATAGCCAGCCGGTTGTCCTGCGCGAGACGAACGGGGCATGGCAACGCGCGCCCGATCCGCCGCCCACTCAGGAAGGCGACGCGCTGAAGGCCATCGCCGTCACCGGCCCCACGCTCTGGGTGGCCGGCGCACGCAGCGATGCCACGCATGGCGACGCCACGCAGGAAAGTGGCTTTATCTTCGCGCGGGGGGCGGATGGTGTGTGGCACCGCCAGCAATTCGGCGTGCCGATCAATGGCATCGAATTTACGAGCGCCCAGGAAGGTTGGGCCATCGGCGATGGCGGCGTGCTCTATCACTTCCTGAATGGCACATGGACGCAATATCCTACCAGCATGCCCAGCGATCTCTACGCCATCGCCGCCCGCGCGCCGAATGATGTGTGGGTGGTCGGTGCACTGGGCATGTTCCTGCATTACGATGGCACCGCCTGGCGTATGCCGACTCACTTCACCCACACGAACTTCTATGGTCTGGCCCTGTCGGCCAACGACGGCTGGGCCGTGGGGGATGACGGCACGACGGTGCGGCTGAGCAACAGCGGCCTCTGGTACGAGTTGACGACGCCGATGAACGTGACGGGCCGTGCTGTAGCGATCACCAACGGGACGGTCTGGATCGTCGGCGATCACGGTTCAGCCTTCACCTATGCCACCGACACGCAGCAGTGGCAACACCTGCCCCCGCCCGCCGACGCGCAGTTCAACACCATCGCCGTCGCGCCGGATGGTGCCGTGTGGGCCGGCGGCAACCTCAGCCAGACGAGCATCTTCGACTACACCGGCGGCGCATGGCGCGCGGTGCCGGTCGCGCTGGGATCGTGAACTTGGCGTCCCTGGCTGTCCCAAAGCACGCGCCTGGCGGGTCACGACAGATAGTTGGTGTGGGATCATCCGGCGGGCAGTGACGTGTGGCGCGTGGAGACAGGGCATCCGGCAATGGCTATGTACGTGAGCGGCGGGTATGATTGATGGTGGTCACATTCCGCCCCCCAGCGTTGTAGCACCCAAAGGGGCCAAACGGTTGACACACCTCTTGCCCCGGCGTAAGATAGTCCCATCCAGATCAACTGGCTTTTTATCTCAATCATATGTGGGGGAAATTCGCGTGTTCAACAAACGTCACATGCGCCAGGGCCGGCAAATGCCGCGCTGGTGGGCTTTATCCGCGCTGGGTGTGATGCTCTTCGTCGCCGCCTGCGCGCACGGCAACACGTCTACGGCGCGCACGGCCACCAGCACGCCGCCGCCAACCACCGGCGGCAGCAGCACTCCCGTGACCGCGCCAACCAGCAAAGCACCGCATGTCACGCCGGTGCCGGGAACCTATTCCGTCTATGTCGATCCGACGTATGGCTATTCGGTGCAATATCCCGTCTCCTGGTTCGTGACGCCGGGCATCAGCTCGTTGGAAAGCAATGTTGAGTTCGACGAGCCGATCACGAATGTCTATGATCCCAACTTCCCGACGCACCCCGTAACACTCTTTTTCGTGCGCGCGACAACCAATTACCAGGAATCGTTCGTGGAGCAACTGCTGTGCGGTGCGGCCACCGACACGACCGTCGGCCCCTATCCCGCCGTCAACGTTGATACCAATGGCGGCGACCCGGTGAATGGCTACTCCGCCCCCGCTTTCGGGCGCGTCTTCTTCGCGCATGGCAAAGCCTTCGAGATCTGGCTGCAAAGCTCTGCGAAGTATTTCATCTCGACGTTCTTCCAGATTGAGCAGCCCCTGTGGAACCACATCCTGGCAACCTTCAATCCAGGGCCACAGGTGCAGCCGACCGCCCAGTGCTGAGATAGGCATGTGGGAATGTGTGCGTGCGAACATACAGCACCCATAACGCGGGCGGTTGCAACCGCCCGCCCCGGCGCAATGTGAGCTTTTCCCGCGCGAATGATTTGCCCTTTCGCGTGGAATCTGGTATGCTGCACACAACGATACGATGTCTGTTCAGGGGCGACGAGGTGGGCGCGCATGCAAAATCAGATTCTGCATATCCTCCATAATGTCTTGACGACGCTGTTGCGCGCGGTGACGGCCATTCTCGTTTCGATCCCGGTGGCGGGGCTGATTGCGGCTGGCGCGGTGGAAGGCGCGAGCGCGCTGCTGACGCACCAGGGACCGACGCTGGTGACACATCTGCTGGCGGCGGCCTTCGGCCTGGTGGTGGCCTATGCCAGCGCCCTGACGCTGGCGGCCATCGAGGCGACGCGCGGCGGCCTCTATCTGGCGCGCATGATCGAACACGATTTCAGCCACGAGACCTCATCGTTGGATAAAGCGATCCACGGCTTCGAGCAGCGCATGGTAGGCCGGCGCTGAGCGCGGGAGGATGGCAGCGCGTGCGAAGGCAAGACGAGGAACGGATGCGCTTAGCGCGCCTTGATGCGCGCCGGATCACCCTCGACCTGCAACCAGACGACCTGCTGCGCGCCTATCGCCTGATGCTGCGCGCCCGCCTGCTGGATGAGCGCCTGGCGGAGTTGCGGGCGCAGGGCCACGCCATCGGCGGCGCGGTGTGTCGGGGCCACGAGGCGGCGCAAGTGGGCTGCGTGGAACCGTTGCGCGTTGGCCTCGATTACATCCTCCCCTATTACCGCGACCTGGCGGCGATGCTGGCCGTCGGCATGCCCGTCGAAGCGATCTTCCTCAACCAACTCAGCCGCGCTACCGACCCGATCAGCGGAGGCCGCATGCGACCCGCGCAGTGGAACAGCCGCGCGTTGCGCGTGGTGAGCGCGTCGGGCCTGGTGGCGACGCAGACACTGCACGCGGCAGGCATCGCGCTGGCCGCGCAACTGCGCCACGAGGGCGCGGTGGCGCTGACGTTTTTCGGCGAGGGCGCGACGAGCGAGGGCGACTTTCACGAGGCGCTCAATTTCGCCGGACTGCACCACCTGCCGGTCATCTTCGTCTGCGAGAATAACGGCATCGCGCTTTCCACGCCGCAAACCGCCCAGATGCCGGTGGCCCACGTGGCGGACCGCGCGGCAGCGTATGGCATGCCGGGCGTGATCGTGGACGGCAGCGACGTGCTGGCGGTGCTGGCGACGGCGCGCGAGGCCTTCGCGCGGGCGCGGGCCGGCCAGGGGCCGACGCTGATCGAGGTGATCATCCCCCGCCTCAGCGGTTCGGGCGACGATGCCGATCCGCGTGATCCGGTGGAAGGGCTGCGCGCCTATCTGCTGTCGCGGGGCGATATGACGCCGGCGGCGGATGCTTCGCTGCGCGCTGAACTCCGCGCGGCGCAGGAAGCCGCGCTGGCCGCGGCCCTGGACGCGCCCCTGCCCGATCCGCAGACGGTGCGCGATCACCTGTTCGCGCCGGGGAGCGCGCCGACCGAAGACGAGCGCAAGGGGGGCTGACCGGCGATGGCCGAACAAACGATGATCCAGGCGCTGCGCGCGGGACTGCGCGACGAAATGGCGCGCGACGAGCGCGTGGTGCTGCTGGGCGAAGATATCGGTGTCGCTGGCGGCATCTTTTCCGCCACGCAAGGGCTACGCCGCGAATTCGGTGCCGCGCGCGTGTGGGACATGCCCCTCTCTGAAAACGGCATCGTTGGCATCAGTGTCGGCGCGGCGCTCGGCGGCTTGCGCCCCGTGGCGGAGATCCAGTTCGCGGATTACCTTTTCGCGGCGCTGGGGCAGATCGCCAATGAAGCCGCTAAGCTGCGCTATCGTTCGCGCGGCGCCTGGACCTGCCCCATCGTGGTGCGTGCGCCCTATGGCGGCGGGGGCGGCGGGCCGGACCACACCCAGAGCGTGGAAGCGTTCTTTGCGCATATCCCTGGCCTGAAGGTCGTCATCCCCGCGACGCCAGCGGATATCAAGGGGCTGATCAAGGCGGCGATCCGCGACGACGATCCGGTGATCTTCCTGGAGCCGAAGCGGCTTTACCACGAGCCGGTGGGCGCGGTGCCGGACGACGACTATATCGTGCCGCTGGGCGTGGCGACAGTGCGGCGCGCCGGCACCGCGGCCAGCGTGATCACCTATGGCGCGATGGTCGTGGAATCCCTGGCGGCAGCCGATCTGCTGGCCGATGACGGCATCGCTATCGAGGTCGTGGACGTGCGCACCTTGCAGCCGTTAGATTTCGCCACCATCGCCGCCTCCGTCCACAAGACAAACCGCGCCATCGTCTTCCACGAAGATGTGCGCTTCGGCGGCTTCGGCGCGGAACTGGCCGCGTTCATCTCCGAAGTCTGTTTCGCCGATCTCGCTGGCCCCGTCCTGCGCATCGGCGCGCTCAGCCTGCCCACTCCCGCCAGCCCTGAACTGGAAAACGCCGTCTTGCCCAACGCACAAACCCTGATCACCGCCGTGCGCCACCTGACGGCGCAGTAGCCCCACCCTAGGCCATCTGGCCGCGTTCACCCCACGCGCTGCAAGTTGGCGAGGGGCAGCGTCACTTCCGTACCGTTTTCCAGGCGCACGCGCGCGGCGCGCGCGCGAATGCCGGAGGGCAACACCTGGCCGGCGTGCAGCAGGCGGGCCACGCGACCCGCCGCGCCGTGGAAGTCGCCGCCCAGCACCCACACCAGCGCGCCGGGGATGATCGTGTCGTCGAAGCTGATGCGTGGGGCGGATTGCCACGGCAGCGGCAAGACCAGTTGCGGCGGCTGCCCGTGCGTCTGATGCATAGCCGGTTGCAACAAGGCTGGCTGGCCGGTGTGGCTGCCCAACACCTGCGCGAGTTCCGTGCGCAGGGGGCGGCGACCGAAGCCATGCACCAGCAAGACGCTCAGCGGCGGGGGATTTGTCGGCGGCATGGAGCCGTCGATCAGCGCCGTGCATTCTGTGCCGGTGAGCAGCTCGATCACCTCCGGCTGCGCGCTGGGCGCGCAGATGCCTACGGCGCGGGCCGCGCGGGCGGCGCTTAACAGTTCGCGCGTCAGTTCGCCGGTGATGACGGCCACGGCCCCTGACGGCATCTGATTGATCGCACCCGATGGCGGCAAAAACACCAGCGGGCCAACGACCGGCTGCCCGACGCCCGCCACGCCCACAACCACCGTCGCCGTGCCAGCGATCACCACGCCGCGCTCCGGAATGACGCGCTTCACCCGCCCGCGCAGCCCCGCCAGCACCGGCGGCTGATTTGGCCCTTGCGCGACGACCTGTTCCGGCTCCACGGGGTCGTCCACCGCCACGCGCACTATGCCGCGCCCCACGGGCAGCACCCGCTCGCACTCCACCGTATCCGCCTGGCGCAACGGCCAATTCGATGCCATACCCACCGCTCGTTCCCCCTCAAATGGCGGACAGGAATGTCCGCCCCCCGCTGCTCACTGTCCGCCCCCCGCTGCTCACTGTCCGTCCCCCGCTGCTCACTGTCCGCCCCCCG